>JABSQH010000026.1 GCA_013213745.1 Ilumatobacteraceae bacterium | reverse complement strand
TGATCGGACCGCCATCGTTCCCAGACTTCCGATGGCACGTCCGCGTGCGGTACACCTTCGTACCGACCGTATGACAACTCGGCCCAACGGTCGTCGGTCTCCACCGGCTGACCGAATGCGGCGGCAGTCTGCTGAGCACGCTGCAGTGGACTGGCGATCACGGCGTCGATGTCGACCTGCGAACGAATTGCCGCGGCAACCGCGGCGGCCTGTCGTTCGCCGACCTCATCGAGGGGATGGTCGAGGCGTCCTTGCAACAGGCCCTTGGCATTGCCCTCGGTGCGGCCGTGACGAACGAGGATCAGCACGGTGTCAGTGTCGCACAGCGACGTCGAGCTGCCCGGTGTGCAAGAACTCCCGACGTCGTTCCGCCGACGACAACCCGTTGTGCCGCCAGAGCGCGATACACCCGACGATGCCGACCACCTCGAGTGCCACGCTCCACCACCCATGAGCGACCACCGGGAGCGGCGGATCACCATCGATGCTCCACCCGGTGAGCGGCCACCAGAACACATCGGTGTCATCCCACGCCGCGCTGAACACGAGGTGCAGGATCATCCCGATCGGGAGACCGAGGAGCACCTTGCGTAATGACCTTCGGCCGATCGTCGCCAGCATGACCACGACCAACACTGCGATCGCCGTGACCACGCTGTACAGCGCACGTGCGCCGCCGAACAGTCCATCAATCAGTGGCAGCACCGAACCGACGATGAGGAGGCGGTAGTCGAAGCGCGGGTCGCGAAACACCCAGCCGACAGCGAAGACCGCCGTTGCGATGTACCAGAAGAACACCGTGTCGCCGGGGTGTCAGACCACGAGGAGGCGCCCGCACTGCGGACACTCGGTGAACCCGGACGCGGCCGATTCGTCGCGCGCCGTGTCGACCTCGGCGGCCGACAGGTCGAGATGGCAGCCGCTGCACCGGCTGCCCTCGAGTTGGCCGACGGCGCTCCCGAGCGATTCCAACAGTTGTCCGTAGCGCCGCCCGGTGCGATCGTCGAGCGTGGCGAACAGCTCGGCGCGTTGCGGCTCGAGTCGCTCGACCTCGGCATCGATGTCTGCAACGGCCGATGCCAGTTCGTCATCAGCCTGCGCAGAGGCCGTGCGCACCGCTTCTTGCTGACCGAGATGTGCTGCCAGCCGATCGTCGAGATCACTCTGCTCTTCGAGCGCGCCGAGCTCAGCGAGGTCGAGTTCGTCGCGCTGACCGTCGATCGTGGCGATCTCGTGCATCAGCGCTTCTGCTTCGCGCGACGCAATGACCGTCTTCATCTGCGCCTCGAGCCGAGTCTTGGTGTCGGTCAGCTCAGCGCCCTGCGCCTCTGCCCGATCGATGACAGCGGTCAGCTCGTCGATGCGCGCCGCCACGCGCGCCCGTTCGTTCTCCCAGTCGGCCACCGCAACCGACGCAGCCGCCGCACGGTCGCGTTCTGGTAGTCGCTCGCGAGCCACACGTCGTTGGTTCAGCTCAGCATCCACCGCGGCCAGCTGCACCAGTGTCTCCGCTGCGCTCAGCACGGGACGACGGTTTGACCGGCGGGGATCGTGGGAATCGGGTAGGTCGGATCGACGATGTCTGGCGGCACGGTCGTGCCGACGTCGACGCGTGCCGTGATCGGCACCCTGACCGGCGGCGCGGTCTCGACCGGCTCGGCATCGGGCGGCGGTGGCGGCGTGGTCGGCGCACCTTCGGGAGGCCCTGCGGGGAGCACGATGTCGAAGCCGACCACCTGGAACGCGCACTGGTTGCCAGGAAGCACCAGCTGCGCGTTCGGTCGCTCTGGTGGCGGCGGTGCCTGCCAGTCCTCCGGCGGCAGCAACACATGCGCGGGCTCCATATACGCCCCCCAAATCTGGGCCGGGAACGTGCCGCCCTGCACTCGACTCACACCAACTGCACTGAACTCCGGAATCCCACGCATGGCGGTGTACGCATCAGGGTCACCCACCCACACTGCTGTCGAAAGTTGTTTGGTACCGCCAGCGAACCAGGCATTGGTGTTGTCTTGCTGGGTACCGGTCTTGCCGAAGGCCGGACGACTGAAGTCGCTCAGCTGCCGCCGGGCGGTTCCTCGAGTCAGGACGCCCTTCATGACGTCGACCGTTTCGAGCGCAACGTCCGGGGTCAGCACCTCGGTCCCGGGATCGAAGTGGGTATAGATCCGGTTGCCCTCGGCGTCGTCGATGAACTCGACGTAGTACGGCTCGTGGTGGATGCCCTCGTTGGCGATGGTCTGGATCCCGCTGGCCATGTCGAGCGGGCTCATTTCGTTGGCGCCGGTGGCGAAGCTGGCGAAGGGTTCGATTGGTGCACGATCGGTCTGACCGGGAAAGAGGTACGGCGACGCTGCCATCCGGTACGTCGTGTCAACCACTCGATTCAAGCCAACCGTCTGCGACAAGCGAGCGAACGCACAGTTGATCGATCGCCACGTGTGCTCCGCCAGTGAAGCCTGCGGGGCCGACACCGCGTCGGTGATGATGAACGGCTCGTCCTCGTTGCCCGGGTTGGGCAGCGTGCATGGCGCGCCGCCTGCGAGTTGATCGCCGGCCTGGGCACCTGCTTGCAGCGCCGCAGCGAGGATGAAGAACTTGATGCTCGAGCCGGTCTGGCGTGGCTCGAGCGCCATGTTCACCTCGCGCTCGCCTGGTTGAAAGCCGCGACCACCGACCATCGCCCGGATCGCACCGGTGCGCGAATCGAGCGACACGAGCGCGGCGTCGAACCCCTGCAGCGTGTCGGGCAGCGCGTTACGGGCTTCCTCAGCAGCGCTCTGCAAACCGGTGTCGAGAGTGGTGTGAATCCGCAACCCGCCGCGGAACAGTTGGTTGTACCGCTCTTGGGGCGTGTCGCCCAGCACGTCGCTGCGATTCAGCAGGAAGTCGCGCAGTGCCTCGGTGAAGTAACTGCGCTCGGTCGAGCGGGTGGGAATCGACTTCACCCGCTCGGGCAGCACGAACTCCTCGGCGAGGCGTTCAGCTTCGAACTCGGTGATGTACTCGTCGCTCTCCAGCCGATCGAGCACCTGCAGCCAGCGAGCCCGGCTCCGCTCGGGCTCGTTGATCGGGTCGAATCCCGACGGCGAACGCACGAGCCCAGCGAGGAACGCCGCCTCGATGAAGGTCAGCTCCGCCGCCGTCTTGCCGAAATACGTCTCCGCTGCCGCCTGGATGCCGTAGGCGTTGTTGCCGAAGAACACCGTGTTCAAGTAGCGCTCGAGGATCTCCTCTTTCGTCATCTCCTTCTCGAGCATTCGGGCGTAGTGGATCTGCAACAGCTTGTAGCGACCGTCGCGCTCGAGCCCGGCGAGGAAGTCGTTCTTGATCACCTGCATGGTGATCGTCGAGGCACCCTGTTGAGGTGCGTCGGTCGAGAAGTTCGACAACGTCGCTCGCACCAGGCTGCGGATGTTCACGCCGTCGTGATCGAAGAACTCCTTGTCTTCCACCACCAAGAACGCTTCGATCACCTGTGGCGACAAGTCCTCGTAGGCGATCGGCTGGGAGTTCTCCAGCTCATAGAGCGCGATCTCGTTGCCATTGGCGTCGTAAACGTACGTGCGCTGAGCGAGCCGTTCGAACTCAGGAAGTTCGACGGGCAGTTCTTCATGGGCGTTGGCGATTTGCCAAATGCGCGGTGCAACGCCGACGACCACCGCAGTGATCAACAGCGCGCCAGCGGCGATTACCAGCGCCAATCGAGGAAGCCAGCCCAGCATTCGCATGGTCGAGACGGCACGTTATCGCTGGTCGACGCACATATCCCGTCACCCACGCCCCGCTCGGTCGTGCAACGATGCAGAGATGTCGCCGATCCCTCCCCATCCGTTTCGATTCGGGGTGCAGCTCACCAGTGCCCCGCCGGGAGGCAGTTGGGCCGACCAGGCCCGCAAGATGGAAGATCTCGGGTACGCCGTGGCCACGATGCCCGACCATTTCACCGACCAGTACGCGCCGATGCCGGCGCTACAAGCGGTCCTCGACGCCACCACCACGCTGCGCGCCGGAGCGCTCGTTTTCGACAACGACTACAAGCACCCTGTCGTGTTGGCCAAGGAACTCGCCACGATGGACGTGTTGTCCGAGGGTCGGGTCGAGATCGGGCTCGGCGCCGGCTGGATGATCGCCGACTACGAACAGGCGGGCATGCCGTACGACCGCGCCGGCGTGCGCATCGACCGGCTGATCGAGGGGCTGGCCGTGATCCGCGGCGCGATGGCCGAGGGCCCGTTCAGTTTCGAGGGCACGCACTACCGGATCGCCGACTACGACGGCACACCGAAGCCGGTGCAGTCTCCACCGCCCGTGCTCATCGGCGGCGGCGGGCCCCGAGTGTTGTCATTCGCGGCACGTGAGGCCGACATCGTCGGCATCAACGCCTCGTTGCACGCCGGACGGATCGGACCCGACGTGGTCGACACGATGACCGCAGCGGCGGTGGCCGACAAGGTGGCCATCGTTGTCGAGGCCGGCGCCCACCGATTGGACGGCATCGAGCTCAACATTCGGACGTTCTTCGTCAGTGTCACCGACGACCGCCAAGGGACGATCGAGACGATGTCTCCGACCATCGGCGTTCAAGTGAGCACGCTGGAGGATTCGCCGTTTGCGCTGATCGGCTCGACCGAGCACATCGTCGAACAGCTCCTCGAGCGCCGTGAGCGCTACGGGTTCAGCTACATAATCGTCGGCTCGGAAGTGATCGAGGCGTTCGCTCCCGTCGTTGCTGCGCTCGCGGGCAAGTGAGCGGTTCGGCTCCTCGCCTCGGACTCCTCGGCGCTCACCTCGCACCCTTTGCGGCGGCCGCCGACCTCGCCGGTTGGCAGCCGAGTGTGGTTGCCGGAGTTCCACCGACGGACGTCGCCAGCGGGGAGCTCGTGCGGGCCCGCGCCCTGCCGTTGCTCGATCTCGACGAGGCAGTCGCCCGAGCGCCGCTCGACATCGCCATCGTCGGGACCACAACCGGTCGGCGCGTCGACGATGCGCTTGCGCTCCTCGATCGAGGCGTGCACGTGCTGCTCGTGCCTGATGTCGACCTCCCTGGCGCCGACCGGCTGCGGGCGCCGACGCCAGGCCCGGCGGTCCTTGCGTTGGCGGCGCCGCTGCTGGCATCGGCCACGGCCGGTCAGTGGCTGGCGATGGTGGCGGAGGCGACGGACGTCGAGCATCTCACCGGCCGTGCCGGCCCCGACGATGGACCGACCGGGCCGTTGCGCTGGCAACTCCTCGCCCTGCTGTCGCTGGCCGCGTCGGCTGCCGGCTGGGACGCGCCGACGCACGTCGATCGCGACGAGGCACGCATCTCGATCGGGCACGGCCCGCAACGTCGGCTCAGCGCGTCATCGACCCCGCCGTCGAGTGGCGCCGTGTTCGCCGCACAGGCCGCCGGACCGGCCGAGGCGTTGGTGCTCGACGTGATCCCGCACACGCAGGTGGAGCGCAACGGCCAACTCGTCGCACGGGTCAGCCCCGACGAACACCCTGCCGTTCGTTTCGGTACCGCTCCCCTGCTACGCCGATTCGTCGCCGACCTCAGCGCTGGCCGCCGACCACGCCTCGACGGCCACTTCCTCGCCACCCTCGCCCGCCCTTAACCGAAAAACCGGGGATTCCGTGCGAAAAACGCACGTCCTCGCGAACAGAACGGTTAGTCCTGGCCCAGATCGCGGCCCTTCTCAACGACGAGCACGCCGCCGTCGCTGACGACAAAACGTTCGCGATCGGCGTCGAGGTCGAGACCGAGACGACCCCACTCGGGAACGATCACGTTTTTGTCGACGATGCACCGATGGAGACGCGCACCAGCGCCGATGCGCACGTCAGGAAAGATGATCGACTCGGTGACATGTGCGTCGTGGTCGACGTAGGTACCCGGGCCGACGATCGAACGCTCCACGTGCGCTCCCGACACGATCGACCCCTGGCACAGCAGGCTGCCATCGACGAACGCCGGCTCGCCGCCGCGTCCGCGAGACACTTTGGCTGGCGGTAACGCTCGGCGACTGGTGTACACGGGCCATTGCTGGTTGTAGAGGTTGAACGCAGGGACTGGCGCGATCAGGTCCATGTTGGCCTGGAAGAACGAATCGATCGTGCCGACATCGCGCCAGTACCCGATGTCGCCGTGTTCTTGGCCGGGGACGTCGTTGGTCGAGAAGTCGTAGACCTTGGCGACTCCCGATTCGGTCAGAGCGGGAATCACATGACTGCCGATGTCGGTGTACTGGTTCTCGCGTGGTGTCACGACGTTGATCAGCGTGTCGGTGTCGAACACGTAGTTGCCCATACTGGCCAAACAGCGAGTGTCGTCACCGGGCATCGTCGGCGGGTCGGGCACCTTTTCGTGGAACTGCACGATCGTTCCGTCGTCGGCGACCTCGATCACGCCGAACTCCGTGGCATCGGCCTTCGGCACCGGGATCGCAGCCACGGTGACGCCAGCGCCGCTCGCAACGTGGGCAGCGACCATCTGCCGTGGGTCCATGCGGTAGATGTGATCGGCGCCGAACACGCACACGATGTCGGGAGACTCGTCGTGAATCAGGTTGAGGTTCTGGTAGATCGCGTCGGCGCTGCCCTGGAACCAGTACGGGCCGCGGCGCATCTGCGCAGGGACCGGCGTGACGTAGTGATCGAGCATCGCCGAGAAGCGCCACGTCTGGGAGATGTGGCGGTCGAGACTGTGGCTCTTGTATTGGGTGAGCACGACGATCTTCAGGTACCCGGCGTTGGCGAAGTTCGACAATGCGAAGTCGATGAGCCGATAGGTGCCGGCGAACGGCACGGCCGGTTTCGCCCGGTCATTGGTCAGCGGCTGCAGCCGTTTGCCCTCTCCGCCGGCGAGCACGATGACGAAGACGTTGGGTTCAGCGGCCATCGCCGCCAACCGTACACACGCCCGGCCGGTCGCAGCGCGGCGTTCAGCCGACGAGATCGCGGTACAACGCGCGATAGCTGAGCGCCGGGACGCGCCACGACCAATCGACCGCCATACCCCGTCGTTGAAGTGCGCCACGCCGCCGCGGATCCCGGATCCGACGGGCGGCGCGGAACAACGCCGCGAGCACGTCCTCGCCACGCGCTCGTGCGGCCACGAATCCCAGGCCGCCGCGCGGATCGGCGTCGGCATCGGGAACGGTGTCGACCAGCCCGCCGACCGCCGTCACGACCGGAATCGATCCATACCGCATTGCCTGCATCTGGGTCAGGCCGCACGGTTCGAAGCGACTCGGCATCAGGTAGAGATCACTGCCAGCGAAGAGCAGATGTGACAGCGACTCGTCGTACCCCTCGACGAACGCGAAGTGTTCCGGATGCTGCGCCGCGAGTTCGTGCAGGCGCCCGGCGAGATCTGCGTCGCCCGAGCCGAGCATGGCGAGACGCATCGGGATGTCGGCCAGCAGCGGCACGATCGGCTCGATGAGGTCGATCCCCTTCTGGTCGGTGAGACGGGTCACCACCGCGGCCAGCGGGGGCGAGGTGTCGGTACTTCCGAGGTCGAGCCGGTTGATCAATTCGATCCGGTTGTCATCGCGCCTCGTCAGATCGCGACGATCGAACGGGGCCGCGATCAGCGGGTCGACGGCTGGGTTCCACACATCGGTGTCGATGCCGTTCAAGATGCCGGTGACAGCACCCCACCGGTGGCGCAGCGGCTCATCGAGCCCGAACCCGCCTTCGGGCGTCATGATCTCCGCTGCGTAGTTCGGCGACACTGCGACGATGCGGTCGGCCAACGCAATCGCCCCGGACAACGGGTTGGTGGCCCCCCACCATTCGTAATGCCGTCCGCGAGGTCCGATCTTGGTCAGCCAACGGGCATCCGTCGTGCCCTGGTAGGCCAGGTTGTGAATGGACAACACGGTCGGGGGCGCCGACAACGCAGCCAGCACCGGGCCGGTGTGCCAATCGTTGAGGTGCACCACGTCGGGCGGATCAGCATCGATCCAGGCGGCCACGGTGCGGGCGAACCGGAAGAAACGCTCGGCATTGTCGGGCCAACCTTCGCCGCTTGGCTGGAGGTAGGGATGTGGGCGCGCCAAACCCGCGGCGCGGACGAGGTGTAAGGGGCCAACGTCGTCGTGCACGCCGGAGCGGATCGAGGCCGTGCCCACCCACGCAGGCACGTCGATCTCGACGGCGTGTTCGTCGGCCAGCTCGATCTTGCCGTAGTCGGGCATCACCACGTCGACATCGACGCCCAGCGCACGCAGTTCCTTGACCAGACCCGCCGCGGCGGCCGCCAGTCCGCCGACCGTGGCGACCGGAGCCAGCTCAGCGGTGACGAACACGACACGCATCCCGCCATTGTCGCGGGTCGACACCACGTCGGCTCACGCACCGCTTGCCGGACCCATGTCGTCGCGATTGACTGAGCGCGATGGCACCGGTCTCCGACCACGTGGGCAACATCCCCAGCACGTCGCCGGGAACAAGCCAGGACCCGCTACGCGCCGACATCCGCCTGCTGGGCACGATGCTCGGGAATGCGCTGCGCGCCTCCGACGGCGACGAGATATTCGATCTGGTCGAGCGAGTTCGACGCATCGCCGTCGACGCCCGCCGACATGGTGCCAGCAGTGCCCAAGAGCTTCACGAACTGCTGGCGCACCGCCCGCTGAACGAACAGATCGTGGTCGTCCGTGCGTTCGGCTGGCTCTCGTTGCTCGCCAACACCGCCGAGGACGTGCATGTCGAGCGACGTCGCCGCCATCACCGCAGCATGGGAAGCGAACCGCAGCCCGGCAGTATCGACGCCTCGTTCGCGCGGCTGGCCAACGCTGCGGCAGCGACAACGAGCATCGTCGATCTGGTCGACCGAATGCAGGTGTCGCCCGTCATCACGGCACATCCCACCGAGGTCAGGCGCCAGACGGTGCTGAACGCCGTGAACCGCGTCGCCGAGTTGCTCGATGAACGCGAACAAGCGATCGACGACGCCGAACGGGCAACGGTCGACGAGCAGATCGAGGTCGGCGTCGTCACGCTGTGGCAGACCGCATTGGTTCGGCTCAGCAAACTGCGCGTGCGCGACGAGATCAACGAGGCGCTGCGGTACTACGAAGCGAGCCTGTTCGAGGTGATCCCTTCGATCGTTGCGGATCTGGAACAACATGTCGGCAAGCTGTGGAGTGACGACGATCGTCAGCCGCTGGACCAAGCGATCACGATGGGTTCGTGGATCGGAGGCGATCGCGACGGCAACCCGTTCGTGACCGCAGATGTGGTCCGCACCGCCACCCGTCGCCATTGCGAGGTCGCCCTCGGCCATCATCTCGGCGAGCTGCATCGGCTGGGACTCACGCTCTCGATGACCGAACGCGTGGTGCAAACAACGGCGGATCTCCACGCCCTTGCAGACCGTGCCGCCGACGATTCACCGTTCCGCGCTGACGAGCCGTACCGCCGTGCACTGCGTGGCATGTACGCCCGTCTCCATGCGTTCGCGGCTGCGGTGCTCGACGGCGAGGTGCCAGGCCCACCGCCACACGCGCAGCTGCCTGCCTACGACAGCCTCGACGAGCTGCTCGGCGACCTCGACGTGGTGGCGACATCGCTGGCTGGGCACGGCGCCGGGCCGCTGGCCACACATGAGATCGCACCACTCCGGCGTGCCGTGGCCATCTTCGGGGCCCATCTATGCGGACTCGACATGCGGCAGAACTCCGCCGTCCACGAGCACGTGCTCGACCAGTTGCTGCGAACCGCAGGCGTCTGTGACGACTACATCGACCGCGACGAGACCGATCGCGTCGAGCTGCTGCTGGCCGAGCTGTCGTCGCCTCGACTGTTGCGAGTGCTCGACGCCGACTACGACGAGCAGACGTCGAGCGAGCTGGCAATTCTCGCCGAAGCTGCCGCCGCCCACGCCGCGGCGGGACGGCGCGCCATCCCGCACTACGTAATCTCGATGGCTGACTCGGTGAGCGACGTGCTGGAGGTGGCGGTCCTGCTCAAAGAGGTCGGCCTCGTCCACCCGCCGAGGCCTGGTGAGCCAGCCTCGTCACAGCTCGACATCGTTCCGCTGTTCGAAACGATCAACGACCTGGCAGCTGCTGCCACCACGCTCGACGCGCTGCTCTCTACCCCGCTGTATCGCGACCTCGTCGCGTCGCGAGGCGACCGTCAAGAGGTGATGATCGGGTACTCCGATTCCAACAAGGACGGCGGCTACCTGGCCTCGCAGTGGAATCTGTACCGAGCCCAGCGCAGTCTCGTCGAGGCTGCCCACCGGCACGATGTTCGGCTACGGCTGTTTCACGGCCGCGGCGGAACGGTCGGCCGTGGCGGAGGACCGGCGTATCAGGCGATCCTGGCGCAACCCGCCGGCTCGGTCGACGGCTCGATTCGCGTCACCGAACAGGGCGAAATGGTGGCCGCAAAGTACGCCAACCCGGCGCTTGCCCGGCGCAATCTCGAGACGCTCGTCGCCGCGACGATCGAAGCATCACTGCTCGATCCGGCACAGCTCGGCGACGACGACCCTGGCGTCGCCGATCCGATGGCGGGTATCGCGAGTCGAGCACTCGCCGAATACCGCGAGCTCGTGTACGGGAACGAGCGATTCGTCGAGTTCTTCCGCTCGGTGACACCGACGGCCGAGATCGCCTCGTTGAACATCGGCAGTCGCCCGGCATCGCGCAAGCCGTCGAACGCGATCGAAGACCTCCGTGCCATCCCTTGGGTGTTCGGTTGGGCCCAGTGCCGGCTGATGATCCCGGCGTGGTACGGCGCCGGGACGGCCTTCGAATGGTTCGCCGAGCGGACGCCGGACGGCGCCGACATGCTCGCGCGCATGTACCGCAGGTGGTCGTTCTTCCGTGCGACGTTGAACAACATGGGAATGGTGCTGGCCAAGAGCGACATCACCATCGGCCGTCGCTACGCCGATGTGCTCGTCCACGACGACGAGTTGCGCACGTCGACGTTCGCCCGTATCGCCGACGAACACGCCCGCACCCTCGAGTGGCATCGTCGCATCACCGGACTCGACGAGCCGATCGCCGACAACCCGTTGTTGTCTCGTTCCCTCCGCAACCGCTACCCGTATCTCGACCCGTTACACACGCTGCAGGTCGATCTGCTCCAGCGGTTCCGTAGTGGTGACGACGACCCGCTGGTCGGCCGCGGGCTCGAGTTGACGATGAACGCCATCGCGACCGGGCTCCGCAACTCCGGCTGAAGCACAGCCGACCGCTGCAACAGTCCTACGATCCAGACGTGGGAGTGTCACGACGAGCCCGAATCATCCGCAAGTCGATGGGGTCGGTGTTGATCTCAGACGACGACGTGCCCCTGGAACAACGTCGCGCCCGCATGGAGCGGTTGTCGGCGTTGCCGCGGCCACGCGGTCTGCGATACACCGAACGCTCGATCCCCGGTCCGGCCGGAGACATCGCTGCTGTCGTCGCCGCGCCCACGGCGACGGCGCCTGAGCGCGACATCCTGTATTTCCACGGCGGCGGCTACGTGCTCGGCTCACCTCGCAGCCACACCGCACTCGCTGCCCGATTGGCTCGGCGAGCGGCCGCACAAATCACCGTGATCGACTACCGCCTCGCACCCGAGCACCCGTACCCCGCTGCCATCGACGACTGTGTGGCTGCGTATCGCGCCCTGGTCGAGGAGGGCGTCGCACCGGAACGCCTCGTGGTGGCCGGCGACTCCGCCGGCGGCGGTGCCGCATTGTGCACCCTGCAGCGCTTGCGCGACGCCGGGGATCCGTTGCCCGCCGGCGCCTATCTGCTCTCGCCGTGGACCGACCTCAGCGCGTCGGGAGAGACCGTGTCGACCAAAGCCGACGTCGACCCGATGTTGCGTGCCCACCTGATTGGCGAGATGGCCAAGTTGTACGCCGGAGATGTCGCGCTCGACGATCCCGGACTATCGCCGCTCTTTGCCGATCTCGCGGGGCTCCCGCCGATGCTCATCCAGACGGGCGATGACGAAGTGCTGCTGTCCGACTCGACCCGGCTCGCCGAGCGGGCCCGCGCCGCGGGTGTCGACGTGCGACTCGACGTGCGATCCGCCATGTGGCACGTCTACCAGGCGCTCGCAGGGTTCATGCCCGAAGCCGACGAGGCGCTCGTGCGCGCCGCCGTATTCATCCGACAGGTCGCTCCCGCTGTCGAGGACGCCGCGGTCTGAGGGCGCGATGGCCCTCACCCACCCCGACTTCGGCTGCTACCTCCTCGCCGGTGGGGCCCAGGATCCGCGGGCGTTGCTCGACGAAGTGCGCGACGCAGACCGTCTCGGACTGTCGACGGCGTTCATCTCCGAGCGATTCAATGTGAAAGAAGCGGCGTCGCTGACCGGTGCCGCCGTGGCCGCCTCGTCGCAGGTGACGATCGCCACCGCTGCAACCAATCACACCACGCGCCACCCGATCGTGACCGCGTCGTGGGCGCTCACGTTGCAGCGATTGAGCCGAGGCAGGTTCATGCTCGGACTGGGGCGGGGCATCCCGGTGTTGTTCGATGCGTTCGGGATTCCGAAGGCGACAACAGCACAGCTCGACGACATCGCTGGGCTCCTTCGCCGTTTGTGGCACGGCGAGGTCGTTGTCGGCCACGACGGGCCCGCTGGTTCGTGGCCCGTGCTCACGCTCGATCCCGAGATCCGTGAGGACATCCCACTCGCCTTGGTGGCGTTCGGCCCGAACACGCTCGAGCTGGGCGGCAGGGTGTTCGACCACGTGATCTTGCACACCTTCTTCACCGACGAGACCCTGCAGCGATGCGTGCGCACGGTGAAGCGTGCCGCGGAGCAGGCCGGCCGGGATCCCGACGACGTGGTGGTGTGGTCGTGTTATGCCACCATCGGTGATCACCTCCCCGAGGCCGTCCGCCTGCAACGCACCGTCGGGCGGTTGGCGACATATCTGCAGGGCTACGGCGACCTCATGGTGTCGACCAACGACTGGGACGCGCGCGCTCTTGCCAACTTCCGCAACGACAATTGGGTGGCCGGCTTTCGCCGCGCCATCGATGTCCACGCAACGACTGCAGAACTCGAGCACGTGGCGTCGCTGCTGCCCGAAGAGTGGCTCGAGCCGGCGGCCACCGGCTCTCCGGCGCAGTGCGCCGCGGCCGTCAAGCGGCAACTCGAACTCGGCGCCGACCGTGTGATCCTCCACGGCGCCTCGCCGGCCGAGCTCGAGCCCATCCTCACCGAGTTGCGATAACACCCCGACGGCAACTGCCGTCCGGCGTCATTCAGACCTCAAGCCGAGGTCAAGTCAGGCCGAAGATCTCACTGAGCGTGACGCTCCGCCGTGACCAGTTCGAACTTCTTCGTTGATCCCGTGCCCGCCGACATCGTCGGCCAACGCGTGGTCCTCGCCCGCGGCATGCTCCGCCCGACCGAGACCAACCGTCGGACGGCGACTGCACGTTCTACCTGTCGAACGACGACGACGGGCGCCTCCTGTTCAGCAAGAACGGCCGAGCGGATCGGGCGCGCACGATTGCGTCGGTGTCCGGTTGGACCGAGCAGTACCAATGGGACCGGTACGTCAGCCAGAAGGGCCGAACGCTCAAGTTGCGTGCGGGCCGGTCGCACTACATCGAAGCGATCGCAGTGCACGGAGCAGGCTTCGACCACCTCGAGGTCGGTTGGAGCCTGGAGGGCGGACCGATCAGCGTCGTTCCCCCAGAGGTGTTGCAGCCCACCGACAGAGGTGGTGCAGCCCACCGATCTCGGCCGGGGCGACTGGCATCAGGATGCGACGCTGCTGCCGCGCCGCCCAGACCGGGTCCCATCAATCGAAGCAGCGGTCGAACCGACAGCTGTGATCGCAGCATGGGTACCGCCGGCAGCCACGGAGCGTCGCGGAGTCGCAGAGACCTACGAAGTGACGATCGCTCCGCGCCGCGGCGCGGTGGTCGAAACAGTCTGGGTGGAGTCGGACGGCGCTGCCTTCGAACAGGTCCGCTTCGACGGTCTCGATCCCGACACTCGATACCGCGTACGTGGGCGACCGTGGAACGCCGGCGGACCCGGGCGGGCCCGCGCCGTCACGGCGCAGACCGCTGCAGCGACGACACACCTCTGAACGAACCTGGCGGCCGGCTGGCACACAACCTGCCGATTCCTTGACTACGAGATTCCGTCGCAGGCGCCGATAGACACCACGTGGACCGGCACGATTCTGGCTTCACCTTGGTGGAAGTATTGATCGTCATCGTTGTGCTCGGCGTGTTGTCGTCGGTCAGCGTGTTCGCAGTGCGCGGCATCACCAGCCGCGGCGAGATCGAGGGCTGCAGCGCAGACCTCGATGTGTTGGTCAAGGCTCAAGAGTCGCACGAGACGTTGTTCGGCGGGTACGCCGATGCGCCAACTCTTGTCGCGGCGGGGCTCCTCGCCAGCGAATCGGTGCGCTACGACGTCGCCGCCGACGCCGATGGCTACACCCTGACCCCGGCGGCCGACTCGCCGTGCACCGACACCGCGGGTACGTCAACCGCCGCTCCCCCGCCTACCGCACCGGCGCCCGCTCCTCGCCCATCGGCCGGCGGGAGTCCACCCGGCACCGCCGAGGACGCGAGCTATCAAAGCGGCGTCGAAGCCTGGCACTGGTGGGCGACCATCGAGACCAACTCGAGTCGCCCGGCGAACGAGGTTCTGGTGTTCGGACGGCAACAGGCGGCAGACCAGTTCGCGGCGATGGTCGCCGCCGAACCGCCGACCACCCGGCGTGTGACTCTGCTGGACCTCGATACGATCCCCGACTCGCGCAAGATTGACGACATCCTTCGTCAGGCTCGCAGCACCGGCGTCACCACCTTGGTGTTGTATACAGCCGACGACACGGGGATGCTGAGCGACACCAACCAGTCGGTTGCTGCCTACCTTTCGGCAGCGGCGACCCCCAACCCGTACATCCAGCTCGGGCTCGGCGGTGACCTCGTCACCGAGGTCACCTCGATCGGCTGACGCGACAGTCGGCGCCTGGCACCAGTTGTCGCACTAGGACGGTGCGCTGCCGGACTGCAACGACGCGGCGAAATCGCGCAAGCGTGCCACCGAGTCGTCCGGCAAGTCGGCACGACGGGTCGCCAAGGTCGACTTGATGCGCTCGTAGGTCTCGGCTTCGATCCCGCAGTCGCGGCACACATCGAGGTGACTGGCCACCCGCGCCGCTGTGGCGTTGTCGATCTCGCCGTCGAGGTATTGCTGCAGCACTGCGGCTGCCTCGTGACAGGTCATGGGGCGATCACGTCCACGACGGAGCAGTCGAGAGAAGAATCCGGACGCCATCAGCTCCGACCTCCTCCAAATCCCTCGTCGACCAGTCGGTCACGAATCCGCTTGCGGGCGCGATGGAGCCTGCTCATGACCGTCCCGACCGGCACGTCGAGCACTTCAGCGGCTTCGGCGTACGAGAGCCCGTCGATGTCGACGAGCTCGATGATCGTCCGAAACGTTTCGTCGAGCTCGTCGAGTGCCTCGAGAATCCGACCGTCGATTTGCTGCTCGACGACGTCATCGGTGCGCTCCTCGGCTGCTTGCTCGGGCGCGTTGTCGGGATCGCGCAACAACTCCGGTCGGCGCCGCCGGGCCGAGTTGATGTGGGTGTTGCGCATGATCGTGAGCAGCCAGGCCCGCGGGTACTGGCCGTCGAAACGATCGATCGCCCAATACGCCTTGACCAGCGTGTCCTGCACGAGGTCCTCGGCGTCGGCGGCGTTGCGCGTCAGCGAGCGGGCGACGCGCAGCATCACCTCGAGTTCGGGTACGACGTACTGCTGGAACGCGACGTCGGATGTGCGCTGGTCGCTCACCAGCGGACGACCGTAGGCGCGTCGCATCACCGAGCACTGAGCATGCCGACGAAACGCTCATGGCGACGCCGTTCGGTCAGCGGCTCAGCCGCCGTGCAGCGAGTTCCCTGGTCCGGCAAAGACGATCGCCAACACGACGACGGCGATCACGGCAGCTCCCACGATGAACCACTGCAGGTTGACCGAGCGGGCACTGGGACCATCGGGCGAGGTGCGCTGCGACTTCGTCGGTGCGCCCTTCGGGTCGGTCGACGAGCGAGCGGCAGCACGCTGGCGGGCCTTCGTACGTGAGGAAACCATGAACCGGGAACCACCCCGACGAGACGCATATTCCCGGCATTGCGACAGACCGTGCGCCGTCGCTGATGCGTCAACTGTCAGTGCGCGACCCACCGCAGTGCGTGTTCGAGCTCGTCGGTGCCAAACGTCCGAACGTGCCCGTGCAACGTCCACTTCAACACGTCGATGCCCGTACGGATGAACCGGTCGTCGGTGACCACCGCACCCCGATGGAAGTGGGTATGACGGATTTCGTCGGTGAGATCGCCCCACGCCCCTTGGCCGAAGCCGGTGAAGTCGCTCCCGAGTTCGAGGACCAGGCGGAGGTCGGAGTGTCCGCCGTCGAGTTCGTGGACGTGCGGCTCGACCACGGCGAGATAGTCGTCGATGGTGAATTCGCCGACGGCACGCATCGCGATCACACCATCTGGAGCATCGGCGATCGATTCGAGCACCCGCGCAGCGTAGACCTTGGTGTGGCCAAACGATCAGTCATCGGAGCCGCTCGCTGACACGACGACCACGGGCACGTCAACCTTCCGCCCCAACCGGCTCGGAAGGTCCAAACGCAACCATCGCGACAGGTTTCGTTCCAGTGTCGACACGATGATCTCGTCGGCCGGATGACGAGCGATCGCTTCGAGTACGGCATCGACGTCGTCAGCGGGACCGACCTCGCCGGTCGCGTCGGCTCCGAGACGCTCCAGCCACTCGATACCGAAAGCCACGCGCTGCGCCGCCTGCACGCGCGGGTTCGGCGCCATCGACTGCGCCGGCGGCATCCCGCCGTCTTCAAACCCGGGCACCACCATCGTCGCGAGATTCGGGTCGACGTCGTCTCCCCGCACCGGTACGACGAGATGGAACTCATCGGCGCCGGCCGCCATTCGATCGGCGATGGCCTGCTCGAGTGCCGCCCCGCCGATGGTCTGGTGGGCAACGATCAAGATTCGCATGGCGACTCCGCTTCATGGAGGTGTGTACCGGTGAAATTGCGAGCGTCGACGCTGGCGGACGACTGCGGAACGGCGAGCGAGTCATCTCGGACCCGTGTCCCCGAATCTTGGCGTGCCCGCAAGCGGGTCGCAACTGCACCGAGCAGCCCACGACAGCGTCGGCAGTATGTTGGCTCTCCGATGGAGATGAGCACGCGCACCGTGACCGCCAACGATGTGTCCTTCACGCTTCTCGAGTGCGGCGAGGGCCCGCTCGCGTTGTGTGTCCACGGATTCCCCGACAGCGCGCACACGTGGCGACACCTGCTCCCGGAACTCGCCGAGGCGGGCTACCACGCAGTTGCGCCGTTCCTTCGCGGTTGCGCACCGACGGCGATCCCGGCCGACGGCATCTTCCAGCTCGGTGCCCATGCAGCCGACCTGAACGCTCTGCACGACGTACTCGGCGGCGACGACACCGCCGTCGTCGTCGGACATGATCTCGGAGCCCCTGCCGCCGTTACTGCGGCGGCGAGCGATGCGGCGAGATGGCAGCGGGTCGTCACCATGGCCGTACCTCCGGGGCCGGCGTTCGCGACTGCGCTCGTGACCGACCTCGATCAGCTCAAGCGCAGCTGGTACACGATGTTCTTCCAGCACCCTCTCGCCGACACGGTCGTTGCGACCGACGACTTCGCATTCATCGACATGTTGTGGGCTGACTGGTCACCGGGTTTCACCGCGCCAGACGACGTCGCCCACGGCAAGGACACGCTGCGACCCGACGGCCACCTCTCCGCCGCGCTCGGTTTCTATCGGGCGGCCTTCGGCGATGGGCCGCACACCGACGCGTACGACGCCATCGAGGCAGCGGCAGCCGGGCCGCTCGAACAACCGACACTCCACCTCCACGGCAGCCTCGACGGCTGCATCGGGCCGATGGTCGCCGAGTTGGCACGAACGCTGAGTCCGTGGGTCGAGGTGGAAGTCCTCGATGGTGTCGGCCACTTTCTGCACCTCGAACGCCCAGCGGAGATCAACGCCCGCATTCTCGACCACATCGTCACCGGTCGCCGGCCGTAGGCCCGACCACACCCACTCGACACCGCTGGCCGTCGCGACTCGGCCTGAAACACCGTCGGCAATGCGCTGTCGGGTCGGCGATCACGTGATCGATCAGGAGACGCGCACCGTGGTCGAAGGCGCCGAGGTCGTGCATGTCGAGCCCCAGGTATTCGACGTGTTGTGTAACGGTGGTGTTGACGATCGGGCTGGTGGTGTTCGGCATGCCACCAACCAATCACCGGACGGCCCGCCGAGCTTGGAGATCCGCTGGAGAGACCCTGAAGACGGCGGTTCAGTGCGGCGTGAACGTCACCGGGAGACGAGCCGGACCGAAGATTGCGGTCGTCGACGGCTTCCACGTCACTTCGCCGTCGATCTCGAGGTCCGGCATGCGCCGCGCGAGGAGCGGCAGCGCTTCTTGCAGCTCCGCCCGCGCCAGTGACGCCCCGAGGCAATAGTGGATCCCAGAGCCGAAGGTGAGGTGTGGCTGCTCGGCGGGTTCTTTGGTGATATCGAACGTTGCGGGCGCTTCGAACGCCGCGTCGTCCCGATTACCGAGCGCCAGCGAGGGCATCACCATCGTGCCAGGAGCGAACCGCAGCCCGCGGTACTCGATCTCTTCGCTGGCAAATCGACCGGTCCCGCGAATGGCACCGCTGTGGCGCATGACCTCTTCGACGGCCCGCGGCGCGATCTTCGGATGCTCGGCGAGCAGCCGCCATTGTTCGGGATGCTCGGCAAACACCGCGACGGCGCAACCGAGCTGATTGCGCGTGGTATCGGTCCCGCCGACGATCACTGCATTGACCATCATCACAAGCTCGTCGGTCGACAGCCGATCGCCTGCTTCTTCGGCGGCGATCAGATCGGTGAGCAGGTCGTCGCGCGGATCGTCCCGGCGCTTGGCGATCATCGCCCGGGTGTACTCGTCGAGATCCCGCTGCGCAGCACGAATCATGTCGAGTTCGTCGGCGGCGGTGCCGTTGAAGATACGCAGCACGTCTTCGGCCCACTTCGAGAACAACTTCCAGTCCTCCTTGGGTGCACCGAGCAACTCACAGATGATCGGGATGGGATAGGGCTCGCAAATGTCGGTGACGATGTCGGCTCGACCGGCAGGAGCGACCTCGTCGATCAGGCCGTTGACAACATCGCGCATGAACGGCCGAAGTCGATCGGCACTGCGCGGCGAGAACGACTTGGCGACCAGCCGGCGCAGACGCATGTGCACGTCGCCTTCCGCCGAGAGGATCGAGACGGAACCCTCGGCCTCGGCCAGGTAGTCGGGATCGGTAATGCCTGCCAGCTCGGCAGCCTTGGCTGCGGCGTTGTGCCAACGCTTGTCGCGCAAGATGGCCAGGACGTCGTCGTAGCGCAAGATCACGTACCCGACCGGCGTCCGGGCGATCCAGTGCTCGGCGGCGATCGCATTCATGCGGGCGCGGATCTCGTCGTCGTCGATCGGGCCGTCCATGCCGATGGTTGGCAGGTCAGCCTCGGCTGCCGGCACGATCGCGGTCGTGCTGTCAGCTGCTTGGTCGGTCGTGGTGGTCGCCCCCATGGACGCGAGCGTAGAGCCCAGCGGCTACGCGGGATCGAGCCCGACAAGACCGTCGAGGATGAAGTCGAGCACGATCTCGAAGCTACTCCCCGTCTCACCGTCGAGGTGTTGCTGGACACGGGCGGCAATGCGGGGCGCATCTGCCGCTGCGAGTTGTGCCACGTACTCGTGGATGCGGGCGTCCACGTCCTCGTCGCCGAGGCCGACATCCATCGCCTGCGCTTGCATCGTGTCGCCGAGCACGTGGTTGTTCACCGCATGGAACCCGACGTGGTCGGCGACGTCGAGGGCAGCAAGTCGATCGAGGAGGAGCTCCATCGCTTCCGTGCGGTGTGGTCCCGGAAGGTGGCCGTGCCACAGATCGCTGGCCCACCGATGATCGACCAGCACGGTGCGCATGGCGATCGCCACCGCACGGACACCGACGACGGCATCGTCGTCTTCCCCGACCGCTGCGCGCGGAACGATCTCGGCTGCGACCACGTGCCGGCCAAGATCGTGGTGCATCCCGAGTCATTCGACCTGCTGGAGTCCCCGACCAAGCCGTCGGCGATGGACGGCGAGCAATCGGCGGGTATCGACAGATCAATGAACGGTTCCGTTTCTTGATCTAGTCCAGAATTTGCGCCATACTCGAGGGCGAAATGGGTTCCCAACCTGCCACGCCACAGCATGACTCGTTTGCGGCCGACGCGGCGACGGTGTTGCGCACGCATGGCCTCAACGTGACCGCACAGCGCATGGCCGTGCTCCGCACGATCACCGAACACCCCCACGTCACCGCCGACACCGTCGCTGAATCGGTGCGCTCCGAAATCGGGACGATCTCGCGGCAGGCGGTGTACGACGCGCTCGCCGTGCTCGCCGACCGCGGCGTCCTCCGACGCCTCCAGCCGGCCGGCTCGGCGGCGCGCTACGAACGGCGCGTGGGCGACAACCACCACCACATCGTGTGCCGCGATTGCGGCGCGATGGTCGACGTCGACTGTGCGGTCGGCTTCACCCCGTGCCTCACCGCAGGCGACGCCCATGGCTATGCGATCGATGAGGCCGAGGTCGTGTACTGGGGCCACTGCCCAGCGTGCCGCACCGACCACCCCCAGACCTCACACTGACCCCCGCCGTACCCCTACCCCCCACTCCCACACCAGCCAACCCACAAACACTCAGCGAGGAGAACATGAGCGACGAGACCGCCGCCAGCAAGTGCCCGATCATGAGCCAGCCACACCAGGCGGTGGGCCAGACCGCCAACCAGTTCTGGTGGCCCGAACAGATGAATCTGCGCGTCTTGCGACAGAACGACCCTGCGTCGAACCCGATGGGCAAGGACTTCGACTACGGCGAGGCATTCAACAGCCTCGACTTCGACGCTGTCGCCGCCGACATCGACGCAGTGATGACCGACTCCAAGGAGTGGTGGCCAGCCGACTGGGGCCACTACGGCGGCTTCTTTGTGCGGATGACCTGGCACGCCGCCGGCACCTACCGCATCGAGGACGGCCGCGGCGGCGGTGGTACCGGCGCACAACGCTTTGCGCCGCTCAACAGCTGGCCCGACAACGTCAACCTCGACAAGGCCCGCCGCCTGCTGTGGCCGGTCAAGCAGAAATACGGCGCCAAGCTCTCGTGGGCCGACCTGCTGATCCTCGCCGGCAACCGGGCGATCGAGACGATGGGCCTGTCCACCTTCGGGTTCGGTGGTGGACGTGCCGACATCTGGGCACCAGAAGACGACGTGTACTGGGGCCCGGAGGGCACCTGGCTCGCCGACGAGCGGTACAGCGGCGATCGCGAATTGGCCGATCCACTCGGCGCAGTCCAGATGGGCCTGATCTACGTCAACCCCGAAGGCCCGAACGGCAACCCCGACCCGATGGCGTCGGCTCGCGACATCCGCGAGACCTTTGGCCGGATGGCGATGAACGACGAAGAGACCGTTGCGCTGATCGCCGGCGGACACACCTTCGGCAAGGCCCACGGCGCCGCCCCCGACAGCCACGTCGGCCCCGAGCCCGAAGGTGCATCGCTCGCCGAGCAAGGATTCGGCTGGACCAGCGACTTCGGCACCGGCTCGGGCAACGACACGATCAGCAGTGGCCTTGAAGGTGCGTGGACCACCAACCCGACGCAGTGGGACAACGGCTACTTCGATCTGCTCTTCAAGTACGAGTGGGAGCTCACCGAGAGCCCCGCCGGTGCCAAGCAGTGGACGCCGAAGAACATCGACGCCGCCGACATGATGCCGACGGCCCACGACGCGTCCGAGCAGGTCGCGCCGATAATGCTCACCTCGGACCTCGCCCTCATCACCGACCCGGTGTACAAGGAGATCTCCGAGCGGTTCCATCAGAACCCCGATCAGTTCGCCGACGCGTTCGCCCGGGCCTGGTTCAAGCTCCTGCACCGCGACATGGGCCCGAAGGTCCGTTACCTCGGCCCCTGGGTGCCCGATGAAGACCTCATCTGGCAGGACCCGGTGCCTGCGGTCGATCACGCGCTGATCGACGACGGCGACATCGCAGCCCTCAAGGCCAAGATCCTCGAGACCGGCCTCACCGTCGACCAGCTGGTCGGCGCGGCCTGGGCGTCGGCGTCGACCTACCGCGACACGGACAAGCGCGGTGGCGCCAACGGCGCCCGCGTGCGCCTGTCGCCACAGGCCGAGTGGGATGTCAACATCGTCTCGGGCGTCAGCCGCGTGGTCGACACCCTCGCCGGCGTGCAGAGCGAGTTCAACGCCTCGGCCGCTGGTGGCAAGAGGGTGTCGCTCGCCGACCTGATCGTCCTCGGCGGTGCCGCGGCGATCGAGCAGGCGGCCAAGGCCGACGGGCGCGACATCACCGTGCCCTTCTCCCCCGGCCGCACCGATGCCACCGACGAACAGACCGATGCCGACTCGTTCGCCGTGCTCGAGCCGAGGTTCGATGGCTTCCGCAACTACCTGCAGAAGGGACTCGGCCTCGCCGCCGAGCACCTGCTCGTCGAGAAGGCGTTCATGCTCACCCTGTCGGCGCCGGAGATGACGGCGCTCGTCGGTGGGCTGCGCGTGCTCGGCGGCAACGCCGGCGACAACACCCAGGGCGTGCTCACCAGCCGCCCGGGCACGTTGAGCAACGACTTCTTCGTCAATCTGCTCGACATGCAGACGGTGTGGGCCCCGACGTCGGAGACCGAAGAGTCCTTCGAGGGCCGCGACCGCGACTCCGGAGAGCTCCGCTGGACCGGTACGCGCGTCGACCTGGTGTTCGGCTCGAACTCCGAACTGCGTGCACTCTCCGAGGTGTACGGCAGCAGCGATGCCGGCGACAAGTTCGTCGCCGACTTCGTGGCTGCGTGGTCGAAGGTCATGGACCTCGACCGCTTCGAGCTCGACTGAGCCATCTCTGAGCAAGGGTCGGGCGTAGACGTCGATCGGCGTCTACGCTCGGCCCATGCCCGGATCGCCTCCCAAACCTCGCGCCGGCTGGTACAAGGAGCTCGACGGCGGCCACCGATATTGGGACGGTGAACGCTGGACCGACGATCGTGCGCCTGCCCAGATCCACGTCGAACGCACCCGGGTGCCTCCCGATGGCATGCGCTTCACCGCTCACGCGATGGGTGTTGACCAGGTCGTCACGGTCACGCCGCGGGGCCTGCGTTACGCCCATCGATATCCGAACTGGATGACGTGGACCGTCACGATTGGCACACTCGGTATCGCTGCGTTGGTGGCCTGGAAACGCATTCAGTTCGGCAGCGTCGAGCAGTACATCAGAGCCGACGACGTCGACTCGGTCGAGGTCGATGAGCGCGGCGGCGACGCCGCGCTCATCGTGGCTACCGTCGACGATCGCCTCGAACTGATCACCGAACGAGCCAACGCCGACGCAGCAGCAGCGCTCCTCACCGGCGCCTAGAGCCGGGTCGTCATCCTCGACCGATGCCGGTGAAGGTGTCTGAGAACATCCGATTCATCGTCACCGCCGGGTTGACGAAGCTCGTCGACGACGTGAAGAAGATCGCCCCTCCGATCCATACGCCAACGGCAAGCGCAACGACGTCGGCCTTGCCGTAGTGCACGGCGCCGTGGACCACGAGCAGCAGGCCGATCGTGGCGACTACCTCTGAAAGCAGGTGTGGAGCTCCGCCGCGGTCCTGCGCCGAGATCGTGATCACGCCGCCTCCGGCCTCGTCCCAGAACATGATGTTGGCGACCATCACTCCGACGAGTCCTCCGCCGAGCTGGGCCACGACGTACCGCGCTGCCTCCCTGGTGGTGATGTCGCGCATCAGTCGATCGACCAGCGTCACTGCCGGATTGAAGTGGGCGCCCGAGACGCTGGCGAACGTGATGATCAGACCGATCAACGCCCCCGCTACCGCTGCCGCGTTCTGGAGCAGCTGCAGGCCGACGTCGTTCGGTAACAGCGTCGCGGCCATCATCCCGGACCCGACGATGGCGATCACCAAGAACGCCGTACCGAACGCCTCTGCCGTGAGCTGCGCCGACAGGGGACGCCCGAGTGGTGCAGTTCGATCGGCGCGGAGTCGTTCGCTGCCAGATCGACGCGTGCGCGCGTCACGAGCGCAGCGTCGTCGATGTCCGTTTCGTCGATGACGGTGTCGTCGGTGACGGTGTCGTCGGTGACGGTGTCGTCGATGGTCGTCATGGTGTGGTTCGCAGCGGTCGGCAGGGGTTGGCGGCATCGGTGCGGAACGCGACGCAGCAGGCTTGCGCCGTCTGGCCTGACTCTTGGCGCTTCATGTTTCCGGTGTAAGCGCAACGACCTAAACGTTGCTTGGGCAGCACCCAAGCGATTCCCGTCGACGGCGGCGACCGACGACGCCGCCGTCGGGACCGTCGCCATCGTCTCTGAGCCGCAGAGCGACAACTCATCGAGATCGGGCGCAACACGCGCCGTCGTCGCCGAGCAGGCAACGAGCAGCCAGGCGTTCGTCCAGCAGTCGATCGACGAAGCACTCGCTGCCCACGACGCGGCGCGCACAGTCTCGGTGGTCCGTTACGTCAACTGCGCGATGCGGAGCACTGCGTCCACCAACGCCGCGGGTTCTTGCTCTTGGATGAAGTGTCCACCGTTCGGGAACGTCTGATGCGGTTGGCCCTTCGCTCCTGGGACCTTCGCGATGAAGTAGTCGTCGAACCAGCCGAGGACGGGATCGGCCTTGCCGTACCGACAGATCAGCGGTTTGCGCCACTGTGCGAGCTCTTGCCACGCCTCGGCGAACAGCGTGAACGGCTCACCATCGGCACCGTGCGGCCCCGCCAGCGCCGGAAACTCCAACGCTCCGGCCTGGTAGGACGCATCCGGGAACGGCGCGTCGTACGCGGCCGCTTCCGCATCTGTCAGGTTGAGACCCATTGCATCGATGCCCGCGAGCCCGTCGCGCAGCAATGCTCCGACGTCGAGATGGTCTGCGGCCCGCGCCACCGCCTGCCATCGGCTGAACGCCTCGGGATCGGGCGAATTCGCTGCGAGCGTCACCAGCAGCTCGAGATCACCCGGGTCCGGGAGCCCTCCATTGGCCAACACGATGCCGCGAAATCGATCGGGGGTGCGCGCCACGACCGTGAGCCCGATCAGACTCCCCCAGTCCTGTCCGAAGTAGGTGGCGTCCTCCAGGTCGAGCGAGCTCACGAACTCCGCTACCCAGTCGACGTGCCGTCGAAACGTGTAGTCGCCACGTGCGGCTGGCTTGTCCGACCGACCGAATCCGATGAGATCCGGTGCCACGACGCGACACCCGGCATCGACGAGCAGCGGGATCATCTTGCGATAGAGGTACCCCCAGGTGGGCTCACCATGGAGCAACACCACAGTGGGACCGGCGACGGGCCCTGCGTCGACGTAGTGCATCCGCAAGGCGTCGCCGCCGTCGGGATTCGCCACGTCGACGTAGCTCGGCGTGTACGGCCAATCGGCGAGATCATCGAATCGGCTGTCTGGCGTGCGCAGGACCTGCATGGCGCAACCGTAGGCCGAGGCGCCGGCCCACCCTGAGCCGCGACGGTCGCTCCCGACGGAGCGTCGTCCACCCGGCGTCGCCGACCGGATCGCCGACGCCGCACACCGCCCAATACCGTCGGGCCGATGAGCGACCGTCTCACCGGACAACGAATCCTCGTCACCAGTTGCACCACGTTCATGGGCCCGCCGATCACGGCGTTGTTTCAGGCAGAAGGTGCAGAGGTGATCGCCGACGACAGCGAACTACTCGATCCCGACGAACCCGCTGCGTTGATCTCCCGCTGTGGCGAACTCGATGCGATCATCGCCAATCTCGACATCCCGGCGTACGGCGCGAAGGTCGCCGACATCGACGATGACGAGTGGATCGCCGGCTTCGACGCCATGGTCCACCCGCTGATGCGTCTGGTCCGCGCCGCCGCGCCCGTCATGTCGGCCCGCGGTGGCGGATCGATCGTCGCGCTCGGATCGTCGTCGCCGTTGCGTCGGATGAAGCCCTACGCAACGAGCTACGTCGCTGCTCGGGCGGCTCAGAATGCGTTCATCCGCTCCGCAGGCCATGAGCTCGCCGCATCGAACGTACGGCTCAATGCCATCGCCCAGAACTTCGTACGGAACGACACGTACTACCCGCCCTCGATCATGGACAACGAGCGCTTTCGGGAGCGCCTCCGCACCGAGGTCCCGGCGCAGCGGCTCGGTGAGCCGGACGAAACCGCCGAACTCGCCCTGTTCTTGGCGTCGGCGGCATCATCGTTCATCTATGGCCAGGTGATCAGCAACGACGGCGGTTGGTCGTAGCGGCCTAGGCGGCCGGGGCCCCGTCGGCGGGCGCATCGTCGCCGAGGTGTTCATCGGACTACTGGAACTCGATCCGACGTCGTACCTCCAAGCCGACGACTGGCGGCCGACCTGGTCGGTCGACGACACCGCCAGCGGGTTCCGCACCACCGACCTTCTGCGCATGGCTGGAGTGGATCCCGACCGGCGCAACCAGTGGGCCGACGATCGGGGCCAAAGCCAGGGGAGGTCGAGCGACCGGGTATCGAACGGTCTCCGGATGTCGAACGGTCAGTGGAGGCGGTAGCGAATCGGCAACTGCTTGTGTCCGCTGACGAACACGCCTTGCACCGTGGTCGGCGTGCCGGCGATCTCCAGTTCGGAGATCTCGGGCACGAGATGCTCGAACAGCGAGCGCATCTCCAGCCGCGCCAGCTGAGCGCCGAGACAGAAGTGCATTCCGAAGCCGAAGGCGATCTGCTTGTCGGCGTTCTCCCGCTCGACGTCGAACCGCAGAGGATCGTCGAACAGTCTGGGGTCGAGGTTCGCCGCCGCGAAGTTGACCATCAACCAGTCGCCCTTCTTGATCGGCACGCCGGCGATCTCGGTGTCTTCGGCGGCCTCGCGCATGAAGTGCTTGACGGCACTCGATACGCGGATCATTTCCTCGACGCCATTGGCGATGAGGTCCGGCCGCTCCTGGAGCAGCCGCAACTGAGCGGGATTCTCGGCGAGCCGACGCATCCCCTCGGCCATTGATGCCGACGTGGTGTCGTGGCCGGCAGATGCGATGATCACGTAGTAGCTCATCGATTCGAGATCCGGGAGCGGCTCGCCCTCGATCTCGCCATTGGCGATCAGTGTCGCCAGGTCATCGGTGGGGTGTGCCCGGCGCGCGGCAGTGAGCTCGGTGAAGTACTGGTAGAAGTCCATCAGGGCGAGCGTCGCCTCTTCACCGGTCGGGGCGTCGCGGGCGAGATCGGGGTCGGTCGACCCGAACATCTCCTGGGTCAGCTTGAGCATCCGCGGATAGTCGCTCTCGGGGAGCCCGAGAATCGCGAGGATCACCTGGAGCGGGTAGACCATCGCGACGTCGCGATTGAAGTCGAGCTCGCCGCCGGCGGCACGCATCGTGTCGAGTGCTGCTCGACTCAACTCGTCGCAGCGCTCACGGAGCCGACCGATGTTGGCCGGCTTGAACCAGTCGCTCGTCAGCCGGCGGTACTTGCCGTGATCAGGGTCGTCCATGTGCACGATCGTGCGGATGTTGATGCCGGACTCGTCCCGTTGCCGCAGCATCTCGTCGGAGATCAGGATCGCCTCGGGTTCGGTCTTGAACAACTTGCTCTGGCGCTCGATGTCCATCACCTCGGGATGACCGATCACCGCCCAGAACGGCCGAAACCCAGGTGCCTCGATGCAGTGGATCGGGCCGGCTTCGTGAAGCCGCATGATCTCGTCGCGCCATCCCTCCATGTCGCCGTAGCGCGGCGGGCTGTGGAACACATCGGTCGACGTGGCGGTCGTCATCGCAATCCCCCTCGATATCTCGGCCCTCGACGCAGTCCGGAGCCGTCGTTCACCGTACGTCGGCCGAACCCACTCCGGCGATACCGGCGCCCCTGCGCTGCGCATCCGCAGCGCCGTCAGACTCGCTCACCAGTGCCGCAGATCGATCGGCCACCGGTCGAGTACCGCACCTCCGACACACGGGTCGCCATCGACGACCCACATCTGTTCGTGACGAGCCACCGTCGGGTCGACGTGGGCCGGATGCAGCGCGATCCGGTCGCCGACCGTCCACTGATCGAGTTGCTCGGGCAGCAGTGTGGTGTGTTCGTCGGAGCAGAAGAACACCTCACCTGGTCCATCCCAGGTGGGGTTGCCGTGATCCATACCGAGCGATTTGAGACCGACGTCGGCGATGATCCATCCCTTCGGACTGATCGAGATCACCGTGCCGATGACCGAGAGGGCCTGCTCGAACGGCAAGTCGAGTTCGTCGTACTGGGTGTCCATCAGGCAATACGAGCCCGCCTGGATTTCGGTGCACCACGTGTTGGTGTCGAAGGTGCCGGTTCCGCCACCGGACACGATGTCGCCGCCGATGCGGTCGTGCGCATGTGCGAGTGTGGCCATCGCCCGCTCGACCCTGCCGACCCGTTCGACGCGGTCGTGGACCATCATCAGGTGCCCCTCGTACCCCATGACCCCGCGCACGTCGAGCCCGGCGGTACGTGCCCGATCTGCAAGCCGGGCACCGGTGTCGACATCGCAGCCACAACGCGGCAGTCCGACGTCGATGTCGATGAGCACTGAATCGATGCCGCCATCGATGGCGGCATCGAGGACGGCGTCGGAGTCGACCGCCACGGTCACGTTGGCGTCGAGTTGGCCCAAACGCTCGACGTCGAGCGACTCGTTGGCCAGGAGCAGGTCGTCGGCGAGGCCGGCGGCGGCCATCCCTTCGATCTCTCGCGGGGTCGCCGCGCAAAATCCGGTGTGCCCGGACGCCGCCAACTCGGCGGCGAGCGCCGTTGACTTGAACGCCTTCACGTGTGGCCGCAGCTCCCGACCCGGGCGCACGGCATCCATCGCCGCGCAGTTGCGATCGAACACGGCGCGGTCGACCACCAGGGCCGGAGTGGGCAGCTCGCTAGCGCTCGCCGGTTCGTCCACAGAGGTCATCCCGGCAGAGTAGAGCGGAGGTCGCGGGTCCTCGCCGAAATACCGGGGATTTCGCGCGCAATACGCACGCCTTCGCAAACAGAACGGCTAGTCCAGGTCGGAGTCGGTGATCATCGCGAACTCGAAGCAACTGCCGACGAGCACGTCGAGCTCCACGATCGGGATCGTCTCGGGGTCATACGAGGGCATCGACGCCAACGGCGGACGTTCGTCGGGCGCGGCGACCCCATCGGCGACCTCGAATGCGGGCGTCAATGCCTGCTCGAGTTCCTCTTCGGACAGTTCGGGTCCTTCGTCGGGGAACTCGAAGGACTCGTCCTCGATACGTCGATCGAGCACGCGCACCGCCTCGATACAACGCTCCCGGGCATCTGCCGGCACGGTCGGCTCCGACGCCAACGGGGCGGTCGTGGCAGCAATTACCTGGGACTCGGTGGTCGTTGTGGGGATCGACATCGACGCTCCCGGCAGCGAGCCGTCGTCAGCCGCGCCCCCGCTGTTCGTCCCCGACCCGGCGCAGGCCGTCACCGTCACCACGATGGCGGCAACACCGACTGCCCAGCAGCGTCGTGTTCGTCGTGTGCCCATCACGCTCGGCCGATCAGATCGAGCGCACCGCGGCCGCCATCGCTGACGACTGCCGGGTCGGCGCCGATAACTCCCACCGCGATACCTGCCAAGTAGTCACGGAAGTCGGTGGTAACGAGGAAGTTGTCGTCACCGTCGAAACGGTCGAGTGGCGGAGGTTC
>JABSQH010000025.1 GCA_013213745.1 Ilumatobacteraceae bacterium | reverse complement strand
GCGGGTCACCGAGCACTACGACGAACGGTCGAACTTGGCGATCATCCGCTCGATCGTGCCGAGCGTGCGGATGGTCATCGGGCCGACGCGCCCTTCGAGCTCGGCGACAGGCAATGTCGAGGCACTGATGCCCAGGCGCTCGATGAACGCCGCTTCGATCGTCGCCGGATCCGGGATCTCGTCGGCATCGAACACGACGTTGCCCGCCGCTTGGTATGCGGTGGGGTCGCGATATCCGAGGTGCTGAAACGGCGTGAGGAGCGCGTCGTTCGTCAGCCGCCGCTGCCCTGTGTTGATGGCACGGAGGAATGCGGCGTACAGCGTCAATCGCCGGCGACGACGCCGAGCGACTCCTCGGCATGCTGCCGCGCGGTCCGGTAGTCGGCCTTGCCGTTGGGTGCGCGCGGCACGACGTCGACGAACACGATCGACTTCGGTGCCTTGTAGCCGGCGAGATCGCCCTTGACCGACGTGATGATGTCGATCTCGGCCACTTCGGCGCCGTCGTGCAGCCCGACCACGGCGGTCACGGCGTTCCCGAACTTCTCATCGGCGATACCGACGACGAGGCAGTCGAGGACCCCGTCGACACGCTTGACGGCCTCTTCGACCTCCTCGGGGAACACCTTCTCGCCGCCGGTGTTGATCACCTGGCTGCCGCGACCCAGCAGGATCAGACTGCCGTCGGCTGCGATCTGGGCGAAGTCGCCCGGAAACGAGTAGCGCACTCCGTCGATCACGCGGAAGGTGCGCGCCGACTTCTCGGGATCCTTGAAGTAGCCAAGCGGCACGTTGCCGCCGGCAGCGACCATCCCGACTTCGTCCGATCCTGGTGTGACCTCGCGATCGTCGTCGGTGAACACCTTGGTGGTCGGGTTCTGTACGAATTGGGCGGTTTCCGTGGAGACACCCTTCATCGTGATCTGTGTTCCCATCGATCCCTCGGTGGAGGCCATTGCATCGACCAGCATCGCCTGCCCGATGCGTTCCAGCAGGGCCTCTTTCACCTCGGTGGTCCACATCACACCCGAGGACGTGATGGTGACGATGCTCGAGGTGTCGTAGGCCGACCCGTCCGGCTTGCCTTCGTCGAGTGCACGGATCAGTGGTTTGGCGAAGCTGTCGCCGACGATGATCAGGCTCGACACCTGATGTCGCTCGATCGCCGACAGGACTTCGTGTGCGTCGAGGCTGCGACTGGTGAGTGTGACGACGTGCCCGCCCATGAGGTGCGTGATGAAGCAGCCGGCCCACAGACCGGTGCCGTGCATCAGCGGGGCGCACGGCACGGTGACCCGTCGCTGACCGTTCGCAGTGAGCTCTGCGATCAACGGGGCGACGGCGTCGGCGGTCGCCGGCGGCTCGAGTCCCAGAATGGGGTAGCCGCTGGCGGCCAGCGCTGCGGTGTGTCCGCCCATGTTGTACATGACCCCTTTCGGCATGCCGGTCGTGCCGCCCGTGTAGAGCATGTAGATGTCGTCTTCGCTGCGCTCGATTCGTTCCATCGGCTCGTGTGCGGCGACGAGGTCGTCGTAGCGCACCGCGGCGGGCACTTGTCCCGCGCCTTCGCCGTCGTCGACTTCGACGACGAGCTTGAGGTTGGGCAACCGGTCGACCACACGAGCCACCCGATCGCCGAGGGAGGAGTGGAAGAACAGCGCCTCTGAGTCAGAGTTGTCGAGCAGATACCACAACTCGTCGTCGAGGTATCGGTAGTTCACGTTGATCGACACGCCGCGCATCTTGAACGTGCCGTACTGCGCCTCCATGTATTCGTTGCAGTTGTAGAGGTACAGCGCCACCTTTGAGTCGGGTCGCAGTCCAGCGGCCGTCAGCGCGCCGGCGATGCGCGCGGAGCGCTCGTCGTACTCGCGCCAGCTGCGGGTGACGTCGCCATGGGTCACCGCCGGTTCGTCGGGGATGGCGTCTGCGATCGATTCCCACACGGTGGCCAAGTGCATTTCCATGCGGCGAGTGTAGGAATCCACGACGTGACGGGCGTCACTGCAGCGACGTCGAGCGCGGCTCCCATCGATCTGGGATTTCCCGGTGCCATTATCCGTGACACCGTTGGATTCGTGCACGGCCCCGTGCACACGCAGGTGGTCGGTGTGTGAACGTCGTGTCGGACGTCAGGGGCGATCGTCGCTTGGCGGCAGATCCAGGCCACCGTCTCGGCGCTGAACCTGCTGTCGCTGATTCGGTCGTCCATGACGTCGTCGTCCTTGACGACGTACGACCCGTCGGGGGCGACCACGATGTCGAGTTCGATGTCTTGGGCGTCATACCCCAGCTCGGTGCGCACGAAGGCGGTCTCGATGTTGAGGTTCCAACATCGAAAGGTGCGCACTGGACCGTCCCAGAAGTGCCACACGGCGTAGCGCTCGTCGACGGGCTGTGTCATCAGACATCTGTGTTCCGACCACCGTCGGCGTCCGGCCCGCGGGTGCCGACCGCCGGGTGTCGGCCGGTTGCCAGTGGGAAAGCCGAACTCGGCGCCGGTCGCGATGTAGCTCACTAGGTGCTCGCCGTCGGCCACCACGTAAGCCGGCACCGCCAACCACGCACCCGGCGATGAAGCGGGCACCGTCAACCAGGGAGGGAGCAAGCCGAGCCGCTCCCGGCGGAGGACCGGCTCGCCCTGGCTTCATTGGCGGGCATCCTGTGCCATCGTCCACGCAACTCTCTGGAACAGATAGACGAACGCTGAGCGCGTGTCGGCGACACCGCGTCCGGACGTGTGGAGTGACTCGACGGTGATCTCCGTCGGGCGCTTTGGAATGAGGGACTGATCGAGGTCGTCGCGGCGCACGCGGTCGTTGCTGTCGCGGGCGGTGACGACCGCAGCGAAGCTTCCTGGCCCGCTGGCTCGAACGCTGGCGATGTCGGGTCGATGAGCGGTGCGAACACTGCGGCGATCTCGTCGGCGTGGAGATCGTCGTGGCGAACGCTCACGGCGTGGACGTGTTCGGTTGGCATGTCGCTGAGTGACTTCACCATGGTGAAGTTGATGCGGTGGTACCGCGGGAGCGAGTCCGTCATGGCCAGGTTGGCGAACAGCTCGTCGCCGACGCACGCCGAGACGCGCGCTCCCCGCTCGGCCGCCATGACGGTGTTCTCGAGCTGAACCGCTACAGCATGCGGCATCGTCTCGAATGGCCGATGGTCAACGCCACGCAGCTGCGGTCGCTGCCAGGCCGACGAGACCGCCGCAGCGCAGACTCCGGCGAGCGTGCGCACCTGCGATCGATCGAGGCGATCGAACCGGCCGACCCGATCGAGTCGATCGAGCGGTGGCTCACGTGCCTGCCGTCTTGCTGAGCGACCGCTCCTCACGACGGACGATACGGGCGATGTTGCCGGCGTGGCGCAGCACGATCAGCGCACAGAGCGCAGCAACGGCGATGAACTCCCACCCAGGCGCGTTCTGGACCAAGAGACCGATTGGCACGAGTACCACGGCGACCACCGACCCGATGGCGGCTTTGCCGGTCAGTCGAGTGATCAACCACCAGGCGCCGACAGCCAGTGGAGCGAGGATCGGTTGGACGATGAGTAACACGCCCGAGCCGGTGGCCACACCCTTGCCGCCTTTGAACCGCCGCAGCACGGGGAACATGTGCCCGACGATCGCAGCGCCACCACACCAGTACGCCAAGGGAGCGCCACCGGCGGCCAGGCCGACGCCTGTGGCCAGCGCGCCTTTCGCCGCGTCGAGCGCGTATACCCAGGCGCCTTTGCGCCATCCCAAGGCGCGCGTGACGTTCGATGCCCCTGGGTTGCCCGAACCGAAGCGCTCGATGTCGACGCCGTTCGCTCTGGCCACCAGAATNGCGCTCGGAAACGTGCCGACGATGTACCCACCGAGCACGAGGAGGACGCTGACGAGCGTCATCGTTCTGTGTCCTCGACGGTCAGCGTCGAGTCAACGCGACGGGCACGCGCGGAGCAGCGACTCGCACCGGCTTGGAGTGATCGAGCGATGGCCGCGGCACCGTCGACATCTGGACTTTGGCGAGCTCGACTTCGCCCTCGCCGCCGACACACTCGGGGTCGGGACCGTCGAGTGGGAGACCAGTGAAGAACTTCGCCGCCATGCAGCCCCCCTGACATGCGTCGTAGCTCCCGCACGACGCGCATGCACCGGCCGATTGGGGCTCGCGCAGTTCGACGAACAGGTCGCTCTCGCGCCAGACACCGGCGAACCCACGTGGTTCGCGCACCGAGCCCGCCTTGAACCGATCGTGGATCACGAACGGGCAGGCATAGACGTCGCCGACCGGGTCGATCAGGCACACGACGCGGCCGGCACCGCAGAGGTTGAGTCCGGGCAGCGGTTGTTCGCCGAGCGCGTTGAGGTGGAAGAACGAGTCGCCGGTGAGGACGTTGTCACCGTTGGCCAACAACCAGTCGTAGATCTGGCGTTGCTGGGCGTTGGTCGGATGCAGTTCGTGCCACGAGTCGGCACCACGACCAGACGGACGCAGCCGCGTGACCCGCAGCGTTGCACCGAACGAGTCGGCCAACGCCTTGAACTCGTCGAGTTGATCGACGTTGTGCCGGGTGACGACGACGGAGATCTTGAAGTCCTCGAACCCGGCGTCGCGCAGATGGCTCATCGCCGCAATCGCCGTGTCGTACGAACCGGTGCCGCGCACATGGTCGTTGGTCGCGGCGTCGGTGCCGTCGAGGCTGATCTGGATGTCGAGGTAGTCGAGCGCCGCCAGTTGACGCGCCTTTTCGGCGTTGATGAACGCGCCGTTGGTCGAGAACTTGACCCCGATGCCGAGGCCGATCGAGTACTCGATCAACTCGAAGAAGTCGCGGCGGATCATCGGTTCGCCGCCGCCGATGTTGATGTAGAACACCTGCATCGCGGCGAGTTCGTCGAGCACGGCTTTTGCTTCGGCGGTCGTCAACTCGTTTGGGTCGCGGCGGCCCGACGACGACAGGCAGTGCACGCAGTCGAGGTTGCAGGCGTAGGTCAGCTCCCAGGTGAGGCAGATGGGGGCCTCGAGGCCGCCTTTGAGCTGGTCAGCCAGCACGGTCACTGAGCATCTCCGATTCGTACATCGAGTGGATTGCCGTTTCGAACGCGTCCCATCGGCGCTCGTCGATCGAACACGCGGTCAGCGTGTCGGCGACACAGTCGTGCTCGTCGAGCGAACGGACCACTTCCACCACGTCGGGATGACGGAGGAACACGAGCTTGCGGTTGCCGTAGTGGTAGGCGAGCGCCCCGAACGGCTCGTCGCGCAGGGCGACCTGCGGGTCGAGGCGCAGAGCGCGGTGCAGCATCGGATGTCCTGCGTCAGTAGACGCCGCACATTCCGTCGATCGAGATCTCTTCGACGAGCATCTCGTCGTCGAGCAACTCGTCGTCGGAATGCTCCGATGTGGCGCGGGCGTTGCCGTCGGAACCCTGATCGTCCGCGGTCGGTTCGAAGGCGTGGCTCATGGCTGGGACCCTACCCCTTGCACACGTGCGCGATCACGCCGACGTCCTCCTGGTGCGACGTCTCAGCCGAGCAGATCGGTGGCCACGTCGTGCCACAGTCGGGTCGTGAGCGCCATCGACTCGACATCGATGCGCTCGTTGTGACCGTGGAACCTCGAGGCGAACTCGGCGCCGGAGAGTGACGGGCTGAGCAACCCCGCGCCGTAGGCCACCGCCCCCATGTCGCGGTAGATGCGGGCATCGGTGAACCCGACGACCATCTGGGGCGTCGGGCGGGCCGTCGGAAACGGAGTGGTGATGGCCCGCGACAGCGAGTCCCACAACGGGGTGTCGATCCGACTGGTGGTGGCTGCATCGTTCATGATCACCTCGATGTCGATGCGCCCGTACAGGTCGCCGAGCGCAGTCTGGAGGTGGACGTCGACGTCGTCGGCGGTCTCCCCGGGCAGTGTCCGGATGTCGACCTCGATCATCACGTCGTCGGGAATCACATTGGTCTTCATCGTGTGCCCGCCACCCACCACGTTCGGCGAGAACGTCGTGTGCGTGCACGCGTGTAGGTGGGCTGCGCCCGCCGACGTCGGAATCGTGTCGATGGTCTCGTCGATCAGGTCGGGGTCGAGCAGACGCTGGCGCAACTCGTCGTCGAGGTCGAGCGTGTCGAGCCGCGTCCGCCACAATTCAGTGACCTGGGGCTGCGGTGCGTACTCGGCGAGACGCTGGACGACCGCCGACGCGGTGACCAGCGCATTGTCGCTGCGATGAGGGGCCGAACCGTGACCAGGGCGACCGCGAACCCGGAGTCGTCGCCAGGCGACACCTTTCTCCGCCACGTTGATGCCGACGAAGGGAGCCTCGGTCGGACCGTTGTGCAGGCCACCGTTCTCGGTGAGCACGTAGTCGGCTTCGATCGCGGCGCGTTCGTTGTCGGCCATCCACCGTGCACCGTGGGCGCTCCCGGACTCTTCGTCGGCGACGGCGAAGTAGATCAGGTCGCCTCGCGGACGAAAGCCGCGATCGGCGAGGTTGCGGACGGCGACGGCCATCGACGACGTCAAGTTGAGCATGTCGACGGCGCCGCGACCCCAGATCTCGCCGTCGATCAATTCTCCGCCGAACGGGTCGTGGCGCCACCCTTGCGCATTGACCGGGACGACGTCGGTGTGGCCCATCAAACACAGCGAAGGGGCATCGGGGTCGGAACCGGCGATCCGTGCAACGAGAGAGGTGCGGCCCGGTGTCGGTTCGTAACGCTGCATGTCGATGCCCGGACCGGTGAGCACCTGCTCCAGCACGTCGGCGTTGCGCACTTCGTGTCCGGACTCGGCGGTGCCGTCGTTGACGCAGGCGTTGCGGATCAGCGTTTGCAGGAGCTCGACGCTGTGCGCAGTGAGGTCGTCGAGCTGGCCGTCATCGAGGCTGGCCATCGCCGGGACAGTAACTCCCCGGCACCGATCGGTTGTGCTCGATCGTTGTGCGGCTCAGTCGATATAAGGCCTTTCTAACATCGACGGGTACTGTCAGCGCGGTGATTCGGTGGAACCCGCAAGTAGACGACCTCACCGACCGACGTGTCGCCCCGCCCCGTCGGCGCCGGCAACGTGGGGCTGCGGTACTCGCCGCAATCGCCGTCACCGTCGGCTCAGCGTGCTCGAATAGTGACGATGGCTCGGCAGGCGGGTCGACGGCGACCACCGCCGCTCCGGCGACTACTGCCGAAGACAGTTCGACCACGGCGCCGGCGGGTGCCGAGCGGATCGTGGTGACGAGCGCCGGCACGTTGTTGCCGACGTTGCAGGCACTGGGGGTATCGATCGGCGGTGCGCCGTTTCCCGACGAGCCGATTCCGGCCGCC
>JABSQH010000024.1 GCA_013213745.1 Ilumatobacteraceae bacterium | reverse complement strand
ACGCCGCAGTTGCTCTGGCCGGCGATGTCTCCTTGCACGGTCCACCGCCGAATGTGTTGATGCCCCGAGGAACTGGCGCCCTCTTGCCGTCGCCGCGCACCGACCCACTGCGCCGTGTTCGTCGTGGTCTCAAGGCGCGCCAGCGGCAACGGGTACCACCGGGTCGTTCCGACTTGCTACCGTCCCGGTGTGCCCACCGTTATGTGTCTGAAAAGTGTCGGTAGCTCGGGAAACCCAAAGGTTGCCCGAGTGAGTCGTCGTCGGCTCACCGCAGCTGCATGTGCTCTGACGTTGGCGGTCGCTGCGTGCGGCGGGTCCGATGATGTCGCCGAGCCGGCGCCGACCCCCGCACAGGCCACTGGTGACCCGGCGACCGCCGGCACGGTCATCGTGGCCAACGCCAACATCGACGACGGCTCAGCCGGCCGCATGGCAGACGCACTGAGCCTCGCCGGGTTCACCACCGGTGCGCCGGTGACGGCGAGCGAGAAGATCGACCGATCCGTCGTCTTCTACGTCAACACGGACGGAGCCGCCGAGACCGCCCGTCAAGTCGGCAAGGCCATGGGCGGCCTACCGGTGTTGAGCCTGCTCGACGACAAGGTCTGGACCGAGTCCGGAACCCTCGACGGCGGCACTGTGTTGGTGTTGCTCGGACAAAACGAGGCAGACCGCACCCTGGCCGAGCTCACCGGCGGCAGCGGCGGCGGCGGCAGCGGCAGCAGCGGCGGCGGCGGCAGCAGCACCACCGACGGCCCGATCGGCGGCCCCCCTGTTCAGTGCGCCGAGACCGCCATTCGCGCCGGCCTCGAGGGTGGCAGCTACGAGATCGTCAACATCAACTCCCTCGATTGCGCTGACGGATGGGCAGTGGCCGGCCTCGAGGTGACCTCCGATGGGGGTGCGACGACTCAAACCATCACCGAGATACTGGAGGCCGAGGGGCAGTTCTGGATCCGTAAGGACGCGAGCGCCGTCTGTGGCACCGGCCCCGACGACGCCGAAGTGCCGGCGTCGCTGTATCCGCAGGCCTGCCCAGGGTTGCTTGGCGGCTGAGTCCGCCGGTCCCGCCGAACGGCGCGACGGTGACGAGGCGCCGTGCGTGGTTCCGACCCGGCGTTCGGTTGCGGACTCGGGTCTATGAGGTCTCGCGGTGCGAGCTCGGGCAACTACGAGTCAAGGCGGTGTAGCGATCGCGGTCACCGGATGATTCGAATCGGTCCACGGGCGCGAAGCCGATCGAGCTCAAGGCCCGCAGGGCTCGCTCGTTGTCGCTCCACACGGTCATCCGCGGCGCTGCGGGCCGATACGTTGCGATTCCGTACGACAATCCGAGCTCGATCGCTGTCCTCCCAAAACCGTGACCGCAGAGATCCGGACCTAACCCACCGCCGGTAGCAAGCGCCTCGCCGTCGTACATGCCCCCAGGTAGCGTCACCGCCGTGAGCGGGACCGACCTCGTCGCCGATGCCCGCCGCATGGCCGGCTACCACGCGGTGGAATCGGCGTTGTTCGTCGTGACCGGTCGTTGGATCCAGCACTACGACGAGCCGTCGCTGCGCACACGGATCGCCGTCTGGAACCACCACCACGCTGAGCACGCAGCACGGTGGGCGGCGCGCTACCCGACCATCGAGGAGCTCCCGCCGATCGACGCCGCCGTGCCAGCGACGTCGGTCGCCGCGATCGAGGCTGTGACCGGTCTGGGCAGCCTTGCGTCGTCCGTACTGCCGCGGCTCGCCGACGCGTACCGCGACTTCGCCGAGCTCGTCGACCCTCGCCTCGATGGCCCCACCGCCCGCATCCTCGATCGCGTGCGCACCGACATCGAAGTCCAGGTGGCTGAGATGCAGGCGATCGCCGTTTCGACGGGCAGCGCCGGAACGGCCCCCACACCCGCGGTGACCACCGCCCTCGCCGACCTCCTGCCCTAACCGAAATACCGGGGATTCCGGTTTTTCGGCGGGAGGTCAGGTGGCGGAGACGGGTGGGACGAGGGGGCGTTGCCAGCCGACGCCGGGGACCTTTCCCGATGGCGGCCAGTTGTCATCGCGGCTGTAGGCCCACCACTCGAACGGGTTGAGGTAGTAGGCGTAGGTCTCGACCGTGCGCGACAGCGACGCGGGGCGGTCGCCGAGCAACCAGCGGAGCGCGCCGTATGCACCCGCAGCGCCCATCCAGCCGGCGTACAACAGCGGATAGATCGGTCCACACCATCGGGCCTGCCAGACGTGCACGTCCTCGTGATCGGTCACCAGCCGTCGCCGTCGGGGGCGATCGAGGTCGCCCGCGCCACTGACGACATTGCCGACCGTGATCACGAACCCGCGGCGGAGGATGAAGCCGCGGCGGTACACGTGACGATTTGCCCGCTCACTCGTGGGCGAGTCGAACCCGCCATCGGACTGGGCGAGAGCGACCAGGTGGGAGCCGAGACCGGCCGCAGTGACCGGCAGCGCCCACGTCGAGTCGAGGGCAAACGCTGCGACGCCGCGCTCGTCGCGCCAGTTGTAGATCCCCCGCCACCCCGAGATCGCTCCATTGGCGCCGGCGACCACTGCGCCCCACGCAGCGAGGCCGAGAGGAGCGGCAACAAAGGCACCGAGCGCGGCGCCGGCTGCCGCAACGAGGCCAGCCTCAGTGCGTCGGCGTCGTTGGGAGATCAGCGGAGCGCAGCGATCACTGACGCAGGTACGACAGCAGGCGCAGCAGCTCGAGGTACAGCCACACCAAGGTGACGACGAGCCCGAGGGCGGCGACCCATTCGTAGGCCTGGGGGAGACCGGCCTTGGTCCCGCGCTCGATGAAGTCGAAGTCGAGCGCCAGGTTCATCGCCGCCAGGCCGCAGACGAACACCGAGAAGGCGATACTCAGCGCCATGTTGTCGCCGTTGAGGAACGGCAACGTCGTACCGAACAGGCTGAAGATGAACGACGCCAGGTACATCACCATCACGCCGAGCGTGGCGAAGATGACCATCCGCCGGAACTTGTCGGTGACCTTGATGATCCGGGTGCGGTACAAGACCAGCATCACGGCGAACACCGAGGCGGTGGCCATGACCGCTTGCAAGACGATGCCGTCGTAGAAGGTCTCGTAGCCCTTGGAGATCGCTCCGACAGCGAAGCCGTATCCGATGGCGTACACCGGTCCGAAGAACTTGGCGAGGTTCGGCTTGAACATCGCCGCAAAGACCGCAATGAAGCCGACGATGATGCCGAGCAAGGCGATCGGCGGGAACTGGTACGTCTCTTGACCGTTCGCCAGGGTGGGCCCCTCGGCCGCGTTCCAGCCGAACGTCGCCGACACAAGCAACAACACGAGCAGCACTGCTGACGCAGTGATCGTGCCGTTGACGGTCATCGACTTCTGCCAGCCGGTCACCGGTCCGTCGGTGACTGGGCGGGTGGCGGTGTGGGCGCCTGCTTGAGGAGCAGCCCAGCCGGCTTGTGTTGCCTGACCGGATTGGACGCTCTCGATCGTCTTTTCGTTGAACACCGGATTCGCCATGGTCCACACAGTGTATTGGCGCCAGTGCGAGGAACGCGGCAGTGTTCGCGCACAACTCGGTCGACCAGCTCGGGTCGACCAACGCGCTCGACCGGTCCCCATCGCGATCTGCGATGAAGCAACGCTCGATATCTCCACCATCGATGCCTGTGTTTCGCGCGCGTTTCGGAGGTTGCCCCGCCTGACCTGCTCGGTATCGTGACCGTCGTCATGTGCGGCGGGCACGCCACGTGCGGAGGCGTCAGGCGGCACACGACACGAGACGACCCCACCACCTCATCGCCGGCACGACCCGTTCGTGTCGGCCACAACCGAGCAGGGAGCCGCAGTGGCCAAAGATCGCGTCGATCGTGACGACGAGGACCTCGTCCGCCTGTACCTGACCGACATCGGTCAGTACACACTGCTAACCAAAGACGACGAGGTCCGGTTGGCGAAGGCCATCGAAGCGGGCAATGAGGCACGCGCCCTCCTCGAAGCCGACGACAAGGTCACTCCGGCGAAGAAGCGTGAACTCCGCCGCACCTCGCGCAAAGGCGAGGAGGCCGAGCGCCAATTCGTCCAGTCGAACCTGCGCCTCGTGGTGTCGATCGCCAAGAAGTACCAGGCGTCCGGCCTGCCGCTGCTCGACCTGATCCAAGAGGGCAACCTCGGTCTGATGCACGCCGTCGAGAAGTTCGACTGGCGCAAGGGGTTCAAGTTCTCGACGTATGCCACGTGGTGGATCCGTCAGGCGATCACCCGCGGCATCGCCAACACCGGCCGCACGATTCGCCTACCGGTCCACGCCGGCGACACCCTCGCCCGTCTGCAGAAGGCGCGTTCGCGCCTCGAGCTGAAGTACGGCCGTCCGGCGACGTTGTCCGAACTCGCACGCGAGGTCGAGATGCCCGAGGACAAGGTCACCGAGGCGCTGCGCTTCGCCGCCGAGCCATTGTCACTGTCGGAGCCGTTGCGCGAAGACGGCGACGCCGAACTCGGCGATGTCGTCGAGGATCGTTCGGCCGAGTCTCCGTTCGAGGTGGCCGCCACCGCACTGCTGCCCGAGGAGATCAGCCGACTGCTGGCTCCGCTCGACGAACGCGAACGCGAGATCTTGAAGCTGCGCTTCGGTCTCGATCGCGGTGAGCCGCGCACGCTCGAAGAGGTCGGCGAACACTTCAACCTCACCCGCGAGCGGATCCGCCAGATCGAGGCGCGGGCGATGAGCAAGCTGCGCCACCCCTCGAGCGACACCGGCGCACGCGACCTCCTCGCCGTCTGATCATCGAATCTGTTGCACCCACGGTCGCCGTGTGCGCGATTGTGCGGGGGTGACCGACTACGAAATTCGACGAATCGGCCCGGACGAGGCGGGGCCCGTAGCGGACACGGTGCGCGCCGCCCTGCTCGGTGGGGCGATCTCTGACGAAGATGCGGAGTGGGGCCGACAGACGTGGGCCGAAGGCCGGTTCCTGGCGGCCTTCGAGGGCGATCGTTGCATCGGCCACGTCGGATCGTTCGATGGCGACTCGACCGTCCCTGGCGGAGCACGCCTGCGCACCGCCGGCGTCACGCGGGTCGGCGTGCTGCCGACACACACGCGACGGGGTCTGTTGACCACGTTGATGACCCGGCTGCTCGACCAAGAACACGAGGCCGGCTCGGTCGTGGCGACACTGTGGGCCAGCGAGACCGCGATCTACGGACGATTTGGATTCGGTCACGCCAGCAACACGCAGTCGATCGCCATCGATGCCGCGGCGGCGCGCCCGCTGTCGTCGGCTCCGATCGGATCGACGCGGCTGCTCGATCGCAGCGAGCTCGACGACGTGGTTCCCGCTCTGTACGACCGGGTGGCCCGATGGCGACCGGGGTCGATGAGCCGTCAAGCGTGGATGTGGGACCGCAGCCTCAAGGCGGCCCGCGAGCCCGCGTCGAGGAACACCTCGCCCGGGGCGTACGTGGCGGTGCACTCCGATGCCCGCGGTGTCGACGACGGGTACGTGCACTACGAGGTCAGCTGGACACCGCGACGCGCCGGCAAGATCGTCGGTACGGGAACGGTTCACGACCTATGGGCTGCGGACGCGCGTACCGAAACCGAATTATGGCGCTACTTGCTCGGCATCGATCTCGTCGCAACATGGCACGGCGAGGCCCAGCCCGTCGACGAAGCGACGCGCCACGTGCTCGCCGATGGGCGGGCATACGGGATCACGCAGCGCTTCGACGAGCTGTGGCTACGGATCCTCGATGTCGATGCCGCGCTGTCGGCGCGCCGCTACGGACCGGCCAACGAGTCGGTCGTGATCGGAGTTGCCGACGAGCGATTCGCCGCCAACACCGGCGCGTGGCGCATCAGCGCCAGCGGGGCAACGCGCGCCGACGCTGAACCCGACGTCGTCGTCGACATCGCGACGCTGTCGGCCACCTATCTCGGCGGGATGCCGTGGAGTGAACTGCGCGATGCCGGGATCGTGTCGGCCGATGCGCCTGTCGTGCTCCTCGACGCGCTCTTCGTCGAACACCCTGGGCCGTATTGCGGCACCGAGTTCTAGGCGACGCCGCGCACGTCGGCTGAGCGTCAGGAACCGGAGAAGACGCCGTCCTTCACGTTGTCAATGCGCGAGTAGTACGTCGCCTTCGGGTCGTAGGTGAGGCCGCCTTCTTCTTCGGCTTTGGCCAGCTCGGAGCGGCCGACGACGAACCAATGGACCTCGTCGGGGCCGTCGGCGAGACGCAGCGTGCGCTGGCCGGTGTACATGTCTGCCAACGGCGTCCACTGCGACACGCCGGTGGCGCCGTGCATCTGGATGGCGTTGTCGATGATCTCGCAGGTGCGGATCGGCACCATTGCTTTGATCGCGCTGACCCACACGCGGGCCTCGGAGTTGCCGAGTTCGTCCATCGCTTTGGCCGCAGTGAGCACCATGCGGCGCATCGCTTCGATCTCGATACGCGCCTGGGCAATGATCTGGGTGTTGCCACCGAGGTTGGCCAGCCGCTTACCGAAGGCCTCGCGGGTGAGACCGCGCTTGGTCATCATCTCGAGCGCCCGCTCGGCGGCGCCGACCGAACGCATGCAGTGGTGAATGCGGCCAGGGCCGAGGCGCACCTGGCTGATCTCGAACCCGCGACCCTCGCCGAGCAACACGTTGTCGTACGGCACGCGCACGTCGTTGAAGCGCAGGTGCATGTGCCCGTGAGGCGCATCGTCCTTACCGAACACGTGCATCGGTCCGACGATCTCGACGTCGGGGTGATCCATCGGCACGAGGATCTGCGACTGGCGCTGGTGCGGGGGTCCATCGGGACTGGTCTGCACCATCACGATCATGATCTTGCAGCGCGGATCGCCGGCGCCGGAGATGTAGTACTTCTCGCCGGTGATCACCCACTCGTCGCCGTCGCGCACCGCACGGCACGAGATGTTCTTGGCGTCCGACGACGCGAGGTCGGGCTCGGTCATCGCGTAGGCCGAGCGGATCTCACCGTTGAGTAACGGGGTGAGCCATTGGTCCTTCTGCGCCTGGGTGCCGACACGCTCGAGCACTTCCATGTTGCCGGTGTCGGGAGCCGAACAGTTCATCGACTCCGAAGCCAGCGGGTTCTTCCCGAGCTCCATCGCGATGTACGCGTAGTCGAGGTTCTTCAGTCCCTCGCCGGTCTCCGCGTCGGGCAGAAAGAAGTTCCACAGGCCCTGCTGTTTGGCCTTGTCCTTCACCGACTCGAGTAGTTCGAGCTGGCCCGGCGCATACGACCAGCGGTTCTCGCGCCCCTCGCCGAGGCGGAAGTACTCCTCGGTGATCGGGTCGACTTCGGTGTAGACGAATTTCTTCACCGAGTCGTACAGGGGACGTGCGGCGTCAGACATCCGCAGGTCGTACATGTCGGGGGTGGACTCCAGCGCAGTCATCGTTGCTCCTCGTAGCGCAGCCGACACCGCGGCTGCGGTGCCGCTTCCCACGGTAGTGACGACACCGCCCTCGACTCTCACCCGGCGTGCGATCCCGTCCGACATCGGTCGATCCCGTTCACATCGCCTATCCGACACTTGACCGACATGCATCTCGAATGCTCGCGACGGCGGACATTCTCAGCCATCCGGCACAGCAATGGGCGGTACGCGGAGGACATCGCCTGGATCAGCGACACCCGACTGCATCCCGACGTGGCCGCCAGGATGTTCATCGAGCTGTGGACGAACAGCCCGGGCCACTTCGCCAACATGACGAACGGTCGGTACCGCGAAGTGGGTATCGGTCTGTTTCTCGACGACGGCGGATGGTGGGCCACCCAACTGTTTCGTTGAGTTGTTGGTGACAGATGTGCGGCGTACTCGCCGTCACATCTGCCACCAAACGGTCGACTGGCGGAGGTGGACGGGAATCGAACCCGCCGGACGGGGTTCGCCCGTCCCAGCCGCTTTGAAGGCGGTGGAGCCCACCAGGCGCTCAGACACCTCCGTCTCCGACGCTATCGGCGACGGCCACGTTGGGTCCTATCGACCGCGTCGGTACTCTCGATCGCACCGACTCCTCCCCGATCAACCCAGAGCGGTCCGCCGCTCACCGGAACGGGGAACCACATGCTCACCATGCTGTGGGCCGCCAAGGGCGGCACTGGTACCACTTTCGTGTCGTGCGCTCTGGCGCTCGCTCATCGACACACCACGTTGATCGTCGATCTCGACGGCGACGTACCCGACGCTCTCGGGCTGCCACCGAACGACCGTCCGGGCGCCCACGACTGGCTGCGCAGCGACGCCCCGCCCGAACACCTCCCCGACCTGCTCGTCTCCGCAACCGACGACCTCGTCGTCATGCCGGCGCACGCGTCCGATACGGAGCGGTCCACCGAGGCGATTGCTCCGCAACGCTGGGCGGCACTTGCCGACTGGTGCTCCGAGTGGCACGCACGCGGTGAACGCAGCGTTGTTGTCGATGCCGGCACCGGCTCGCCTCCGGAATCGCTGGTCGACGTTGCCGATCGGGCGCTGCTCGTCACCCGCCGTTGTTATCTCGCCCTGTCGGCGGCGCACCGCTTCACCGGGAACGCGACGGGGATCGTGCTGATCGACGAAGACGGTCGGACGCTGCCGAGCCGCGGCGTCACCGACGCGGTTGGGGCGCCGATCGCAGCCACCGTCCGGTACGACCGGGCGGCGTATCAGGCGCTCGATGCGGGACTGCTACACACGCCGCTTCCACGAGCGGTCCGGCGCCACCTCGCGCCGCTCGTCGCATGACGGACGGATCTACGGATCGAACGCTGGATGCGGCGGATCCGCTCTCGTTCGACAGAACGTCCCCGTCGGCGCCCAGCGACGACGCCGTCGCTGCGGTGTGTCGCATCGCCGCGGGCGAGTCGGGCGACGTCGATGCCGTCGTCGCCCGAGCCGCCGCCGTGGTTGCTCCGCTCGCCACGACCGCCCAACGTGCACGTCTCGTCGATGCTGCGCTGGCGCGGCTCACCGGCTTCGACGACCTGCAACGCTTCATCGACGACCCCTCGATCGACGAGGTGTTTGTGAACAGCGACGGGTGTATCCGCATCGACCGCGACGGGCGGCTGAGCACCGTCGGAACCATCACGCAGCGGCGACTCCTCGCCGCCATCGAGCGGGCGCTCGCGCCACTCGGCCGTCGGGTCGACCGATCGAGCCCGATCGTCGACGCCCGGTTGCCAGGAGGACGGCGACTGTGCGTCGTCCTCCCACCGGCATCGCTCGACGGGCCCGTGGTCGCCGTGCGTCGATTCGCCGATCATCACCGCGACCTGACCGATTTCACCTCAGCCGATGGCGCCGAAGTGTGCCGTCGCCTACTCGCCCACCGAAACAACATCGTGGTGTCCGGTGCGACGTCATCGGGAAAGACCTCGCTGCTGGCATCCCTGCTCGCGGAACTCGAGGAGAGCGAACGCCTCGTTGTTGTCGAAGACACCAGCGAACTCCCGATCCGCCGCGACGGTGTGGTCCGGCTCGAGACACGGCCGCCGTCGTCGAGCGGTCCGCGACCGATCACGATGGTCGACCTGGTCAGAACTGCACTGCGGCTGCGACCCGACCGCATCGTCGTCGGCGAGGTCCGCGGCGACGAGGTCGTCGGTCTGGTGCAGGCGATGAACACGGGACACGACGGATCGTGTTCGACGTGTCACGCCAACTCGGCGCGTGACGCACTCATCCGTCTGGAGACTCTGGTGATGCAGGCCGCTCCGTCGTGGCCCCTCGAGGCGATCCGCCGCCAGCTGGCCAGCTCGATCGACGTCATCATCCACCTCGCCCGTGATCACCTCGGTCGCCGCCGGATCGTCGAGATCGCAGAGGTCGGGGTTCCGTCGACCCGAACGCCTGCCGACGCAACGATCCCGACCACCACACTGGCCCATTTGGTCGACGGCCAGCTCACATCGGTGGCACAACCACGTCGCAGTCGCCAGGTGCACGGCGGCTCGACATGACCGCAAATGCGGCCTCGTGGTGTGCCGTGGCGGCGATCGTCGTCGGTGGGTTGGCGTTGCAGCCGGCACCACCAGCACGCCGGCCGACCACAGGCGGTGCTGATCGAGGGGACGATCGCCGCCGCCGCATGAACGTCGCNAGGACCTGGCGCAGTAGTTGGCGGACCCCGCAACTCACCGTCGATGCCGTCGCCCAATGGTGCGATCAGATCGCCAGAACGGTGCGCTCCGGGCACACGCTGCGAGCGGCCGTGTCGATCGCGCCCGACGACGCCGCACTGTCGGCAGCGACGGGCCGGCTGCGTCACGACCTCGACCGCGGGTGCGACCTGGCAACGGCGACGGCAACGCTCGCCGCCGTTCAACCAACCACCGAACGCGCAGCTGCGGCGCTGCGGCTTGCGTTGTCGGTCCTCAGCGCTGCGTCCGGCGTCGGCACCACTTCGACCGAACCGATCGATCGCGTCGCCGCCGCACTTCGGCAACAGGTCGCCGACGACCAAGAGCGTGCCGCGCAGAGCGCCCAAGCGCGCCTGTCGGCGCGAGTGCTGACGACGCTGCCGGTCGGCACGCTGGCCATGTTGGCGCTGGTCGACCCCGACGTGCGCGCCGTGGTCGTTGCGCCGCACGGAGCGCTGATCGTCGCCATCGGCGGTGCGCTCAACCTCGTCGGTTGGCAGTGGATGCGGCGGATCACGAGGCGACGAGCATGAGCGGACCGCTCGCTCGCCTCCGGCACCTGCGACGGACGCGAACGCAGGTGCACCGAGCGGCCGAACATCTTCCGGATGCCATCGATGCTCTGGTGCTCACCATGCACACCGGACTGACGCCGCACCTCGCTGTGCGCTCCGTCGCCGAACACGGGATCGACGACACCGCTCGTGCGTGCGCGGCCGTGGTTGCGCGGCTGGAGCGCGGCGACGCGCTGGCCGACGCCTTGCACCAACTGACCGCCACGTTCGGGCCGCGCGCCGCAGTCGTCGCCGATGCGATCGGCGCAGCCGACCGCTACGGCACGCCACTCGCGCCGGTGCTCGATCGGCTCGCCCTGGAGGCCCGGGCCGAACGCCGGCGCCTCGACGACGCCGCAGCTCGGAAGCTCGCCGTGAAGCTGTCGTTCCCACTCGTCGGATGCACGTTGCCGGCGTTCGTCCTCTTGGCCATCGCGCCCGCTGTGCTGGCGGCGCTCGGCTCACTCGGCGTCTGATCGCCGCCATTCCGACACCACTCCTGACCAAAGGACTCCCATGCCGACGTCGCTCCCACTCCTGCTGTGTGTCCACCTGATGACGGTCCCGATCACCCTCGGCGACCACATCCACCGCCGCAACAATCAACGCACTCGCCGGTTCGGCGATCGCGGCCAGGCGACCACCGAGTACGCACTCATCCTCCTGGCTGCAGCGTTGGTCGGCCTCCTCGTGGTCGCCTGGGCCACCGCTGGCGGCGGCGCCGCACGGATCAGCCGACTGTTCAATCGAGCGATCGACAGCGTCATCGACCGCGTGTGAACGGTCGCGACGATCGCGGCCAAGCCACGGTCGAGGCTGCGCTGGCGCTGTCGCTGTTCGTCGTGGTCGTCCTCGCCGCTGCGCAGATTGCGGTCGTCGTCCGCAACGAGATCGCGATCGAGCTCGCCGCCCGGGAAGCAGCTCGGGCGGCAACTGTCGCGGCCGACGCTGCGCACGCCGCCCAGGTCGCGGCTGAACGGGCGACGTCATTGCCCGTAGCGGTGTCGACCCGCCGGTCGACAGATGCCGTCACCGTCACCGTCACGTATGCCACTCCGACAGACGTCGCCATCCTCGGACGGCTGCTGCCACCGATCGAGCATCGGGTAACGGTGACGATGACAATCGAGCCGCCGCCGGGTGGTCGGTAACGTTGCGCGGTGGACATCGAGCTGCGCACCGACACCGTCGGATCGATTCCGGTGGTCGCAGTCGGCGGAATCGTCGACATGGCGTCGGTGCCACAGCTGCGCAACACCCTGACCCGGGCCCTCCGTCAGTTCCCCGGACGACGCGTGGCCGTCGATCTCGACGGCGTGCACGTTCTCGACGACGCCGGGCTCGGCGTGCTGCTCGGTGTCGCCGCAGCCGCCCGCGACGCCGGCGGCGAGGTCTCTTTCGTCGTCACCAATGCCCGTGTGCGCGAGCAGCTCACCCGGACCCGCGTCGATCGCGCCATCGACGTCGCCGCGACCGTGTCCGAGCTGGCCTAGGCAACCTGCCACTCGATCGATCAAGCTCACGTCGTGCGCACTTCGACGATCTGGGTGCTCGGCGACCAGCTCAATCGACGGATCGGCGCGCTGGCCACCGCCGACCCGTCACAACATTCCATCGTGATGGTCGAGAGCGCCGCAACGTTGAGCCGTCGGAGGTGGCACCGACAGCGACTGCACTTCGTGCTCGCCTCGATGCGCCGCTTCGCCGAGGAGCTGCGCGCCGCCGGCTTCGACGTCGACTACCGCCGGTCGTCGACGCTGCGCGCCGGCGTCGTCGATCACCTGTCCGAGGTCCAGCCCGCCGAGCTGATCGTGACCGAACCGAACTCGTGGGATGGTCGCGCCCTCGCCGAGTCACTCGATGCGCAGCTCGTCCGCTCGAATCAGTTCCTCTGTCACTACGACGACTTCGCTGCATGGAGCAGCGGACGGCGCAGCCTCAAGATGGAGGACTTCTACCGATGGCGCCGCCGCACGCTCGGCTATCTGATGGACGGAACGGGGGACGACGCACAACCCGCTGGCGGCCAGTGGAACTTCGACCACGACAACCGCGAGCCACCCCCGGCGGACACCCCGTGGCCGGCGCCGCCGCGCTCGCGGCTCGACGATCTCGACCGTGCGGTGATCGCTGAGCTGCCCGAGACCGCGTGGGGCGACACCCCCAATGGGACGTGGGCCACATCTCGGCGCGCCGCACTCGGTCGGCTCCGCCACTTCATCGCCGACATTGCGCCGATGTTCGGGCCACACGAGGACGCCATGACGTTGCGCTCGTGGCACCTCGCACACTCGACGCTGTCGCCCTATCTCAACCTCGGCCTGCTGCTCCCCGGCGAAGTGTGCGACGCGGTGCAGGACGCTTACGACGCCGGCCGGATCCCGATCGCTTCGGCCGAAGGCATGATCCGTCAGGTGATCGGCTGGCGGGAATTCGTGTGGGGGACGTATTGGACACAGGGTCCCGAGTACCGCTCGTCGAATGCGCTCGGCGGCGAGCGTCCGGTCCCTCCCGTGTTCGCCGACGATGCGCCCACCGAGATGGCCTGCGTCCGCGCCTGCATGGACGGGTTGCGCGACCGTGCCTACAACCATCACATCCAGCGGCTGATGGTGCTCGGCAACCTCGGTCTGCTGCACGGGGTCGACCCGTGGGGCATGACGACGTGGATGTGGGAGCGGTTCATCGACGGCGCCGAGTGGGTGATGTTGCCGAACGTGATCGGTATGAGCCAGTGGGCCGATGGCGGCACGATCGCCACCAAGCCGTACGCCGCTGGTGGGAACTACATCAACACGATGTCGGACTACTGCGGATCGTGCCGATTCGATCGACGCGCCCGGGTCGGTGACGATGCGTGCCCGTTCACCACGCTGTACTGGGACTTTCTGGCGCGCCACAAGGAGCGCTTCGATCGGCATCCGCGCATGGCCCGCCAGGTCCGCGCCGCTGAGAGACTGGCGGATCTCGACGCCGTGCGTACACATGCGGTCGATATCCGCCGACGTCTCGACGAAGGACGCCTATGAGTGAACCGCTCTTCCACATCGCACTGGTCGAGGACTGGATCGACGCCTTCGCCAACGGGGAGTACCGCATGTCGACGCGCAGCATGTCACTCGACGACGTCGGCTTCATTCACATGTCGACCCGCGCCCAGCTGATCGGTACCGCCAACCGGTTCTACGGTGACCTCGACGAGCTGACCGTGCTGATGATCGACCCGGCGCGCCTCGAGGACCCCGTCCGATTCGAAGCAGCGCCCGGCAGCGACGAGCTGTTTCCTCACCTGTACGGTGCGTTACCCCTCGCCGCTGTGCTCGACGCCCGCCTGTGGCAACGCACGACCAACGAGTGGTCGTAACGTAAACACCGTCCGCGAGGGAGCCAGCAGCGGCTCACCCGATCGTCACCAGGTGAGCGTTCCGGCGCCGCCTTTGAAGGGCCCGGTGACGTTGGCGGTCACCCAACCGCCGTAGAACGACCCTTCGTTCGGCACGACCCGCTCGTCGTCGACCCAACACTCGTCGACCCGCTGGGCGTAGAACGCCCAGTGATCGGCGATGTCGGCGAACCGCGGCGTCGGCTCGGGATAGGTCCAACACGCCTCGGCGACGCGTCCACTCTCGGTGACGACATCGGCGTATCGGGCAACGCCCTTCCACTCGCACAGCGACCCACGGTCGGCGTGTTCGAGCCGATCGAGGTCAACGAACTCGGAACCGACGTAATAGGCCGGTGCTTGGCTGGTTTCGAGGACACGCCAAGCCGACGGGGCGTCGACGATCACCGACCCGTCGTGAATGACGCGAACTCGCCAGTCCACCAACTCGAGCTTCGGTGGACGAGGAAAGTGCCACACCGATTCGACCGGCTTGCCATTCGGAGCGATCGCCCCGTGGCCGCCAGCTGCCTGCAACTCTTCGTCGCCTCGCGCCATCAGCTCAATCGTCCCACGAGTCGTCGAACTCGGCTGCGTCGGGCGGGCGGGTTCGACCGCCGGCGCGACGGTCAGCGGCCCGTTCGCGCGCTCGTTGCTCTTCTTCGAGCGCGGCCTCCTCCTCGACCAGACGTTCCAGGCTGGTCAGCCGAATCGGATCGAGTTCACCCGATTCGATCGCTGCACGGACGGCGCAGCCCGGCTCGCGATCGTGTTTGCAGTCGCGGAATCGGCAGTGATCCATCAGGTCGAACACGTCGGCAAAGGCCCGCTCGATGCCATCGCCGGAGAGCCACAGACTGACGGCCCGGACGCCGGGCGTATCGATGATCCAACCTTCGTCCGGAAGCGGCAACAGCTCGGCGGCCACAGTGGTGTGGCGACCACGCTGGTCGCCGTCACGGACCTCCGACGTTGCCTGCCGGGCGCCGCCGAGCAGCGCGTTGACGAGGGTCGACTTACCGACACCACTGGCGCCGAGGAACGTCAGCGTGCGATTTCCTTCGGCTCTCCGCCGAAGCGCGTCGACTCCTCTGCCGGTCTTGCCGCTCGCGACCCAGACCGGAACTCCGAGCGCAACCTCACGGAGCTGCGCCAACGGCGCATCGACCTCGCCGACCAAGTCCGGTTTCGTCGCCACCACGACGGGATCAGCACCGCTGTCGAAGGCGAGTACCAGCTCGCGTTCGAGACGGCGCGGCGACGGCGGCGAACCGAGCGAATGCACCAAGAAGACCGTGTCGACGTTGGCCGCCAACGTGTCGGACACCGCACGCATCCCGTCGAACGACGCACGACGCACAAACGCCGACTTCCGCGGCAACACCTCGGCAACACGCTCGCCGTCAGCATCAGGGAGAATCCAATCGCCGACGGCAACATCCGCGCCGATGTTGCGCACGCGCAGCGGCGGGGCCGCGCCGCGTGCCTCGTCCATCGAGCGGTACGCAGTGCTCCATCCGCGATCGATGCGGGCAACACGCGCCACCGCACTCAGCGCACCCTGATCCAGTCCTGTGATCGCAGTGTCCATCGCATCGCTCCAACCCAGTTGGCGACGCTCCGATGACACCGTCACGAACGTACCGTCTCGCCATCGCTACGAGCGCAAAGCCACTTCGCGACCGCCCCGGTTGCGAGTACCGAGAGCAGTTTCTCGCGATGTGGAGGCACCGGCCCCGATCGGTCGCCGCCACGAGCTCGAGCAGCTCGAGACGTGGACGAGCGAAGCGTGGAGCCGTGTTCCGCGCCTCGTGACCGTCGTCGGCGAAGCCGGCACCGGGAAGTCGACGCTGATCGATCACGCCACCGCACGCTGGAACGCCGAAGGCGCACAGGTCGCTGTCGCTGCGTGCCAGCAAGGTCTGGCACTCCCGATCCTGCCGATTCTCGCGGCGTTGCGTCTCGATCCCCCGACCGGCGGGTCGTCGTCACCGGTGAAGGGCTCTACGCCTGGTTCCATGACCCCGCCGATGCTCTGCGGTGCGCGACCCATGTCCGGGCGGTGCGCAACAGCGACCTCGGCCTCGGCCTCGGCCATCTGGGGTGCGGCCCGCGGCCGAGAAGTCGTGATCGACGAAGCGTCTTTCAGCCAGCGCCCTCGCAATGGCGACACACCACTCGTCAGTCGCGACATCAAATGGATCGGCGTGTACGAACAGCTCGGGGTGTCATCGGCCGGCCTAATCCGGCGTCAACCAGACACCTAGGAGCACCGCATCCGAGTGCGGATTCGCGGACAACATCGCGCCGGGTCGACACCGTGAGGTGGTCGCAGGCGACGGGATCCGGCACACTGCGGCTTGACAAGCGCAGTCGGGATCACTAGCGAAAGGCACCGATGTCAAAGCCCCTCGTCGTCGTCGAGTCGCCCGCCAAGGCCAAGACACTGTCGAAGTTCCTCGGCAACGATTACGACGTACGCGCCTCGGTCGGTCACGTCGCCGACCTGCCCAGCAAGGGCCTCAATATCGACGTCGACAACGGATTCAAGCCGACCTACGAGCTGACCGACCGCGGCAAATCGGTGATCAAAGAGCTCAAATCGGCGCTCAAGGAAGCGTCGGAGCTCTACCTGGCAACGGACGAAGACCGCGAGGGCGAGGCGATCTCGTGGCACCTCCTCGAGTACCTCAAGCCGAAGGTGCCCGTGAAGCGGATGGTGTTCCACGAGATCACCAAGTCGGCCATCGACCACGCGGTCAACAACCCACGCGGTCTCGACTACGGATTGGTCGACGCCGCCGAGACGCGACGCATTCTCGACCGCCTCTACGGCTACGAGGTCAGCCCGGTGCTGTGGCGGCGGGTCAACCGTGGCCTCTCGGCTGGGCGGGTGCAGAGCCCGTCGGTGCGGCTGGTCGTGCAGCGCGAACGAGAACGCATCGCGTTCGTCTCCGCCGACTACTGGGACATCGATCTGTCGACCGCGACCGCTCCGGCGTTCGACGCTCGGCTCGTCGCCGTCGGCAGCACCAAGGTGGCCACCGGCAAAGACTTCGACGACCGCGGCAACGCCGCCGCCAACGTGGTTGCTCTGGCAGAAGCCAAGGCGCGCAGCTTGGCCGACGGTCTCGACGGCGCCGAATTCACGGTGCGTTCGGTCGAGGAGAAGCCCTACCGCTCCTCACCCAAGGCGCCGTTCATGACCTCGACGCTGCAGCAAGAGGGCGGCCGCAAGCTGCGGCTGTCGTCGTCGCAGGTAATGCGGATCGCACAGGGCCTGTACGAGCGCGGATTCATCACCTACATGCGCACCGACAACGTCGTGCTGTCCGACGAAGCGATGCAGGCGACACGCGCAGCAGTCGCCTCCGAGTACGGCCAGAACCACCTCCGCGACCAACCCAAGCAGTATTCGTCGAAGGTGAAGAACGCGCAGGAAGCACACGAGGCGATTCGTCCGACCACTCCGTTCCGCTCGCCACAACAGGTCAGCGCCGAGTTGAACAGCCAAGACCTGGCGCTGTACCGGCTGATCTGGCAACGCACGCTGGCCTCGCAGATGGCCGACGCCACCGGAGTGACCGTGAGCGTCCGATTGGCTGCGAACTCAGCCGATCGGGCCACCGGGGAGCTCACCGACTGCGAGTTCGCCGCATCTGGCACCACGATCACCTTCCCCGGCTACCGCGCCGTATACGTGGTGTCGAACGAAGAGGGTGGCGACGACGCAGCCGAGAACGAGGCGCTGCTGCCACCGTTGACCGAAGGTCAGGTCGTTGCGGTCGCCGAGATCAACCCGAACGGGCACTCGACGTCACCGCCGGCGCGCTATACCGAGGCCTCGCTGGTGAAGCGCCTCGAAGAACTGGGCATCGGTCGGCCGTCGACCTGGGCATCGATCATCCAGACGATCCAAGACCGTGGTTACGTGTGGAAGAAGGGTCAAGCCCTCGTACCGACGTGGACGGCGTTCGCGGTGGTGCGACTGCTCGAAGAACACTTCGACGCGCTCGTCGACTACGACTTCACCGCGTCGATCGACGAAGACCTCGATGCGATCGCCCGCGGCGACCGCGCCAAGGACCAATGGCTCACGCGCTTCTACTTCGGCGACACCGGCGACGGCGAGAGCCGGCCGATCTCGGCCGAGGCGGGCGTGGGCGACGATGCACTGCTCGGCTTGAAGCGGCTCGTCGAAGAGAACCTCGACGAGATCGACGCCGCGGAGATCAACACGTTCCCGCTCGGCGTCGACGACCAGGGTGCGCCGATCGTGGTGAAGCCCGGTAAGTACGGCCCGTACGTGAAGCGCGGCGACGACACCGCCAGCGTTCCGGACGATCTCGCTCCCGACGAGCTCGACATCGGTAAGGCCGTCGAGCTGCTCGCGGCGCCGAAGAGCGACGATCCGATCGGCGAACTCGACGGCTACCCGGTGTACGCCAAGAACGGTCGGTATGGGCCCTATGTGCAGTGGGGCGACCACGACAACCCGCCGCCCGGGTTGGAGAAGCCGAAGATGTCGAGCTTGTTCAAGACGATGGTTCTCGAGCGGATCACGATGGACGAGGCCGAGCAGCTCCTCCAGCTCCCGCGCAGTCTCGGCGACGACCCCAACGACGGCGTCGAGATCCTGGCGAACAACGGCCGCTACGGGCCGTATGTGCAAAAGGAAAAGGACTACCGCTCGATCGACAGCGAGGAGCAACTGCTGACCATCACGCTCGATCAGGCCGTGCACATCTTCAGTCAGCCGAAGGTGTACAAGCGCGGCGGGCGCAGCATGGCCGCCAAGGGACCGCTGCGCGAGTTCGGCACCGATCCGGTGAGCGAAAAAGCGGTGGTCGCCAAAGACGGCCGGTTCGGCGTGTACGTCACCGACGGCGAGACCAACGCATCGCTCGGCAAGGGCGACCGCCTCGAAGAGATGACCCCCGAGCGGGCCTACGAGCTGCTGGCAATTCGCCGCGACGTCGTCGCCGCCAAAGGCGGACCGACCAAGCGCAAGAAGGCGGCCAAGAAGAAGAGCGCCAAGAAGTCCGTCGCCAAGAAACGCGCCACGAAGAAGACCGCCGCCAAGAAGACTGCGGCAAACAAGCGCGCAGCAAACAAGACAGCGGCGTCCAACGAACCATCGAGCTGATGCCGGCGTACATCGCCTTCGAAGGCCCGGAGGGTTGCGGCAAGTCGACACAGGCCGCACGGCTGGCTGAAGCGACGGGCGCAGTGCTGACGCGCGAGACCGGGGGCACCGACATCGGCGTGCGTTTACGGACGATCCTCCACGACACGACCGTCGACGATCTGGCGGACCGGGCCGAAGCGTTGATCGCTGCGGCCGATCGCGCCCAACACATCGCCGAGGTCGTCCGCCCGGCGCTGCAGGCGGGCCGTTCGGTAATCAGCGACCGATCGGTCTACAGCACATTGGCCTACCAGGGCTATGGACGCGGCCTCGACATCGACGCGGTCCGACGGATCAACGAGTGGGCCACCGACGGCTTGTGGCCCGATGTCGTCGTGTACCTCGATGCTCCCGACGAGGTCATCGCTGAGCGCATGCGGCGTCGTGAGCTCGACCGGTTCGAGGCAGCTGGCGACCAGTTCCACGAGCGGGTCACGGCCGGCTATCGGACGATGGCCGCGGCTGATCCCGAGCGCTGGGTGATCGTGCCGGCCATCGGATCGATCGACACCGTCGCCGACGTCATCCGTCGCGCTCTCGACGCGCGCGCTCGATGAGCATCTGGGACGACGTCGTTGGCCAGTCGGCTGCCATCGAGCAGCTCACGCGTGCCGCCGAACACGGCCCGGTGCATGCCTACCTCTTCGTCGGCCCGTCGGGCTCGACCAAGTTGGAGGCTGCCAGAGCGTTCGCCGCCCT
>JABSQH010000023.1 GCA_013213745.1 Ilumatobacteraceae bacterium | reverse complement strand
CACCGTTGTATTGGTTCCCGCGCGACTGCCCACGGGTGACTGCCTGGCCGAAGCCCGGCGACAAGCAGTACTTCGACGACGTGTTCGCCACCACTGCGCCTCGACTGCACGCGATCGAATGGGCGTGGCTTGCGACGATGACGACCACGACGATCTACCGGTACCGGTTCGATCCTGCGCGGTTTCGTCCGTGGCCCGAAGCGAACGGGCAGTGGATCAGCGACGAGGCCGTCGAACCCGTGGCCGGCGCGGATCAGCTCAGCGCCTCGCGCATACGGGCCAGCTCGCCCGGGATATCGGATCCCGCCGGTTGGTAGGCGAGTTCGGTGACGCCAGCCGCTTCGAGTTCGGGGAGGCGCTCACGCACTTGGTCGGCGGTACCGCTGAACGTCATCGATGTCAGCAGTGACGCACCGCCAGCGTCGAGTGCGGCCCGGTCGCGGTCGGTCATCGAGATCAAATGGTCTTGATGCGTCGACAAGTGACGACGCTCGGGAGCTGCCGACTCGACGTCGGCTCGCCACTCGGCACCACCGGGGAGTTGATCGACGACCTCCGCGCCACCGCGTTCATACATGGCGTGGTACACCACCGCCAGCCCATGTCCTGCCGCGTCGAGCACGCGCTCGTCGGTGGGCGACTCATCGGGGCCGAGCACGGTGCCGAAGGCGAGTAGCGCCCGCCACGACGGTCCGTCGCCGACCACCGGTTGCCCGGCACTGAACACCCCGTCGGCGAGTTCATCGGCGACAGCCAGACCCTTGGGCCCGTCGGCGCCGATGAGGATCGGCACGTCGACGGGTCGTGGTGTGCCGTATCCGTCTGGGTGCAGCATGCGGATCGGCGCGCCCTCCCATTCCGCCTCCTCCCCACGCAGCAGTGCCTGCAGCGTGCGCACGTAGGCGGCGACGTCAGCCCAACGCATCGGCTTCTGCCCGAGCACGTAGCGCCCGGTGAACCCAGCTCCGAGTGCGACGGCGACGCGATCCGGAGCGAGCGCGTCGAGCGTGGCGATCGCCGCCGCGTTCGTCATTGGGTGGCGCAGCGACGGGACGAGCACCGCTGGCCCCAGACCGATGCGTTCGGTGCGTTCGGCGGCGCGCGCCAAGGTGACCCAGACGTCGGGATAGAGCGCCGGCGAGTCGTACAGCCAGGCGCGGTCGTAACCGAGCTCCTCGGCGATCTCCACGTGCTCTGGCGTCGACATCGACGTGGCGAAGGCAGCCGACAACGTGACCATTCCAGACTCCTCTCGGCGGGCACCATGACCCGCATGTCGCTACGGCGGCGACGATAGGCCAACCACGGGCGCTGCCAATGGCCGACCTGCGCGCCGTGTTCGAGGCCGAGGGCTACGACAGCGTGCAGACATACATCCAGTCGGGCAACGTCGTGTTCACGACCAACGCGCGCCGCGGCTCGTTGGAGCAAACGATCGAAAACGCGCTTGCGCCGCGCCTGAGCACACCCGTCAAGGTCGTCGTGCGATCGCCGCGGTGTCGTGGCGCGACGGCGTCGACGCAGTGTGGCCCGGAACCGGCGTCCTCTACTTCGCCCGACTCGCCGAACATCGAACGCAGAGCCGTTTGAGCAGGTTGGTGTCGACGCCGGAGTACCAACACATGACCACCCGCAACCGGGCCACGACGACCAGGCTCGTCGAGCTGGTCGGCGGGTAACCAACCCGACCTACGATCCTCCCCGTGCCCGCCAGCGACGGCCTCCCGCCCATCGTCGACGAAGCTGCTCTCGACGCACTCGACAATGTGCTGCTCGCCGACGTGCGGTGGTACCTGGATGGTGCCGACGGGCACGCTGCCTTCATCGCCGGCCACCGGCCCGGCGCCGCGTGGGTCGACCTCGACCGCTGGTTGGCGAGCGCGCCCACCGCCGCTGACGGCCGGCACCCGTTCCCGACACCCGAGGTGTTCGGCGACGGGATGCGCGCGATCGGGCTCTCCGACGGGCAACCGCTCGTCGCCTACGACGACCGTCAGGGTGTGCCCGCATCCCGCCTGGTGTGGATGCTCAGGCTGCTCGGCCACCCGGCATCGCTCCTCGATGCGACATGGCCGCCCGAACACCTCGAGTCCGGCGACGCAACGACGGCACCGGGCGACTTCTCGACCCGTCCCTGGCCCACCGACCGGCTCGTCGACGCGGACCGCGTCTCGGCCGAGGCCGCGTCAGGAGACGTGGTCATCGATGCTCGCGCGGCTGAGCGATACCGCGGCGATACCGAGCCCATCGATCGCCGCGCCGGACACATTCCCGGTGCGATCAACCTTCCGTTCGAGGGCAACCTCGCGGCGGGCCGGTTCCGGTCGGCCGACGAGCTCGCCGCCCGTTTCGCCGAGGTTGGCGACGCTCCGATCGTGTACTGCGGCAGCGGTGTCAGCGCGTGTCACAACCTCTTGGCGATGGAGTCGATCGGTGTGCGCGCCCGCTTGTACCCCGGCTCGTGGTCGCAGTGGTCGGCAGACCCGTCCCGCGACACGGCGTCTGGCGAGACGTAGCGTCCGCGCGACCGAGAAGTCGGCGAGCGCCGTTGCGCCGTCAGACGAACGGCGGTGAGTACATCAGGTCGCCGTCGGTCCACTGCGCGTTGAGGGCGCGCTCGACGCCGGGTGAGGCGAGGTTCCGATCGAAGATCTCGCCGTAGTTGCCGACTTGGCTCACGACCTGCAGGGCGAAGTCTTCGGGCAGGCTGCCTGCGACGACCTCATCGGTTGCGGCTTCGGCGTCGCCGTTGAAACCGATGAATCGCTGCAGCGCCGGATCGGTGTCGTCTCCGACGTCGAGCACGTTGGCCGATGTGAGGCCGTACGCCTCGGCCTGGATGGTTGCGGACACGACGGTCTCGACCACACGGGCCCACTCGCTGTCGACGACGGCGACGACGGGACCGAGCGGTTCTTTGGAGAACACCTCGGGCTACACAGTGAGCTCGTCGGGGAACATGGCACGGAGCGCGCCGAACTGCTGGATCAGCTGACCAGCCATCGCATTGGTCGGCGAGGAGCGCCGCTTGGAGCCCGTCGACGTTGCGGAACGAGCGGATCTCCCAGTCGAGTCCACGCAGCGCCGCTTCGGCGGCAGCATTGCCTTGGGTGGTCGTTCCCTGCGCCACGCACACAGTGACACCGTCCATCTCGGAGATCGACGTGAACCCGCTGCTGTTCTTGACCATCACGCCTTGGCCGTCATAGAAGGTCGGCTGCACGAACGTGCGCCGACTTGGCGAGCCCAGCCACCAAAGCGCAGCAAGTTGCGCTCGCCCGCCGCATCACCTGCCCAGTGCTCGTGGTCCATGGCGACAACGACCGCGTGATCCCGATCCCTGAAGGTCGCGCGCTGGCCCGGACCACCAACGGCACGTTCGTCTCGATCCCCGACGGCACGCACCTCCCCCAGGCACGCACCTCCCCCAGGCACGCAAACCGGCGTACTGAGCCTGCTCCATGCGCGTCGAATCGCCGACGGCTCCCAATCGAGGGCGCGGGGTGAGTCAGCGGCTGTCGGCGAAGTCGAAACCGTCGGGCCCGCCGACGCCGTCGAGGTCCGTGTTGGCGGCACCACCAAAGGAGTCGAGATCGAGGTCGCGACGAATCGAGGCAGATGATGCCGCCAACCCGTCGTCGACAGGGATCCCGATCCCGTCGGCCACGCGTACGAGGCCGGAGAACGCAGCGATCGTCGCCACCGCAAGTCCGGCGCCGTCGCCGCCAACGGCCGCGACCACGGCCGCACGCGCATCGTCGACCGCTTCACCGCAGACCGCCGCCTCGGTGAGCGCAATCAACTCCGCGCCGGCGGGCACTCCCACCTCGGACACGTCGTTGCCGATCGTCGCACCGAGATCCGCATCGACACCGATCGCTTCGCTGCTCGCACGGAGCAACGTGGTGTGAGCAGTCGTTCAATAGAAGCAGTCGTTCATCGCGGCCACCCGCGACGCGACCAGTTCGACCTGCGGCCGAGTCAACGGCGATGCGTCCCAGACGAGCTCGGTGAACTTGTCGCCCGCGTAGAGCGCAGCGACGAGTCCGAGGAACGTCTCGTTCGCAGCCGGAACGAGACTCAACGCCCGAACGACGTTGACCATCGGAAGGTGACCCGCGACGTGAACATAGGCACCGATGTCGATCGGGCCGTCGGGTCGCTGCCGGGTGGGCTGTCCTGCGTCGACGACTGGATCGCCGATGGCTGACGGCGTCTCGCCGGCCGCTTCGGCGTACATCCGCAGCATCACCGCCACCGCGACGATGCCGACCAGCTCCACATAGGGCGCATCACCGAGTGCCGCGATCTGCGCCGACGCCCACGCTCGATCGATCGTCCCCGCGTTCGTAGCAATGCGATCGACGACCGCCAACGCGACATCATCGAGGTTGCTCGTTTCGCCGGGCAACTCACGCGTCCACGGCGGAACCGCCCGTTGAGCGAACGCGGCATCGGCGCGCCGGGCGACCGCAGTCACCTGCTCGGCGTCCCACCACACACCTGACCGGGCCAGCCGCTCGTGCGATCGATCGAGCGCCTCGCGTACCGACGCCGACGTGGTCACGTGAACGCTCATGTCATCGCATCGTGGTGTGCGCTCACCAGCACCGCCCGCTCCCATGATGCCGCTTCGGGAAACTCCTGGGCGTCGGCATCACCTCATCGATCTGACCGCCGACGTAGCGCTCCTTTTCAGGTGTGACGTGCAGCTGCAGCAGTGCGGACCGCACCTCATCGTCGATCTCCACGAGATCGATCGCCGTCTCCATGAGGTGACGGTACCGCATGCGCCGAGCCGTCGAGATCGTGATGACGATCAGCCGTCGATGTAGCGGCGAACCGAAGCGATCTCGCCGGTGGCGGGAATCGACGTGATGACCACACCGTTGCCGGGATCGCTGGCGTGCACCCACTGGGTGGCGCTGACGGCGATGCCCACGTGGTTGATGCTCTTCGACCCGCGACGGTTCTGGAAGATGAGGTCGCCCGGCTTGATCGGCTCGTTGGCGAAGTCGACGGCTGTGCCCTGCATCGCCTGCGCCGCGCTGTAATGGACGAGCGAGACGCCGACCTGCTCGTAGGCGGCGAGCGTCAGGCCGGAGCAGTCGAAGGTGTCGGGTCCGGCGGTGAAGAACTTGTAGTCCTTACCGACCTGGGCTCGGGCGTAGTTGACGACGGTGTCGACCCGCGAGCTCGACGGTGCGTTGGCCACCGCGGCGGGCGCGCTCGGGGCCGGTGCAGGGGCGGTGCCGCCGGCCGGGATGTTGAGCACACGACCCGGGAAGATCACCGTGTCGAGGCTGAGATCGTTGGTCTGCAGCAGGGCGCCGAGGCTCACACCGTGGCGCGCCGCGATGATCGACAGGGCATCACCCGACACGACGGTGTAGGTCAACTCCGCGGGCGCGGCTGGCTGCGTCGGAGCCGCCGGTGCTGGAGTTGCGGGTGCCGGAGCCGCGGCACGGGCGGTACCGCCACCGGGAATCGTCAGCTGGTGACCCGGCATGATCACGCTGGTCAGGCTGAGGTCGTTGGCCTGGAGGAGCGCGGCGAGACGCACGCCGTGACGGTTGGCAATCGTCGAGAGCGCATCACCCGACACAACTGTGTATGACGGTCCCGTGGCCGGCGCCGCCGGCGCCGGAGCCGCCGTGGTCGGCGCTACAGGAGCGGTACCACCTGCGGGAATCGTGAGGCGTTGCCCCGGCAGGATCAAGCTCTCTGACGTGAGATCGTTCTCCTGCAGGAGCGCCTTGAGCGCCACGCTGTGGTCGCTGGCGATGCGCAAGAGGTAGTCGCCGGGCTGCACGACGTAGCTCATGGCCGGGTCGGCGGCCTGTGCTGGTGTGGCGATGGCGAATGCGGAAGCCGAGATCGCAGCGGTGACGAAGAAGCGTCGAATGACGGTCATGCCGAAGGTTTCGGCACGTTGGATCGACCACTTGACGAAAACTTTGCATTCCCCTGACACGCCGGGTGACAGGACTCAGGAGATCCGAACGGCTCCGCACGAACGCCGGCGACCCGCCGACAGCAGCCGCTTTGGGGCGCCGCTGTATCGGCGATCGAGACCAGAACGACCCAAACGGGAGTACCGGCAGCCTTTGGGGCTCGATCGTGCCACGAACGGTTGAGGCCATCACGTCCTCCGAGCTCGCTGGAGGCTTATTCGAGACGAGCGAATTGGCGGCCGAGCCAGTCGGTCTGATCGGCGTGGTACCGGCGAGCGATCTCGGTGCCAACGAAGAACCCGACACCGTGCGGCGCGCCCGGATACACGTGCAGCTCGGTCGGAACGCCGGCCCCGTACAGACGCATCGCGTAGTGCACGTCTTCGTCACGGAAGCCGTCGGCTCCGCCGACGCACACATACGCCTCCGGAAGACCGGTGAGATCATCAGCCAGCGCGGCGGCGGCATACGGCGGGAGGTCGTCGCGGCCGTACAGGTCGCCGAGGTACGACCGCCATCCGAACTCGTTCGAGACACGGCTCCACATGAGGAGATCGTCGAGCTGGCTCGACACGGTCGCCTGCGTCGGATCGATCATCGGACAGTCGAGCAGCTGGAACTGGACCGGGACCTCACCGCGGTCACGGGCGAGCAGCGCCAACCCCGCGCACAACCCGCCACCCGCACTCACCCCGGTGATGCCGATCTTGTCGCGGTCGATGCCGAGTTCGTCGGCGTTCTCGTGTGCCCAGGCCAGACCGGCGTAACAGTCGTCGAGCGGCCCCGGATACGGAACTTCGGGGGCAAGGCGGTACTCGACCGAGACGCCGACGATCCCGAACTTGGCGCACCACACGTCGAGCTTGGCGTCGTCTTGATCGAGGCTCCCGATGACGTAGCCCCCACCGTGGATCGAGTACAAGCACGGAAGCGGGCCATCGAACCCGACGGGTCGATGGACGCGGACGAACACGTGCGGGTCATGCGAGACGACGTGCTCGGTGCGGATCACTCGATCGCTGAGCTCAGGCGGCTCGAAGAGACCTCCCTCACGGAGCGTCGGCAGCACCTCATGAGTCAGATCTGGAACCGGCACCAGCTCGGCCAGCGGTTCCACCTCGTGATGCAACGGTACGGTTCCCATGCGCCCCCTTCGCGACGAATTCGAGCCGACTCTAGGGCTCGTCGACCCGTCGATGCGATGGCGGATTCTCGCCAGCACGGCAATGGCGGCGCGGCGACAAACGTCCCATGCCCCTCGCCGATTGACTCGCGCTCCGCCCGATCACCCGCCAACACGCGACATCACTGCGCAGCGAGGGCGGCATCGCCTACGTCGCCGACGCAACCCCCCGCTACCTGTGCCGACAATGTCTCCGACACGCCGACATCGGCGACGAGATGATGCGCAACGCAACGATGGTCGACGGCTCGGAACTCGCCGAGTCGGTCAACGCCTTGTTCGAGCCAACCGACGCAGTGGCGGTCCAGGTGTACAACCTGCCCTGCGGGTGTTCGGCGACGCCGATCGAACGATCGAGCCCAAGCCGAGGAGGCTAACTTCGTGCTCCTCAACTCCGAGGAGGATCGACATGGACGGCATCCACGACATGGGCGGCATGGGGGGCTTCGGTCCCATGGTGCGCGACGAGGCGATCTTCCACGCGCCGTGGGAACGACAGGCGTTCGGCTTGGCCTCCGGCGTGCAGATCGTGGGCAACACCGACGAGTTCCGCCACTCGATCGAACGACTCGATCCCGGCTTCTACCTGACCGCCGACTACTTCGGCAGATGGTTGGGCGCACTCGAGATTCGCCTCACCGAACGTGGTCTGCTCGACAGCGACGACGTCGACGCACGCGCCGGCACGGGAGCGCGACCAACAGCGATCGCCCCCGTCGGGCTGCCGACCGAGTCGCCCGACGGTGGCCCGCACCGAACGCTCGAACGGCCGGCACGCTTCGCCGTCGGCGACACCGTGCGCGCCCGCGACATCCGTCCCGTCGGCCACACTCGGCTCCCTCGTTACGTGCGCGGGCACCGCGGTGTGATCACCCATGCGTATCCGCCATTCGTGTTTCCCGACACCCACGCCCACGGCGAGGGCGATGATCCGCAGTACGTCTACGCCGTTCGCTTCGACGCCGCCGATCTGTGGGGCGAGGGCACCCACACCGTGAGCGTCGACCTCTTCGAGCCCTACCTGGAGGCGTCATGAGCACGGACCATCACGACCAACACGATCACGAGCATCCAGACGATCCACGGGCACTGCGGGCGGACGCCCTCGAGGCAATCCTGATCGAGAAGGAACTCATCGACCCGGCGGCGGTCGATGCCACGCTCGACTACTTCGAAACCCAACTCGGACCGATGCACGGCGCAAAGGTGGTCGCTCGGGCGTGGACGGATCCCGAGTTCAAACAACGGCTCCTCGCCGATGGCCTCGGTGCGATCGGCGAACTCGGACTCGGCGGGCCACAGGTCGACCATCTCGTGGTCGTCGAGAACACATCCGACACACACAACGTTGTGGTGTGCACACTGTGCTCGTGCTATCCGTGGGGTCTGCTCGGCCTCCCTCCGGCGTGGTACAAGTCGCTGGCCTACCGGTCGCGCGTCGTGCGCGAGCCGCGCGCCGTGATCTCGGAGATGGGGTGCGAGCTTCCGTCCGACATCGACATTCGGGTGTGGGACTCGTCGTCGGAGGTGCGCTACTTCGTGCTGCCGGAACGACCGGCCGGCACCGACGACCTCGACGAAGAGGCACTCGCCGCACTCGTCAGTCGCGACCAGATGATCGGCGTGGCCAGATGAAGCCCGAACTCGACGCCGACGGCCCGGCCGCGCCGCCCCGAACGAACGGCGAGATGGTGTTCACCGCTCCGTGGCAGCGTCGTGTGTTCGCCACCACGATGGCCGCCTGCGACAGGGGCCTCGTCGACTACGAGCAGTTCCGCGACCGTCTGATCGAACAGATCGCCGCGCACGACGAGCACGGTGTCGACGACTACTGGGCGGCGTGGCAAGACGCCATCGAAACGCTGACGATGGCGGCCGGTGTCGTCTCCGCAACCGAACTCGATCGACGCGCCACCGCATTCGCCGAGCACGCCTGACGTCACGGTGCAGCAGCACCCCTGACCAGAACGGTGCAGCAGCACCTGTGACACACCGGTGCAGTCAGGGCGCGTGGCGAGACCACTACAGTGCGTGGTCATGGTGGGCGGGCAACCATCCGGACTCCCATCCGGCAAGGTGGCCGACTTCGCGGACGCCATGGTCGACAACATCGATCGGGTCGTGCGCGGCAAGCGCGACGAGATCCGTCTCGCCTTGTGCTGCCTCCTGACCGAGGGCCACCTGCTGCTCGACGATGTGCCCGGCACGGGCAAGACCAGCTTGGCCAAGGCGATTGCCAACTCGATCGCCGGCAGCTGGAAGCGAGTGCAGTTCACCCCCGACCTGCTGCCCACCGACATCACCGGGGTCATGGTCTTCGACCAAGGCAGCGCGTCGTTTTCGTTCCGCGAGGGCCCGGTGTTCACCAACGTGTTGATCGGCGACGAGATCAACCGCGGAAGCCCAAAGACTCAATCGGCGCTCCTCGAGGTGATGGAGGAGCGACAGGTTAGTGCCGACGGCGTGTCGCGACCGGTGCCTCGCCCGTTCTTCGTGATCGCGACGCAGAATCCGCGCGACTTCCAAGGCACGTTCCCTTTGCCCGACGTGCAGCTCGACCGCTTCGCGATGCGCCTGTCGCTCGGCTACGCCGATCCCGATACCGAGGTGTCGATCCTCGAACGCTTCCACCGCCATCTCGACGACCACGATCTCGAGCCGGTGACCGACGCGACCGAGCTCGAGCAGGTCATCGACGAGATCGACCGCATCGAAGTCGTCCGCTCGATCCACGATTACATCGTCGAGATCGCCACCACCACGCGCAGCCATCCCGACCTCCGTCTCGGCGTGTCCACTCGCGGCACCCTGACCATGCTCCGCGTCGCCCGCGCCTTTGCCGCCACCGATGCCCGCACGTACGTGACCCCCGACGACATCAAAGCGATCGTCGCCCCGGTGTGCAGCCACCGTATGGCACTTACCCCCGACGCCGAACTGCGCGGCCTCCGTATCGACGCGGTGCTCGCCGAACTCGTCGAGTCGATTCCGGTCCCCCGCTCCCGCGAGGGCTGAGCGTGCTCACACGGTCCGGGCTCGGCCTGCTGCTGTTCGGGATTGTTGCAGCGGGCCTGGGCCTCTGGTGGAAGTACGAAGAACTCGTCGTCGGCGCGGTCGCGGCGGGCGCGATCTTGCTGATGGCGGTGCTCGCCGCCCAACGACCGTTGCGGGCAACAGTGACGCGGCGCGTCGATGCGGTGCGGATCGCCCGCGGTGACCCGATTCCACTCACCTACAAGGTCCGGAACACCACCGCGTTCAGATCGGGCCGAGCCGTGCTCGTCGACACGTGCGACGGCGTCGAGGGGCGCGTCGAATTGGCACCGGTCGCGGCGCGCACCGAAGAACTCGTCGACGGCACGATCGCCACCCGCCGCCGCGGCGTCTTCGACGTCGGGCCGTTCGACATCGTGCGCATCGATCCGTTGTGGCTCGCCGTCGGCCGGCGGGCCGACCGGGCCACCGCATCGGTGATCGTCCACCCGAAGGTGTATGACCTCAGCGGCCCGCACGGAGCCGTCCGCGTCGTCGAGAACGAGTCGGTGATTCGCCGCGCCACCACCGACCCGATGTCCGGATTCGTGTCGATGCGCGAGTACGTCAGCGGTGATGATCCCCGACTGATCCACTGGCCGACGACCGCCCGCGTCGGGACGTTGATGGTTCGCGAGCACGTCGAGGTCCGACGCCCCGAGTTCACTGTCGTGCTCGACACCGCCGAGCGAGTCATCGACCCAGACGACTTCGAAGAAGCGGTCGACGTCGCCGCCACGCTCGCGGCCCACGCCGTCCGCACCGGGCTCGACGTGGTGTTGCGAACAACGTCGCGCGCCCACCCGGGCACGCCGGCCAGTCTCGGAAGCGAACCCGCCGTGCTCGACTTGTTGACCCCCGTACAGCGCAGTACCGACGACGAGACCGTTGCGGTGGCGACGCTGTTCGCCGGCGGCCTGGCGCGCAGTGCGGTCCTGATGGTGACCGGGCCGAACGGTCCCTCGAGCCGGTTCGCGTCGCTCGACCAGATGACGACGATTCGAGTTGGCCGTGGCGCCGAAGCGGGAGCGGGTGTGTTGTTCGCAGCCGACGATGCCCACGACTTCGTGCAGCGGTGGCGATCGTGGAGCTGATGGCGCGCGCCCGCTTGGCGATCATCGCCATGGTCGGGCTCACCCTCGGCGTGCTTGCCTGCGCGGTGTTCGACCGCTGGCTGTGGGCGCTCCCCGTGGTCGGAGCGCTCCCCGCGGGTGCAGCACTCGCATGGCCCCGACGGACCGTCATCGTTGCGCCAATCGGTGTTGTTGCTGCGGTGATCATCGGTGTCACCAGTCGAGGAGGCGGTATCGACGACGTCGTCGACGCTATGACTGCGGGCCCACAGCGGTTGCTGACCACCGAATGGCCAAGCCCCGCCACTCCCGAACTGGTCGGCGTGGTCGCATTGTTCATCGCCGCGGCCACCGCCATCTCGGCTGTTCTCGCGGTACGCGCCCGATGGCATCTGATGCCGCTCGTGCCCACCGTCGTCGCCTACGTGTCGATCGTCGGGCTCAGTGCCCCTGCGGGTGCACAGCTCGGCGGACTATTGGTGATCGGGGTGTTGGCGGTTGCGTTGGCCGCGCTCCGGCCGGGCAGCTCGCTCGGAGACCGCGCCGGCTTGCTCGTCGGGGAACGACGACTGCTTCCGCTCGTCGCTGTCGCTCTGGCGATCCCCGCACTGGTCAGCGTGCCGGTGGCGATGTCGGTTCGGGCCGATCCGCGCCGCGCCGATCCTCCAGTGCGCACCGCTCCACTGCTCGACCCGATCGAGGCAACCCTTGCGCTGCGCAATCTCGATCCACCGATCGACGTCCACCGCATCGAGAGCGACGGCCCGACTCCGATTCGCTGGCGTACCGCTGCGTTGGCCGACTACGACGGCGAGCGCTGGACGCCCTCGCTGACGGTGCGGCCGATCGGACAAACCCTCGGCGACGCCGATCCCACTGCACGTTCATACACAGTTGCGTTCCTCGACGACGATCTCTCCCTCGTGCCGCTGCCCGGACCGCCAGTGTCTGTCGATACGGCTGTGGAGACCGACGCGGCGCGTACGGTCGTCCGCCTCGTCGATCGTCCGACGGAGCCGCTGGAGATCGAGGCCAACCTCGCACCGACCGTCGCCGGCCAGGTCGCGCTGGCGACGCGCGAAATCGACGACTCGGTGTCGGGCCTGACGGAGCTGGCCGAGCAGCTCGGTGGTGACGGCACGACGGTCGAGCGACTCGACCGGATCGCTGCGACGATGCGTGACGAGTTCGTGCTCGACTCAGGGGTTCAAGGTGGCGGCCTGCAGCGGGCGTTGCTCGAACGATTTCTGCGAGACACCCGACGAGGCACCGCAGAGCAGTTCGCGGCGGCATACGCCCTCCTCGCCCGCTCCCTCGGGGCGGATGCACGCGTCGCTACCGGGTTCGTCATCGAACCGGCATCCACCGATGTCGTGGTGTCGTCGGTCGATGCACAAGTGTGGCCGGAGTTGGCGCTCGCCGACGGACGATGGGTCGCCGCTGATCCGGTTCCGGCCGAGGAGGCCCCCGACGACGAGCCGACGCCACCCGAACCGCGGGCCCAGACCCCCGCTGCGCCGCAACCGCCGATCGCGCCGCCGCCAGAGCCCGCTGATCAGAACGACACGACCGGCGCGACCGACTCGGCGAGCGACGGTGGGGCCTTGTCGACCGCATTCGAACTGGCCCTTCGGGGCACCGCCGTGGTTGCGATCGCGCTCATGCCGATCGTGATCGCGGCTGCGGTGATCCTGTTCGTGAAAGCTCGACGTCGAACCCGTCGGTTGCGCAGCCGAGCGGCAGCCGAGCGCGTGCGCGGCGCGTGGGCCAGCGCCACCGACGCGCTCGTCGACGGCGGGTTGTCGATCGACGGCGCCGACACCGACCTCGAGATTGCCGGTGCCGGCACGTCGGTGGCCGGCGCGTCGGTTCGCTGGGAACTTCGCCGATTGGCCACCCTGTCGAGCGCCGCGACCTTCGGCGACCCCTCGGGCCTCGATCAATCAGCCGCCGATGCGGCGATCTACCTCGGCGCAGTCGAAACGGCAATCGGCGAGGAACGGTCGAGATGGCAGCGACTTCGGTGGCGTCTCAGCCTGCGCTCGTTGCGCTCGTCCACCCGCTCGCCCGTCACCGTGTGAGACGAGCTCCGACACCGCGCGCGACTACCCGACAACCGACGTGGCGGTCGTCGGGGCCGTCGTGGTGCTCACCGTCGTCGGTGTGGCGACGGTGGCCTCGGTGGTTGGCGTGGCGACGGTCGTTGCGGTGGTCGGCGAGGGTGCAGTGGTGTCGGTCGACGGCACCGTCGTTGCCGTTGTCGTCGTCGTGGCTTGTGGAATGACCGACACCGTGACCGTGGCGATCGAAGACACGTCGGTGCCATCGGTGATGCGGTAGGTGAAGCTGTACGTCCCGATGTCATCGATGTCCACGGTGACCTGCAGACCATCGCGTGCGGAAACCACGCCGTCGGGGTCATCGAAATCGTCGACGGTGACTTGATCGCCGTCGGGATCGCCGGCGTCGAGCGTGAACGATTCGGAGGTGTCGACCACGACGATGATCGTCTGATCACGGGCGAACGGAGGCTGGTTGAGCTGCGGCCCGGCGACGGTCACCGTTGCCGGGCCTGAACGATCACCATCGGCGTCTTCGATCACATACGAGAATGTCGCGGTTCCTGCTGCGTCACCGGGGTTGATCGTGACGGATCGCCCATCGGTACCGAGCACGACCGAGCCCGATGTCCCATCGGTGAACACGATGGTCGACGGCACCTCGCGCACCCGCAGCTGACCGTCGGGTCCGTCGGGGTCGGTGTCGTTGGCCGTCAGATCAATGGTTGCGGCGTCGCCGCTCGACACGTCCAGCTGATCGGCGTTCGCCACCGGGGGCACATTGGTCACGGTGACTGCAATCGGCACTGTGCCGGTCAGCCCACCCGGGTCGGCGACGACGACGGAGAACTCCGTGACGCCGCGCGGCGCTCCTTCGTCGGGGCGGATGAGCACCACACCGTCTGCGACACCAACCCAACTCGGGGCGCCAACCACGTCGGCGATCGAGAGTGCTTCGTCGTCGGAGGCCAGCGACCCGACCGGCACTTCTTGCACAGCGCCTCTTCCGAGCGTGAACGCCTGAGGCTGCACCGCGGGCGGCTGGTTGACATCGATGGTCACCACACCGTTCACTCGTTGCCGACAGCCGTTGACCACGCCGTAGGTCACCGTGACGTTGCCGTTCTCGCCCGGCGGCGGCGAGTAGACGCCACCGGCAAGCCCTGCCGGACCCGCAACGTCGACGATGGTGCCATTCGCCGACAGCGCTGCCAGGTCGACCCCCACCGGCTGCTGGTAGCCGGTCTCGATGAACGCGTCCTGCGCGACCGGTGCCGACTCGGTACAGGGGAGCACGACGATCGACAGTGCCGCCGACGACGTGAACTCGCCGTCGCTGATCTGATACGGAATCGATGTCGTGCCGGACGCGCCCGCATCGGCGGTAAACGTCACGCTGCGGTCGCCGTTCAGGCTGGCCGACCCGAGGTCGGGCGACGGTCCTCCGAGCAGGTTGACCTCGAGCGGATCACCGTCGGGATCGACGTCGTTGAACAAAATCGCGGTCGTCACCGTGCCGCCGTTGGCCACCTCGGCACTGTCGTCGACCGCCTCCGGAGACCGGTTCAGCGGTTCCAACACCGAGAGCGTGATCACCGATCTTGCCGTGAGCCCTTCGCCGTCGGCGATGGTGTAGTTGGCCACGAGGTCACCGACGAACTCTGCGGCGGGAGTCATCGTGACGAGCGACCCCGAGCGTGTCGCCGAACCATCGCCCGCGACCAGCTCGACCGACACGAGTTCCAGACCACCAACGGTGTCATCGGGGTCGACGTCGTTGTCGAGCGGAGCGAACCCGATCGGTTCACCCGGCCCGAACACGGTGCGCCGATCCGGTAGGGCGATCGGCGCCTCGTTGACCGGCTCGACCACGATCACCGACAAGCGCCCCAGGCTGATCGCACCCTCGGCGTCGCGCACCTGGTAGTTGATGAGCGCCGGACCCAGCTCGAGGCCTGCGGTGAACGTGATCGTGTTGCCGTTGCGCACCGCAACACCGAGCGATGGCGCCGTCGACGACACCACGGTCAGTGCGGCATCGTCGCCGTCGGGGTCGGTGTCGTTGCTCGTGACGTCGATCGATGCCGTCGTCTCCTGTTCGACGGTCAGCCGGTCGCTGACGGCATTCGGTGGCTCGTTCACCAACTGCGGTTCACGCACCGAGATCACAATCGATGCGCTGGCGCGGAGGCCGCGGGCATTCGTCACCTCGTAGGTGCAACGGAACGCCCCCGAGCGCCCGGCGGGCGGGTCGAACCGGACCTGGTTGTCGACGGTGACAACGGCGACGCCCCCGGCTGGACAGCCGGGTCGGCCGACGAGGGTCGGCCGGCTGCCGCTCGGGTCACCGTCGTTGCGGAGCACGTCGATCGTGACCGGCGTGTCGACGAAGGTGAACGTCGAGTCGTCGCGAGCGAAGGGCGGCGCAGCAAGCGCCTCCGGGAGCACGGTCACCGTCACGTCCCCGGTCACCTCGTGACCGTTGCCATCGCTCACCGTGTACGAGAACCGTGCGTTGAGCTCCTCGTCGTCGTCGTCAAGTGCGGCCGGAGTGAACTGGAGACGGTCGGTACCGAGCACGTCGACACGATCGCGTTCGTCGTCGGGTGACGTCGCCTCGACGATCACCAGCGGATCTCCGTCGGGATCGACGTCGTTGACCAGAACGTCGAGAACCACCGACTCGCCGACGACCGCCTTGGCGGTGTCGGCGGTGACAACGGGCGGGCGGTTCGGCTCGATGTCGTCGATCACTCCCACCAGCACGGCGCCACGCGCCGTGTGATCGAAGCCATCGGAGATCACGTACTCGAACGGCACCAGCTCAGCTGCGCCAGGACCGGCGGTCACCGCGAGCTGCTGACCCTCGACCTCGACGACAAGCCCGTCCGGAAGCGGCGTGACCACGTCGAGCTCGAGCCGATCACCGTCGGGGTCGATGTCGTTGACGAGCACGGGCATCACGGTCCGCACGCCTCGTCTGGCACGCAGCGCGTCGGGCTGCGCCGTCGGCGGGCGGTTGGCGTCGGCACTGCTGGCGACCTCGACGGTGACCTCGACGTCGTCACCCAGCGCGTCGAGCGCGTCGAGCGGGCGGTATGTGAAACGCGCGGTCCCCTCGAATCCCGGCGATGGGGCGAAACGCAATGCCGGGAGACCCGACGGGCCAACGGTTTCGGTGACTTCTCCGATGGCCGACGCCCCGACACCGTCCGGCGGGGCAAACGATCCGATGCTCAACGAGTCGCGCTCGGGATCGACGTCGTTGCGCAAGATGTCGACGACGACCGCCACACCGGGTCCGGTGTCGGCTTCGTCGGCGATACCCACCGGTGAACCGTTGGTCGCATCGACGGGCAGCAGCTCGACGACGACCGCGGCGTTGGCGCTGCTGCCGTTGCCGTCAACGATCGTGTATGTGAACTCGTCGAGCCCGACGTAGCCGTCCTCTGGCGTGTACACCACGGTCGAGGCGGTGCCGATCTCGACGGTCCCATGTGCGGCGCGACCGACCTGCGACACCACGATCGCCTCGCCGTCGGGGTCATAGTCGTTGGCGGTCACCGAGATGGCCACATTGGCGCCCGTACGCGCCGTGACGGCGTCGGGCATCGCTACTGGAGGATCGTCGACGCCGTTGTCGTCTGGCTCGCGCTCCTCGGGCTCGACGGCCGACGACTCGTCCGCTTCCCCACCGGACCCACGATTGGACTCACCTTCGTCGACGACATCGCCGTCGTCACCGAGGACGAGGATGCCGGTGGCGTTCTTGTCGACCGCCTCGATACCCCACGGATTAACCGCCCAGACGAAGTCGCCGGCAACGTCGTCGACCCACACGAGGTCGACGGTCGAGGCGACCGACAGGTTGGCGTCGCTGCGCACGGTGACAGCGACATCATCCAGGATGTCGCCGCTCCGCCAGTCGAACCGGACCACAGCGGTCGGACCGCGCTCCACGAGCGCGGCCGCGTCGCCGGCGATCGCCAGCGTGTCGCCGCCCCCCGCTCCGAGACCGGCAACGGTGGACGTCTCGTCGATACCACGAGCGGAAACGCACCAGAGTTCGTCACCGCTGGCAACCCATGCGCAACGTCCTGGCGGCCCGGGTTGCTGCAGCACGAGCTCACTCGGATCGGCATCGGTTGGCAACTGTTGCCACGCTCCGTCCACACCGACGAGGACGCGCCGAGCGTCGCGATCGAGCAACACCGGGACGTTGCCGAGGAGCGAGAGTTCGCCATCGACGATCGATGCGTCGTACCGCTCGGTCGAGGTCGATGTGGTCCGTCGCAGACCGCCGTCGACCACCGACCACACGCCACCATCGGGAGCGACGACCGCCGCCGCTCCGGCGACGACGTCGAAGCCGATCGTTTCTCCGTCGGCCGGTACGACTGAGCCGGTGTCGCTCAACGGGTCGACCACGACGAGGCCAACTTGACCAACCCCGGAGAGCGAATCACCACGGCCGAGAGTCGGCAGGCTCAGCGGGGAGCCGAGTCGCAGCTCGACCGGATCGATGGCTCGGGTCTCTGCGGTCGCGTCGTTGATCACGAACGCACCAGCGGCACCTTGGGCGATCGTTAATGGTTCACCAGATGCCTCGGTGTCGAGGCTCGCCAAGGGACGACCGCCGTACCCGTCGATGAGCACGACCCGTCCGGTCGGCTGGTGCACGAACCAGCGTGTGGCACGAGCCGTGGCGGCATCGACCGACTCCATCCCGTCGCTGCGGACGATCACGACGACGGCGCCGAGGGCAGCCACCACTGCCAAGAGCGCCGCCACGACGTGGCGCCACGACACGGTGTTCGGCGTCATCGAGCCGGCCAGGCTACGGCTCGCGACGAGGCAAGGATCCTGGCGCAGCAGCTGGTCGGTCGGCGGACACCCACGCGGCGGTTATCGGCAGAAACCGGCACCAACTTGAGCACGAAATCCGTACGTTGCCGAGCCCCTACGATGCGCTTCGATGGAGTTCGTCGTGCGCACCCCACACGGTGACGCCGACGTCCGTCTCGACCCCGGTGCACCGAGCGACGTGACCCTGGGTGACGTCGTCGCCGACGTCACGGGTCAGGCCATCCCCCGTGTGGTCAGCGTCGACGATCGTGCGATCGAGGCCAGCCGGCCAGTGCGCGACGTTGTCCGTCGTGGCTCTGTGGTCGACACCGACCCCCGACAGGCGATCAGTGATCGGGACGGCGTGGTGCTCACGGCAACAGCCGGACCCGGCACCACACGCACGGTTGCGCTCGAACCCGGCACTTATCGACTGGGACCCGGCCGTCGGGTCAACGCGGCGGAACTCGCGCACGCGCCTGTCGAGACCGCAGCGGTGATCGTCGACGCCGATACGCAGCGCAACGTCACCGTCCGACCGGGCGACGGCACGACGACCCCACTGCTCGGCGGTCACGACATCGACGGGCCAACACCGTGGCCGTATCACCGCGACGACGACCCAGCAGCCGGACATCTCGTCATCGGTGGACGCGGCTTCCGGTTGGACACCCACTCGTCACGCCCGACACGAACGGTTCATCAGACGGACCAGAGCGCCGGCATCGGTGACGGGATCGGCGTCGGCATCGACACCACCGGCGCACTCCAGACGATCGACCCCACCGGCGGCATCGCGATCGCCGGTCCACGAGAACTGACGATCGATGCCCTGTGCAGTGCGTGTCTCGCGGTGGCCGCGGCCAGCGACCCGCGCACGACATCGATCGTCGTCGTGACGACCGACGACGACGCAGCGCGATGGGAGTGGGTCAAGTGGCTCCCACACGCACGGCTCGGTCCGACCGTTGAGGTGCTCGTCGGCGACGCGGCCGTCACGAACTGGATCGGTGGTCGGAACGAGCGCTCCGCAACCGAAACGACCTTCCTGGTCATCGACGCACCGACCACGTGGCGGCGCGGAGACGGCGTCTTGCGAACCACCGTGATCGATCCGCCCGTCGATGTCGTGCTGGCGGTGATCACACCACACAGCGACGATGCTCCCGCCGCAACCGCCGTGACGTTGACGGTCCTCGACGACCGGCCCGGCGACATCGTCGACGGCGACGGCACCGTCCGGCCGTTTCTCCCCAGACTGTTGGACTCCACCGTCGCAGGGTCGCTGGCCCGATCGGTCGCAGCTGGCACGGACATCCCGGACACGCCGCCAATCGATCCGCCCGACCTCATCGAACTTCTCGACGCGCGCCCGCCGACTGGCTGGACCGTTGCGATCGGACGCCACGGCAACGATCCGCTGACGATCGACGTCACCGACGGCCACAACCTCGACATCGTTGCGCCGCGGCTCGCGCTGGCCGCCGATCTGGCGACAACGATCGTGTTGTCGCTGTGCTTGTCCCAACCACCCGAGGAACTGTGGGTCATCGATGCTACGGGTCCAGGTCAGAGCGCCATTCCCGGGGTGGCGGACATTCCCAACCTCGTGCTCGACACCGTCGAGCCGAGCCACATCGACCGTCGTTTCCGACAACGTCTCGAGGCCTTGTTACGAGCCCCCATGCGTCCGGCGCGGGTCATCCTCGTTGTCGCCGATTCCAGCGACGGCACACGCGCCGCAGAGATCGCCGAGCTGGCAACGCTCGCCGAGGGCCACGAACGCCTCATGCTGTTGTCGGTTCGCGAACGCGTCAACGGCGTGCCCAAGCTGGCTGATCGATCGCTCGCGGGCGCAGCAGGGACGCGCCTGGCAGTGTTCGAGCGAGCGGGCGTCCGCAGCGCAACCGTCATCGACAACGACGCACCAGCACTGTGGTTCACCCCGCACACGCCGCGCCAGACGTCGGGGTGCGGACTCGCTCTGCCATTCGTCGTCGCCCGGCCCTTCACCGCGCTCGAACGACGGCTGCAACGGCGCATCGATCGCTCCGCCACCGCACCACCCGACATGGCACGTGCCGCACAGATGTTGCGCGACGCCGTGCCGTCTGACCGCATGGTGCCGCAACTCGCGCCCCCGTCGGTCCCCCGCTCCGCCGACGCAGCCACCTTGCGCAGCGACCATCCGGGCGACGGGGTGCCCATCGGATGGCGCGACCGCCCGGACCTCAACACTCCAGACGTCTGGTGGTGGCAGCCCGGGCAGACACTCCTCCTCGTCGGCTCGATGCGTTCTGGAGTACGAGAGGTCTTCCGCACGCTGATCGACGGCGTCGGGGAACGGCTCGCCGCCGCCGAGACCCCCGTCATCGCCGCGCTGGCCACGCAGAGCACGCGCCGGGCGGTGGAACGCCTCGAGCACTGCCGGCTCGTTGCCGATCCATCCGACGCTCTAGCGATGCGCGGCGTCGTCGATGCACTGTTGTCGCACGATTTTGCGTCGCACGAGCAGCCATTGATCCTCATCGACGATCTCGCAACTGTCCGCGCGGTGCTCGGGGCACACGATGCGGTGCGTTTCGACGACGCCTTGCGCCTGGTTCGACGAGGCGGCGCCGGGGTCGTCGCCACCGTCCCGACGATTGCCGACGCCGGTCCCTTGCACGACGCCGATCGTCGTGGGATCGGCCAGCTCGCCGATCCCGACGAGGCGTTCCGGCTCGGGGTCCCCGAGGATGTCGCCGCATCGAGCGGGCAGTGTTGGCTGCTCCCCGACGCGACGATCGGCGTGATCGCGACCAGCGGAGGCACTGCGGTCGGGCGCGATCAAGCACTCGATCAGCAAGGAGATCGACGTGACTGACGCAGCTGCGACCCGGCGCGGTGACGGAATCGGACTCGAGGTCACGTCGGCCACCGTGCGCGGTGTACGACTCGCTGGCGGCACGCTGACGGCGGCCGTCGAAATCGGCATCGGCGCGCCGTCGACCGATCGGTCGCTCGTCGATGCCCTCGTTATCGCCCACGCCGAACTCGATGCAGGTCACGAGCCGACCAGACTGGCGACGTTCTCGCCGGGGGCAACGCTGCAGCGACGCGACGTCACCGGCCTGACCGGCGTGGAGTTGAACACCGTTCGCCACGGCCTTTCCGAACAGGACGGGATCGGTTCGACGATGATCGTCGACGATGGCCCCCGTCGCTGGTTGATGGTGATCGGTTGGGACGACGCACGCGTCCGGCATCTCGAACAGCTCGGGGAGCTGGCCGGGTTCGCCGACGTTGCCGTCGAGCCCAGTCCGATGGCGATGACGCGCACCGCGCCAGCTGACGTCACGCGCAGCATGCGCGTTGCCGCACCGGCCGAGGCGTTCGCCGTCGTGCACGGGGGCGACGGACCGATCGCCGCAGCATCGGTCGACGGCGTGGGGATCACTGCGCCCGAACTGGCCCAACGCCGTGATGTGGTCTCGCCAACCTGGTTCGACGAGTTGCTCGAACCACCGCTGCTCGCCGCCGAGCTCACCCACCTCGGCATCGCCGAGGTGGGCGGTCCGATCGCGATCCGCGTCGGCGACTCGCCGTATCCCGACTATCCCGACGCCGACGTGCGCGCAGCGCGTCGCCAATGTGTTGCACTCGGCGCCGCGATCGGCGCCGCCGGGTTGAGCGGCCCGCTGCGCCCGGTCGATACCGTCAACGCAGCGAGCCCGCACGACACCATGATCGAGGTCCGCCGTCCATGGGCGATCGAGCGGGTCCCTGCATCAACCGATCCGACGACCGGGGAGCTGTCGAGACCGACTCGTCGCCGCCGACTGCTGCGGAGACGGCGGTGAGATCGACGTCTTCCGCCGATGAAGTTCTGGCGGTCAGTCGCGATCGAAGATCGAGGGGCGCTCACCGAACACAGCGACCGCTTGTCGCAGCGGCACCAAGTCACCGCCTCGGCCCTCGGCAGCGGCGAGGGCATCTTCGGCGACTCGCCGGGCCTCGGCCAACTCGTCGCGCAGCGCCGTGTTCTCCACTTCGAGCTGCATCACCCGGCGAATTCCTTCGAGGTTCATCCCCTCGTCGGTGAGCTGGGAGATGCGGCGCAACAAAGCAATGTCGGCGTCTGAGTAGCGCCGATTGCCACCTTGCGTCCGGGCCGGGCTGACCAGACCGCGCCGCTCATAGATGCGCAACGTCTGCGGATGCATCCCAGCCAGCTCGGCGGCCACGGAGATCACGTACACAGCGTGCGTTGCCGAACGCTCGATATTGGTGCGATCTCTACTCATGCCAGCGATGCCCTCGGATTCACGGTAGTTGCCTCGGCCAGCTGCTCCAGTGCAGCCCGTTGCTCGTCGTTCAGCTCGGTGGGTACCGCCACGTTGACCGTCACGATCAAATCGCCGGTGGACGACGTGGTCTGGATCCCGCGACCCTTGACGCGATGACGGCTCCCCGTCGGGGTGCCCGGCTTCAGCCGCAACGTGACCCGCGAGCCATCGAGCGTGGGCACGTCGATCTCGCCACCGAGCGCCGCCTCGGCGAAGGTCACCGGCACGGCAACGGTGAGGTTGTTGCCCTGCCGACCGAACAGGTCGTGCGGCATCACCTTCAACTCGACCAACAGATCGCCGGCCGGTCCACCGTTGCGCCCCGGACCCCCACGGCCCTTGAGGCGGACTGTCTGGCCATCCTTGACGCCAGACGGGATACGCGTCTTGACCTCGCGCTGGCGCTTCTCGGTGCCGGCACCATGGCACGTGGGGCACGGATCCTCGATGCGCACGCCCTGGCCTTGGCACACGCGACATGGCGACGAGAACGAGAACAAACCCTGGTTGTCGTCGACAACGCCACGACCGCCGCAGTTCGAACACAACGTTGGGCTGGTGCCCGGGCGCGCGCCTGATCCGTTGCAGGTCGAGCACTGGGCGTCGGTCGTGAGGTAGAGCGTGGTGGTGATGCCCTTGACGGCGTCGTCGAAGTCGATCGTCAACTGCGCGGTGATGTCGTCGCCGCGCCGCGGTCCCACGCCCGCCGGCCCACCCTGACCACCGGGGGCCGGTCCGCCCCGACCACCACGACCGAACAGGTTGCCGAAGAGATCGCCGAGACCGCCCTCGTCGCCAACGTTGAATCCGAAGCCACCCTGGCCGCCCCCGGGCGCGGCACCCATTCCGCCGACGGGCCCCATGTGGCGGACCTCGTCGTACTCGGTCTTCTTCTCCTCGTCACCCAGCACGTCGTACGCAGCGGAGACCTGCTTGAAACGCTCCTCAGCGGCTTCGTCGCCGGGATTCTTGTCGGGGTGCAGATCACGGGCGAGCTTGCGGTACGCCTTGGTGATCTCCTTGGCCGAGGCGTCGTCGTCGACACCCAGGACCTTGTAGTAGTCGGTCTCGAACCACTCTCGTTGTGGAGCCATCGTTGGTCACCTCCTCGGGTGTGTGCTGCCCTGCGTTCTGGTCCCGCTCGGCCACTGTCATCATCGCCAGCGGCACGCCGGGCTGCGTGCTCAATCCGTCGTCTTCACCATCGCCGCACGGAGCACCTTGCCCTTCCACAGGTAGCCGCTGCGCAGCACCTCGGCGACGACGGGTTCTCCACCGCCAGCGGGCTCGTGGGCAACGGCCTCGGCGACCTCGGGGTCGAACGGCGCACCGTCGAGATTGACGAGTTCGAGGCCCTGCTTCTTCAGCTCGACCAGCATCTGGTTGAGCAACGGACCGACCTCGTCGGGGTGACGAAGGTACGCGGCTTCTGCGGCGTCGAGCACGGGCAGCAACGCCTCGGCCAGCCGCCCCGTCGCCCGGTCGGCATCGGCCTGCGACTGCGTTTGCATCCGTCGTCGGTAGTTGTCGAAGTCGGCCTGCACTCGTTGCGCCATCGCCCGGTACTCCTCGCGTTCACCGAGGAGCGCCTCGACGTCGACGTCGGAGAAGTCCGGCGCCGAAGCGCCGCCGCCGACAAGTTCGTCGATGTCGTCGATGTCGGCGATGTCGCCGTCGCCGGTGCCGCCGGGTACTCGGCGCGGGGCCGGCGCGGCACCGGGTGCGGGCCGCGGCATCGACGACGTGATGTCGTCGATCTCGCTGGCTCGCTCGGTGCCGTCGTCGGCTGCGCCGATGGTGTCGTCGTGAGTCATGTCGCGCTCGCTTCGCTCGATGCGAGGCGCGTCACTGCTCTTCGTCGACGACTTCCGCGTCGACGATGTCGTCGTCGTCGACCGCGCCAGCACCGGTATCGCCGGTCTCTTGGCCCGAGGCCGACGAACCAGCGGCGTTGGCATCCTTCGACGCCGCCTCGTACAGCTTCTGGCTGAACGCCTGGCTGGCCGACATCAGCGTCTCGGTGGCGGTCTTGATGGCGTCGTTGTCGTTGCCTTCCAGCGCCGTCTTCAGGTCGGCGAGCGGCTGCTCGACTGCAGCCTTCTCGTCGGCCGACACGTTGTCGCCCTGCTCGCGCAGCACCTTCTCGGTCTGATAGACGAGCGAGTCGGCGTTGTTGCGCACCTCGGCCTCTTCACGCCGCTGGCGGTCCTCGTCGGCATGCGCCTCGGCGTCTTTGACCATCTGGTCGATGTCGTCCTTGTCGAGGGTCGACTGACCGGTGATGGTCATCGACTGCTCCTTGTTGGTCGCCCGGTCCTTCGCGGCCACATGGACGATGCCGTTGGCGTCGATGTCGAAGGTGACCTCGATCTGTGGGACACCGCGTGGGGCGGGCGGCAGGTCGACGAGTTGGAACTTGCCGAGCGTCTTGTTGTAGCTGGCCATCTCGCGCTCGCCCTGGAGCACATGGATCTCCACCGACGGCTGGCTGTCTTCGGCCGTGGTGAACACCTCGGTGCGCTTGGTGGGGATGGTGGTATTGCGCTCGATGAGGCGCGTCATCACGCCGCCCTTGGTCTCGATACCGAGGCTGAGGGGGGTGACGTCGAGGAGCAGCACGTCCTTCACGTCGCCGCGCAGCACACCGGCCTGAACCGCGGCGCCGATCGCGACCACTTCGTCGGGGTTGACGCTCTTGTTCGGCTCCTCACCGGTCATCGACTCGACGAGCTCTCCGACCGCGGGCATGCGGGTGGAGCCGCCCACGAGGATCACGTGGTTGAGATCGCCCTTGCTGACGCCGGCGTCTTTCAACGCCTGCTCGAACGGGACGCGGCAGCGCTCGATCAGGTCGGCGGTCATCTCCTGGAACTTCGAGCGGCTGAGGCTCTCGTCGAGGTGCAGCGGACCGTCGGCGGTCGCGGTGATGAACGGCAGGTTGATCTGCGCCTGCTGCACCTGGCTGAGTTCGATCTTGGCCTTCTCGGCCGCTTCCTGCAGCCGCTGCGCGGCCATGCGGTCCTGACTCAGGTCGACGCCGTGGGCGGCCTTGAACTGCTCGACCAGCCAGTCGACGATCCGCTGGTCCCAGTCGTCGCCGCCGAGTGCGGTGTCGCCGTGGGTCGACTTGACCTCGAACACGCCGTCGCCGATCTCGAGCACCGACACGTCGAAGGTGCCGCCACCGAGGTCGAACACGAGCACGGTCTCGTCCTCAGATCCCTTGTCGAGGCCATACGCCAGCGCTGCCGCCGTGGGCTCGTTGATGATGCGCAGCACCTCGAGGCCGGCGATGGTGCCAGCTTCTTTGGTGGCGGTGCGCTGTGCGTCGTCGAAGTACGCGGGAACGGTAATGACGGCCTGGTTGACCGTGTCGCCGAGGTACGACTCGGCGTCGCGCTTCAACTTCATCAGCGTGCGTGCCGAGATCTCCTGGGGCGTGTACTGCTTGCCGTCGACGTCGTCGGACTTCCAGCTCTCGCCCATGTGGCGCTTGATCGAGCGGAAGGTGCGATCGGGGTTGGTGATCGCCTGACGCTTGGCGACCTCACCGACGAGCACTTCGCCGGTCTTCGAGAACGCGACCACGGACGGCGTCGTACGGCTGCCTTCCGCGTTGGGGATGACGACGGGGTCGCCACCTTCGAGCACGGCGACGACGGAGTTGGTGGTGCCGAGGTCGATGCCGACTGCCTTGGCCATTGGGGGCTCCTTTGTGGACTGTTGCGGGGGGTGGTTGCGGGGCGGTGTCATCCGAAGATCGGATGGCGTTCACGCTACGGCTGAACCACTGCGATCGCAACTTGATACGCACGTTTCTTGAGTCTTATCGACTCAAGAAACGTCACATTTCCAAATCTGTTTCGCGTTCACCGAGGTCAGCGGGTCCGAATGCGTCCGGCAGAAGCTCACCGACCGTTCGAGTGAGCACCTCAGGAGCGTCGGCAACGAGGCAGTGGACCACAGCAGCATCGCCGGCGAACTCACTGAGTCGCTGCCGACACCCGCCACACGGGACCCCGGGGCGGTCGCCATCGGTGATCACGACCACCGCCTCGATCCGCCGCCCACCCAGTGCCACCATCGCCGCGATCGCGCCCGCCTCGGCGCACGTGCCAAGCGGGTAGGCAGCGTTTTCGACATTGGCCGCAGCGACGACCCCGACGTCGGTGCGCAGCGCCGCACCGACCCGATATCCCGAGTACGGACAGTACGCCTCGGCGTGAACCCGTCGGGCCGCGGCGACGAGCTCGTCGGGCGGTGCGGTCACGTCGGCAATGATCCCACGTTTGGCGATCGCCAGGCATCATGCTGTACGGCGATGCAGTTGTACCTGCGCGATGCGCTCCCCGCAGATATCGACGGTTTGCTTGCGCTGTTGTCGGGCGGCCGGCTCGTCGAAGGCGACGACAGTCCGATCAACCTTCCCGCCGACATGGCCAGCTTCGTCGACGCGATCCGCGAGATCGACCGGACGGACGGGACGTATCTGATGGTCGCCGACCTCGGTGGACGCTTGGTCGGCATGCTCCAGCTCATCACGTTCCGTCACCTGCAACACCGTGGGGGCCGCTGCGCCGAGATCGAGAGCATGCACGTGGCCTCCGACATGCGCGGCCAAGGCGTCGGCGGACGGCTCCTCGACCACGCCGTCCGGCGAGCGTGCGAACTCGGCTGCTACCGGGTGCAGCTGACCAGCAACGTCGACCGTCCCGACGCGCACCACTTCTACGAGGCCCACGACTTCGTACCGAGCCACAAGGGCTACAAGCGCTACCTCAAGCGCTGAAGCGGCGCCACGCGACGACGCCAGCAACCGCGACACGCCGGACGCCATCACGCAAGATGCGCCACGACGTCGCCCACCGTCGACCGTTCGGCGCTCGAACACAACCTCGTTCGGGCCACCGGGCCACCGTTGCCGCGCCGAGCACGACCATCGACACACCAGCAACCCCGACGGCGGCGCCGAGCGACGTCACAGCGGCCAACACTCCGAACGAGATGATGCCGGTGATCGCGCCCCACAGCCGGGCCCGTCCCTGTGCCGCCAGCACGCGATCGATGAGGTCCGGACGATCCAACTCGTCGGTGATCCATGCGACGTCGGCGCCGCTGGTCATTGCCCACCCCAGACCCCACAAACAATTCGCCACCACCCCCGAGCAAGGGCGTCACGCAGCAGTGTCCAACGCAGCAACCTGCGCGCCAGTTCGGGGTACACGTCGATCGTTCCTCACAGCCGGAGCGCGCCGCGGTGAACGGCGCCGCGATGCCTCCGCTGGGATCTCCGCGAGCGGGGCCGGACTCAGGCTGTTGTGGTGATGCGCATGACCAACCCCCAGGCGGTCAGCGCGACCAACTCATCGACGCGCCGGTACACACCGCCGGGGTTGCAGGCGACGACGCACTCGTGCTCGTCAGCGGGCGATGGCCGCCACGACCACGCTCGCCTGTTCGTCGAGGTCAGCCGGAGTGAGCCGGATCTCGGGTGCAGCGGGCGACTCGTATGGATCGTCGATGCCGGTCATGCCGGTGAGCTCGCCCGCCCGCGCCTTTGCGTAGAGGCCCTTCGGGTCGCGTTGCTCGCACAACTCGAGTGGCGTGTCGACGAACACCTCGACGAACGACAACCCGGCTGCATCGTGCATCGCCCGAACGTTGTCGCGGTCGGCCCGGTACGGGGAGATCACCGGCACCAGCACGACCAGCCCGGCGTCGGCCATCAGCCGCGCCACCTCGCCGATGCGGCGAACGTTCTCGGCACGGTCGGCGGCGGAGAACCCGAGATCCGCGTTCAGGCCATGGCGAACGTTGTCGCCGTCGAGCAGGTAGGCGGGACGGTCGGCAGCGAGCAACTGCTCTGCCACCGCATTGGCGACGGTCGACTTGCCGGACCCGGACAGGCCCGTGAACCACACGGTCGCACCGCTCAAGCCGTGCGTCGACCATCGCTCGTCGCGGCCGACCACCGTGTCGTGCCACACGATGTTGTGCTGCGCTGGTGTGCTGCTCACCGGCGTGTCGCCGACTAGGTGTTCGTACGGCGGATCATTCCGCCGGCGACGGTCTGATTCGTCGACTCGTCGATGAGGATGAAGCTGCCCGTCACGCGGTTGCGCCGGTAGTCGTCGACGAAGATCGGCTCGGTGCACCGCAGCACGGCGCGGCCGATCTCGTTCATCTCCAACGTGGTCGCGTCTTCGTCGCGACGCATCGTGTTGATGTCGAGGCGGTAGCGCAGGTCGGTCACCATCGCCCGCACCGTGCGCGTCGTGTGCTTCAGCGTGTAGATCGTGCGCGGCGTGAGCGACGCCGCCGAATCCATCCAGCAGATCATCGCCTCGAGATCCTGAGTGACCTCCGGACGGTTGTGCGGCCGACAGATCATGTCGCCGCGCGACACGTCGAGGTTGTCGGCGAGACGAACCGTGACGGCGTCGCCCGGGCGAGCTTCGGCGACGCTGGAGCTCCCGTCGGCGAGCGAGTCGAACGTGTCGATGCCGGCAACGGTGGTCTCGAGACCCGATGGCAACACGACGACTTCGTCGCCGGGCTTCATCGCACCTGCGGCCGGCGTACCGGCATACCCCCGGTAGTCCTGGTGCGCGGTGGTGTGCGGGCGAATCACGTATTGCACGGGGAAGCGAGCGTCGATGAGGTTGTCGTCGCTGGCCACGTACAGGGATTCGAGGTGGTTGAGAAACGTCGACCCCTCGTACCACCCCATGTTGGGGGACCGATCGACGACGTTGTCGCCCTCGAATGCCGACATCGGAATGAACGTCACGTCGCGCAGTTCGAGCTTCTGGGCGAACTCGGTGAACTGGGCGCGAATCTCGTCGAACCGCTCCTGGCTGTAGTCGACGAGGTCCATCTTGTTGACCGCGATGACCAAGTGGGGAACGCCGAGCAGCGACACCAGCAGGCTGTGTCGTCGAGTCTGCTCGACGACACCATTACGCGCATCGATCAGCAGTGTCGCCAGGTCGACCGTGGACGCGCCGGTGATCATGTTGCGGGTGTACTGAATGTGTCCGGGACAGTCGGCGATGATGAAGTTGCGTCGCGGCGTGGAGAAGTATCGGTAGGCGACGTCGATCGTGATGCCTTGCTCGCGCTCGGCACGCAGCCCGTCGGTGAGCAATGCGAGGTCGACGTAGTCGTTGCCGCGTTTCTTGCTGACCGCCTCGACGTGTTCGAGCTGATCTTCGAAGATCGACTTCGAGTCGTGCAGCAGCCGACCGATGAGCGTCGACTTGCCGTCGTCGACGCTGCCGACCGTGGCGAAACGCAATGGTTCCAGTGGTGCGCTCATAGCTAGAAGTACCCCTTGCGCTTGCGGTCTTCCATGCCCGCCTCGGACACACGGTCGTCGGCACGGGTGGCACCACGCTCGGTGATCCGAGCAACAGCGGTCTCGGCGACGATGTCGTCGACCGTGAAGGCCGCCGACTCGACCGCAGCAGTGCACGTGGCATCGCCGATAGTGCGGAACCGCACCGTGGCCTCGAACGCCTCTTCACCGTCGAGCATCTGCACGTGGCGGTTGACCGCCATCAGCATGCCGTCACGGGCGAACACCTGGCGACTGTGCGCAAAATACAATGGCGGCAAGGGCACATCGCGTTCGTTGATGAACCGCCAGATGTCGAGCTCGGTCCAGTTCGACAGCGGGAACACCCGCAGATGTTCACCCTTGCGATGGCGCGCGTTGTACAGGTTCCACAGCTCGGGCCGCTGGTTCTTCGGGTCCCACTGGCCGAACTCATCGCGATGGCTGTAGATCCGCTCCTTGGCGCGGGCGCGCTCTTCGTCGCGACGACCGCCACCGAATACCGCATCGAACCCGTGCTCGGCGATGGCGTCGAGCAACGTCACCGTCTGCAGCGGGTTGCGGGTCGCCTGCGGACCCGTGTCTTCGCGAACACGTCCGGCATCGATCGACTCCTGCACCGACGCCACCACGAGGTCGACGCCGAACTCGTCGACCGTGCGGTCACGAAACTCCATCAGTTCGTCGAAGTTGTGGCCCGTGTCGACGTGCATGATCGGAAACGGGATGCGGCCCGGGGCGAACGCTCGTTGGGCGAGATGCAGCATTACCACCGAGTCCTTGCCGCCGGAGAACAGCAGAACCGGTCGTTCGAACTCGGCAGCGACCTCACGAAAGATGGAGATCGCCTCGGACTCGAGAGAGTGCAGCGTCGTCGTCGACATGGTGGCGCGGAAGGCTACTGGCTCACACCCCGATGAACAGTGGGACGACAATGGGGGTGACCACGAGCGTCGCCAGCGTCAGCGGGGCGCCGACGCGGGTGAAGTCGCCGAAGCGGTAGCCGCCGAGGCCATAGACCATCAGGTTGGTCTGATATCCGAGCGGCGACAGGAACGAACACGACGCGCCGATCAGCACGATGATGGCGAACGCTCGCGGGTCGTACCCCGCATCGAAGGCCGTCGCCGTGGCCACCGGCAACATCACCGCTGCGGCCGCATTGTTCGACAGCACCTCGGTGAGCAGCATCGTGGCGGCGAGCACGGCGACGATCTGCCCGGTCTGACCGAACGGATCACCGATGGATTTCAACAACGACGCGAACTCGACGGCCAGTCCACTCGTGGCCACCGCCGTACCCAAACTGATCGCCATGGCGATGGTGAACACCACGTTGAGGTTGACCGCTCGGCGGGCCTCGGTCAGTGAGATCGCCCGCAAGGCGACGACTGCCCCTGCTGCGAGCAACGACGCTTCGAGCAACGTCAACGCGCCGGACACGGCGAGGACGACCATGGCGGCGATCGCGGCCAGCACGAGTGCCGCCGCGCTGCGCCGCGGCGGCGGTGCGGTCGACAGCGACGCAACGACGGAGAAGTCGCCGTGCCCACGGAAGCGCCGGCCGAAGTCGGCCGCAGCGAGGAGCAGCAACACGTCACCGGGGCGCAGTTCAACGGTGCCGAGCTTCCCCGGAACGTCGTCGTCGTGACGCCGGATCGCCAGCACCGCTGCGTCATAGCGGGCACGAAATCCCACATCGCGCAGGGTCGAGCCAGCCAATTCGGAACGCTCCGACACGACCACCTCGAACAACCCGGTTCCGGGTCGCTCGAGGGCACCGTCGAGGTGTGGCCCCTCGGCGCTCGACAGGCCACGAACCTCCATCAGGTCGACGATGTTGTCGACGTCACCGACGAAATAGCACACATCGCCGGCGCCGAGTCGCGTCTCGGGGCGGGCGGTCACGACCCGACCGGCGCGTTCGACACCCGCAAGGAATACTCCCGCCAGATCACGCAGTCCGGCCTCGTCGACCGTCCGACCGACGACTGGTCCGTCGACGTCGACGCGCAGCGCCATCGTGTAGCGCTGGGCTCGCTCGTCGAGTTCTTCGACCGGGCGCCGCGCTCGGAGCAGACGTGGTGCGGTCACCACCAGTACCGCGACGCCGACGATCGCCACGGGGAGGCCGGCGCCGGTGATCTCGAACACACCGAGCGGATCGCCCCCGGCGGCGACCAGGAGGTCGGACACGACCAGGTTGGTCGAGGTACCGATCACCGTGATGACTCCGCCGAGGACTGCGGCGAACGACAACGGCATGAGGTACGTCGCCGGAGAACGCCCCGTCCGCCGGCTCCACGTCACGACGCGGGGTGCGGCGAGCGCCACCAGCGGGGTATTGGGCAGGATCGCCGAGAAGCCGGCGGCGGCGGTTGCGACTCCGGCGAGTCGAGTCCGTTCACCACGCCCGCCGGCGTCCATCAGCCGGTCGATCGCCGGCGTGAATGCACCCGTCGCCGTGGCGGCACCGGCCAACACGTACAGCGCTGCGATCGTCACTGGTGCGCTCGCCGACAACCCGGTGAGCGCCTGATCTTGATCGACGACGCCGAGGAGCAACAGCACGAACACCGCGCCACCGAGCCCAGCGGCTGTGGGCACGCGGTCGAAGGCCAGCACCACGAACGTCGCGAGCAGCACGACGAGGGTGAGCCACGCATCACCGCTCACGGCTCAGCGCTCCCGTTGGGATGAGGTGCGGGCCCGACAGCACGTACGTCGTCCGCTGCGGTCGGCAGGTACCCGTAAGGAACCCCGACCGCCGAGGTGACGCTGTCGGCCGGATACAACCCGGTGTACGGGTCGATCACAGCGGCGAGGTCGTCGCGCGGGGCCAGCGCAGCTCCGTGTCCCACCGACATCGACGCGACCCTAGAGCAGCGAGCGACTACGTCGTTCGCTCACTGGCCGTACGATCAAAGACATGACCGGCACGCTCGTCATCCTCCGCCACGGCCAATCCGAGTGGAACCTCCAGAACCTCTTCACCGGCTGGCACGACGTGTCGCTGACCGACAAGGGCGTCGAGGAGGCCAAGGCGGCAGGCACGACGATGCTCGCTGCAGGACTGCACTTCGACACGTCGCACACATCGCTGCAAACACGGGCGGTGGTCACCCAGAACCTGGCGTTGCGCAGCATGGACCAGGTGTGGATTCCGGTCACCCGCAACTGGCGGCTGAACGAGCGTCACTACGGCGCTTTGCAGGGCCTCGACAAGAAAGAGACGACCGAGCAATACGGCGCAGAACAGGTGCACGCGTGGCGGCGCGGCTACGACACCCCACCACCTCCGGTCGCCGACGACAGTCCGGAGCATCCACGCAACGATCCGCGCTACCGGTTGCTGCCGCCGGACGTTCTGCCGGCGTCTGAGTGTTTGAAAGATGTCGTCGCCCGCGTGTTGCCGTACTGGTACGACACGATTGCGCCGGAGCTGCTCGCTGGTCTCAATGTGCTCGTCACCGCCCACGGCAACTCGTTGCGCGCCTTGCTGAAGCACCTGGAGAACGTCAGCGACGACGACATCGCCGAGATCAACATCCCCACTGGCGCGCCGCGCAAGTACGAGTTCGACGATGCCCTCACCGTCACGTCGGCGGAGTACCTCGGCAACGCCGACGAGATCGCGGCCGCAGCCGCCGCCGTTGCGGCACAGGCGGGCACGACCTGATCGATCGCCTCGATCAATCATCGGGGCGGACGCGTCGAGCGTCACGGGAGGTCGGCCGGCTCGCCTAAGGTGCGTCTAATGGCCAGCAAGAAGCAGCACCTCGAGACACTGCGCAACGTCAAGCTGTTCAGCTCCTGCAGTAAGAAGGAGCTCGAGAAGGTTGCTCGCGCCAGCGACGAGATCACGATGACCGCAGGGACGTTGATCGTCGATCAGGGACAAACCGGGCGGGAGGCGTTCGTCATCCTCGACGGCGAGGTGATCGTGAAGCGCAACGGACGCAAGGTGGCCACGCTGGGCGCCGGCGACATGGTCGGTGAACTGTCGCTGCTCGACCACGGACCACGCACGGCCACGGTGGTGTGCGACACCGACTGCACGCTCCTGGTCATCGATCAGCGTCGTTTTCTCGGCGTGATCGACCAGGTCCCGGCGATCTCGCACAAGCTGCTCGCCTCGCTGGCGACGCGCATTCGCGATCTCGATCGCCAGTACTTCGGCTGACCCCGATCTGGCTCGTCCCGGTTACCGGGGGGTAACGTTGCTTACGCCATGAGCACCGCAACCGATCCGGGCACCGACACCGAGACCGCCGCCGACGCGCCACGCCCACCGGTGCGCATCAAGCCGCACCAGCTGGCGATCGCCGCGGGTGTCGGCATCGGCATCTTCACGCTGTTCTCGGGCATCTTGCCCCAGATCACGGGTTGGAAGAGCGACAGCCCGATTCACCGGGTGGTGTTCGTCAACGTCCCGGGACCGTTGCAGGTCGCGTTCTACACGATCATGCCGGTGGCCCTGGTGTGGGTCGGGTTGATGTTCGCCAACCGGATGAAGAACTGGGAGCGCGGTGCTCCCGCCCAGCGACGCACGACGAAAAAGAACGTGGCCCAACGCATCAAGGACTTCCGTGCCGGCGTCTACATGCAGACGCTGCTGCGCGATGCCGGCGCCGGGCTGATGCACTCGATGATCTACTTCTCGTTCCTGGTGCTGCTCGGGGTCACCACGGTGCTCGAGATCGATCACCAGGTGCCCGAGTCGCTGAAGTTCTTGCACGGCACGACGTACAAGGCGTACTCGTTCGTCGGTGATCTCGCCGGATTGATCTTCATGATCGGGGTCACCTGGGCGATCCTGCGCCGCTACGTGCAACGGCCGTACCGCATCCGCATCAAGTCCAAGCCTGAGCACGCGGTGATCCTGGGCACGCTGTTCGCCGTCGGACTCACCGGGTTCGGCGCCGAAATGTTCCGCATCGCGGTGGAAGGTCGTCCGAGCTACGAGAACTGGTCGTTCATCGGCTACCCGTTGTCGGGCTTGGTCGACACCTGGGCGGCATCCGACCTGAGCACCTGGCACCAGTGGTGGTGGGGTGCCCACGTGCTGTCGTTCATCGTGTTCCTCGCACTGTTGCCGATGACGATGCTGCGCCACATCTTCACGTCGCCGATCAACATGTACCTGCGCGACAAGGACCGCCCCAAGGGCGCGATGCGGCCGATGCCGAACCTGATGGAGACCGAACTCGAGAGCTTCGGCGCCGCCACGGTCGAGGACTTCACCTGGAAGCAGTTGCTCGACCTCGACGCCTGCACCATGTGCGGCCGCTGCACGAGTGTGTGCCCGGCGCACGCCACGGGCAAGCCGCTCGACCCGCGCGAGATCGTGCTCAAGTCGGGCGAGGTCATGGCTGCGACCGGCACACCGGCGGTGACGCCACCGCTCGGCACCGACAAGGAGATCACCGTTACCGCCGACTCGCTGTTCGAGCGGATCACGTCCGAGGAGTTGTGGGCCTGCACGACGTGCAAGGCCTGCGACGAGATCTGCCCGGTCAACATCGAGATCACCGACAAGATCTTCGACATGCGGCGCTACCTGTCGCTGATGGAGTCGAACTTCCCCGCCGAGCTGGGCAACGCCTACCGGGCGATGGAAAACCAGATGAACCCGTGGGGCATGAACCAGGGTGAGCGCGGCGATTGGGCCGACGGTCTCGACGGAGTCACGATCGTCGATCCGGGCCAACCCCTCGAGTCCGAGTACCTCTATTGGGTCGGCTGCGCCGGATCGTTCGACGACAAGAACAAGAAGGTCACCCAGTCGATGGCTCAGCTGTTGCGCCGAGCCGGCATCGACGTGGCCATCCTCGGACCGTCGGAGATGTGCACCGGCGACTCGGCTCGCCGTTCGGGCAACGAGTACCTGTTCCAGATGCTCGCCCAGCCAAACGTCGAGATGCTCAACGAAATGGGCGTCAAGAAGATCATCACCCAGTGCCCGCACTGCTTCAACACCCTGCTCAACGAGTACCCGCAGGTCGGCGGCCAGTACGAGGTGATCCACCACACGCAGCTGCTCGAGCAACTGATCGACGGCGGCAAGCTCGACGTCAGCCAGGCGACGCTCGAAGAGCGCATCACGTACCACGACTCGTGTTACCTCGGTCGACACAACGACATCTACGTAGCGCCCCGTAAGGTCGTCGGTTCGATCAAGGGCATCGAGGTGGTCGAGATGACCCGCAACGGCACCAAGGGCATGTGTTGTGGTGCCGGCGGCGCTCGGATGTGGATGGAAGAGACCGTGGGCACGAAGGTCAACGACGAGCGTGCCGCCGAGGCACTGTCGACCGGTGCCAGTCGCGTCGCCACCGCCTGCCCGTTCTGTTACATCATGCTCGACGACGGCGTGAAGGGTGCCGGTGTCGACGAAGACGAAGTGCGCGTCGCCGACATCTCGATTCACTTGCTCGAAGCGATCGAGAACGGCGAGGCTGAGATGGCCAAGCCCGAGGCTCCGCTGAGCGACGGCGAGTTCACGCCGGTCGCCGGCGACTGATCGCCACACCGAGCGGGCTGCGCGGGGTGCCGTCCGCGCAACCGATCGGGGAGGCGGGGACACGAATCAGCATCATTGATGGCGTGGAGGCCATCACTCGGATCGTTGACGCCAGCGACGTCGACCGCGCGGCAGAGGTACTTGCCGACGCGTTCGCTGACTATCCGTGGACGCGGTGGACCGTCGATGCTGCCGATCATCGACGCCGGATCATTGCACTCCAACGCATCGCATTGGAGCACTTTGCGCTGCCGTTCGGGGCGGTCGCTGTGAGCTTCGTCGACGGTGCGATGTGTTCGGTCGCGGCGTGGAGCGTCAGTGCAGCGGTGGCGTCTTTCAGCAGCGATGCTGAGCACCAGGCGCAGGTCGCCACGCTCGAGGGCACCCGGCACGTCGCGTCGAAGGCAGCCGATCGTCAGATCGAGCCACATCGCCCGCAGCATCATCATCTGTATCTCGGCACGGTCGGCACGGTTCCGGCGATGCAGGGACGCGGGTTGGCGACGCAGACCCTGAGGCCGTTGATCAATGCCGCCGATGCCGAAGGCAACGAGTTCTGCGTCCTCAGCGGGCGTGCTCGGTAGCGGTCACGTCACAATCGACTCCGCGTCGGCGGGTGGCGGCGACACCGACGCGTGCGGTGCACGCTCCAAGCGCTCGGCGGCGACGGCGATGCGTTCTTCGGTGGTCGCCCAGCGCCACACTGCCAAAAGCAACAGCGGCACGGTCATCGCCATACCGCTGACCCACATGATGGACGCGGCGACGCGTTGGTCGTCGACGGCAGCAGCATCGCCGAGCTGCTCGGCGTAGGTCGGCACCAGGGGCGCGCTGGCGGTGAGCAAGACGATGCCCAACATCGCGGTGCCGGCAATGATTGCGAACACCGAGCCCACCCGAGTGACCGCCGCGGCGCGACCAACGCCGCGCACCGCTGCCCAGAGCGCAACGGCGGCACCGAGGTAGGCGATGTGCTCGAGGTCGTGTACCAGGCGGTTGTCGAGCGCCAGGTCATAGATCCCTGTCAGGTGGGTGACGAAGAGCGTGACGACAAAGGCGACCGGTGCGACGATCGGGGCGTATCGATGCCACCAGCCGGCGACGCGTCGCTCCGTTCGCGACGAACGGACGAGGTGCGGCCACGCACGCAGCACCGTTGCCACGGGCGCGGCCAGTACCAGCAGCGGCGCCGCAATCACGATGAACAACAGATGCTGGATCATGTGCCCGCTGAACCGTTCGACAGCGATCGCCTCGATCGGTGGAGACGTGGCGATCACAACCGCGGCGACGCCGGCGCACCACGAAGCCAACCGCCAGTGAGGGCCGCCCGTGCGCAGCCAGGCAAGCCCGTAGACGCCGATCGCGACGAATCCGCCGACCAGCACCACCGCGTGCTCGACCACACTGGCGTGCGCGAACACGTCACATCACCCGTTCTGTTCGCTGCAACGTGCGAAGAGCGCACGGATTCCCCGGTTTTTCGGAAGAGCCGTGACGTACCGCGAAAAAACCGGAGGAAACGTGCGAAAAACGCACGGCGTCGCGACAATTTCGGGAGGGGGTTGGGGCGAGGGTCACGTGTCGGCGTCGTAGACGAGCAGGAGCGCTTGGGAGGCGACGATGGCGACGCCGCCAATCGTCATCCACGAACCGAGCGCCAGACCGAGCACGATGGCGGTGACGCCGATCGCCATCGTGATCGGGCGCAGGCTGGCGGTGGAGTACACGCCGACCACACCTTGCACGTCGGTGACATCGGCGTCGTTGCGATCCTCGGCACGGGTCCCGTGCTTGCGGCCCCAGTCCCACGCCCAGCCGGCGATCAGACCGCCGATGGCGGTGGCCATCAACAACAGCGCCACGCCGATCGGCTCGCCGCCGACGAGCATGTAGGTCACGCCGATCACCGTGAAGTAGGTGCCGACGCCGGCCCACAGCAGGGTCTCGGGCTTCACGGCTGGTCCCCCTCGGTGGTCGTCGGTGGGTCGCCCGCCAACTCGGCGGCGAGCGGCCGCCAGTTGTCGGCGATCCCCTCTCGATCGACCCACGCCTCGGCAACGTCGGGGTTGCCGACTTCGTCATGATTGATCCAGCGCAGATCGAACACCGGACGTTCGGAGCGGATCGGTGGCAACCAGTCGAAGTTGTGCTCGGGTGGGGGCGACGAGGTAGCCCACTCCAAGGAATTGGCCTCCCACGGGTCGGCTCCTTCGGTGACCGGCGCCCGGAACGACTTGACGATGGCGATCACGAACGGGACGACCGACGCCACGAGGATCAGATAACCGAACGAGGCGATCCGATTCCACAGCTCGAAGTTGTCGACCGGTGCGTAGTCGGGCACGCGCCGGGGCATGCCGTCGCGACCGAGGAAATGCATGAAGAAGAACGTGGTGTTGAACCCGATCATCAACAGCCAGAACTGCCAGGTGGCTAATCGTTCTGACAGCTTCTTGCCGGTGACTTTGGGCCACCAGAAATAGATCGCTGCGAACAGCGCGAAGATCACCGTGCCGCCCATCACGTAGTGAAAGTGGGCGACCACGAAATACGAGTCGGACAAGTGATAGTCGAGCGTCGGCGAGGCGAGGATCACGCCGGTGACGCCACCCGCGACGAAAGTGACGAGGAAGCCGATCGAGAACTTCATTGGTGCCTCGAAGCTGATCGAACCACCCCACATCGAGCCGATCCAGTTGAACACCTTCACCCCGGTCGGTACGGCGATCAGCGCCGAGGTGAGGGCGAAGAACACCACGAGGACCTCGCCGGTGACGAACATGTGGTGCGCCCACACCGACGTCGAGAGTGCGCCGATGGTCAGCGTCGCCAAGACCAGACCCTTGTACCCGAACACCGGTCGGCGGGCGAACACAGGGAAGATCTCGGTGACCACGCCGAAGAACGGCAAGGCGACGATGTACACCTCGGGGTGCCCGAAGAACCAGAACAGGTGCTGCCACAAGATGGGCGAGCCGCCGTCGGTCGGATCGTAGAAGCGGAACCCGAACAGCCGGTCGAGCTGCAGCATGAACAGCGCTCCCGACAGCACAGGGAACGCAAGCAACACCATGAACGACGTAACCAGCAGATTCCACGTCATGATCGGCATGCGGAACAACGTCATCCCCGGAGCACGCAGCATCGTGATCGTGGCGATGACGTTGATCGCAGTCAGCGTGCCCGACGTACCGGTGAGGATGATCGCCACGATCCACATGTCGGCACCGAGTCCGGGCGACGCGCCGGCCCCCGACAGCGGTGGGTAGGCGAACCAGCCGAACGCGGCGGCCCCGCCGTCGGCGGCGAAGCCGAGCAGCATGATGAGGCCCCCGAACACGTACAGCCAGTACGAGAACGCGTTGAGTCGAGGGAACGCCAAGTCGGGCGCGCCAATCTGCAGCGGCACGAGGTAGTTGGCCAGGGCGAAGCCGAACGGCACGGCGAACAGGTACACCATCACGCTGCCATGGATGGTGAAGACGCCGTTGTACAGCTGCTCGCTGACGAACTGTTCGCCCGGCTCTGCGAGTTCGGCGCGGATCACACCGGCCAGCGAACCCCCGATGGCGAGGAAGATCAGCGACGTGATGGCGTACGCGATGCCGAGCGCCTTGTGGTCGGTGGTCGTCAGCCAACCGGTGATGGTCTTGGGTAGGCCTTCGTCGTGGCCGCCGTGCTCGTCGCCACCGGAGCCATCGTCCCCGCCGTCGTCGCCGCCGGCCAGCACGTCGTCGACGGAGACGAGTTGATCGTGATCGACGCCGCCGAGCGGCTCGGCCGAGCGATCGGGGTCGAGCGCGGTCATCCCTGACTTCCTTCGGCCTGTTGCTGCGCGATCCAGTCGGCGAACTCGTCGGTTTCGAGGATGCGCACCTCGAAGCGCATCGTGCCGTGGGCCAACCCGCAGTATTCGGCGCACACTCCGGCGTTCGGGTAGTACCCGGCGACGTCTTCGATGTCGACCGAGAATCTCCCAGGCGAGCCGGGGATTATGTCGCGCTTGAAGCGAAAGGCCGTGATCCAGAACGAGTGGATCACGTCGAGCGATTGCAACTCGAACGTGACCGACGAATTCGCCGGCAACACCAACTCGGGGAACTCCTCGCCGGAGCCGATCACACTGACGCCACTGTCGGGATAGTCGAACTGCCACTGCCATTGGGCGGCGGTGACCTCGACGACGAGATCGGGGTCGTCGTCGATCTCCTCGATCGCTTGGACGGTCACGACGGTGATGGCGAACAACGCTCCGATGATCAACAGCGGAATGATCGTGTACGCCAGCTCGACGGGCACGTTGTACTGCTTCTGCGGGGGCAACTCGTCGCCGTCACGGCGACGGAAGCGGATGATCACATACAGCACGAGCACCGCGATGAACGCGGCCACGCCGATGGCCAGATAGAGGTAGATGTCCCACACCCACTCGGTCTCGTCGGCCTGGGAGGTCACCGGCGGGTCGAGCCCGGCGAGCAGCGCGTCGAGACTCATGGTTCGGCCACCTCGCGCGGGCTGCCGGATGAATCGGTCGACACGTGACCGGCGTCGTGTCCGTTGCCGGCGCCGTTGCCGGCGCCGTTGCCGTTGCTCGTCGACCGCTGGTCGACGGGAACCCCGTCGCTGTCGATCGGCTCGAGGAACTCGTAGCCGCCGGTCGACGTGCGGATCACCGGCGACTCGCGTTCGGTGCGCCGCGGACCGGGCCGGTCGCGCAGCGAGATGCACACCCGGCGCGCGATGAAGAACGACAAGGGCGGTCCGACGAGGAAGGAGATCTGCAGGATCGTGGTGACCCGCCCGACCGCAATGTCGAAGGTCTTGGCGATGATGTCTTGGGCACCACCGATGAACAGGATCGACACTGCGGTGATGCAGGCCACGCCGATGGCGGTGCGCGTCGGTGCGTCGCGTGGCCGGTCGAGCAGGTTGTGCTCGTCTCTGTCGCCGGTGAACCGCCGGTCGAGGTACGGCACCGTGTACAGCCCGCCGAAGATGATCGCGGAGACGACAACACCTGAGTAGAAGATGTTGTTGATCACGATCGGACCGATCTGCGTCTCCCACGGCGGCATCAACCGCAGCGAACCTTCGAGGAACCCGATGTACCAGTCGGGTTGGGAGTACGACGTGGCCGCACCCACGTCGTAGGGGCCGTACAACCAGATCGGGTTGATGGTGAACAGGGCGCCCATCATCGTGATCATTCCGGCGACGAGGAAGAACAGCCCGATCGACTTGAGGGCGAATGACGGCCACACCCGCTCGCCGACGACGTTGTCTTCGGTTCGGCCCGGACCGCGGAACTGGGTGTGTTTCTGGTGCCACACCATCCCCAGGTGCAGTGCCAACAACGCGACGATGAGCCCCGGGATGATCAAGATATGCACGGGATACAGACGGCCGATGATCTCGGTGCCGGGCCACTCGCCGCCGAAGATGAGGTACGCCAAGCGCTCGCCGATGAACGGAATCGTCAAGATGATGGCGTAGGTGATGCGCAGTCCGGTACCCGACAACAGATCGTCGGGCAGCGAATAACCGGTGAACCCGGCCGCCAGGGCGAGCACCAACAGCGTCAACCCGACGTACCAGTTGAGGTCGCGCGGACGGCGATACGCGCCGGTGAAGTAGATGCGCGCCATGTGCAGCGCGATCGCCCCCATGAACACCAGCGCTGCCCAGTGATGCATCTGGCGGATCAGCAGGCCGCCTTTGACCTCGAAGCTGATGCGCATCACCGAGTTGAACGCCGAGGTGACCTCTTGACCCTGGAGCGGCGCATAGGAGCCGGTGTAGGTGAGGGTGTCTTGGGAGCCGGCGAAGAACAGCGTGAGATACACGCCGGTCAGCACGAGGATGACGAAGCTGTACAGCGCCAGCTCGCCCCAGAGGAAGGAGAAGTGCGAAGGGAACACTTTGCGCAGCGTCTTGGTCAACCACGCGCCCGCTCCGAGGCGGCCGGTGACGTTGTTGACGTAGCGTTCGACGAGCGTGCGGTCTTCTTTGAACACCGGCTCGGGTGCACCGTCGCCTGCCGGCGTTGCTTCGGTCTCCGGGGCAGTCTCTGGCGACATCGTCTCGTCGCTCATGTCTCACCCTCCGTCCAGCTGATCGGACCGACCACGCGGTCGAAGTCGGACTGCGATACGAGAAAGCCTTCGTCGTCGATCGCCAGTGCCAGTTGCGGCAGCGAGCGCGGAGCCGGGCCACCGATCGGACGTGCCGAGTCGACCGGATCGAACACCGACTGGTGGCACGGGCACACCAGCTGGCGGAGTGTGTCGGGTTTGCGATCGTCGATGCCGAACAGGCCGACCGAGCACCCGGCGTGGGTACAGATCTTGGAGTACGCCACCCATCCTTCGATGGCGCCGCGTTCGATGGTGCGCTCGGTGAGCAGCCCCGGCTGCACGCGCAGCAGCACCACCTGGCCGTCGTCGACGCCGATCGATCCTTCCGGGAAGACCGTCGCCAGCTGGTCGAAGATCTGTGACGACGCAGGGATCGGTTGCCCGTTGCTGGTGACGAGCCTGGTTCCTTCGCCCCACCCGGTGCGCTGACGTTCACCTTGCGGCTTGGGACCGAGCGAGCCGATCGGGCCGATGAATCCAACCGCCAAGCTGGCCAGCGAACCGGCGAACAACACCGTCAACAGCTTGCGGCGGCCGACGGTCTCCTTCGTCAGTTTGATCTCTTCAGCGAAGTCGTCGCGTTCTTCGACGGTCGTCCGCAGCCGCTCGCGCTGTTGCACGACGTTCTCGTCGAGGTCGAGGTACTTCGACCACGACACCATGCCGAATCCGATGCCGAGCAGCGCCACCCCGAGGCCGACGCCGAGCACGCGGTCCTCGTCGCTCCAGTAACCCCAGGCTGCGGAGAGGCCGCCAGCGACGGCGATGACGAAGGCCGCAACGGCAACGCGGAAGGCGCGGGCTTCGATCGCTTCCTGGGTGACCTCTGGGATCGCCGGTGGGGCATCGTCGCGCTCGTCGATCGTCATCCCGGAGTCACCTCCTCGCGTTCGACCGTGCCGTCGTCGGGCGCCGACGCCTCGGCGGCGGCATCTTCGGCCGTCGTGGGCGTATCACCGGGGTGGTCGTCTGGTGGCGGTTCGGTGTCGTCTCGGGGATGGTTGCGGCCAGGCTTGGCGTGGCCGATCCACCGGGTGAGGGCGATCAACGGCACGAGCGCCAGCAGCCACGCAGCGAGGCCCTCAGCGGCCGGCCCGGCGCCGCCGAACGCCAAGGCATCGGTGGTGCCCTGCTGGTTGAGGTCCTCGATGTACGCCGCGATGTCGTTGATTTCGGTGTCGGTGAACGTGGAGAAGATCGGCATCGCGCCGGGCCCGACGAGAATCGCCTCTCCGATCTCGGTCGGCGTGGCCTGCGCCAACGCAGGGGCACGGCGATTGCCGCCGATGGGCGCTCCTGCACCGGAGGCAACGTGGCAGGCCGCGCAGTTGAGCAAGAAGAGGTTGGCGCCGTTGCCGATGTCGGCGCCTTCGATGTTCACGTCGGGAATTCCCGGACCGTCGCCCAGCGTGCCGACGTGTTCGACCAGGGCGACGATCTCTTCTTCGTTGAACCGCACCGGTCCGCGAATCGCTTGTGCGCTCGGGTTGGCTAGCGGCATGCGACCGGTGCGCAGCACGAAGTCGGCAGCCGCCTCGCCCTCCTGTCGTAGGTCGGGACCGCGCCCTTCGATCCCCTCCCCGACCGGTCCGTGACACGCCGAGCAGTGGGCGTCGAACAACCGGGATCCGAACTCGGGTGTCGCGGCTGGAGCGCTCTGACCCGCACCTGTCGGACCGAAGAACGTGAGGCCGGCGACGGCGACGGCAGCGACGACCGGCACGACGAACAGCGATCGCGGGCCGAGCGTGCGCCAGTTCATCGGATGACCCAGATGGTGACGAACACGAACACCCAGATGATGTCGACGAGGTGCCAAAACAGCGAGGTCCCACCCGCCCACGGGTGCACGGTCTCGATGTGCCGCGAGCGCACCGCACGGACGTACAGCAACGCGAGGATGCACAGTCCGCTGGTGACGTGGAGGGTGTGCAAACCGGTGAGCCCGTAGTAGATCGAGCCGTACGGGTGGTCATCGGGCCGGAACGGCAACGTTGTGTACTCGAGCAACTGGTTGACGAGGAATGCGAGGCCGAGACCGATCGTGGCGATCAGCCATCGGCGCATCATGTGTCGGTCGCCGCGCGCTTGGGCGCGGTCGGCGGCCACCAGCGTGAACGACGAGCTGGCGAGCACGATGGTGAAGACCAGCGCTCGCGGGAGGTCGATATCGGCACCCTCGGGTGGCCACGGACTGTTCGTCGACCGCAGCAGGAAGTAGGCGGCGAAGAACGGAGCGAACAACATCACGTCGGACGCGAGGAACACGATGACACCGAACTGGCCTGTGCTCGTTTCGGGTCGGCGATGCCTGATCACTTCCCCCGACGTGATCGCCATGCGGCGAAACTAACTCAGTCAGCGCGACCCATGCGTATGTTTCTGGCGATCCGAAAGAAACCGTTCATTGCACTTACGCACAAGGTCCGAGTGATCACAGGACGATTGCGGTCGGGTCGACGATCACGTCTGTGGCCCACTGCAGCGGTCGTGACGGCCCACTTTGCCAGGACGTACACGCGCAGAGGCGGGTTATCGGAAGTTCTCGAAGTAGCGGCTCGGGGTAGGCCCGCGCTGGCCGTGGTACTTCGAACCGAGGGCACTGGCGCCATACGGCTCGTCGGCCGGTGTGGTCATCTGCATGAAGCTGATCTGGCCGATCTTCATCCCGGGGTACAGCGTGATCGGCAGGCTCGCCACGTTGGCCAGCTCCAAGGTGATGTGGCCGTCGAAACCGGGATCGACGAACCCAGCGGTCGAGTGGATCAACAGTCCGAGCCGTCCGAGCGAACTCTTTCCGTCGACGCGGCCGACGATGTCGTTCGGCATCCCGATGCGCTCGAGTGTCGATCCGAGGACGAATTCACCGGGGTGCAGGATGAACGGATCGTCGCTGTCGGGGTCGAGCTCGATGAGTTCGGTGAGGTCGGCCATGTCCTGCTTGACGTCGATCACGGCGCGCGTGTGATTGCGGAACACGCGGAACAGCGGCGAGATCCGCACGTCGATCGACGACGGCTGAATCAGCGCGTCGTCGAAGGGTTCGATCACGATCCGGCCGGTCGCGATCTGCTCGCGCATCGTGCGGTCGGACAGAATCACGAGAGCATCACCGGCACATCACCAGAGCCGACGTTACCGATTGGGTGCCGACAGCCGTCCCATCTGCGCATCTGGCCGCTAGAACGGCACTCAGGCCCCACCATAAAACCGGGGATTTCGTGCAAAATACGCACGAAATCCTCAACAAAACCCCCCAACGACGACCCCCACGACCGACCCTGATCGAGGGCAAAGCGAGGACGACATGGCAGCAACGGCACTGATGGTTTGGATCGACCAGGACCTGTGCACCGGCGACGGAATCTGTTCGGAGATCTGCCCGGATGTGTTTCAAGCGCGCGACGACGGCCTGTGGGTCGTGAAGGAAGAAGCCGAACACTTCGGCGAGACGATCATCTTCGACGGTGCCGACGGCGCCGGCCACGGACCCGACAGCGGCAAAGGCGTCGCCCGCATCCCCGACTCTCAGATCGACACTGCGATCGAGGCGGCCGAGGAATGCCCGGGCGAGTGCATCATGATCGAGCCGTACGACCAAGACGCCATCAGCGGCCGCGGCGCGTAGTCGAGCAGGTCGCGCTACTCGTCGCCGAGTCGGCGACGGAGCACCTTGCCCATGGTCGTGCGCGGCAACTCATCGACGAACTGGGCGACGCCACATTTCCACCGGCAGCGGCACAATTCGTGCTCTCCGACGAATCGATCTTCGAACACGACGGCGACACCAACCTCTACGGCGAAGTCGCCCCGGGGGATCTTCCTTCGCCGCAGGCCCCTTGGCGAGCGCATTGCCTGCGGTGCAGCGCGGTGACATCGCCGGCGTGTCGTACTTCGTGTGGGCGCTGCCAACCGCAGTCGGATTCGAGGAGATACTACGGGATGTCCGCCTGCACGTGCTCGGGGGCTGAGCGCAACGACCCGGGTAGGGCAGACTTGCCGCGTGACGCGCCGGGGAGTGATCGCTGCGGGACATCCGCTCACGGCACAAGCAGGCGCCGATGTCCTGCGCGATGGTGGCAACGCCGTCGATGCGGCAATCGCCGCGGTCGCCATGGCGTGCGTCTGCGAGCCAGTGTTGTGCTCGCCCGGCGGCGGCGGCTTCGCAATGATCCGCCACGGCGGGTCGGTCTTGCTCATCGACTCATTTCCCCACACGCCCCGGCGGCGGTCGCCCACTCCGGACGTCGAGGCAGTCCACGCTGAGTTCGGCACCGCCCGTCAGGAATTCCGCATCGGCCCTGGCACGTCGGCGACCCCCGGCTTGTTTGCGGGCCTTGCGGGGATGGCCGATCGGTTTGGTACAGCGCCACTCCCACCGTTGGTGAGCGCTGCCGTCGACGCTGCTCGCAACGGCATCACGGTCACGCCGTTCCAGCACCACCTGTTCGACGTGGTCGGTGCGATCGTGACGGCGACGGACAGTGCTCGCCGACTGTTCGTACTCGATGGCGCTCTCATGCCAGTCGGCGCGACGTTCCGTGCGCCAGGGCTGGCGGACGCGCTCGAGATCCTCGCACGCGACGGACTCGCCGCCAGCGAGGTGGGTGCCGCGGTCGTCGCTCAGCAGGCGGGCCGTGGGCACCTCACCGACGACGATCTCGTCAACTACCGAGCGATCGAACGAGAACCGCTCGAGGTCGAGTTGCCGGAATGCCGTGTCCTTCTGAACCCGCTGCCGGCGGCGGGCGGTGTGCTCGTCGAGCACACGCTGCGTGCACTCGACGGTGCATCGCCGGTCGACCTCGCCAATGCCCTCGGCACCACGTCATCCGCATTGCAACGGGCAAGCGACGAACTCTTTGCGCCGACGACGCAAACGATCCGACAACGCGGAACAACGCACGTGTCGGTGCTCGACGGCGACGGAACGGCATGCGCGATCACCACGTCGAACGGTGAGGGTAATGGTGAAGTCGTCGGTGGCTTTGACTTCATGCTCAACAACGTGCTCGGCGAAGACGACGTGAATCCATCGGGCCATCGATGGCCGCTCGACGCACGGCTGTCATCGATGATGTGTCCGACAATCATCGAGGGCAACGACGGCGCCGTGACAGCGCTCGGATCGGGCGGCTCGAGTCGCATCCGTTCGGCGATCAGTCAGGTGGTGGCGCGCATGTGTCTCGGCGAGGGCACCCTCCACGACGCCGTGATCGCACCGCGCCTGCATGCCGAGGGAGGACATCTCGACGTCGAGCCGATGGACGACTCGGCGACGCTCGACTCGGTGGTCCGGAACTTCCCAGACCATCGAGTGTGGCCGACGCCGCACATGTTCTTCGGCGGCGTCCACTGCGCTCGCCTCGATGCCGACGGGCGACTCGACGGCATCGGAGATCCGCGACGCGACGGCGTCGCCATCGTCGTCGACGGCTGAGCGGCCGCCCATGCGCGGCGGTGCGGTTTCACGGGTCTTTCACGGCTCTGTTCGACGCCTGGTTCCATGACGAACCGCAACGAGATCCACAACACCAGCGAGAACGAGAACAACACCGGGAACCAGATCAACACCGGGCGCGTCCTGGTCGCCGCCGGCGCGCTGGCTGCCGTCGCCGTCGGTAGCGGCGCTGCCGCGCTGCTGACCAGTGGAAACTCCACTGACGACAACCAACTCGACGCTGTCGAGGACGTCGTGGTCAGCGATCAGAGCAACGTCGATGGAGTGCGCGAACGAGTCATTCTGACGCTGAACGAGCCGGCCGACCTCGACTTCGACGACGTCGACCGCACCGCAGAGTTCGTGGTGCCCTCGGCGTACACGCCGGGACAGGAGTGCCTGTGGTCTGCCCCTCCGCAACCGACCGCCGAACTCGACCGCGGCATCGGGGTGCAACACGGAGTTCACCTCGCCTACTTCGTCGCCCAGTTCGAGTCGGACTCGATGGCCGCAGCGGCCGCATCGAGCGTGAGCGATTGCTACCGCTACTACGCGGCACGGTTGGCTGAAGATCTCGGCCGTTCACCCGGCGTCAGCCAGCTCGACCGAGATCAGGAGTTCACGATCGAAGGCGGGATGCAGCTGGAAACGCGCATTGCGTCACCGTCCTTCAACGAGCCAGGGCCCGTCGGGTTCAGCGCACGGAACGGCTCGGCAGTGGCGGTGCTCCTCGATCTCGACAACGCGCTCGACACGTTCGACGGGCCGAGCCTGGCCAGCGATCTCGTGCTGGCCAACTCATGACGAGTGGCACTCGACGGCGCCCCGATCGGTCAGTCGTTCAGCTCGTCAGTCGTTCAGAGACGTGATGCGACCGATCGAAGGCGGAACATCGCCGTTGTAGACGTCGTGCCAGGTCTGCTCGGCAGCAGCCGGACCGCTCGATCGTTCCACGGTGAGCCAGTCGTGAGATCCGACGATGAAATCGTCCATCTCGGCGCCCATGCGCTTCTGGGTCTCGGCGGTGTCGACGCCTCCTTCACTCAATGCGGAGAGTGCCATTGGGGCGAAGAAGAGCTGCGGCGGCGGGCCCTTCGACGGAGCCGCTGGCGGTGCGTCGTGGTGGCTCCGACCGATGGCCATCGAGTAGGCGATGCGGTCGCCGAGCGAGTCGTGGAGTGCTGCCAGCGCAGCGCCGTTGCCGGCCATGTCGACGATCGCGGCGGTGACGTCGGCGCCGATCGCACCGGGTGCGTCGTCGTAGGTGGACACCGAGTCGTACAGTCCGAGCGCGGTGACAGCATCGACGTTGCCGGGCGAGGTGATACCGACGAGGTTGAGATCTCGCCGGCTCGCACATGCGGCGTACCCGATGGCGGTCTTGGAGCTGGCCGACAGGACCGCAACGTGGGTGGCACCGAAGTAGTCGTTCACGGCGAAGAACTGATCGGCGAGGAAGCCCGTGGCGAACAGGCCGCGCAGGAGCGCATGGCGGTCCTCGAGGTCGGTGAGCTCCGCTGCCGTGCGGCCCGGGTCGATCACGCCGGGATGGAGTGGGTCCTTCATCGTGTCTTCGAAGGTGCGATACACCGGCGCGTGCTCGACTCGGTGCGGCCCGTCGTCGCGGAGACCGGTGGCGCCGACACTGACCGTCAGGTCGAAGTGCTTGGCCATCGGTACCCACCCGTAGACGCGGGTGCCGACTTCGACGTCGGGATGGTTCGACGCCACCACTTCGGCCCAGCCCATCGCCGGCACGCGACCCCAGTCGGGATCACCCGACGGATGGAACCCCCAGTAGTCGAGCATGTCGCCGACTGCGGCATAGGTAATGGTGTTCGCCGTGACTGCGTAGCGTTCGACTCGGAGCCGAACAGCCCCGTCAGCGAGCTCACCGAGGTCGTGGTCGATGAGGCGGGTGACGCCGAAATCGCGGCGACCGACTTCGAGAACGGGAGTCCACATAGGCAGCGACCGTACCGCGGCGCTCGACACCGCCTTTCCCTGAGTCGCACATCGCCGAGCTATCGTCGAGGCTCTTCGCGGATGTAGTTCAATGGTAGAACATCAGCTTCCCAAGCTGAGAACGCGGGTTCGATTCCCGTCATCCGCTCGCTGAGCACACCTGCGCGCTGTCGACGCGGTGTCAGCAACGCCTGAACGCCGGGCGATAGGCATCGTGCCCCCGCCCGTACTTGTCGTCGAGGAAGGTCACGTACGGCTCCACTAGGTCGGGGTCCTGCCACCAGCGCCACCCGAGGTATTCAGCGGCTTTCACCACCCCAAGAACGGCGTGGTCGATCTCGTCGACGCTGAACCGGTCACCGATCGGGAGATGGAAGAGGTGCGCGAGATGACGAGACGAGCGCTCGATTTCCACGGTCGTCAAGTCGTGTCGGGCCTGCGGGTGAAGCGGCTGACGAAGCGCCACCCACTCGATCCCGGTGCCCTCGCCGCGTGCATAGGCGTAGAAGGTCGTGGGGTCCGCCGGGTCGGGCAGCCTGACCACCACCCCAGTCGCGGGTGTGTTGTCGGCCCATTGACCGGGGAGGGTGTCGAAGCCGGCGGCGGCACGAACTCCCGCCGCAATGTCGGCATGCACCCGGATCAGAGCGCCGACATCGATGGGTGGCCCACCGCTCGTCGATACGCCGTCCTCGCCGGCGTCCACGACGACCGGGATCGAGGTGTCAATGGGCGGGACCTGGCCGCTGACTGCTCCCACGACCACGCCGTCCAGGTCGTCGCCAGGAACAGGAGCTGACCATGCGTCGAGCGGAACGAATACCGGATGCCGTCCGCTCGACTTGAGCGCGTCGACCAGAGATCGGGATGCGTTGGCGCCGACGGCGATGGTTGCGTCAGACGGGAACGCGTCATCAAAGGCCCGTCGCCGCCGGCTCGCCAGGTCGACGGGTTCATCGACGAGCTCGCGGGCGCGCTCCACCACGCCGGCGCCGGAGAACTCAGCTCCCCGCACGGGAGAGCCGTAGATGCCGAGTGCTCAAAACCCGCCGCGCCAACGCTGCTGCCACGATGCTGCGTCTCTTGGGTAGCTGACCACGCTGCACGATCCTATCTATATGAGAATGATTCTCATATAGATAGTCGGGTCGAGTTCGCCGACGAAGCCGGCAGCGCGCTGGCGTGATGCGCGGAGTTCACCGAGCAACTCGTCGACCGATTCGGCTCGAAAGTCGCGATCCGCGTTCGCCGCCTGGGCGTCGAACCTGGCGAGCGGTCGCTCGCCGTTGAGAATCGCCATAATGCGATCTTCGAACGCCGGTCGATCGGACACGATCAGGTGACCAACGATCTCGAGCAACGACCACTCCTGTTCTGCTGGTGATTGCCGCAACACGGCATCGTCGGTCGCGGCGAACACGGCAGCAATCACCGCTGGTGTTGTGGCCGACAATGGCGCCAGAGTGAACTTCGAAGCGCTCGCCGATACGGCTATGCGTCGAGTGAGATCCGGACGAGCCTGACCGACATCGCCCGCCTGTTCGGTCTCGAAGATCGAGCCGGCGAGGTCATCGGCGCACTCGACGCCCGCATCGCCGACCTCAGCGCACGCCTCGCCGCATCCGAGAGAGCCGACCGTATCGGTCGTTCGGATCTTCGCCGATGGCAGCGAAATCTCGCTGCGTCACGGCACCACCGAGAGCGTGCTCATGTCCGAAATCGGAATTGAGCGCCGCGGCCAACCTCATCCTCGACGACCTCGAAGCCACCCTCGATCTCTGAACTCGCCAGCGATCCGCTGGAGGAGCGCGTCGGTCACGACGCCATCAGGTCGCGGCAGAACGCCCGCGTGGCCGACACCATCTCGTTTGGCGCTTCCCACGGCACGAAGTGTCCGCAATCGCGCAGCAGGAACGGGCCGACGTGATTCGGAAACGTCGCTGCGGCCATTCGATCGAACTCGGGGTAGATCACCATGTCGCTGGCACCGAACAAGATCAATGTCTCGACGTCGGGATTCCGTGAGATCAACGCAGGCTCGGAGCGGGCGGCATCGGAGAACGTCGCCTCGTACGGGCCGAACGACGCGCGCAGTGTGTCGCCATCGGCGAACGGCTCGGTGTGGAAGTCGACTGCAGGACCGCCAGGGACGATGCCGTCGCAGAACGCGCCCGGATGCGCCCAGAACCGCGACGTGTAGAACGTGGCGATGTAGGCCCGGCGTTGCGCCGGTGTCGTCAACTCGGCGGCGAGACCATCGGGGTCGGTTCCTTGACGAATGAAATAGTCGGCGGCCCCTGCCCGGGGGCGAGTGTCCATGTCGGACATCGACGACTTGTCGTACGGCAACGGTGAGTTGAAGATCACCATCCGCTCGACGCGCTCGGGAAACCGCAGCGCCAGATCCTGGATGACCGGGCCGCCGAAGTCGCCACCGAGCAACACCGCACGCTCGTGTCCGAGGTGGTCGAGCAGCGCGACGAGATCGCGGCTGCTCGACGGCACGTCGTGGTATCCATCCGCTGAGATCCCGCTCTCACCGAAGCCGCGAAGATCGGAGGCGATCACCTCGAACCCTGCGTCGGCCAACGGTTCGATGACACGCCAGAAAATGCGCTTCGTCTCGGGCCAGCCGTGCACACACACGAGAGGGAACCCGCCGATGTTCTCGCGCACGTACGCCAGCTCGACGCCGCGCCCGGCGAAGCGATGGGTGGCGAAACGGGACGGGTCGAGATCTGCGCTGTCGCTCATCTCGGTCATGCTCGCAGACGGCAGCTCGCTCACCCCTCGTCGAACAGGATCCGTTCGATGTCGTCGAGCGCGGTGTTGGCCGCGCGCAGCGATCCAACGAACCAGTGGTCGTCGATGAGTGCGAGTCGCCCTGCCTGCACTGCATGAAGCTGGCCCCACAAGGGGTTGGCGAAGAGTTCCTCGACGGATGCTTCGACTTCCTCGTCCGACTGCNACGTCGTACCGAGGGGCATCAAAAAGATGTAGTCAGCGGGTGCGATCTGGTCGAGCAGTTCGAGGCTCAGATCGACGAGCAACGTCGAGGAGCGCTGCTCGTGGAGTTGTCGCCCGGCGACACCGCTTGGCCCGCCACGTCGGCCGCACCGTCGCCGCCACAGCGAGCAAGGAGGAGCGCTATCACGACGGCGGAGGAGTTGTGGGCGCGGTGTCATGCTCCAAGATCACCGGCGCAGCGGTTCGCGGGTCGGCGATGATCGTGGCATCGACACCGAAGACGTCCGCGAGAATCGCCTCGTCGAGTGCCTCCCACAGAGGCCCAGCGCGCACGACCCGACCACCGTCGAGCACCACCATGTGGTCGGCGATGGTCGCAGCGTGGTTCAGGTCGTGGAGCACGGCCACAACGGTCACATCGTGATGCTCGTTGAGCTCTTTCACGAGTTCGAGCACCTACCACTGGGCGCCGACGTCGAGATGAATGGTCGGCTCGCCGACCACCAGCAGCGGTGTGTCCTGGGCCAGAGCGAGAACGAACCAGGCGCGCTGTCGTTCGCCCCCCGACAACGTGTCGACGTCGCGATGCTCGAAGCGGCCCAACCCGGCGAGCTCGATGGCGCGGTCAATCGCTTCGTCGTCGCGCTTGCGCAACATGCTGAGTGGTCCGACATGGGCGTAGCGGCCCTGCTCGACGAGTTCGCGCGCCACACTTCGCCCGCCGGTACGTCGGGGGGCGCAGGCCACAGCCAAAAGCCCGGTACCCACAGCGAAGCCAACAACACGATGACAACGCATCAGGCGACACGAATGTTGACGCCCAGTCGCCCAGCCAACCCGCTCGGCGGCCGATGGATACGCTCGACGTATCCCCGAGCACGCCACCACTCACCAACCGAACGTCGTTCTCATCAACTGCGACGACCTGGGCTACGGCGACCTCGGCTGCTACGGGTCGACCCGCAATCGCACCCCCTCCATCGATCGGCTCGCCGCCGACGGGGTGCGGTTCGACTCGTTCTACACAGCATCGCCGGTGTGCTCGCCAGCGCGCGGCGCATTGCTGACCGGTTGTTATCCGCCGCGGATCGGGTTCGGCGCGTTCAACGGGATCCCCGTGCTGTTTCCAGGGATGGACGTCGGCCTCCCGCCCACCGAGATCAGCCTGGCCCGCATCCTGTCCCAGGCCGGGTACCGAACCCAGGCCGTCGGGAAGTGGCACTGCGGTGACCAGCCTGCGTTCTTGCCGACCAACCACGGATTCGACCACTACTTCGGCCTCCCCTACAGCAACGACATGGGTCGGCAGGCGAACCGACCCGAGATGCTCCCCGAGATGCCGCCGCTGCCGTTGATCGTCGACGGTGAGGTCGTCGAGCAACAACCCGACCAGGCATCACTCACCGAACGTTACGTGGCCCGCGCGCTCGAGTTCATGCGATCGAGCGACGAGCGGCCGTTCTTCTTGTATCTCGCCCACATGTACGTACACCTGCCGATCTACGTGCAGGAGCGGTTCGCCGAGGCGTCGCAGAACGGCGCCTATGGCGCGGCCGTGGAGTCGATCGATTGGGCCACGTCGGTGCTGCTCGACGAGCTCGATGCCCAGGGCATCGCCGACGACACGATCGTGATCTTCACCAGCGACAACGGATCACTCGGCGACCAGCCACCACCGTGGGGTTCGAGCGAGCCACTCGGCGGGAGTAACGAGCCGTTGCGCGGCGCCAAGGGCTCGACGTGGGAGGGCGGGCAGCGTGTACCCGGCATCGTTCGCTGGCCGACGCGTATCGCAGCCGGCCGGACGTCTGACGAACTGGTGACGGCAATGGACCTGTACCCGACGCTCGCGAAGGTGTGTGGCGCCCAGGTGCCGACCGATCGCATCATCGACGGTCGCGACGTCAGTGCGTTGTGGTTCGGCGACGCGCCCTCACCGCACGACGCCTTCTTCTACTACCGGATGAACGATCTCGAAGCCGTGCGTTCCGGGCGCTGGAAGCTGCACTTCTCGAAGAAGGGCGAGGAACGACCTGCGCTGTACGACCTCGAGGCCGACATCAGCGAGAGCAACGACGTCATCGACGACCACCACGACGTGGTCGCCACGCTCGAGCAGCTCGCTGAGACCGCCCGCGCCGCTCTCGGCGACGAACGTCTCGGCCGCGTCGGCGCCGAGGTCCGCCCGATCGGACGCGTCGACGATCCTGCTCCGCTGACCGTGTACGACCCGGACCATCCCTACGTGATGGCCGAGTACGACATCGCCGACAGGGGCTGAGCCCGAGGAGACGCCGCTCATCCCATGACGAACAGACGATGACGTCGTGACCACCGGTGGCTCACGCACGATGCAGGCGCCCGGGATCAACCTGCCCGACACACGCGCGGCACCCCGCCCACCTCGCTGTATTCGCAGCGCGGGCCGTGGCCACCGAGCAGCTTGATCAGCCGCTCGCGGAGCGGGCCGTCATAGCCGAGCATCTCCATCACGTGCTGGTGGTACTGCATCCCGATCTGATGGCCGACCACCGTCGCCACCGACCGGGTGTCGGCGGGACCGAGCACCTCGGCCATCGCCGGCAGGATCGTGTGGATGTAGTTCATCGAGTAGTTGCGCTCGACCTTGGCCAGCCGCACCGGGTCCCAGTTCGGCGTCGGCAACAGACGAGCGGGACCCGGCGGCTGCACACCGGCACGGAAACGCGCACGAGCCTCGGGCGCGAGCGGTTGGTCCTCTTCGACGTACTACCCGACCAGACCGGGTTGGCCGTCGGTGGTCTGCGACGTGGCCACGAATCCGAGTCGATCGTTGCCGAGCGACACCCCGTTGTCGCCGTGCCACCCGCGCAACATCGCCCGGCTCAGCTCGGTTGGGATGCCACACACCGTCGACCTCAAGTTGGGCCGGCGCAGCGATCATCGGCGGACTGCGGTGGTGCCTCGCCATGGCCCTCGCCGCGGGAAATGACATCAACCGCGACGACGTGGTCGAAGCGGTCGAACAGGCCTCAGCCGGGCGCATCCAACCGAACGAACGCGCCAATCGGGCGTCCGAGAGGCGCAGCTTCTGCCGGTACGATCGGAACCCGCAGCCAGTGGTCGACCATGCGTCGCCCGAGTGCACCCACTGCGACAGCCGACAAGCGGCGGTCGCAGCACACCAGACCCAGACCACCCCTCCACGAGAAAACGATCAGGCGTGAGCGCAACACCATTCGAGACCAGCGACATCATCCCGGTGCTGAACAACATCATGAAAGCAGAGCTCTCCGGGGTGGTCCGATACACCCACTACGCCCTGGTGATCACCGGCCCCAACCGCCTCCCACTCGTGGACTTCATGAACGATCAGGCCGCCGAGTCGCTCACGCACGCGCAACAAGCCGGCGAAATCCTCACCGGCCTCGGCGGACATCCCGAGCAGGGCATCTCGCCGATCGAGGAATCGCACGACCACTCGATCGAGACGATTCTGCGCGAGTCGATCGCCCACGAGCAGCGGGCGCTCGAGCTGTACCGTGAACTCCTCGCTCTCGCCGAGGATCGATCGGTCTACCTCGAAGAGTACGCACGAACCCAGATCGGCGCCGAGGAGCTGCACGCGATCGAGTTGAACAAGCTGCTGCGCGACTACGCCATCGGCTGACTTACCACGGGTTGAACTCGACGACCGGCCGACATGGCCGACCACGACTCAATTGCGGAGGCGGCGGCTGAGCTCAGCGCGCGGTCATCTCGATCGGTTCATCAACAATGCCAGGGTGCTCATGGGCGAGCGAGCGACGTTCAAGAAGCTGTTCGGGCCGTACGTGCAGTCGGAGCTGGCCGCCGCCGTGGTCATGAACGCGTTCGCTGCGGAGTATCCGACTGTCGCGTTCCGGTCCGTCGAGCCCGGCGCAGTCGAAACGCCGATGACCAGCGGAGCGGGTATGCCCCGGTGGCTCGTGCCGATCCGCAACCTCTTCTTCGCCACACCGGACAAAGGCGCGCAACGGTTGTACGACGCGATCAACGGCAGGTCGGACTACTGAGATCGCACGTTCACGGGCCGGGCCACTTCAATCCTGCGCCGCAGAGCGGCACGACGGTGGTACCGCCGCGGTCGCCCAGCTGTCCAGCGGCAGCGACGGCGACTGCGCCGGTCGGCTCGACGTACCAGCCCACCTCGGCGAGCCGGCGGCGGGCGTCGGCGATCTCGACGTCGTCGACGGTCATGAATTCGCCTGCGCTGTCGGCAACCGCATCGGCGATCTCGGCCACTCGGGGTGGCGCTGCGATGGCGATGCCGTCGGCGATCGTCGGCGCCGGGTCGAAGTGGCGGCCCGTCGCGTGGGCGACGATCGGCGCACATCCAACGGCTTGCACTGCGGTGATCGGCGGCACCTCATCGACCAGGCCGGCGAGCCGGAGCTCCTCGAAGCCGAGCCATGCGCCGAGCACGAGTGTGCCATTGCCCACCGGCAACACGAGCCGCTCGGGCGCACGTCGACCGAGCTGTTCCCACACCTCGAAGGCGAATGTCTTCGTGCCGGCGAGAAAGCTCGACTCCCACACGTGGCTCGCATAGAACCCCTCCCCACGCCCGACCGCTTCCTCGGCGGCGTCCGCAGCAGCCGCACGGTCGCCATCGACTCGCACGACGTACGCTCCGTGAGCCTCCGCCTGGAGGGTCTTTGCGTTGCTCGTCGCGGCAGGCACGTACACGGTGCATGGCACGCCGGCACGCGCGCTGTAGGCAGCAACCGCGGTGCCGGCGTTGCCGCTCGAGTCGCACACGAGCCGTTCGGCACCCTGCTCGATGGCATGGGCGACAACAACCGCCGCGCCGCGGTCCTTGAACGACAGCGTTGGATTGACGAACTCGACCTTGAGCAGCAGATCGCCCATCCCCGGCATCAGCGGGGTCCCACCTTCCCCCAGACCGAGGCGCGCTTCCGCCGCCTCGGGATCAGCCAGCCCGAAGCTGTCGCTGTATCGCCAGATCGTGGAACCAACCGACGGAGCCACATCGACGATGTGACGCGGAAACGGTTGCGGCACCACCCGCTGTGGCGACCTCTGCGTCACAGCGTCCAGCCACCGTCACTGGAACAACATCGACCGAGTGGACGAGCGCCGCCTCGATCGCGGCGCGGACACGGGCGGCCGACGTCGCGAGCGGCATGCTCACCCGTCCGAGGTTGGCGTCGGCAGCGGCCACCTCGGAAGCTGCGGGAGGTGCACCCAGCCGGCCTTGATGTCGAGCCCTTCGATCCGTTCACCAACAGTCGTGTGGCCGCCATCTCGCTCCGTTCCGTTGGCCGCTCGTTCGAGCGACGACTCCGCACGAACCCTGTACGGCGCGGACACTAACGAACCAGCGCTCGGGCGAGCGCGCTGCGCATCGAGCTCGCGCGCGTTGGTTGCACTCCGCTGTCCGTCGGTGCGCGCCTCGCGCTTGACGATCAACGCGCCAGCAATTCGAACGATTCGCCGGGCACACGGGGCGACGTGCAAAGGTGAGAGCGTGATCCTCGACACGCTCGACATCGACACCGATGCCTTCTTCGACGGCACCGGCTGGCAGATCAAACCGGAAGGCGCCTGCAAGGGCGACGTCTGTGTTCCGCTGCCCGACGGGTTCTCACTCGAGTACGCCGCGCAGCGTCTGGGCATGGCGGTCGTCGCCGACGAGTCGACGGGCCGCTGGGCGCTGGGACCGGAGTCGCTGAACGGCCAGGCGCTCGTTACCGCCGAGGCACCCGATCTGGTGCTCGACGACATCGACGGCAACGAGTTCCGCCTGTCATCTTTGCGCGGCAAGAAGGTGGTGCTCGTCGCCTGGGCGCCCTATTGAGGCTGTCGGTATGACCTGCCCGGGTGGCAGGCACTGCACGAGGAACTGAGCCCACAAGGCGTCGAGATCGTGACCGTGTCGCTCGAACTGAGTGGCCCGGAGGTCTCGCGCCCGTTCATCGACGCGGCATCACCGACACACCCGTCGCTGCTCGACCCGACCCACCAGATGGGCGCGTTGTTCGGGGTGGTCAACATCCCCAATGTGATCTGGATCGACGAACAGGGGATCATCGTGCGGCCTGCCGAGCCAGGTTTCCCCGGAGGCGACCACTACCCGGATTGGTTGCGCTCGTTCCTCGACGAACGCGACGCGGCCGCCGAAGCCAAGGCTGCGGAGATCGAGGCGACCGACCCCGAACTCGCGGCAAAGATACGCGGTGGTCAGGATCAGCAGTCGTACGCCGACGCGCTTCGCGACTGGGCGGCCAACGGCGCCGACAGCCGATTCGCCATGCCACCCGACGAGGTCATCGCTGCGTCGCAACCGCGCCCCGCTGCAGTGTCGGAAGCCGCGGCACACTTCGAGCTGGCCAACGACCTCTGGCGCCGCGACGATCGCGACGCCGCGATCCCGCACTTCAACGCGGCCCACCGCCTGCAGCCGGACAACTGGACCTACAAGCGGCAGGCCTGGTCGCTCGTCGGCAACGAGCGCGCCGGCGGCGGCGAGCTCGGTCGCTTCAATCAGGGGCCCCTGCCCGGTGAAGAATCCGACTGGCCCTTCGACGGCAACTTCACAGAAGAAGCCGGGAGCACGCCTGCCGGCGACTACTACCCCAAGACCCTCGACGTCTGAACAGCCACAACCTCGGCCCGCTACGTGCGGGCGAGATCAGGTCTGAGGGCTGCTGAAGCGCCGCCTCTTGTTGACGGCGGGCGGTTGACGGACAGATCTCTCGAGCGCCCGCGCCCCTCAACTGGTCTTGTGCCAACTCCGAAGCCGACTCGACATCACGAGGCCAGCGCGACGCAGCGCCTTGTTGCGCTGCTTCCCGGCATCAACCGTCGGAGCTGCATCGGCAGCCGCCGCCAGGCAGCCGTCAGCGGCGGCGACGACAAGCCGCTGCTGGCGCTTCTTCGAACGAACCTTGTTCACGACAACCGCTCGACGGCGATCGTCGACAACCACGGCAACCGGGCCACGGCAGACACCGAGACACGGCGACCGAGCGACCTGTATGCCGGCGCGCTCGAGGCGTCTCACCAAACGGCGGTACGCATTGCACTGGTCCACGGCGCACTCGCGCCCACGACACACCACAACGGTGAGCGGTGACGCCGAGCGCTTGGCGTCACCCATCACAGGCTCCGCCTGGATCGGCGCTCACACGAGAACCCACACCTTGGTGCGTCGCCACCACGTGATCAGTCAACACCGTGGCACGACCGCACGAGAAACCGACGCACGCCCGGCTCGCTCTTGCCGCACGTGCACAGAGATGGCCGATCACATGGGGTGGTCAACTACCGACGTCGTTGCCTGGAACGACGCCGCCGAGGCCCTCGCCGAGACGTCGATGACGATGATCTTCGAGCGCAGCTGATCATCGTCGTCAGCGCGTCAACGATCCAACAGCCGCTCGAACGCGTCGAGCTGGCCGGCGTCGGCGCGGCGGATCGATCGCCGTACGAGGGGTGCCAGCAACCGCGTCGGCCCTCCGACCGCGACCGAGGCGACCAGCCGGACGGTCGTGGCACCAGCAGGCACATCTTCGAGTGAGTAGCGATCGTGCGCGGTCACCGGCCCAGACGTTGCGGTCAGCTCGATCAACCGCGGCGCGTTGCTGATCACAGCCGTCTCGCAGCAGCCGCCGCGTTTCGAGCACGAAACGACGCCCCAGGCGTTCGTCCACGCCTGCGCTTAGGCCCCTGTTGCCGCCGTAGGGTGCCGGGGTGCAGGCGGGACGTTGGCCGTTCGATCCACGGCGGGTCGGGTTCTACTACGGCTGGGTGATCCTGGTCGCCGCCACGATCGGTGCAGTCGCGTCGATCCCCGGCCAGACCGCCGGGGTCAGCGTGTTCACCGACGACCTGACCGACACCACCGGACTCACCCGGCTCCAGCTGGCGATCGCCTACCTGATCGGTACCGGTTCGAGCGGCGTGCTACTTGGATACGGGGGACAGGCGATCGACCGCTACGGCTCTCGAGTGGTCGCCTTCATCGCGACGATCGGGTTGGCAGCTACGACGCTGGCATTGAGCTTCATCGGGCCGATGGGCACCGTGACGGGACTGGTCGTGATGAGCCTCGGTTTCGGTGCGCTGCGATTTACCGGCCAGGGCCTGCTGACACTGTCGTCGCGCACGATGCTTGCCCAGTGGTTCGACCGGCGGCGCGGCTTGGTCAGCTCGATCTCGACCTCGATCGTCAGCTTCTCGTTCGCCGCGTCACCGGCGCTGCTGTTCGCCCTGATCGACCTCGACGGGTTCCGAACGGCGTGGCGACTCATCGCGGTCGGGCTCGTGGCGATCGTCGGCACGGTGATCGTCGTGCTCTTTCGGGTCAGCCCGGAGGCCTCAGGCCTGGTGATCGACGGCGGCGAGGCCCCGTCGGGCGGCGACATCGCCCAACAGCTGCTCATCGGCTCAGACGATGACGCGACACGCGATGAAGCGATTCGCGACGTGCGCTTCTGGGCGTTGTCGCTGCCCGTCGTTGCGTTGGCCACCACCGCGACGGCACTCACGTTCCACATCATCGACATCGGGGCGGAGCAAGGGCTCGACGAGGAAACGATCGTGCGCATCTTCGTACCGATCGCCTTCGTCAGCGTGCCGATCACGCTGTTCACTGGCTGGTTGATCGATCGGGTGTCGCCGCTCCTGATCGCCGCCGCGATGGCGGTGGCTCAGCTGGTGATGTACCTGACCTTCGGCCACCTCGACACACCGTTCACTTTCGTCTTGGCAGTCGCCGGTTGGGGCATCGCCCAGGGCTGCTTCTCGTCGTTGACCTCGGCAGCGATTCCACGGGTGTTCGGCCGGCGCCACCTCGGGTCGATCGCTGGCGTCCAGATGAGCGCCATGGTGGTCGGCAGCGCCATCGGGCCTGCGTTGTTCGCACTGTCGCAATCGCTGACCGACAGCTATCGCCCTGCGCTCTGGACTTCGACGCTCATCCCGATCGCGGCTCTCGTCCTGATCGTCACGTCGCAGTCACGCTCGATGCCGACGACGACGGAGCGACGAGATCCAAGTGCTGCGTCACGCTGACCATTCAGCACACCTACGATCCCGGCGTGCTCGCATCCCGCCTGCCACACAGGCGAGCGACCGACACGGCCGATGCGGTGCACGACGCGTTCGACCAAGTGGCCTCCAACCCCCTCTGGCAGACACTCCCAGCGGTACAAGACGACAACGTGTTCGTCGCTGATCGCTACTGGCTCGCGGTTCGCGACGCCCGCTGAGGCCGCACTCGACGACCTCGAGGAGTTCGTGCTCGACGACTCCTGAGGCTCAGGCTCCGCCGACTCGGCCGACGCGCCCGAGTACCGGGAACCGCACATCGAGGAGTGCGTCACCCGCGTCGGCTTGCAGGGCCGCAGCGAACTGATCGAGCTCGGCTTCCCGACCGGCCCGTCGAAGCTGCTTGACCCCCGACCACGTTGACACGTAGCCGAGAAACTCCTGAGCGGTCCACGAGCGTTCGATCCACATCTCGGGCATCTCGATCTGGTCGAACGGAAACTCGATGTCGCGATAGCCGGTCTCCACGTGAGCCCGTTCCGGGGGCCACATCCCACGCAGCACGTCCCAATAGAAGCCACCGATGAGCGCTCCGGGCGCGCCCGGGACCTCGACGACGCCATAGGTCACGAGGGCGACCACACCGCCGCCGACTGCGACGCGCTGTGCAGCCTGAAAGAACACCGGGAGGTCGAACCAGTGGGCGGCCTGACCGGCCGCGACGAGACCGTACGAATTGTCGGGTTCGTCGGGTTCCTCGGCAGGCTCCACTCGATACGTCACCCGCGGGTGAGCGGCTGCGTTGGCGATCTGGTCACCGCTGACGTCGGTGGCGACGACAGCGGTGAAGTGCTCGACGAGCAGTGTCGCCAGCTGGCCGGTACCGCATCCCACATCGAGCGCCCGATCGGTCGACGGCGCGACCGACGCCAACCATGCAACCAGCTCAGGTGGGTAGGTCGGCCGAAACTGGGCATAGTCCGCGCCGCCAGCCTCGAAGTGCTGTCGATCGCTCATCGCCAACTCTGCGCGCGTCGTGCCACCGTGCGATCGTACGAGCGATGGCCGACTCACGTCCGAACGTGTTGATGTTCATGACCGACCAATTGCGCTACGACGCGCTGGCGTGCAACGGCTCGCCGGTGGCGCACACCCCGAACTTCGACGCCGTGGCGTCTCGCGGGGTGCGCTGCACCGATGCATTCAGTCAACACTCGGTGTGCGGGCCGAGTCGGGTGTCGATGCTCACCGGTTGGTACCCACACGTGGCCGGCCACCGCACGCTGACCAACCTGGTCAAGCCCTACGAGCCGAACCTGTTCGCGTTGTTGCGCGACGCGGGCTATCACGTCGCGTGGGCTGGCGAACGCGGCGACATGTTCGCTCCAGGTGTGGCCGACGCATCGACCGATCGACGCGGGTTCGCGATCACGCCCATCGTGTTGACGGAGCCGAGCCCCTTCGGACCCGACGATCCGTGGTTTGCCGCGCATTATCACGGCCGTCGTGACGGCGGCGCCGACGGACCGACACTCGACTTCGACGAAGCCTCCGTCCGCACGGCGATCGAGTGGATCACCGACGGATTGCCCGAGCCGTGGTGTCTGCTGATCGCATTGATCTTCCCCCACCCGCCGTTCGTCGCCGAGGAGCCGTGGTTCTCGATGCATGACCGCGCCACGATGCCGGCTCCCGCTCCGTGGGTGCCCGACGGCAAGCCACGATTCATGCAGGCGTTACGCACCCGCTACGGCACCGGCGACTTCGACGAATCGCGATGGGCGGAGATCGCGGCGACCTACCACGGCATGGTCAGTCGGGCCGACGATCAACTCGGACGGGTGCTATCGGCGGTCGATCATGCGGGGCAGGGCGAGCGCACGATGACCTGGTGCTTCACCGATCACGGCGAGTACCTCGGCGACCACGGCCTCGTCGAGAAGTGGCCGTCGGGGCAACACGACGTGCTGCTGCGCAACCCACTGCTCGTCGCTGGGCCAGGTGTCGCCGAAGGTGCGACCTGTGATGCCCTGATCGAGATGGTCGATCTGTTGCCCACCCTGCTCGATGTCGCCGATGGTGAAGCCCGCCACACCCACTTCGGTCGGTCGCTCGTCGAGGTGCTCGCCGACCCATCGAAGGACCACCGCACGCATGCCTTCGCCGAAGGCGGGTTCCTCCTCGCCGAAGGTCACCTGTTGGAACAGGCCCGAGGCGCATACGCACCCAAAGCCGCCCAACAGCACGACGACCCGGTGTCGGTCGGCAAGGCGATGTCGGTGCGCACGCACACCCACAGCTACGTCCACCGGCTGTACGAAGCACCCGAGTTGTACGACCTCGTCGACGATCCGTACGAGACGGTCAATCTCGCCGGGCGACCAGAGGTCGCCGATGTCGAGGCCGCGCTACGCGCCGAGCTGATGGAGTGGATGCTGGCCACCACCGACGTGATCCCCTGGGACAAGGACCCACGCTTCGAGCCAACCATGCTCGAACTGTTCGCGCGCTAACCCACCGGTGAGCGAAACGGCCCCCTGTAGGCCACTTCGCTCACCGCACGGTCATGTCGGTACGGTGCGCGGCATGCAGGTGGTCGTGTGTCGTGAGTTCGGGCCGCTCGACGATCTCGTCATCGACGACCAGGCAGTCCCCGAGTGCGGCGACGGGCAGATACGCATTGCCGTCGGCGCGGCCGGCGTGAACTTCGTCGACGGGCTGCTCGCCCAGGGCCAGTACCAGCTCAAACCACCGGTGCCGTATACCCCCGGCAGCGAGATCGCCGGCACGGTCAGCGCCGTCGGCGAGGGAGTCGAGGGATTCGCCTTGGATGACCGTGTCTTCGCCAGCACCGGTCTCACCGGCGGCTTCGCCGGCGAGGTCGTGGTGTCGGCCCTGGCCGTGCACCACACCCCCGACGCGATGACCGATGGTCAAGCGGCGTCGTTCACCCAGAGCTACATGACCGCGCGCTTCGCCCTCGACACCCGAGCCCACGCGCAACCCGGCCAACAGCTACTCGTGCTCGGCGCGGGCGGAGGCATCGGGCTGGCCGCAGTGGACGTCGGTCGGTCGATGGGCCTGCGCGTGATTGCCGCGGCGTCGACCGACGACAAGCGTCAACACGCCCTCGACCTCGGCGCCGATGTCGCCATCGACAGCCGCGACCCAGACTTGAAGAACGCCGTACGCGCCGCGTCGGACGGTGGCGTCGACCTGGCCTACGACCCGGTCGGCGGCACAGCCAGCGAACAGGCGCTGCGCGCCCTGACCAACGACGGGCAGCTGCTGGTGCTCGGGTTCGCGGCCGGCGACATCACCCGACTTCCCGCCAACCAGATCCTGCTACGCAATCGTCGCGTCACCGGCGTGGACTGGGGCGGCTGGACGGTGAGCAACCCACTCGATAATCGAGCGTTGCTCCAGGACGTGATCGAGCAGATCGCCCGCGGTGAGCTGCACCCCACGGAGCCGACCGCCCGGCCGCTCAGCGAGGCCAGCGCTGCGCTGCGCGATCAGGTCGAGGGCAAGGTGGCCGGCAAGACCGTGCTGGTGCCCAGCTGACGCCGGGACTGGTTGCGCTGTTGGTTCAGCGCAGCGAGAACGGCGGGTACTCGTCGGTGATCAACAAGAACCCGTAGGCGTGGACCCGTAGACCCCAGCGTCCAACGCCCAGGATGTAGTCGAACGCACCTCGCGGAATCCGGCCGGTGAAGAGAATGGCGAACCAGCTGAAGATCACCACGAAGTACGCACCGATCGCCAGGAAGAACAGCACGATGTAGTGCGGGATCAGGATGAACCACTTGACGAGTGGCATCCACCGGCTGATGTCGCGTTCGGCGTCGGGGTAGTCGAGTTCCAGTTCAACATCCTGCGCATCGACGGTCGACGGGTATTTGTCGGTGAGCAACACCAGGTACGCGCCGACGCGGAAGGCGAAGCGGCTCAGCTCGAGCAGGAAGTCGAACCACCATCTCGGGTAGCGCTGGCGGAACAACAGCATCAACAGCGTGGCGGCGAACAGTGCACCGCCGATGCTCGCCGAGATGTACACCCAGCTCCCGCCGCTGGTCTGCACCCACGTACCAATGTTTCCGACCAACAGGTTCAAGATGATCGCGATCGGAATGATCAAGATGATGCGGAACGCCACGGTGACCCGGTTGCGGTCGTCGACATAATCGACGTCGACGCGGGCGGCGTATGGCGTACCGCCGGCGGCAACCGGCGGTGGTGGCGGTCCCCCTGGCGGTGGCAGGTTGGTTCCAGACGTTTCACTCATGATCCCCTCCCGAGTGTCGACGCAACGCTACGTCAGCGGGCGGCCGGCCGCGCGGAGGCTCGCAAGTCAGCCGTCGCGGTCCTCGGCCGGCGCCAAGTCGTCTCGCGACAGGTGCGACGACTCGGTGGTCCGGTGCGTGGCGCGAAACAACAGGTGCGTGCCGGCCGGCAACGTCAGTACGAGCGCGACCGCCGCCACCGCGAGGAGTCCTGCGCCAGCCCAGCCCAGTTCGATGCCCGCGCCGATGGCCACCAGCAGGAAGGCCATCGGACTGGCCTTTCCGGCCGAATGGAACCGCGCGTACGGCGACTCGAAACGCAGCAGCCCAATACCTGCGAGGAGCAAGAGCAACGCGCCGAGCATGACGAGAGTGGCGGACGCGACGTTCACGAGCGTCCCCCCGCTTCATTGCGTTCGACGAACCGGCTGAGCACGACGGTCGCAGTGAACGCAACGATGGCGATCACGGCGAGGACGCCGAGATACGTCTGATCGCCGGTCGCCGCGGCCCGAGTGGCCACGGCACACATCAGAGCGACGAGCATGACATCGAGCGATATCACCCGATCGACCAGGGCAGGTCCACGCACGAGCCGTACGAGAGCGAACACCGCTGCCAGCATGAACATCGCGATGGCGATCGACCCGATCACGTCGCTCCCTCGCTGGTCGAGACCGCACCGCGCTCGGCGATCGGCAGCGCACGGCATGCCAACTCGGCGAGCTGACCGACATGTTCGGTGATCGACGGAATCTGCTCTGCGTGCAACACGTGCAGATACAAGGTCCCGGTGTCTGGCTCGGCATCGACCACCGCCGTACCCGGGGTGACGGTGATCGCCACGACGAGCATCAGCAAGTGCGACTTGGCGTCGACGGGCGCGTCGACCGCGATGATCGCCTCGTCGGTGTAGTCGTTCGGAGTGAGGATCTCCCTGGCCACGCTCACCGTCGAGCTCACGAGATCGACCGCCACGAGCCAGAGGAACGTCAACAACGGCCACGGCCGAATGCCCCCCGAGCCCGGTGGTGGGGGTGAGAACGACACGGCGACGAGGGCCACGATCAATCCGGAGGCGATGTTGGCGACGCTGATCGTGCGCCACAACGCGCACCACACGGCAACCAGGGCGATCACGGTGACCGCTCGTCGCGGGGTGACGACAGAGTTCACTTGGCGAGCACCTCCTCGATGTAGGGAGTGCGATCGAGCAATTCGTTGGCCACCCGTTCGCTCATGTCCCACAGCGGGCCGGCGACAACAGCAATGGCCATCGTGCCGAGCACGGCGATCGACGTTGCCGAGGTCATGAACCGTTTGGAGGTGCGGCTCGACGCCGGCAAGGCCGGAGCGGTGGGATCGCCCCAGAACACACCGAGCCAGATCTTGGTCATCGACATCAGCGTGAGCACGCTGCCGATCAGGGAGACCACGACGATGGCGATCGCGCCGTTGTCGATTCCGGCGTCGACCAACGCCAACTTGGCGACGAACCCGGAGAACGGTGGCAGACCGGCGAGGCTCAACGCAGGGAGCGCGAACAACGCAGCGATCACGGGCTTCGACGTGGCGAGGCCGCCCACTTTGCTGAGCGTCGAGGTGCCCTGGTCGTCCTCGATCAGTCCACCGGAGAGGAACATCACGGTCTTCACCGGGATCTGATGGATGAGGAACAGCACTGCACCGGCCACACCGGCCACGGTGAACAACCCGAGCCCCATGATCATGTACCCGATCTGGCTCACCACGTGGAACGACAGGATGCGCTTGACGTCGTCTTGGGCCAGCGCGCCGAGGACGCCGACGATCATCGTCAACCCGGCGATCACCAGCAACAGCGGACCGAGGTCGTTCATTTCGGTGATGGTGAAGAAACGGATGATGACGTACACACCGATCTTGGTGAGCAGACCTGCGAACACCGCCGTGATCGAGGTGGGAGCAGTCGGGTAACTATCGGGCAGCCACGAGAACAGCGGGAAGATCGCAGCCTTCGTGCCGAACACGACGAGGAACCACAGACCGATGCCGATCTGGACACCGCTCGACAGTTCGGGGATCCGTTCCGCGAGCAGCGCCATGTTGACGGTGCCGGTGGCGGAGTAGACGATCGCCACGCCGAACAGGAACAGCGCCGACGCAAACAGGTTGATCACCACATAGGTCATGCCGGAGCGGATCTGCGCGGCCCGACCTTGATGGGTGAGCAGCACATAACTCGAGACGAGAATCAGCTCGAACGCAACGAACAGCGTGAACAGGTCGCCGGTGAGGATCGCCAGGCAGACCCCGCCGGTGAGCACGAGCAGGATCGGGCTGACCACCGCAGGGTTGGCACCGGCCGGGGTGCGACGTTGGCCGATCGCGAACAACTCGACCACGGTGATCGTGACGACGGCGATGAACAGGATCAGAGCGGCGAAGAGGTCGGCGACCAGTACGACGCCCAGCTCAGGTGACCACCCGCCGACGCGCAACACCACCGTTCCGTCTCGTTCCACTGCGACGAGCAGCACGACCGACAGCGCGGTCACGGCGAGCAGCGTGCCGATGGTGAGCCCGTCGCGCAGCCGCGGGATCGTGCCGGTGGCCAACGCCAGCGCTGCTGCCAACAGCGGCAGCACGACGACCAGCGCAATGACCGCCGTCATCGCGGCGACCCTCCTGACGGCGGCTCGCCGTCGTCGGACTGTTCAGCGATCGTCCATTCACGCTCGTCGACGTACTCCCCGTGGTCGTGCTCGATGCCGTCTTCGTGGAGCCCGCCGTGAATGGCGGCGATGCGACGATCTTCGATGTCGTCTTCGACGAGATCGTTGCCGGTGAGCTGCTGCTGGCGCCGGGCCAGCGCCAAGACGAACAGCGTCAGACCGAACGAGATGACAATCGCCGTGAGCGCCAATGCCTGCGGCAACGGGTTAGCGAGGCCGCCGTCGGATCCGTCGACGATCGGGGCGTCGCCAGAGCGACCTCCGGCGGCGATGAGAGCAAGCACGGTGGCGTGCCCGATCAACGCGAAACCGATCACGATTCGGCTGAGCGAACGCGCCGTGATGAGAAACGTCCCGGCCGCGGCGAGACCGGCGACTCCGAGGATCAACGCGGCGCTCACGCGTCGTCCTGTCCGCTCGATTCGCCGGTACGCACATCGATCTCGGCGCGACGAACCCGCGAGGTGCGCTGCGCATCCTGAGACAGATCGGTGGCGCCGAGCCCGTCGAGCAACGACAGGATCAGACCCACCACGATGAGCGTGACGCCGATGTCGAACGGGAGAGCGCTCCCGGACTTGACCTTGCCGAGCACGGGGACGGTGCCTTCGATCACCACCTGATTGAGCAGCGGCTCGCCCCAGAGCAGAGGTGCCAGTGCACAGACGCAGACGATGACGCCACCCCATGCGAGAAAGCCGATGGCATGCTCGGGTCGCTGCAAACCGGCGACGGTGCGCAGCACGACAACTGCGCCGAACAGCAACCCGGCGGCGAAGCCACCTCCCGGTTGGTTGTGGCCGGCGAAGAGGACGAAGGCACCGATCATGATCGCCAACGGACTGGCGGCCTGAATGGCCAGCCGCACGATCGGCGAACGACTGGCGATCATGTCGTGACGTCCTCGGTCAGCAGCCGCTCGTCGTCGGACTCGTCGATCGGATGTGCGTCGAGACCGCTCGCTTCTTCGTCACGTCGGATCTTGGCCAGCGCGACGATGCCGAGGGCGACGACGATCAACACGACGACTTCGCCGAGTGTGTCGAGGGCGCGAATGTCGGTGAGGATCACGTTGACGACGTTGTTCCCGCCGCCCTCGTTGACCGCGCCTTCGGTCAACTCTTCGATCGGCGGCGTGCCCGTTCGGTCGGAGGCGCTTGCTGCGAGCGCCACGGCGACGACGAGGCCAACGCACAACGATGCGATGATCCGCCAGGCGAGCCACGGTCGCGACACCGCCGGGAAGCGCCGGCGCAGCGCGCCGAGGCCGACGACGAATCCGACCACGATGACGGTCTCCACCAACAGCTGCGTGAGCACCAGGTCGGGCGCGCCCTGGCCGAAGAACAGTCCGGCCACACCGAAGCCGACCGCGCCGAGCACCATCGCCGCTGCGAGCCGGGTGCGGATGATGGTGGCGGCGATCGATGCCGCGACCACGAGCACGACAAGCGCGGCCTGGGTGGCGTTGTCCCACCGATACAGCACGTCGAAGTCGACCTCGGCGTAGAACGGAGTGATGGCTGCCAGCAACACGAGCACCGTGGTGGCCAGGTACGCCGGTAGGGAGCCGTGTTGGACAGTGGCAGCGACGCGTCGGGCGAGCACGACAATGGAGTCGATACCGAGGTCGACGCCGTAGGCGCCGCGGGGGATCGGGCCATCGAGCACACGCCGGCGATGTAACAGCCACCCCAGCACGACACCCAACGCGATGATGATGCAGGAGATGACGAACGCATCTTTCAGACCGGGCCACCGGATCAGCGAGTAGACCTCCGACGACTGCTGGACGAGCACGCTCGCCGGGCGCACGACCACGTCGGTCATCCAGGTGAGGAACACGAAGCCGAGGAGCGACGCTGCGCCCAGAACGATCTCGGGTCCCGACATCGCCCAGCGCCGGGGCGCGACCTCGGTGGGTTCATGACCGGTACCGGCCGGACTGAACACGCCGAGCAGCAGCCGGACGGTGTAGGCGACCGTGAGCACCGAACCACCGAGCACGCCCAGTCCCACGATGAACTGATCGAAACCCGAGAGTCCGAGCACGGCTTCCACCGCTGCTTCCTTCGCCGGGAAGCCGACCATGGGTGGCACACCGGCCATCGAGGCACCCGCCAATACGGAGACGACAAAGGCGATCGGCATCGATCGGGCCAGACCGTGGAGTTGGTTGATGTCGCGAGTGCCCGTGCGCACGTCGATGTCGCCGACCACCATGAACAACGCCGCTTTGAAGACCGCGTGAGCGACGAGGATCGAGATTGCGGCGAACGTCGCTTTCCCGGTCCCGACGGCGAGCAGCGTGACGAGCAGACCGAGCTGGGACACGGTGCCCCAGGCGAGGATGAGCTTGGCGTCGACGTGACGCAGCGCACCGATCGCACCCCAGACGATGGTGATGATGCCGAAGGTCAGCCCGAGCGGCTTCCAGGCGTCGGTATCGCGCAGCGCCGGCGCGAGCAGGGCGATCAGGATCACACCGGCTTTGACCATCGTGGCCGAGTGCAGGTAGGCGCTGACCGGGGTCGGCGCGGCCATCGCTCCGGGCAACCACACGTGGAACGGCACCTGTGCGGACTTCGTGGCGGCAGCGATGATCACGAGCACGCCCGCCGCCGTGGCTTGGCCGCCCGAAAGCGCAGTGAGATCGGTGATGCGCGCCGATCCGGCGGCGTCGACGAACAGAACGAACCCGGCGAGCAACACCAGTCCACCGCTCGCCGTGATCACCAGGGCCCGGCGGGCGGCGGTGCGAGCCACCGGGTCGGTGTTCTTGAACCCGACCAAGAGGAACGAGGTGACCGAGGTCAACTCCCAGAACACGAACAGGGTCCACACGGTCTCGGCCCAGACCAGCCCGAGCATCGCGGTGGAGAACGCCAGCAACGTGGCGGCGAACCTCCCGACTCCCACAGCCGACGCCGAGAAATACCCGCTGGCATACACGCACACCAGCGCGCCGATTCCCGAGACGAGCACCGCAAGCATCGCCCCCATCGCGTCGACGCGGAAGGCGAACTCGAGGTCGAGTCCGGTCACCCACTCGACGCCAACGCTGGTGGTGGTCGTCGTGCCGAGTTGCGTCCACGCCCAGATCGCGGTGGCCGCCATCGGTGCACCGGCCAGCCACAGCGAGGCGCGCCCACCCGCTCTCTGCGCGAAGGCCGGAACGGCGGCGGCCACGACGACGTGGGCCGCGAGGAGAGCCCAGATCACGACTGCAAGTGGCGGGGGTGGTGCGGCATCGACGAGAGCGGGACGGAGATTCCCGAACCAGAACAATATAGAGGCGGTGCAACATGCGCTCCCCGATTGACGATTTACATCGTACGAATTATCGTGCGTACAACGTTCGACTCGTGCAGAGCGTGGCCAACGGGTTCCGCCTACCGGGACACCTCGATCGTGAAGACGCTGTGCAGGACGGCATGCTCGGCCTCGAACGTGCGGTCGACCGGTTCGACTGGCGCCGTGGCTACAAGTTCTCGGCGCACGCGACCGCCATCGCCACCCCCGAGCAAGGCCGCCGCCCACTCACCGACGACCTGGCGACGATCGACCGGCTCAGCACCACCGACTCCATCGATCGACACCCCGGCGACCTACGGCCAGATCGGGTCAGAGCTCGGAGTCACCGCCCAAGCGGCGCGTCGACGCGTCGAGCGGGCATTGGGTCGGTTGCGCGAGGACGCCGCGCGTCTGGTCGCCTGACGACCGCCGCCTCCTGCGCCGATCACGCCCCCCGACACGCGCCAACACGCGCGCCATCCTCAGCGACCGATTTCGTTGCGGAGATCGACACCGCGCAACAGACGATCGAGGTTGTCGAAGAACAACTCGTCGACATTCGCCGACGTGGTGTCGGTGGTGCCCGAACAGTGCGGGGTGATGATCGTGTTCGGAGCGTCCCACAATGGATCGTCGGCGGGCAACGGCTCGGGATCGAACACGTCGAGTCCGGCCCCGCCGATGGACCCGGACCGCAGTGCCTCGAGCAGCGCTGTCTGATCGACCAGCTCGCCTCGCCCCACGTTGACGAACAGCGCGTCGGCGGCCATGGCCTCGAACACCGCAGCGTCGACCACGCCGCGCGTGTCGTCGGTGAGCGGGACGGCGACGACGACGGCACCCGCAGTCCGCACCGCATCTGGGAGTTGGTCGATCGGGCGAACCGGATGGGGCTCGTCGCCACGAGCCGAGCGGCGAACGATCACCGGGTGCATGCCGAGCGCGACGCCCAGCCGGGCGATCGCCTGCCCGATCGGGCCCCAGCCGACGATCAGCAGTTCGCGACCGGCGAGATCGAGATATCGCCCAGGAGCCCACTCGTGACGGGCCTGCGCCGCAGCGAGCCGGGGCAACTGGCGAGACAGCGCCAGGAGGTACATCATCACCGTTCCGGCGATCGGTTCTGCGCTCGCCCCCGACGACGTGGTGAGCCGGACGCCTCGATCGACAAAGGTCTGAAACACTGGATGATCGACTCCGGCCGACATCGTGTGCAGCCACCGCAACTGTGGGGCGTCGAGCGCCACCGCCATGAAGTTGGGGGCCAGCGCAGGCCACGCATCGTGGGAGAAGAAGGCCATGGTCAACGCCGCGACGTCCGCCGGGGCGACGGTGACCCCTGTGTCGATCTCGACCACGTGCACACCGTCGAGCGCCTCGATCCGGTCTCGATGGCGCGCATGGGTCGCGGCGGTCAGGAGCAACACCTCGGTGCGATCGGCCATCGCCAGATGGAAGCACGCGCCGTCACTTCGTGTCGAGGCCGCCGGGCGGGTCACACTGACATGATGAGAACCGCAGCCACGGAGATGCTCGACATCGAGTTCCCGATCTTTGCGTTCAGCCACTGCCGCGACGTCGTGGCCGCAGTGTCGAAAGCGGGAGGCCTCGGCGTACTGGGGGCCGTCGCCCACTCACCCGAGCAGCTCGAGATCGACCTGCAATGGATCGAGGACGAGATCGGCGACCTGCCATACGGCGTCGACCTGATCATTCCAGCGAAGTACGCCGGCGACGAGGACGGCGGCTACACGCTCGACGACATCGCCGCGCTGATCCCCGACACGCACCGCGAGTTCGTCGACGACATCCTCGCTCGGTACGACGTTCCCGAACTCCCGGCCAACGACGACACGAGGGCCAGCACCGCAGTGTCGGGAAGCGGTGGTGACGCACCGTTCAGCGCCAACACCGCAGGACCACAGCTCGAGATCGCTCTCGCCCACCGAACGGCATTCGTGGCCAACGCCCTCGGTCCGCCGCCGCAGTTCCTGATCGATCGCGTCAAACAGGAGGGACGACTGATCGGCGCTCTGGCCGGCCGCCCGCAACACGCCGAGCGGCATCAGGCCGCAGGGGTCGACCTGATCATCGCCCAGGGCTCAGAAGCCGGGGGACACACCGGCGAGATCGGGTCGATGGTGCTGATCCCCGAGATCGTCGACGCCGTCGACATCCCGGTGCTCGGCGCAGGTGGGATCGGTCGTGGTCGACAGATGGCGGCGGCGATGGCCCTGGGCGCACAGGGGGTGTGGTGCGGTTCGGTGTGGTTGACCACCGACGAGGCCGAGACACATCCGGTGGTGAAGGAGAAGTTTCTCGCCGCATCGTCGGCCGACACGATCCGCTCGCGCAGCCTGACGGGCAAGCACGCCCGCATGCTGAAATCGGCGTGGACCGAGGAGTGGGCTCGCGACGACACGCCCGACCCGCTCGGTATGCCATTGCAGCCGATCCTGACCAACGAGGCGCAGCGACGCATCTCGCGTGCCGCCCACACGAACGGCTCGGGTGCGGAGAAGCTCGCCAACTACTTCGTCGGTCAGATCGTGGGCACGATGAATCGCCCCAAGTCGGCCGGGCAAGTGGTGATGGACATGGTCGAGGAGTTCATCGAGGCAACCGAGTCGTTGAGCAAGCAGCTCGAGGTCTGAGATGGACGAGATCGCGGTTGACAACGACGGCATCACGATCGGCGCAACGGTCGCCAACCTCGATCAGGCCGGTCGACCACCGCTGGTGTTCGTTCACGGCTGGCCTGAGTTGAGCCACTCGTGGCGCCATCAAATGGAGCACTTCGCCGCCGCTGGCTGGCCGTGCGTCGCCATCGACGTTCGTGGGTACGGCCGGAGTAGCGCTCCGCCGGAGATCCCCCAGTACACGCTGAAGAAGCTGGCCGGTGACGTGGCCGCAGTGATCGAGGAGGTCGGCGACCGCCCGGCCATCGTGATCGGACACGACTGGGGTGCACCCATCGTGTATCACACGGCGATTCGTCATCCTGACATGGTGGGCGCCGTCGCCGGCATGAGTGTGCCGCACACGCCGCCGCTCCCGATCTCCCTGCTCGACGTGTTCGACCAGCTGTACGCCGACCGGTTCTTCTACATGCTCTATTTCCAAGAACCAGGCGTGGTCGAGGCGGCGTTCGACCGCGATCTGCGCGACGCCCTCAAGCGCGTGTACTTCGCGCTCTGCGGAGATGGTCCGGAGAGCCCGCTCTCGTCCGACGTCGGCCGCGACGTCGGACTGCTCGATCTGCTGCCCCCAGCTCCCGACGGTCCGCTGCCGTTCATGAGCGACGACGATCTCGATCGATACGTCGAGGCCTTCGCTCGGGTCGGCATGGTCGGCGCCTTCAACCGCTACCGGGCACTGGCGGTTGATCCGCAAGACAGCGCCGACGTGGTCGGCGCCCACATCGCCCAACCATCGATCTTCGTCGGCGGAGCGAGAGACTCCGTGCGCAGCATGGTGCCGGGATCAGACGCGTTCGCCGATCCTGGGAGCGGGTGCGCCGACTTCCGAGGGGCGACCATCGTCGAGGGCGCTGGCCACTGGGTGCAGCAAGAGGCGCCCGCCGAGGTCAACGCCGCCCTCGACGCTTTTTTCGACGACCTCTGATCGATCGCCCAGGTCGGGGCATCGGTGGGCCGATGAGGACCGTGTGGTGCTCAGCTTCATCGTCGCCGTGTTGCTGGCAGCCGGCGGATCATTGTCCACATCGGATCGCTGCACCGACCTCAGCGATGCCGAGCTGCCCGCCACCGTCGACACGGCGATCGAGCTGCTCGAAGAAGAACTCGTTCTGCTGCCGGTGGCCAACCCGTCACGCGCCGCAGTCCCAGACTTCCAGACCACCCGTAACGGGTACGCCGCGGTCCAACAACAGGGCACCGACACCCTTGTGCTCCTCGAAGCAGCCGACATCGAACTGACGCCCGCGGCGCTCACCGACCTCCGTCTGCTGCGCGCCGAGCTCGCCGCAGCAGCCGCACCCCCTCCGACAGCGACGTCGAACAGCTCACACAGACCGACCATCGAGTCGCCGCGCTGATGGCCGACGTCGACCACTTCAAGCGCTTCAACGACACCTACGGACACAACGTCGGCGACGCCGTCCTGTCGCGATGTCGCCGCCTTGATCTCAGTCCACATCCGAGAGGGCGACGTGGTGTACCGGTACGGCGGCGAAGAGTTCTGTGTTCTGCTACCCGACGCACGTGATGACGAGGCGCGCGCCATCGCTGATGAATCCGCGGCGAGGTCGCGGCCGCGAGCGTCACCGGAAATTCTGAACCGGTGACCGTGTCGATCGGCGGCTAACGAATCGACCCAGACGGCAGCAGGGTCACCCTCGGATGGCCGCCTCGGAACACCGTGATGTCTCCGTCTTCGGACACCTTCAGGGCGACGAGGGCGCGTTGCGACAACGACTTGGCCGCTGCCGTGCGCGCCCCTTCGTGCTGGCTGTCGGAGCTGGTGAGGATGGCTCCGTAGCTGATCAGGCGACCATCACGATCGACGATCGTCGCACCGTCGAGCTGTCCGAGCCGAGCCAACGTTTGCGCATCGACATCGCCGCCGTCGATGAGGTGGTGCAGGCGGGTCTCAGGGCGCATCGCGTCGACGTCGTACTCGTCACGTAGATCGAATCGGTCCTTGACCGGCACGACCTCGCCGAGATCCGCGAGGTCGTCGACGATCCCGAAGATCGCGCCACCTTCGCGAATCGAGACGAGCAGCGATGCTTGGACGACCAGATCGACCGCCGGGCTCTCGATGATCGACGAGCCGAGCGTGCGTGCCAACCACAACGGAAACGCACTCCAGTGCTCGCTACGGCGAATCACGAGCGGCTGGCCGTCGAGAAACGTCCAGATACTCCGGTCCTCGCGTAAGAAGAAGCCGACACCGCCGAGCTGGCGCGTGACCTGACCGACGAGGGAACCGCTGTCGACGAACTCGCGATCGATCGGGCCCATCGGGACAGTGCTCGGGTGCAACCGGTCGGGGCGGTGCGCCTGCAGCTCGGTGCGCGCCCGTCCGTGCTGGTCGACGAGCAACACTGCCCGCTGACCGTCGAACAGCAAAGGGCTGCGCTTCGCGTCGCGCAAACCAGCCGGGTACGGAATCGACAAGCGCGGCTCGTCGGCGATCGCGTCGGTGATCACGACGCCGTGCGTCAGGCGACGAGACTCGACGCGGGCGCCGCTCAGCTCGATGAGGTACTCCAACGTCTCCGCCAGCAGTTCGGTGGGCGCACACCCCGGGTCGAACCAGCCTTGATGCTGGCCGAGCAACTCGACCACGACGGTGTCGCGCAGAGCTCTCTCCACCGACGGGGTGAGACGATCGACGCCCGCCAGATGCTGGAAGCCCTTCGCCGCTCGCAACGCGGCATTGGGGAGGGCGAGCAGCGCATCGGGCACCGACTCGATCGTGGCGATGCCGCGGTCGCGTAAGCCAACGCTGATCGTGGTGCGCCACCCGGGAACGACCTCGGCGGACGCCGTCGTGATCGCCGAACTCGGCGGTGCGGGCATGCCGGGTGGCTCGTCGAGCGGCTCGTAGCGGAGGTCGACCATGGCGTTGGGAATCAGCTCGCCGATGAACCGCACGACCGCCTCGCCGACCGGATCAGTCGGCGTGCTCACCGCAGCATCGAGCGCCATAGGGCGCCGAGTCTCGCAGCCGATGTTGCGGATGGCACCGCGCTCGACGGTGCAATTCGCCGCGTTCTCCGGCACCGTTGTGGTGTGGAACACGTCGACATCGCGATCATCGGCGCCGGGCCCGCCGGCGCAGCAGCCGCGATCACCGCGGCCAATGCCGGTGCATCGGTCGTCGTGTTCGACAAAGCCGGCTACGGACGCGACAAGGTGTGTGGCGACGGTCTCACACCGCGCGCCGTCGGCGCACTCAACGCGCTCGACATCAACATGGACGACGCTCATCGCATCTGCGGGCTCCGAATGATCGCTGGAAAGGTCGCACGCGAGCTCGACTGGCCGACGACCGACCGATTCCCGAACCACGGCGCGGTGTGGCCACGGCGCCGCCTCGACGCTGCGCTCATCGATGCGGCGACCAAAGCCGGCGCCGATGTCCGCTTCAACGCTGAAGCTCATCCCGTGTTCGACGACGACGGCCGTGTCGTCGGAGTGAGCGCGGGCGACACCGAACTGCGGGCGGGCCTGACCATCGTCGCCGCCGGTGCCCCGGGATCCGTCGCCCGCCAACTCGGCGCCGACCGTGTCCCCGACGAACCGTTCGGCCTGGCGATCCGCACGTACGCCGAGACGCCGCGGCACGCCGACGAACACCTCGAGGCGTGCCTCACACTCCGCGACGAGCACGGCACGCCCGTTCCGGGCTACGGCTGGATGTTCCCCGCCGGCGACGGCACGGTGAACATCGGGGTTGGTGCACTGTCGACGATGAAGGGTTTCAAGAAGCTCAATCTGAACTCGCTCCTCGAGAGCTACCGACAACTCGTCAACGATGATTGGCAGCTGGGCCCCAACCTCGAACGCCCCCGAGCGTGGCGACTGCCGATGTCGACGACGCGCCGGCACGGGCCCGGGTGGGTGGCGATCGGCGACGCGGCCGGGCTGGTCAACCCGATGAACGGCGAAGGCATCGACTACGGCCTGGAGTCCGGGATGCTCGCGGTCGAGTGTTTCCTCGACGATCCGGCGAGTGCGCCGGCCCGGTACGACGACCTCGTCGGGGAGCGCTTCGATGCGTTCTTGCGGACGGGTCGGCGCTTCTCGTTCCTGATCGGCCACCCGTGGATCCTGCGTTCGGGTCTGCGACTCTCGGTGAGCACCACGGCCATCGCCAACATCACCCTGGCGGTGATGGGCAATCTCGTCGACAACACCACCCCCGGATCCGCGGGCAAGGTGATGTGGGCTGCGGATCGCACCCTCGCCGCTGCTGATCCGATCCTCCGCCGGACACGCGCCGCCGCCTAGTCACGGCGGCCCCTGCGCAGCTCAGTCGATGTCCATCGACCGCAGCCGCCACGCCGCCACCGCAACGGCGACCACAGCGACGACCAGTGGGGTGATCACCCCGACGGCGAGCGAGAAATCGGCGAGGTCGAGATCAGCTCCCGTGATGTCGACCAGGATCGACCGCGTGTACTTGCGCAGTGCGAATCGCGCCACGCCCGGACCGGCCTGGGCGACGAAACCCTCCATGATCAAGATGTACGCCAGTCCCCACACGATGAACCGTTTGAGCACCACGCCGAACAACGTGAACACGGCGGTGTAGGCCACGACGCCGACGACGCCCGCCAGGAGGGTGGCCGGCACCACCGAGTTGCCAACACCGGTGCCGGCGGCGGCCAACGTCAGCGGGATCAACGTGATCGGTGCCGCCAATGTCGCCGCCGCAGCAGCGGCCCCCACGACGACCGGCCAGCGGTCGATCGGTCGCAACCACACGTACACCAACGTCTTGTCGTCACGGAGGTCGCCGATGGCGGCACCTCCGAACACGAGACACACGACGGGAACGACGACACCGAATCCCAGCCCGGCGAGCAGGCCGACGCCGTCGTCGAGCGATGCGTCGGCCACCCCCAGTGCGAACGCGGACACCGTGGCCACCAACGCGAGCAGGGTGAGTACGACGATGCGGCCCGGCGTGAGCAGCTGGCGGAGTATCAGCCGGTAACACAACACGATCGCCGTCGCCGGCGGCACCCGACGCAACGCTGTCGTCTCTTCGATCTGCGCCATCTCAGCGGCCCTCCACCAGGTAGCGGAACACCGATTCCAGATCGTCGTCGAGGGGTCGCATCTCGGTGACGCGAGCACCCGCATCGACGACCAACGGCAGCAGCTGCCGGCCGAACGCATCGACGTCGAGTGTCTCGACCTCGATCACCGATCCGTCGAGCGTGAGACCGGACACGAGCCCTCGGTCGACCAGCGCGGCAGCCACTCGGCGTGGGTCTGAGACCTCGATGCGGAAGCGGTGCGGACGGTGGTCCATCAGCTCACGGAGATCGCGGTAGTCACCGGTGGCCACCAATCGGCCCTGCGCGATGACCAGGACCCGTGAACCGAGGCGGGCCACCTCGTCGAGCACGTGACTCGACACGAGCACACAACGACCGTCGTCGCCGAGACGGTGAAACAGCTCGATCATCCGCCGCCGCTGCACCGGATCGAGCCCGGTCAACGGCTCGTCGAGAATCAGCACCTCGGGGTCGTTGACCAGCGCAGTCGCCACCTTCACGCGTTGCCGCATGCCCTTGGAGAACTGGCCCACCGGTTTGGCCCCGACCTCGAGGAGATCGACCTCGCCGAGCGCCGCCTGTGCGGCCTGCGTCGGATCATGAACGGCATGGCTGCGAGCTGCAAACTCGACGAAGTCGGATGCCGACAGGTGGTCGAACAAAGCGTCCTGCTGTGGAACGAGACCGATGCGACCACGAACATCACGGTCGTCGCGCGGATCGCAACCGAGGACACGTACCGCACCCCGCGATGGAGGGGTCAACCCACAGAGCATGCGAAACAAGGTCGACTTGCCCGCACCGTTCGGACCGAGGAGCGCGGTGACACCCGGACCGACATCGAAGGTGACGTCGCTCACGGCGACGACCGAACCGTAAAACTTGGACACCGCGTCGACCGCCAACATGCCATCACCGGGAGCAACCGTCGCCTGAGATCTCGGCGCGGGTGGAGTCAGCGGGTTGGGTGGCGGCAAGGTGGTCATCTGGCGATCACCAACCGGAGGTACCGCCATGCCACGACGGCCACGCCTGCGGCCGTCCATGCGAGGTTGGCTGCGATCACGGCCCAGGTCGCCAAGTCGGGAAAGTTGCCCTCCTGGCCGAAGATCCGGAACACCAACTCGAAGGGCATCGACGAGACATCGAGCATCCGCCAGTACACCGACGCATCGGCGCCGTCGACCAACGCACCGGCGAACGCGCTCGACGCGAAGACCAACAAAATGATGCCGATCGCGGCGAACGCCTTGCGATCGGTCACGCTCGAGGCCGCCATCGACACCGCCATCAGCGCAGCCGAGATGGCCACGCCCGACAGCACGATGCGCACCAGGACGAGCAACCACGCGTCGACGCCGTCCGGCCCCGATCCGTCGAACGTGTACCCCGCGAGCACGAGGAGGGGAGGCCCGATCGTGACGAGTGCCAACGTGCCCGCGACCGCAATGGCCTTGGCCGCCAAGTACGTGCCCCGGTGCAGGGGCGTGGACAAGTACAACGCGAGCATGCCGTTGCGTCGGTCGGTCACCAGCATCTCGGGTGCGACGAGTGCCGCAAACAAGAAGATCGCCAATGTGATGAAGCCGTAGTAGGAGGCGTAGTCGGCAACCTCTTCGGGGTCGACGATGTCGCCCGGGATCAGCACCGAGATACCGACGAACACGATCGCAGGGACATAGGCGATGACCACGGCGATCACCGGGAAGATCTTCGAGCGTGCCGGTCGACCCAACCCGAGCGTGGCTCGCGCCGACTGCCAAGCAACGCTGCGAATGGCGCCGACGACCCCCGAACGCGGTCCTTCGTATCGCTGGAAGCCTCGTTCGACGATACGGGCGTCGCTCACCGCCACCCCTGCGTCTCGGCGATGCTGGCCACGCTCACTGCGCCACCCGCGGATCGGCGAACAGGTCGTCGAGCGAGCGGCGTCGACGTTCGAGGCGACGCAGCCGTGCACCGTGGCGAGCGATTGCCGCCCCGGCGCGATCGAACAACACATCGTCGTCGGCTCCGTCGAGCGTGACGATCGCTCCGGTCCGCGCGGCACCGAAGCCCGCGGCGATGAGATCGGCGACGATCGCATCGATCGCCTGCGGACGATCGCGCACCTCCACGAACTCGATCTCCAGCCCTCCGGTGGTCCCGGCCAGCTCGTGCAGCGGGCCCTGCGCGACGAGCCGACCCTCGTCGAGAGCGACGACGCGATCGCACACGCGCTCGACCTCTTCCAACACGTGCGAGGACAGGATCACGTCGATCCCGAAGTTGCGGTTGACCTGGCGAATGATCGCCAACATCTCATCGCGCTGCACCGGGTCGAGTCCGTCGGTGGGTTCGTCGAGCACGATCAGCCGCGGATCGGCAGCGATCGCCTGTGCCAGCTTGACCCGCTGTCGTTGACCGGTCGACATCGTGCCGAGCGCACGAAAGCGCTCCTCGCCGAGACCGACGAGATACAGCGAGTCGCTGGCCCGGCTCCGCGCCTCGTCGCGCGGCAGGCCTTTGACTTCGGCAAGGTGATGGACGAAGTCGTAGGCCCGCATGTCGTCGGGCAGCACGTTGCGCTCCGGGCCGTAGCCAATGAGGGCGCGCAACTCAGGACCGTCGGGGCCCGGGTCACGGCCGAGGACCCGTATCGACCCAGCAGTCGGACGAAGCAGCCCCAACATCAGCGAGATCAACGTCGTCTTGCCGGCACCATTGGCACCGACCAGGCCCGTCACGCCGGCCTCGATGGTGATGTCGAGCCGATCGAGGGCGCGCGTCGCCGGAAACTGCATCACGAGCTCGCGCGTTTCGACAATCGTTGTCACCGCTGACAAGTCTGTCAGCTCCTCGCCGAGTCATCCTGACGGGCACCGCCTGAGTACGGTCATCTCATGGGGATCGTGCACTGCCCGCCCGACACCAGCGCCGAGGAGCTCGACGCGATCATCCGTCGCGATGGCGCGCTCGTGATCGATGACTTGGCGTCAGCCGGTCTCATCGATCGCGTCGGCGCTGAGATGATGCCGTTCATCGACGCCACGCCAATGGGCAGCGACGACTTCTCGGGCCGTATGACCGCGCGTACCGGGGCGCTCATCGCCCGTTCGCCGTCGAGTCACGAACTCATTCAGCACCCCCTGATCCTCGACGTCGCCGGCCGATTGCTCGATCGCGCCAAGAGCTTCCAGCTGCACCTCACCCAGATGATCTCAATCGGGCCGAACTCCCCGGGTCAGGCGATCCACCGCGACCAATGGGCGTTCGACTTCTACGAGTTCCCGGCCGACTATCACGTGCAGTGCAACACCATCTGGGCGATGACCGACTTCTCCGAGGCCAACGGTGCGACCCGTGTGATGCTCGGGAGTCAGGACCTGCCGAACAGCTTCGAGTACACGGTGGACGACACCGTGCCCGCCGAGATGACTCGCGGGTCATGCCTGGTGTACACCGGCAAGGTGTACCACGGCGGTGGCGCCAACCAGACCGCAGAGACTCGCTGCGGGTTGAACATCACCTACAACGTGTCGTGGCTCCGGCAGGAGGAGAACCAATACCTCTCGGTGCCGCCCGAGGTCGCCGCCGAACTCCCCGACGACCTGCTCCGACTGATGGGGTATCAACTCGGCGCCTACGCGCTCGGCTACATCGACGACGTCCGCGATCCGCTCGCCGCGATTCGCGACGAGCATGTCGATCGCGGCCCGAGCTTTGCGACCACTCCGCGCTGACGGCGCGCCGTTGCTTCGATCAGGCGCCGATCAACCGCTTCTGGTCGTAGCGCTCGAGCGCCTCGATGCGATCCGCAGTCGGCGGGTGCGTCGAGAACAAGCGGGCCAGGTTCGGGCCGCCGCCGCGGCGGCGACCACCCTCGAACTCGGCGAGCGGGTTGTGGATGTAGGCGTAGGCCTGCGCCGGCGCCACTTCCATCGGAGTACGCATGGCCAGCGACTCGATCCGGCGCAATGCGTTGGCCATCGAACGACCGCTGCCGAGCAGCTCAGCCGCACCGCGGTCGGCTTCGAACTCACGCGACCGGCTGACCGCCATCTGCATCAACGATGCGGCGATCGGCGCAAGGAGCGCCACCGCCAACAGTGCGATCGGGTTGCGGTCCTCGTCGCTGCGGCCGCCACCGAACAACGAGGCCCACATGGCGATGTTGGCGATGAACGAGATCGCCGTCGCGATCGCCGCCGCCACTGATCCGATCAAGATGTCGCGGTGACGCACGTGCATCAGCTCGTGGGCCATCACCGCTTCGACCTCGTCGCGAGGCAACGACTGGAGCAGGCCCTGGGTGGCGCACACGACCGCATGGTTCGGATTGCGACCGGTGGCGAACGCGTTGGGCTGGGACTCGGGCGAGATCGCCACGGTGGGCATCGGCATGTCGGCTCGCTGGGCGAGCGAGCGGACGATCCCGTAGAACTCGGCCGCGTCGGATTCGGTCACGACGCGGGCGCGGGCTGCCTTGAGCGCAAGTCGGTCGCTGAACCAGTAGCTGCCGCCGACCATCACGAGGGCGAACAGCAGTCCGATGAGCAGGGCGGTCGAGCTTCCGCCGCCGAGTACGCCGGCGACGACCACGATCAGGCCGCCGAGGCCGCCGAGGAGGGCAGTGGTCTTCAGGGTGTTCTTGAACATCGTGTCTGATTCAACGACGCGGGGTCGCCGGTGATTCCACGCGAACGTCCGCTCTCACCCGCTTCTCACCCTCCGCTCAGCAGGCTGAGGCGCAGTGCGGCAGGTGGATCAGACGGGCAACAGATCGGCGGCGGTGAACGCCGATCCGAAACGCACGCACCAGACCACGACGGTGTCGTACACGGCGAGATCGACCACGGGCGGGATCTCGTAGTTCTGGTTGCCGATGTTGCCCTGGAGGTCACCGAGGTCGATGAAGTCGTCATCGAAGGTGCCCTCGTCGGCGTTGGCGTCGGAGTTCACGAGGTACACGTCGAGGTCCGGCCCGTTATCGGTGGCGAAGTCCTCGAAACGCAGGAAACGCTGCGCGCTGCCGTCGTTGAGGACGAACGCCCGCCCTTCGCCCGAATACCGGCCACGGGGGATGAAGCTGCCCTCGACCAGCGTGACGATCTGCGGCTCGGCCGGTGCGGTCGCAACCGGTGCTTCTGTGGTCGCCGGGGCCGCGTCGATCGGTTCATCTACTGCGGTCTCTGCTTCAGCCACAGCATCGAGCGACGCCTGCACCTCACCGCCGGGGCCGGACTTGTCGACTTTGTTCTCGTCGGTGCCGACCACCGCCTCGTCACCGTCGGTCGCGGCACCGTCAGCGGCTGCATCGTCGTCGCCCGGAGTCTGCTCGATCACGACATCCTCATCGGGGCTAGCCGACGCAACACCCTGCGCAGACGCATCGGCTCCCGAGTCGAATACTGGACCGGCCTCGTCGACCTTGTCGTCGATGAACAGCAGATGGAAGGCGAAGACGAAAAAGAACAGGTAGATGCCGATTCCCGCCAGCACGACGCCTGCCGGGATCAGGATCTTCAGATCGCGGCGAACCCACCGCATGGCCCGACGCGCGAGAGGTGGGTGACCGCGCCCGTCTGGTACCAGGTGCAACGTCTCGATTCGTTCGGCGCCTGTTCCCAGAGCGGCAACATCTGTGCGGAGCGGGCGCTACACCGGGACCGGGTCGCGGTCGTCGGCCTTGTCGGCGGTCCCGTCTGAGTCATCGGGATCCTCGTCGGCTTGTTCGATCACCGATGTGTGCGCGCCGCCCTCGACGTTGAGCGTGGGCAGGAGGCGGTCGAGCCAACCGGGCAACCACCAGTTGCGGGCACCGAGCAACTGCATCGTCGCCGGGACGAGCAACATGCGCACGAGCGTGGCGTCGAGGAACACCGCCGTCGCCAACCCGAGTCCGAACATCTTGATGATGCGATTGTCTTCGAGCACGAACGAGCCGAAGACCACGACCATGATCGCCGCCGCGGCGGTGATCACGCGAGCTGTTGCGGCCAGGCCGTCGGCGACCGAGTTGATCGCATCACCGGTACGGTCGAACTCCTCTTTCACCCGCGACAGCAAGAACACCTCGTAGTCCATCGAGAGGCCGAACACGATGGCGAACATCATCATCGGCAAGAACGGCTCGATCGGGCCAGCCGACGTTCCGAACAGTTCCACGCCCCAGCCCCATTGGAACACCGCAACGACGATGCCGTAGGCACCGCCGATCGACAGCATGTTCATGATCACCGCTTTGAGCGGCACGAGCAACGAGCGGAACACCATCATCAGCAGCACGAATGACAGGGTGAGGACGGCCGCGAAGAAGATCGGGATGCGATCGGCCAGGTAGTCGCTGAAGTCGATGTTGGCGGCGACCGTGCCGGTCACGTTGACGACCACCGGTGTGCCGTCGGCGGTCTCGACGAGCAGCTCGCCACGCAGCTGCTCGACCAGCTCGGATGTGGCTTCGTCTTGCGGGCCGGTCACCGGAGTGACCTGGATGATCGCGGCTTCGGGGTTTGCCGGGTCGTTGGGAATCGGACCGACGACGCTGGCGACGCCCTCGGTCGCTTCGACCGCGGCGGCCACACCGACGAGGGTGTCGAGATCGTCAGGAGAGTTCAGCTCTGCGGTGAGAAGCAACGGACCGTTCGTGCCGGCACCGAAGGCCTCGGTGGTGAGGTCGTAGGCGGCCCGTGTCGTGGTGTCTTCGGCGTAGTTGCTCTCGTCGCTGAAACCGAGCCGCAGACCGAACAGCGGAATCGTCAACACCAGAAGGAACGCCGTCGTGGCCAAGGCGATCGACCAGGGACGGGCCTGCACGAAGCGGCTCCAGCGATACGACAATGTCTCACGCAGGGGCTTTTCTCGACGCGGTGGCAACTCGCGACGCAGCGGAGCGATGGCCAGCGAAACCAGCAGCACGACCGCCGCGAGCGGTGCACCGACGAGCAGCGGATCGATACCGAGGCCCAGCCCGAGCAGCGACAACGACACGAGACCTGCGGCGATCAACCCGCGCACACGAGTGACTTCGACACGGCGCTGTGCAAAGCCGAGCAGCGCAGGCAACAGCGTGACCGAGGCGATCATGGTGACGAGCACCGTGACCGCCGCACCGGTGGCCAACCCGTTGATGAACGACAGGCCCATGATGAACATGCCGAGCAGCGAGATCACCACGGTGAAGCCAGCGAACACGACGGCGCGCCCGGCGGTGTCGATCGCCGAGATCGTTGCCTGCTCCGGCTCGAGACCAGCACGCAGCCCCTCTCGATATCGGGTGACGATGAACAACGCGTAGTCGATGCCGACGCCGATACCGATCATCGCTCCCAGCGTGATGGCGAAGTCGGGCACGGTCATCACGTTGGCCAGCAACGTGATGAGCGCCGCGCCGATACCGACACCGAACAGCGCCACGCCGATCGGCAACCCCATCGCCAGCACCGAGCCGAAGGCAACGATGAGGATGACGATGGCGAAGGCCAGACCGATCAGTTCCGAGTCTGGGGTTTCGAATTCGCCGAGCGCTTGTCCGCCCACCTCGACGGTCAGGCCCTCGATGTCAGTGGGCCGGAGCTCGAGGATCTCAGCGCCGATCTCGGTCGCCTCGACCTCGTCGACGTCATCGGCGAGGTCGACTTGGGCGTAGGCCACCTGACCGGCGAGCGGACCGTCGGTGGCCGTCAGGCCCAGCGCCGCTCCCTGCGGTGAGTACGGGCTCACGACGGTCACGCCGTCGATGGCGTCGACCTCTTCGAACAGCTCGGTCATCGCCGCCGACACCTCGGCGTCGTCGATGCCCTGGTCGGCTTGGAACACGATCGTGCCCGACGTCCCACTGCCGAAACCGCCAAAGTAAGTGTCGAGGGTGTCGAACCCGCTCTTCGACTCCGAGTCCGGGATCGAGAACGAGTTGTCGCTCGACCCGCCGAACGTTCCAGACAGCCCCAGAACGACGACGAGGATCATCACCCAGGCAGCCGCGACACGGCGACGGCGGCGGAACGCGAACGCACCCAGGCGCGCCCACATCGATGGTGACGCCGGCGGGACGGAGGGGACCGAGTCGGCGACGGGCGGCTCGTCCAGCGGGGGGAAAGTGGACGTTGTGTTCATTAGTGGACAAGTTGACCAGTAGATTGGGGAAGGTGCAAGTGGTTATCGGCAGTTGTGGCCGATGACACAAGGACCAGATCGA
>JABSQH010000022.1 GCA_013213745.1 Ilumatobacteraceae bacterium | reverse complement strand
CTCCACTCATCCCAATGCGAAGCGCTGATCCGCGACGCGTGCCGGATCGATCCGGTCAACCGCCCGCTGATCATCGCCGGAGGGCCGAAGACGATCTACGAGCCGTGGGGCGTGTTCAGCGCCGACCCGCGCATCGTCCCGAGGGCGCGCAAACTCCATCGCATCAACTTCGATGAGATGCTCGAGATGGCAGGCGCCGGGTCGAAGGTGCTCGCGCTGCGCTCGGTCGAGTTCGCCCGCAACCACGATGTACCCCTCCACGTCCGCTCCGCATTCACGTGGGAGCCCGGAACGTGGGTCAGCAACGAGGAGGCTTCGATGGAAGACCCGATCATCTCTGGTGTGGTCACCGACATGACCGAGGCCAAGGTCACCGTGTTCGGCGTACCCGACCGGCCCGGCGTGTCGGCGGCGCTGTTCGAACCACTTGCCGACGCCAATGTGAACGTCGACATGATCGTGCAGAACACCTCGACGGAGGGAACGACGGACATCAGCTTCACGATGCCGATGGCCGACATGGCCGAGGCCGAAGCGATCGTTCGCCGAGTCGCCGACGAGATCGGTGCGACCGGTGTCACCCACGACAACGACATCGCCAAGGTGTCGCTCGTCGGGGCGGGGATGAAGTCGTCGCCGGGCATCGCCGCCAAGATGTTTCGCATCCTCGCCGACGAAGGCGTCAACATCGAGATGATCTCCACGTCGACCATCCGCGTTTCGGTGGTCACCTCTGCGGGCAACATGGAGCTCGCCGCCCGCTCGCTACACACTGCGTTCGGCCTCGACTCCGCCGACGAGTACAGCGCCCCGCTCCCCGAGCGCACCTGACTCGACCGGCGGACCGCTGCGCGCAACGTCAGCGGACGGTGGCGACGATCCAGTAGTGACGGGGGTTGATCCCGTCGAAGAGCTTGGACTCTGCGCCGTATGCGGTGACGTTGCTCTTCGGGTTGCGCCACACCTGCAGGTCGTCGAGCAGCGGCGACAAAGGGCCGATGACCTCGTCGGGTGCCAGTCGATTCGCTTGCCAACCAAGTCGTGCCGCCCATCGTTGCCGCGCCAGCCACGGGCCGAAACTCGGAATCCGGAACGCTCCACGCATCAGCGCCCCAAGCGGCAGCACCACGATGTCGGCGGCACCCCGTGATCGGTAGTTGAGGGCGATCTTTCCCCCTGGCCGGGTGATGCGCACCGCTTCAGCCGTGAGGTCGAGCGCATCGTCGGGATCACAGTGCTGCAGCGTGATGTAGCTGAAGGCCACGTCGGCGGAGTTCGGTGCGAGATCGAGCGTGTGGCCGTCGGCCACGCGACTGGTCCGCAGCCGGTCAACCTTGCCGAACCGGGCAACCGTCTCGTGACAGCGCTCGAGGAACCCGGCGTCGAGGTCGCAGGCAACGACGACGCCGAACTCTCGTGTGAACGCACTCGTCATGCGGCCGATACCGCAACCGATTTCGACCAGCGTTTGGTTCTCGGTTTCGGGTGTCCGAAGGCCGAACACCGTGAGGTACGCCGGTACCTCGGCATCTCCGGTGGCCACGAACTCTTCGAGCGAGCCGGCGTTGCCGGTCTCGTTGTTGAATACCCAGCCGGTGGTGCGCACGACGTCGTCGCCGCTCGCTTGCTGCTCGCTGACGCGCCCCGCGGCCTTCCAGGGGACGAGTTGTGGGCGCCTGCGCACCGGGGAATCATGCCAGAGCCGACATCGACCGACCCAGCGCGACCCTGCGCAATCCGGCGTGACGCGAAACCGGCGACCGCCTGCGGGCTCGGTGCCGTTAGCGTTTTATCCGTGATCAGCTGCCGAGAAGAGGTGCATCATGGGTGACGGATTGCGCGTCGGTGTCATCGGCGCGACCGGTCAAGTCGGAAGCGTCATGCGCCGCCTGCTCGACGAGCGCAACTTCCCCGTGGCCGACATGCGGTACTTCGCGTCGGCACGTTCTGCGGGCGGCACGCTGCCGTGGCGCGGCACCGACATCACGATCGAAAACGCCGAGACCGCCGATCCAGCGGGGCTCGACATCGCGTTGTTCTCAGCCGGCAAGACCTCGTCTCGGGCGCAAGCCGAGCGGTACGCCGCCGCCGGCGCGACGGTGATCGACAACTCGTCGGCGTGGCGCATGGATCCCGACGTGCCACTCGTGGTCAGCGAGGTCAATGGTCATCTCGCCACCGATCCGCCGAAGGGCATCATCGCCAACCCCAACTGCACGACGATGGCCGCCATGGCGCCGCTCAAGGCGTTGCACGACGAGGCGGGCATCGTGCGCCTCGTGGCGTCGACCTACCAAGCGGTGTCCGGTGCCGGGCTCGCCGGTGTCGACGAACTCGACAGGCAGATCCGCGACACGGTCGATCGCGCCGCCGAGCTGACCCACGACGGCACGGCCATCGAGTTTCCAGCCCCTGACAAGTTCGTCCGGCCGATCGCCTACAACGTGCTGCCGTTCGCTGGAGCGCTCGTCGACGACGGCTCAGGTGAGACCGACGAGGAACAGAAGCTGCGCAACGAGAGCCGCAAAATCCTCGACATCCCTGATGTGCCGGTGTCGGTGCTGTGCGTGCGTGTGCCGGTGTACACCGGTCATTCGTTGTCGTTGAACGTCGAGTTCAGCCAACCGATCGACGTCGAGCGAGCGACCAAGGTGCTCTCCGAGGCTCCTGGAGTCGTGCTCAGCGACATCCCAACGCCGCTCGAGGCGGCCGGGCAAGACCCGAGCTACGTCGGGCGGATCCGGGCCGACGAGGGTGTGGCAGACGGACGCGGCCTTGCGCTGTTCATCAGCAACGACAACCTGCGCAAGGGCGCAGCACTCAACGCGATCCAGATCGCCGAGCTCGTCGCAGCGCAGTAGCGGGCGTTCGCTGGGGGCGCGCCGACACCTCGCTGCTCAGGCGTCGTCGACGTAGCGCGCCAGTGCCTCGTTGAGGTCGACCCCTTGGTGATTCGCCAGGGTCGCCACCCACGCGACGACATCGCCGAACTCGTGCACCTGCTGCTCGTAGGTTCCCTTGCGAATCGCCTGGGCCAACTCGCCGACTTCCTCAGCGAGCCACGCAACCGATGCCGCTACGCCGCGTTCCCTGTCGCGCTCGCCGAAATTGCGTTCGATGGCAGCCTGCAGCTCAGCGAGATCCACGACCGGACAGTAACCGGCATGCCCGTCGGACGGACCGTTCGTCATCAGACTCGCCCGACGACGTTTCTGTTCGCGGAGACGTGCGAAAAGCGCACGGGATCCCCGGTTTTTCGGTTAGGGGGCGATCTCGTCGCAGATGGCGCCTTCTGCGGAGTCGTTGCAACGGTCGCTGATGACCGTGTTCGGATCCTGGCCGTTGAGCGCCTCGGGATACTTGTTCGACGCGTCGACGAACGAGGCGACGTCGGGGCAGTTGGCGATCGCGGGATCGATGTCGGTGATCGCCTGCTCGTTGTTGTCGATGCCGGCAGCTTCCTGCATCGACGCCTCGCAACCGTTCTCCGGGTCCGAGGTCTCGCCGTCGGAGCAACCGGCGAACAGCGCGACGGCGACGAGCGGGGCAAGGGCGAACGGGAGGCGACGGCCACGAGTCATGACGCTGACGCTAGTCGGCCGGACCCGACGGTCACCGGTGCGGTTCGATCGCTGCGAGGAGGCGATCGACGAACTCGGATTGTGCACTGACCAGTCGATGACGGGCGAGCGACGGCGCACACCACTCGGCGCGGTCGACCTCGGGAAACTCCTGTGTGCGACCACTTCGGGGTGGCCACTCGATCTCGAAGGTGTTGCTCGCGATCGTCGTCACATCGAGATCGGCCTCCACCGCCCACGCGACCACCACCTTGCCGCTCTTCTGGCGCACCGCGTCGAGTTCAACGTACGGACCTGGCGGTGCCGGATGTCCGAGTTCCTCGGCGAACTCCCGCTGCGCAGCGGCGAGGGGGTCCTCGTCGCCGGCGTACTCACCTTTGGGAATCGACCACGCCCCCTCGTCCTTGTTGCGCCAATAGGGGCCACCAGGGTGGGCGATGAGCAGCTCGATCGCCGCCTCGCGATACCGGTACAGCAGTAAGCCGGCGCTGCGCAACGGCATCGTCAGCGACGAATCAGCCGGGGATTCCGTCGCACGCCGGCCCGCTGATGCCGGCCGCACAACGTTCGGCGACAACGGTCGCGAGATCCTGGCTGCCCAGCGCGTTGGGGAACTTCTCGGTGGCCGCAGAGAGCGCGTCGTAGCTGTCACAGACTTCGATTCCCGCATCGAGACTGGTGTTCTCGTCGACGAGCGCGTCGGCGTTGCCGCCCTGGTCGACCGCGGTCTCGCAGGCGTCGGCGGGCACGGCGTCGTCGGAACCACCATCATCGTCGTCGGAGCAACCAACGGCGACGAGGGCGACGACAGAAAGGGCAGCGAGTATCGACTTCAAGGGCCGCCGACGGTACCACGCCATCGGAACGCCAGATCCCTTTGTGTGGAGGTACCTGGGTCGACGCGTTCACGGGTCGGTGGCGGTGTCACCGAGATCGACGAGCAGTCGCCGGAGCGATCCCGCCAGCGCACGTTGCGCGCTCGGTGAGAGCGCGGACGAAAGCTCGCGCTCGACGGCGAGGTGCACGGGGGCGACCTGTTCGACCTTGGCGATCCCCTCCGGGGTCAGCGACACGACGTTGCTGCGTCGATCGGACTCGCTGGGACATCGCTTGACCAGACCGAGACCGACGAGGCGATCGACGCGGTTGGTGATGGCGCCGGTGGTGACCATCGTCCGTTGAACCAACTCACCTGGTGTCGCGGCATGTGGCGGACCGCCCCGGTACAGCGTGGCCAGCACGTCGTACATCCAGTCTTCGATGTCGAAGCGAGCAAAGTTCTCGCCGAGCCGTCGATCGATCAGGCGCGAGAGCCGCGAGATTCGACCGACCATGCCGATCGGCTCGGCATCGAGGTCGGGGCGCATCGCCTCCCACTCCGCGACGATCTCGTCGACGACGTCACGTGCCATGAGCGCACCGTAGAGCCTCGAAGCGCCGCCGGTTGCGGTGGTGGCGGAGCTGCGTCACGGCGACAGCCTGATGGTGGTGGCGCGACGACCGGCTCGTTGATGGCGGGCCTCGATGGTGACCTCCGTGCCGGCGGCGGCGCGCACCGTGAAGGTTGCGAGCGCTCGCTCCGGGGAGCCGCCGCCACCCTGCTCGAAGCGGGCAGAGACCGCGCCGGCAAGCTGACCGAGCTCCCGGCGCGCCGGCCCGTCCAGCACCGCAGCCGCCTCGACCCCGACCAGCTCGACCTCGACCGGCAACACGATCGTGTCGCGGCGAGCCAGCGCAGTCACCTCGGTGGGGAGCCATCCGCTGTTCAACACCCCGACGACGATGCGCCACACGTCGGCGGCGGCCCCATCGTCGGCGGTGCGGCTTGCGCCGAGACGTTCGACGCGCACATGGGCCAACTCCAGGCACGGCGCAGCGAGCGCCTGGGCCAAGGCGAATTCGGCGTGTCCCTCGACCTCGGCTCGCAGACGATGCGGCGGCGGATTGACCCACGACCGGAGATCGTTCCATCCGCCGAGCTCCACCGGACCGAGCTGGGGATGGTCGAACGGATACCAGTCGACGAAGCTCGCATCCCGCGGATCGGCCGGGGCTGGTTGCGAATCGACCCACCGGAGGGCCGCCACCACCTGTTCGTCGGTTGGACCGACGAACCAGAAGTTGGTGCCGATCCGCTCCCCGGTCGCAGCGTGCACGAGATCCCAGAACTCGGTGGTCCAGCTGTAGACGCCGAGATGCTCATAGACCCAGTCGTCGGCCGCGCCCGACTGCGTCTCGTCATGATCCCAGGTCAGGTCTTCGAACACCGAGTACGCCGGATAGCCGGTGAGCTCGGTGCCTCGTTCAGCGAGCTGCTTCCAGACCCAGATGTCGTCCGGTGGCAGCTGTGAGTCCGGCCGCGTCGAGCTGGGTCGGAGCAGGAACCCACCGGCCGTATGGAATGCGTTGTAGCCGCAGATATTCGGTCGGGCGGCGATCGCCCGCACGAGCGCGTCGATCTCAGGTTCGCTCAGCGGGTGGTCGCCGGATCCGGGAACCGTTCGACCCCAACCGGCCGGGAAGTTGCGGTTGAGGTCGAGCCCCTCCGGTGGGCGAGGTCGTGGGACGGTAAACCCGTCGAAGTCCTCGATGAGCCCCTCGCTGTACACCCGGTAGGTCGGCACGCCGGGTGGCGCGCCGTCGAGCGGCACCGGCACGAGCACTCGTGCGTCGTCTGGATGCGGCATCCACGACCCGTGTTCGTCGGCGATACGCATCTCGAGGATCCGTCCGTCACCGTCGATGTCCTCGGCGTACAACCCCGGCCAACGGCGGTCGTCGCGTGGCCATGGTCGAGTCGACGATCGCCGGAACCGCGGGCGGTCGGCGAGCGCCCATTCGGCTCCGTCGGGGTTGACCCGCGGCACCACATAGAAGGTGCGGGTCGCTAGCGCGGCCGCGATGCGCTCATCCCCGGCGGCGTGCCCTTCGACGAGCCACGACACCAGGCGGCACGCCGCAACCGTCGCGGTGAGTTCGACGGCGTGGATGCTTGCGTCGACCCAGTGCGCCGGCTTCGTCTCGGCCGAACCGGTCGTGGTGTCGGTGATCGCCAACAGCCGGAGTGGACGCCCCTCGTACGACGTGCCATACGTCTCGACGGTGACCAGATGGGGAGACGCATCGGCGATGTCGTCGATCCACTGCGAGAGCTCCGCGAACCGCAAGAAGCGGTCGAACTCATAGTTCATCGCCGCCACCGTAGAACCGATCGAGGACCGCTCCGACTTACATCTTGATATTCACTATCTTGATATTAAGATATATGCCATGTAGGGATGGACCGTTGCCACCACGCTTGTCGCCCCAACGCTGCGGGGCACGACCTGATCCGGCGACCTGACCCGACCACCAGCCGAAATACCGGGGATTCCGTGCGAAATTCGCACGTTTCAGCGAAGAGAACCGCCTCTGCGCCCGTCGTGACGACCGATTCCTGAACGCGATCTGTGTCGAAGGTGATTGTTGGCCGGCGACCACCGAGTCATTGTCGCTGGCGTCGCCACCAACGATACTCTCGACGTTGGTGCGCACTCCGACGGACAGGGCTCGCGATTGGGCGGCTCGCGTGGGTCGGCGCCTGGCTGCGGCCGACGTCGACCAACGCAGCGCGACGGCGCCAGTCGATGCCGTGAACGATCGCTACATCGAGACGGCGCCGTCGCCGGCGAATGCGGTCGATCTGTTCGCCGGCCAATGGAGCACGAAGCTCCCGATCGATGCACCGACCGGTGATGTCGACCTGTTCGGCGACTCGCGCGTGATCGACTACGTCCAATCGGTCGGCGGCGTCGACGGCCAACGGGTGCTCGAGCTCGGCCCGCTCGAGGGCGCACACACGGCGACGCTGCGCAACGACCTCGGCGCCGCTCACGTCACTGCGATCGAGGCCAACACCAGTGCGTACCTCCGCTGCCTGATCACCAAGGAGCTGATCGGACTCGATGGGGTGGAGTTCCAGCTCGGCGACTTCCGCCCGTATCTCGCTACGACCGACGACCGGTTCGATCTCGCCGTCGCCATCGGCGTGCTCTATCACCTCGACGATCCGGTTCCGGTGCTCGCCGACTTGACGCGCATCGCCGATCGCATCGTGTTGTGGACGCACGTGCATGCCGACGAGCGGAACGCACCACAGTTGGCCGATCGGTTCGACGCTCCGATCGACAAAGACCTCAACGGCACGCCGTACCGACTACACCCGTACCGCTACGAATCGTCGCTGGACTGGTCCGGCTTCTGCGGCGGCACCCGCCCGAAGGCTGCTTGGATCGAGCGCGACAGTCTCCTGACGATCATCGCCTCGCTCGGACTCGTGATCGAGCGAATCGAAGAAACGAACCATCCACACGGTCCCACGGTCACCATGGCACTGCGCAAGCGGCCGCCGTTCGATCCATGACATCGATGGGGTCATGAACGACTCGATGGGAGGCGACATGCGGACACGCCGCGGCGCTGTTGCGGACACCGGCCGGTCCGTGGCCCGATGGCTCCTCGGTGGCAGCCTGGTGTTTGCGGGCATCGGCCATCTCACGTTTCAACGCGAGGAGTTCCAGGCACAGGTCCCGGAGTGGTTCCCGGTCGACGCCGACCTCGTCGTCGTGCTCTCCGGGCTGATCGAGATCATGCTCGGCACGGCATTGCTATTCGTCAGCGGTCGACGGGCACTCGTCGGCTGGACGGTTGCAGCGTTCTTCGTGGTGATTTTCCCCGGCAACGTTGCGCAGTGGGTCGAGGGCACCGACGCGTTCGGTCTCGACGACGATCGCAAGCGGCTCACTCGGCTGTTCTTCCAACCTGTGCTCGTCGCCTGGGCGCTATGGTCGACCGGCGCCTGGCGAGTGTGGCGCCGCGGTGGACTCGCTGCGGTGTACTCGCCGAGCTGATCGCCGTCCAACCGGTTCCCCACTCAGACTGCGCATCGACGCAGAGTTCGGCCGGTCGGTACGTTCGCTGCCATGTCCGCTGGTGGCGACACCGATCTCGATGGCCTGCACACCGCGTGGGATCAATTCTGCGATGAGCTGAGATCGCTCGGACACGAGGCGATGACCACCCCGCCGCCGTGTCGGTACTGGAGCGTGCACCTCAACAACTGGTGGTTGGAGTCGCCCGAGTTCCGCGACGGTCAGTCGGTGTGTCTCAACGACGACACCACGTGTTCGTGTGACATTGATCTCTCATGTGTTCGTGCCAAGACGACGGTGGCCAGTCTCCCACCGGATCGGCATGCGCGTGCGCCGCCTCCCCTGTCCGTGGCAGCCTCGTCTCCCGGCAACGACCGACACACCTGTGCGGGTTGCCCGTCTCGGTCACCGCTCGTCGCTGACCACCCAGGTGATCTCCTCGTCCGGAGCCGGTTCGTAGGCGCACCGCAGTCCAGTACGAATCGATCGGTCGAGGTGCGCTCCCAGGAATGAGTTTCCCTGGCCGATGTGACGGAGAGCATCTCGAATCCGGGCCGAAACGGCTTTGCGTGCCCGCTCGGCGTCGTCGTCAACGCTGCGTGCTGTATTGCCGATTCCGGTCACGCGACGCAACTCGGCGAGGACGGCGTCACGCTCCTCATCGAGGCGGCCAGCCCGCCCCAGGTCGCCATTCAATGCGGCTGCGTCTCGTTCCTCATCGATGTCGTTCAGTCGATCGCGGTAGGCCCGCAGCGCCGCTTCGTCCACGACGTCATCGGTGGCACCGCGCAACGCCAGGCGACTGCCCGCGAGCTCGAGCGCGGCGACCTCCCGGTGCGGACGCTGGAGCAACGTGGCCAGGTCGCCGACCCCTTTGCGGTCGGGCAAGGTGATGGCGGATCCGTCCCACTCGAGCGTCCAGAACGACTGACCTCTGACCAGGGTGGCGGACGGCCGATCGTCGCGGTCGCTGTCGTCGGCCCTCGCCTCGTCCAACAGCGCTGCAGATCTCTGCACCCAGCACGATGCGCCCAGACGCCGGCTGGTCGCAACCGCTCGATGGGCAAGATCGTTGGCTCGATCGGCGTCGCCGAGCGCCCCGGCGAGGAGCGCAGCGGTGTACGAGAACGGGCCGGCGAAGGCGACGACGGCACCGTTGACGCCGCACGAATCAACGAGCGGTTCGACATGTTGCAGCAGCGATCGACAGAGTTCGGCGTCGCCGAGCGCCGTCGCGGCCTCAGCGAGATGGCCGACGAGCACCGACTGCAGGTACGACTCTTCCCCGGCGGCGCCACCAGCGTCGACCACCGCGGAGACGTGCATCGCCGCCGTATCGAGTTCGCCGGCTACCGCAAGTGCGCCAGCGGCGACCGCGTGCGCCAGCAGCGGCGCGCCGGTCCACCACTCGACCGCAGCGTCGGCAAGCTCGATGTAGCTGTTGCGCTCGTCAACCACGTGGGCCAGTGCCACGCGCTGCGACATCAACACGTTGCCCGTATCGGGTTCGCCGATCTCGTGGCCCAAGTCAGCCGCCTCATCGACCAGGCGGGCGCCCCCGTCGGCATCGCCATCGATCAGCGCCAGCGCGGCCCGACGCGTCAACACCATGTAACGGTCACGTGGCTCGTCGCGGTCGGTCAGCAACCCGATCCAACGATCGAGGACGGGCCGAAAACCGCCCGAGCCACACTCGAGCAACGCATTGGACTCGAGCAGCAAGCCTTCGGCAATCCGATCGCGATCCTGGAGTCGCAAGCCGACCTCGGCGATCTCCCGGCCGAGCACAGCGCGCTCAGCACCGGTTCCCGGTTCCCACAGCGTGTCGTGGCGCGCCAGGAGGCACTCCACGAGGGTCTCGTCGTCGGCCGACCGTCCGAGCGACAGCGCACGTTCGCTCAGCGGCCGGGCGCGACCCCGGTCGCTCGCCACCGAGTGCCACAGTTCGCGCGCCAACGTCGCCGTGAGGCGCGCTTCGAGCGCATCGTCGCCGGTACCGCGCACGGCTGCGAGGGAACTCTCGAGTTGTTCGATCACCTCGACGCGGGGCGCGGAAAACTTGGACCCGAGACGTTGCACGGCGAGCGCTACCTGCGCTCGAACGTGATCATCCGGTGCTCGGCGCCACGCCAGATCGAGTCGATCGCGGGCCCGATCGGGATGCCCAGAGCGCGCCAGGCTGTCGGCCTCCTCGATCAACAACTCCACCAACAGGTCCGGCGGCACGGGCACGCCCGCCTCGAGCGCGGCCACACGCAACCGCTCGACGTGGGCAGCTGCCTCGAGGAACGCCGACTTGCTCCGTTCAACCGCCGCCGCACGACGGGCCCACAGGATGGCCCGCTCGAGACCGACGTGTCCGACCGCAGCTGCGGTATGTCCCGCGAGATCCCCCGGGGCCACCTCGGCACCGGCATCGAATCGGTCCTCGAGCGCAGCGGCGATGTCGCCGTGCATGGCGACGCGCCGAGCGGGCTCGGTCGAAGCGTAAATGGTCTCGCGGAACAGGTCGTGTGAGAACCACAAGCTCCCCGCCGATCGTTCCTCCACTACTCCGCTGCGTATCGCCGGGGCGAGAGTCGACGTCACGCTCTCGACGCCTCGGCCGGTCGCGCTCGACAACACATCCAGCAGCAAACGGTTACCCAACACCGCCGCCAAGACGAGAATCTCGCGCGCCGCCTCGTCGAGCTGCTCAATGCGGGCCATCACCATGCGACCGACATCGTCGGGAACCGATCCGTCGTCGATTCGTCCGACAGATGCCAGCTCCTGGACGAAGAACGGGTGGCCCCCGGTACGCCGGCGTACATCGGGAGCCCACAACGCCGCTTCTTCCTCACCGAACCGCTCCGCGAGGAGCTCGACAACACTCTCGGTTGCGAGTCCCTCCAGGTGCACGTGCCGGCCACGGCGCGCCGTTTCGGCCAGGCCGACGGGCAGCTCCGCCTCGTCGTGGCGGTACGCCGCGACGATGGCAAGGTCGCTGCTGATCGGCGACGACGACACGTAGTCGAGCAGATCGACCGAAGAAGGGTCCGCCCACTGCAGATCGTCGAGCACCAGCACCACCGGGCGCTCGCGCGCTGCGTACTCGAGGAACCGTCGCACCGCATCGAACAACAACACCCGCTCGTCCTGCCCCACCTCCACGGCGTCGTCGCCCATCGCCGGCACAAGCGCGGCGAGCAGCGCCTGATCGCGCGGTGCGATCGCTCGGGCCCGATCGGTCCCGAGCGCTTCCACCAAGTCGTCCAGCGCACGAATCCACGGCCAGAACGCTGGGGCCCCGTCGCCGTGCCAGCAGGTTCCCCACGCCCGCACGCGGCCACCCGCGCACCTCTGCACCGCCGCCTCGATCAACGACGTCTTGCCCATCCCGGCCGAGCCGCTGACATACACGATGCCGCCGCCCGACGGGTCGAGGAGCTCACACAGCTGCCCGATCTCGACGTCTCGCCCAACCAGGCTCGGCACGCTCGCTCCCCTTTACGTTGCTGACGTGTAGTTCTTTCCCACCCCTGAATCGCCGCTTGGCACATCGCCAGACGCGATCTGGCGGATTCTGTGGATTTCTGGCGCCTTCAGGGTGACCGGCCGACCAGCGCCGGACGGACAGAGGAGAATGTAATGGGCTTCAACCCGACGACCTACAAGCAGACGACCCGCCAGCAGTGGCAGGACTACGCGGCGGGATGGCACGCCTGGGCGCCGCTGCTCGAGGAGTGGCTCGGCGCCGCTACCGACCGGATGCTGGAGTTGGCAGCGGTCTCGGCCGGTGACGACGTGCTCGACGTCGCCGCCGGCGCAGGCGGCCAGTCGATCGCTGCAGCACGTCGCGTCGGTCCCACCGGCAGCGTGCTGGCGACGGATCTCTCCCCAGCGATCCTCGACCATGCCGCACAGGCGGCCAGCGCTGCGGGAGTGACGAACGTGTACACGCGCGAGCTCGACGGGGAGGCGATCGACGAACTGTCGCCGGGGAGCTTCGATGCGGCGATCTCGCGTGTCGGACTGATCTACTTCCCGGATCGGCCGCGTGCGCTGCGCGGCATTCGTCGGGCGCTGCGCGACGGTGGTCGCTTCGCCACGATCAGCTACTCGTCGGCCGGTGCGAACGAGTTCTTCTCCATTCCGGTGTCGATCATTCGCGAGCGCGCCGGCCTGCCGGCGCCGGCACCTGAGCAGCCGGGCCCGTTCAGCCTGGCCGACACCGAGCTCGTGCGGAGCGAGTTCACCGGTGCCGGTTTCACCGACGTCAACGTGGAGCTGCTCGATGCGCCGGTCCGTCTACCGTCGGCGGCAGAGTGCGTCAGGTTCGAGCGCGAGTCATTCGGCGCATTGCACCAGATGCTGGGCTCGCTCGAGCCCACTGAGCAGGACGATGTCTGGGCCGAGATCGAACAACGGCTGGAACAGTTCGAGACCGCCGACGGGTTCGTCGGCCCATGTGAGCTGGTCGTCATCGGAGCGACGCGATGAGCGGGCGGCAGCTCGACGTCGCCGCGATCCAGGCGACACCGACGTACCTCGACCGTGAAGCAACACTCACACACGCGGCAGATCTCACTCGCCAACACGGCGCCCGCGGGGCCGACCTCGTCGTGTTCCCCGAGTCGTTCGTCCCGGGTTATCCCGACTGGTTGTGGCGACATCGACCGTGGAGTGACGGAGCCTGGTACGAACGATTCGTCGACAACGCGGTCGACATCGACGGGAATCACCTCGACCCGGTCCGCGACGCCGCCCGCGACAGCTCGACATGGGTGGCGCTCGGGGTCACCGAGTGGACGCCTTCTGGAACGCTCTACAACTCGGTGGTCTACATAGACCGGACCGGCGAGGTGGCGGGCCGCCATCGGAAGCTGATTCCGACCGGCGCTGAGCGGCTGGTGTGGGGCAACGGAACCGATCACCTGCTGACCACCGTCGACATCGATGGCACACGGGTCGGTGCGCTGATCTGCTGGGAGAACTACATGCCGCTGGCGCGAGCGGCGATGTACGCCGAAGGGGTCGATGTGTTGCTGGCGCCGACCTGGGACAACAGCGACGAGTGGGTTCCCACGTTGCGACACATCGCCAAGGAGGGCCAGCTGTTCGTCGTGGGCGTGACGGCGCATCTCACCGGCGCCCACGTTCCTCGCGACCTGCCGGAGGCCGACGATCTGTACGGCGGCGACGACGATCCGATGTCGGCTGGCAACACGACGATCGTGGCACCTGGCGGAGGCATCATCGCGGGGCCGCTTCTCGGCGAGGAGGGAGCGCTGACGGCGACCCTGCGTATCGACGACGCCGTGCGGGGACGGCGACAGTTCGACGTTGTCGGCCACTACGCCCGACCCGATGTGCTGCGGCTGGAGGTCGACCGTCGTCCCGGTGTCGCGGGCAGCGAGCCGACCGCGCACGTGGGCTGAGCATCGAGGCCCGGCCGAGCACTACGGCGGGGGGATCACGCCATACGCGTGGGCGAGGCTCATCCGGCTCTGTTCGTCCTCGCGCGCGGCATGATCGAGATCCGTCGAGGCCGACTCCCGGCTCGCCACGATCAGCGAGCCGGGCAGTGTGGTCGGTGAATGGGATTGCGCCTCGGCGCTCCCGCTTCAGCAGACGTGCTGGCACCGCAGGGCGCCACCCTGCGTCAGCTCAACGACGCCGAGCGACTCTTTCCAGAGGTGCCCAAGTCCGCCACACCATCGATCCCACGAAGTCTGCTCATCTCAGCCGCCGTCACCGGCGGAATCGTCCTGTTCCGGTCGATTTCGTAGCAGCCTTCACGTCGCTACCGATCGTTCCCGGCACATGCGACCGGGAAGCCGTGCTCCCAGATCAGCGCCAGCACCCACGGTCTCGAGGACGGTTTGCGCCAGACCCCGAGAACGAGCCGGAAGACCTGGTGACGGGTCCAGCCGTACGCAACGGGGTGATTATCGGGCGGGTCCGATGGTTGTAGTCGACGTGGTGGGCTGGTGTTTCGCTTCTGCGCAGTCAAGGGCTTCGTCGGTGAGTGTTCGGTTGGGGAGGAGCAGCAGTGTGGCGAGGACGCCCATGGATGCGAACACGGCTCGGAGTCCGAACTGGTGGTCATCGCCGACGGTGCGGGGCGGGTGGGCCTACGCTCTGAAAACCGAGACCGCTGTCGGCGACCAGTCAGCGCTAGGCACACGACTCATTGCCCGCACGACAACGCCGAAAACCCATCGGGCCGGTTTGAAGGCCATCGCGAGACTTCCGGAAGCTGGAGGTTCTGACAGAGTCGAAGTCGCAGCAGATCCGCTCGGTAACGCGCGCAAGCGCGAGGCGTTCAGACCCGCTCAGTAACCGGCAAACTGCTCGGAGGGGAACTACGCATAATGCTCAGCAGGGAGACCTCGCTGCGGGCGTGTTCGCCTGCGTCGTCGAGCGAATCCCCGGCGAGATCGACATGCGCTGGCACCAGCTGTCACGCGACGACATGGCCGGGCGTCATTCGGGACGTGGAGGCCGGAGGTTCCAATCCTCTCACCCCGACGACGGAACCCCTGGGCACAGGACTGCAACACCCGCCGTGGCCGGGGGTTCCTCCGGTTTCAGGCACCTTGGTAGCCAGTCGAGATGACGGCGTGGGGTGGTCTGACGGAAGGGGTTCCGCATCGCCAGCACACCTGGTCGTCGTGACCGATCCGTCAACCGCAAGACACGCCGACTGACGAAAGTGCGCAACAAATTCAGGGCGCTGTTCTACCATGACGGAATGGCAAATTTTTCCAAGTCGCCTCGTTCACTGCTAGCTGCCGCCGCGCTGATCCCGTTGTCGATCATTGCGATCGGGTGTTCGTCCGACGACGACTCGAACACGTCGGGCGACGGAACCGCCACCACCGCTGCGCCCGCCACCACCGCGGCGCCCGCCACCACCGCTGCGCCCACCGACACGGCGCCCTGCACGGCCGAGGCGATCGAAGACACCTTGCCTCCAATCGACACGCTCAATAATTTCGATTGCGACAGTGGCTTCGCCGTTGCATTGGTGACGGACAACTCCGACCCGGACGATCCGATCGACTACACGCAGCGCTTGCAAGCGAGCGGGGGGATCTGGATCGAGAACGACGACTGCGACGACTTCCCGGCCAGCCTGTACGACTTCTGTAACAGCAACTGATCGCCTCGGAGCGCATCCGACTGAACCGTTCGACGCAAGAACGACAGCCTGGCCCGGTCGTCGCGCAACGCGTCGGAGCGGTCGCCGACCGACACCCTCGATCAAAGGTGTCGGGAGCTGATCAAGTCGCAGCGTCGAGGGCGTCCACGACGGGCGCTGCCATCGCGTCGCCGAATCTGTGTGCGCCGCTGTCGTACACGGCGCACTCCTCGGTGACCCCGTCGATCGCGTCGTCGCCGGTCGGACAGAAGTGGATGCCGTCGGGTGCCCGCACGATGTTCACGCCGACACCGTTTGCGTCGGTCCCGCCCTCGCACGGCTCGTCGGGCCGACACGGGAGCGTCTTGGTCCACTTTCCGTCGTCGAGCACGGCGGCACCGGCATCCACGTAGAAGACACCGTCTCGGTCCTCGGCGAGTTGCCGATACATGTCATTGAGCGGCGATTCCGGTTTGTCGGGGCCAGCGACAGGCGAGCCCGCGAACACCACCGGAATGTTGTTTCCGACAAACAAGGCGATCACCGACTCGGCATCGGCTCGGTATCGCGCCTCCAGGTCGCTGCCGGTCAGCCCTTCACCCGCTTCGTCGAGCATGCAGTCGGTGAAGTTGTTGCCGCTGAATTGAACGACGGCGGCTCCGAGCTGGTTACCGATGATGTCGGCAGACATCGTTCCGTCGAGCCAGTCGCAGATCGCCGTGCCCCCGAGGGTTCGGTCGATGACCTCGGCTCGGTCTCCGATCGCATCAGCGAAGAAATCGCGGGACTCCCACGACAGCGAGTCGCCGTAGTGCACGATGCGGGCCACGTCGATCGGCGTCAACTGTTCGACCGTCGTCGCTGTTGTCGCCGGGATCGTGTAGGCGACCGTGTCGGCGTCGGAATCGTCATCGCTGACGCAGCTCACCAACGACAATGCACACATCACGGCCCCCACGAGCGCCGGTCCTGTCGCAAGCCGCGCCGTCGACACATGTCTCGGAGTCAGCGTTGGGGAAACGGGAGGTGGCACGGCCGTCATCGGGAGCCACCGAGAGTGCAGCGCACCAACTCGCGATCGTTCACCGGGCCAGATCGTACCGCCCTCATCGTCAGTACTCGCAACGAGCGTGACGCAGGCCGGCGAACGCAGGGCCGCCACGGACGTCGCGATCTACGGGGCGGGAGTGGATCTCGCTGATTTCCAGGACAGGGTTTTCTTCCACAATTTCGACCGGTCCCGCCCAGATAGCTCAGTCAGTAGAGCAACGCACGTGCGGTGAGCGCCTCGCGGCGTGAGCGCCGCCCGGGCCGCTACGGCTCGATCGTTCAGCGCTCGTTGTGTCGGTGTCGCAGCTCGATCGCGTCAGCCGCGCGAGCGCGCTCGCTGCTGTTCACGCAGCTCGTCGTAGCGAGATTCCCAGTCGGGAGCGATCGGCATGCCGATGCGCGCCGCCTCCTCGGCGGACAGCTCGGCCGGGTAGCCGTGGGTGTCGGCCAGCGTGAACGCCAGCTCGCCGGTGAAGGTCTCGCCCGACTCGGCATCCTTGGCGAGGTGTTGGACGCCCTTTGCGAGCGTCCGCGCAAACTTCGACGCTTCCTTCTCGACGACCTCACGGGCGCGCTGCCCGCTCTCGGTTGGACCGACGTCGGGCCAGCGCTTGCCCATCACCTCGGCCACCCGCTCGGACGCATCGGTGGTCACCGCTGCCAGGTCGCGATCGTGGCCGCGCAGCAATTCCGCGTAGCGCACGGCGCGCCGGATCAGCTTGCGGAGCACGTAGCCCTGTTGCGATGCGGAGGGATAGATGCCAGCTGCGGCGATGACCAGCGCGGCGCGCAGGTGGTCGGTGACGATCCGGAGCGAGCGGGTGCCCTCGCCGTCGAGCCCAACCGTGTCGACCTCGAGCGCCGCGCCGACGCGCTCGAGCAGCAGTGCCAGCTCGTCGGTCTCCCAGACCGAGGTGTGCTCGTTGAGGAACATCGCCAGCCGCTCGAGACCCATGCCCGTGTCGACGTTGCGCTGCGCCAGTTCGCGCAGCTCTCCGTCATCGCTGCGGAAGTACGTCATGAAGACGTTGTTCCAGATCTCGACGAACTCCGGCCGATCGGCGAACGCCGGCGCCGGCCCATCGCCCACGTACACGAAGATCTCGGTATCAGGCCCGCACAGACCGACCGGTCCGTTCGACCACCAGTTGTCGTCGGCGCCGAGCGGATTGATGCGACCGGCAGGGTCAACGCCCGCCTTGTGGAACGTTGCCTCCCAGATCCTCGGCGCCTCGTCGTCGGCCGGCACGTCGCCGTCGCCGGCGAACACGGTGACGTACAGGCTGTGCGGGTCGATCCCGAACTCACCGGTGAGCAGGCCAAACGACTGCGGGATCGACGTCTCCTTGAAGTAGTCGCCGATGCTCCAGTTCCCGAGCATCTCGAACACGGTGAGGTGGGTGTCGTCGCCGACCTCGTCGATGTCGGTCGTGCGGACACAGCGTTGGACGTCGCTGAGCCGTTTCCCCGCCGCGTGCTCCTCGTCACCGTGGAGGTACGGCGTCAGCGGGTGCATGCCCGCCGTCGTGAACAGCACGTCGTCGGTCGGTGAACGCACGGAGTGGCCCTCGATGACGGCGTGGCCGTTGGCCTCCATGTACCCGAGGAACACTCGCTCGATGTGTTCGATGGTCCAGTGCACGTTGCCTCCTGACACGCCGAGGGGATCGACTCCTGAGATCCGAGCGTAGGCGGACGCCGACGACCGGGCGCGACGCCCCGCGGTAGCGTCTCGGTGTGCTGGACTGGATACGGCGGGAGCTGATCGACGACGGTCGACTCCCCCTGTTCCTGGCGCTGCTCGCGTTCGTGCTGACGTTCCTCGCAACCCGCGTCGTCACCCGGCTGATCCGCAGCGGCCGGGGTCCGTTCCGTGACAACGTCACCGCCTCGGGCATCCACGTCCACCATGCGGTACCCGGTCTCCTGATCCTCATCACCGGAGCGTTCACAGCGGTCGGCACACAGGGCACCGCGGTCTGGCCGGAGGTCGCAGCCGTGCTGGTCGGGGTGGGCACCTCACTCGTGCTCGACGAGTTCGCGCTGATCCTGCGCCTCGACGACGTGTACTGGAACCAGGAGGGCCGGATCTCGCTCGAGCTCGTCGCCTTGGCGACCGCCTGCCTCGGCCTCGCACTCGTCGGTTTCAATCCCGTCGCCGCCTCGGGTGTGTCGGACGACGCGCTGAGCCTGACGGGCGTGACTCGGGTCGTCGCGATCGTCTTCCCGCTGGTCATCCACGCGACGGCCATCATCGTCGACGTCGCAAAGGGCAAGTATCGCCTCGCCCTGCTCGGCGCCTTCATTCCGCTGCTGGCCGCTATCGGTGCCATCCTCCCGGCCCGCCCCGAGTCGACCTGGGCGGGTCGGCGATACAGCACCGCGAAATTGGAGCGAGCGCGCACCTGGCACGCACGCCTCGACCGGCTGATCGGAAGCCGGATGCAGTGGCTCTACGACCTCATCGGCGGCGCGCCGAGCGGGCCCGGAGACGACGACCCGCAGCGTGCAGCTGCCGGTGATCGCGCCTATTGAGCCGGTGGATCCCGACGATGTGGGGGTGGGCCTCTCGTCGTCTCGATCGTCGACAACGAGAGCTCGCAATGGCGGCGCTGAGCACGATCGCTGCGGCGCAGCGAGACAGGCAGTCTTCGTGCGCACGTACTCGGGCCACCGATCTGACGACCTTGCGTTTGACGGTCGTACTCCGACCGTCAATGAGTCGATTACCGTCACCGTCGTGGAGGAAGCGGTCGACGACCGACATGCCCCAGAGTCGGTACAGCGCGAAAAAGGATCGGGCACCCTGCACTACAGCGTCGACCTGCTGCGACGGTATTGGGCGACCACGGCGCTGATCGCCGCGGTCCTGCTCGCAGGGCTCTTCACCGGCGCCCTGTGGAACGGCGTCGAAGAAGGATCCGACCTCTACGCCGACGTGGCGTACGGTCTCCCGGCGCTCAACGAGGGCCGCTGGTGGACGTTCTTCACCGGCATGTTCTTCTCCCCCGACATCGTTTTGTACATCCCGATTCTGCTGCTCCTGGTCGTGGCGGCAAGCGCCCACGAGCGGCGCATCGGGCACGTCCAGACGCTCGTCGTCGCGATCGGCGGCCAATTCGTCGCCGGACTGCTGACCGCGCTCTTCCTTTCTCTCTTCGACAACAGCGGCTGGGAGTGGGCGGCCGAGCTGGGCAACGACCTCGACCTCGGGATCTCCGCCGGCGGATTCGCCCTCGCCGGCGCGCTCACCGCCGGCATGCAGCCCGTGTGGCGGGCACGCGTGCGCGTCGGGCTCCTCGGCTACCTGGTGGCGATGCTGCTCCTCTCGGGGCTGCTGTGGGACGTCGAGCACTTGTTGGCGTTCGTGCTCGGCCTCGCGGTGGGGCCGGTCCTCATAGGTCGGGGCTACGAGCGGCGACAACTGCGGTTCGGTCGACGGACGCAGCGGTCGCTGGTCGCGCTGGTCATCGCTGTCACCGCAATCGCCAGGCTGACCGAGGCGCTGTACCCCGGTACGGGCGGTCCGTTCCACACGGGTGGAGCCGATGAGCACAGCGGCGGCGTGACCGTCGGCGTGGTCGTCGCTGCGCTGCTCGCCCTGGCCTTCGCCGACTCGCTCCGACGTGGGCGTCGGCTCGCCTGGATCATCGTCACCGCGATCTCGGTGCTGATGCTGGTGGCCTTCTCGACCCGCGAGCCGAGCGCCGAACGAGGCGCTGCGATGGTGGGGGTCGGTATCGAGCTCGCACTCCTCCTCGTGACGGCGCGGGCCTTCACTGCCCGGCCCGCACGACGCTCGTTCCGGCGCGCGGGCCGCCGAGTCTTCCTCCTGATCATTGCACTGTTCGTGTACACGGCGATCGGCTTCGGTGTCCTGCGCGACGACTTCGAACCCCGCGCCGGCTGGCCGGACATGATCGGGGAGTTCCTCGCGAGGCTCTTCTTCACCACCACCGATCGGATCGAGCCGGTAACGGACGCAGCGCGCTGGTTCGTCGCCTCCATCGGGTTCTTCTGGGCCGTCGCACTGGTCGTCACGCTGCTCGCGCTGCTGTACTCCAGTCGCAAGCAGGAGCCGGCACCCGACCAGGGTGATCAGATCCGCCGACTCGTCGCACAGCACCCACCGACGAACATCGAGTGGATGCTCACGTGGAAGGACATCACCGTCTGGATGTCGAGCGACGATCGCACGGCGATCGGCTACGAGCTGGTCGGGTCGGTCGCCCTCTGTCTTGCCGATCCCATCGGCCCGGCCGAGGGCCGCGAGGCGGCCCTACGGGAGTTCGACGAGTTCTGCTTCCGTCGCGGCTGGATCCCCTGCCTCTTCGCCGCCGGCGCGGACACCGCCGAGCTCGCGCCGTCGCTTGGGTGGAAGGCGGTCGAGGTCGCCAAGGACAGTGTGATGTCGCTCGACAACGTCGAGTTCCGCGGGAAAGCGTGGCAGGACGTCCGCACCGCCCTTAACAAGGCCGGTCGGCAGGACATCGAGCTGGTCTCGACTCGTTGGGAAGACAGCGCGCCGGTGGTCACCGACCAGCTGAGGGCGATCAGTGGCGAGTGGGTCGGCGACAAAGCACTTCCCGAAATGGGCTTCACGCTCGGCACGCTCCGCGAGGCCAATGACCCCGACGTCCGGCTCCATCTTGCGACTGGTGCCGACGGAACGATCGAGGGGTTCACCTCCTGGATGCCCGTGAGCGAGAACGGCGAAGTGGTCGGCTGGACGCTCGACCTGATGCGCCGCCGCGAGCACGGGTTCCGTCCGGTGATGGAGTTCCTGATCGGCGCTTCAGCCCGGCAATTCCACGAGGAGGGCTACCAGTTCATGAGCCTGTCGGCAGCGCCGCTCGCCAAGGCACCCGACTCGCTCGGCGGCAGCTCCGACCAAGAGCTGATGCAGAAGCTGCTCGACTTCCTCGGCGACCAGCTCGAGCCGTACTACGGCTTCCAGTCGTTGTTCCGCTTCAAGGAGAAGTTCCAGCCCGAGCACCACCCGATGTATCTCGTCTACCCCGACGAGACAGCGCTGGCCGAGATCGGTCTCGCGGTCATGCGTGCCTACCTGCCCGACGCAAGCCTCCGCGACTGGGTGGCGATGGGGTGGGAGATGTTCGTGCCGCACCCGAGCGACGACGGCGACTCGTGACGGTCACCTCGGCCGAGCTGACAGAACTCGCCCAGCGGTCGGGGCGAACAGTGCTCGACGCCGGCCGCGGGCAGCCGGACTGGATCGCAACGCGACCGCGAGATGCCCTCTTCGCACTCGGTCGCTTCGCCGTGTCCGATGCGAAACACCACAGCCCCTCGGCGCAGTGGGGCGTGACCCCGCCGGCTCGAGGCATCGCCGACCGACTACGCGACGCGATCAGCTCCGACACGTCGCCGGGCGCGTCGTTCCTGCGCGCATCGATCGACCTCGTTGCCGACGATTTCGGGATCGACCCCGACAACTGGATCCACGAAATCAGCTGCGGCGTGCTCGGCGACGGCTACCCCGACCCCAATCGGATGCTGCGCCACGTCGAGCGTGTCGTCGAGCGCTACTTCACCGAGGTGATGGGTGTGAAGGATGCGGAGCCAGGCACCTTCGAGCTGTTCGCCACCGAGGGCGGCGCTGCAGCGATGGCATATGTGTTCCGATCGTTGCAGGAGAATCGGGTAATCGAACCCGGCGGGAAGGTGGCGATCTCCACACCGGTCTTCACCCCGTACCTGCAGATCCCGACGCTCGAGGATTTCGGCTTCGAGGTGGTCGCCCTCCACGCCGCCGAGGGCGGCGCGGCCCGCTCGACTGATCACCTTCTCGAGCACCTCAGCGATCCGGCGATCTCGGTGTTCTGCGTGATCAACCCCGGGAACCCAGATGCGCGCACGATTCCACCCGACGATCTCCACCGGCTCGAGGAGCTGGTGCGCGGCGACCGGCCGGACCTGCTGATCGTCGCCGACAGCGTCTACGCGGCGTTCGTCGATGGCTTCCGGGGACTGGTCGCCACGATCCCGCGCAACGTGATCTGCGTGCACTCGTTCTCCAAGGCGTTCGGCGCAACCGGGTTGCGGCTCGGCTTCGTGGCGATGCACCGCGACCACAGGATCGACCAACTGTGGTCGATCCAAGACGAGTCCACCGCAGCCAGCCTTGCAGCGCGGTACAGCACGCTCGGTCCGAGTGAGCGGCCGCCGTCGTTCATGTCGCGGCTCGTCGCCGACAGCCGGGAGGTCGCACTGCACAACATCGCCGGCCTGGCCACTCCAGATCAGGTGCAGATGGCGTTGTTCGCACTGTCGTATCTGATGCCACACGGCCACGACGGCATCGCCGCAATCCACGACGAACTGACCCATCGGGAGCGGGCGCTCTTCGATCCCCTCGGGATCGACCCTCCGACGGGCACCGGGAGCGCCTACTACGCGCTCGTCGACCTGCGCGCCGTCGCGACCTCCCGCCTCGGCGAGCCGGCGGGCGACCGGCTCGTCGGCTCGATCGACCCCGGCGACATCCTGCGTCGTGTCGCTGCAGAGCACGGGGTCGTGGTCCTCCCCGGTGCCATCTTCGGCGCCGACCCATGGGAAGCGCGAGTCTCGCTCGCGTCGCTCCCCGTCGAAGCGATCGGGCAGATCGGACGGGCGATCGTCGACGTCGTGGACACCTTTGCGCACCGCTGAGCGCCTCGGTCGATCTTCAACGACGGAGCCGGTTTCGCACGAGTCCATAGGCGAGCGCCCTGGTCGTTGCGCGTGTTCACGTACCGCCGGACCGCGTTCGAGACGTGCCGGAGAAGATCGAGCTCGTCCGGTGCCGGACCGAGATCACCGGCGCGGAGCTCTTGCCCGAACCCGCTGCACGCGCGCCCGATCATCTTCCATTTCGACGTGTCGAACGTGAACGCGAACGGCTTCCGTCAGAACTCGTTCCACCGAGCGATGCTCGTCGCCCACCGGTGCGGGTCCGCAAGGAGGAGCGCGATCTCGTAGTCGTCGACGAGCTCCTCGACCCGAGCGTCGGGGCGGAGAAGTCCGGCTCGACGGACGACACGGTTCCCGGCCTCGTCGAGCTCGTAGAGCGCAATGGCCGCTCTCGCTGCTCGTCGGTGAGCTCGATCCCGAGATGCTTCTGAATCCACGGAACGAGCCGGTAGCCGAGCGACGGCGTCCGCTCGAACGTCACCACGAGTCGAGCTCGTCGTCGTCATCGCCTTCGACCGGGTCCTCGACGATCTGAAGCGCGCCTTCGACCGAGCGAGAGGACTCATGAAGAAGCGGTCCTCCGCCGCCTTGATCTGTGCGAGGAGAGCCGAGCTCGACGCCTCACCGGCGGCGAGCATCGTAGCGACGATCGCCTTGAGCCCTGCCCACTCGGCGACGCCGTCCGCGTCGTCGCCGTGCCACGCTGCGGCCATCGGCGACCGTCACGCCTTGCGGTAGAAGCGAGCGGCGACGGAGTCTTCGGCGAGGTCGTCCGGCGGCTTTGGATCTGCCGCACGGCCGGAGCGCCAGCCGAAGGGCACATCTCCACGCTACCGATGGCGAGGTGAACAGCCGGGAAAGTCGGACGGGGTTCGTCGGGCGTGGGCGGCGGTGCAGTGCGTTCCCACATCACAGGATGATGGTCAAGGCAGGACCCTGGAATCGTGAGGCCGGTATCATGTCTCGACGGCGTCAAGGTCACGGGGCGACTCTTGGGCGTCAGTGGTCGATGAGCTTCGCGGAGGCACTGTGGGCACGACAAAGCCAGAGAGAAACCCGGGACCGGAATTCGACGCCGTTGACGGCGACTCGAGAACAGCGATTCTGGGTGATCGGGAGCAATCGCAAGTTGTTCCTGGTGTGGTGACGGGGCCGTCTCGGCTCTACTTTCTGGATTGGATCCGCGTCCTCGCGCTGCTGGTCGTGGTCGTCTACCACGTCTTTGTTGGGGGCGACCCCGTTAGTCCCACGTTTCTGCCGAAAGAGATCGCGGCTATTTTTTTTCCGGTACCGCTGGCTGGGATTGGAGTCTTCTTTGCAGTATCGGGGGCAGCGTCAGCGTTCAGCCTTGAAAGACGTACCAAAAGACAATTTGTCTTCGAGCGGGTGTTCAGGCTCGCAATACCGTTTGCTGCAGGTGCCATTATCCTGGTTCCCATTACGGAGTGGCTGGACCCCTGGGCCGCATACCCGGATTCGTTCACACAGACGTACTCCGAACATTTCAAGACCATTTTCAGCACGCAGCTACTGCTTGATGTTCCACTCGTTCTTTCCAGCTTGGGCGCATGGCTGTGGGTGCTGGCGTTCCTTTTCGCGTTCTCGATGATGGGTTTACCAATCCTGAACTGGCTCCGCTCCAAGTCAGCTGATCGCTTCTGTGACGCCATGACTGGTCTGGCCAGTCGTCGCGGAGGTCTGCTCTTATGGAGTCTACCGGTGATGGGGATTGCCGCCTTTGGGCAGATCATTACCTATCCCCTGTTGGATGCGCCGATCTCGGACCTCTACAACGGTTGGACTGGCTTCCTACGATTCTTCGTCGTGTTCGTGCTGGGTGCAATTCTCGTCAGGAAAAAATCGACGCTTGACTATGTGCGGCGGGACTGGCGTATCGCTCTGCTGGCTGGGAGTTTCGCGATGGGACTGGTGGTCTTGATGTCCGCCTTTGTCTTCGAATCGGCGGTGAACACGGCCGAGAGATCTCTGATTGCCTTGGTCTTTTGGCAATTGCTGGAGGGTGTCGGCGCGTGGTCGTTCGTGCTTGTTTTTTTCGCCCTAGGTTTGCGATGGTTGGACCGGCCTGGTCGAGTGTTGTCGTACTTCTTGGGTATGATTCTGGCGTTCTACTTCTTCCATCAAACAGCTATCAATGCCGTCAATTTGTTCTATTTCGGCCATTTCGATCCGAGTATCCCGGTCGACGACCTTCCCTATCCTGAGTTCTACCTCACCTTCCGCTTTTTGAACGGTGTATTGGTGTTGTTCGCGGCGGTTGCGCTCCTCCTGGCATTTATCGAGCTGGTGGTGCGTCCGATCCGGCCGTTGCGACGCTTCTTGGGTGTGACTCGCGAGAGGGTTCCGGGCTACTACGACGTCAAGTCCGCAGATCGAGACCGACGCGTCGTCGATCGCGGTGAGGCCTCACAGGATCCGCCGGCCCACGAATCAGACAGGTCGGACAACAGCCCGCCGTGAGGGTCACCGCAACGACGGGATGTGGGCTGCTGGGTGTTTGGTCTTGGCTTTTGCCGCATGATCCCGCTCCTTCTTCGAGGGGACCGTCCCCTCTCCGGGAATGATCTCGCGCGCAGTCGCAATCGCAACGCAATGGGTTCCCCCATTTCCCCCATTACGCGCTAGAGCGACATGTCTCCGCGTCGGAGAAATGCCGCTCTAGCTGGTGTTTCGTGGTCGGGGTGAGAGGATTTGAACCTCCGGCCTCCACGTCCCGAACGTGGCGCGCTAGCCAAACTGCGCTACACCCCGTAGCAGGCGACGATGCTACCGGCGGGCACCGACCACTTCCTCGCCGAAACCCGTTCCGACGCCGCTCCTGCTCGTCCGCCAGACTTCGGCCATGCGCCTGCCGTATCACGTCGTCGATGTGTTCACCGCCACGCCGTTCCTCGGTAACCCCGTCGCCGTGATCGACTGCATCACGGCCGGCGCGGCGCCTTCCGACGACGAGATGCAACGCATCGCGCACTGGACGAATCTGTCGGAGACGACGTTCCTGATCCCGCCGAGCGACGACGACGCCGACTACGCGGTGCGCATCTTCACACCGAGCTTCGAGCTGCCGTTCGCCGGTCATCCGACACTCGGCACCTGCCACGTGTGGAAGTCGCTGGGCGCCACGCAGCGACGCGCCGACCGGGTCACACAGGAGTGTGGCATCGGTGTGGTGGAGCTGCGCAACGACGACCGGTTGTCGTTCGCCGCTCCGCCGTTGCAACGCAGCGGCTCGCTGGTTCCCGATCTGCGCGCCGACGTGATCGACACACTCGGGGTCGATCCGGAATCCGTCGTCGACATCGCATGGGTCGCCAACGGCCCGGAGTGGATCGGCGTCGAGTTGGCGAGTGCCGAAGACGTCCTTGCGATCACGCCATCGACGACCGAACATCTCATCGGCGTCGTCGGCCAGCACCCTGCGGGCGGGCCTGCATCGATCGAAGTCCGCGCCTTCTTCCCGGTCGACGGCGCCACGCGCGAAGACCCGGTGACCGGCAGCCTCAACGCATCACTGGCGGTGTGGCTGACCGAACGCGGCGTGCTGCCAACGCCCTACGTCGCCCGCCAGGGCACGGCACTCGGGCGCACCGGCATGGTGCACGTCGACGACATCGACGCTCAGCTGTGGGTTGGTGGCGACATCGTCACCTGCGTGACGGGCGAGCTCGCCACCTGAGCGCTCACGCGTCGGCGGCTGCGCCCTCGACCGTGTCATCGCCAACACCGTCTGCCTCGTCCGCATCGGGGAGCGGCACCATCGGCTCGACGGGTGGAGCATCAGGTTCGAGGCCTTCGGCGTACGTCTCCCCCTCGAGCACCGCAGTCGCCGCCAGCTTCAGTCGCAACGCGTCGAGTGGCTTCACCAGCCAGCCGTCAGCACCGCTGCGACGCGCCAGGTGGAGGTCGGCGGCTCGATCGAGCAGCATCAACACCTTGACGTGCGGCAGGCGACCAGCCGACTCGTCGAGGCGCAACGCCATCGTCACAGCCATCGCGCCCATCGACCCGATCTGTAGGTCGCAAACGGCCAGGTCGGGCATCTGACGGTGGACCTCGTCGGCCACCACCCGCCCCTCACGACACACTGCGAACGTCACGTCGTCACCACCGAGCGCAGCGGTGACCTCATCAACGATCCAGTCGGCGTCGGTGGCAAGGAGAATGTGCACGGCTCCGACGCTAACTCACGTCCACCCGCGAAAGCACTCCCGCTGCGAGCTCGTCGTCGCCGATTTCGCTGCTGCGATCACTCCTCGATGCGGCCGAAGAGATGGTCGCCGATGACCGCCAACCCGTCGAGGTCATGCACATCACGGTCGAGTAGCGGCAACATCTCGACGCGGTCGTCGCCAACCGCTTCGACCAACGGTGCGACCACCTTCTGCTCGCTCTCCCGCAGGCCGCGGAGGTGGGCAACGTTGGCCCAGAGGGCCGAGAGCCCGGTATCGCCGCGATCGAGCAGGTCGGCGGCGACGGCGGCCGCATCGGCTGCGGCTCCGTCGCCGAACACCGGATGACATCTGTTGACCAGCGCAGCGGCAACGCCGACGTCTTGTTGGTCGAGCTGCTCACTGAACCACACGGCCTCCCCGATCGTGTCGTGGCGTGGCGAGGCAACGACGACGAACGACGTCTCGGGCGCACGGATCAACGCCACTACGTCGTCGGCGCGTTCTCGAAACCCGGTCTCCATCCCGGCGAAGGCCTGGAAAAACGCCACCGAGTCGGCGAGCACATCCGACCCGACGACTTTGCCGATCGTGCGCAGCACCGGTTGCGTGACCGGGTTGAGTACGCGCAGACTGCCTCTTGCCGGGAGCATCAAGAGCTTGAACAGCCGGTGGTCGAGAAAGCGCGACAACACGCCCGGCGCCTCGAGAAAGTCNAGTGCGTTCCGACTCGGCGGTGTATCCACCACGACGAGATCGAACCGGTCGTCGTGATGGAGGGTGTGCAACATCTCGGCCGCCATGTACTCCTGCGTGCCGCTCAACGACCCGGCGATGTTGCGGTAGAACGGGTTCTCGAGGATGCGCGCCGCCTGCTGTTCATCGGCGGCGTAGCGATCGACCAGCCCGTCGAAGGTGACCGCGGTGTCGAGCATCATCGCCCACAGCTCACCGGCGGGATCGCAGTCGGTCAGCTCGGTGAGGTCGACCGGTGTCGGCTCAGCCGGCAAGCCGCCCTCGAGGCCGAGCGCGTCCGCAAGCCGGCGCGCCGGATCGATCGTGACGACGACTGCCCGTCGGCCGTGCCGCGCCGCCTCGATGCCCAGCACCGCAGCGGTGGTCGTTTTGCCGACGCCACCGGATCCACAGCACACGATCACGGCCGAGTCGGCCAGCGTCGATGACGCAGTCATCGGCGACCACTCGCTGTGAATGCCTCGACGAGCCGGTCGATGTCGGCAACGCTGATGCCGGCGACAGGGAGTGCTGGGAGGTGCAAACACGGGAGCGGCAGCGACGCACCGAGCCGCTCGATCTCGCGTGCTTCCATGTCTTGCCGTGAGCGCCGGAACGCCGCCGCGGTGCGCAGCACCTGCGCATCACCGTCCGGCTGGTCGGCGAGTAACTCGTCGACGTCGTCGGGCGGGCGGGCCCCGCGATCGACGCCGTTGACCACGATCGGACCGAGAGCCACTCCGACTTCGTCTTCGAGCGCGTACGCCGTCTCGATCGCCTCGTTCACGGGGGTTGTCTCGGGCAGCGTGACGAGGACGACCTGGCAACGGTCGCCGTCGGTCAGCAGCTCCATCACGTCGTCGGACTGCGCCTTCACCGGACCGGCACGCACCGCGTCCGCCAAGCCAGATGCCGACGACAAGAACGTGATCGCGTGCCCGGCGGCCGGCCCATCGACCACCACGAGGTCGTAGTCGCCGCTGCGCTCGAGCTGTTTGATTTTGCCGAGCACGACCACGTCGTCGATGCCCGGTGCGGCGGTGCCGACGATGTCGATCACCCCGGTGCGCTGCAGTCGCTTGGCAACCCGTGCAAATCCGTTTTCCCGCAGGTACTCATCCAGCGCGTCGGGCGCGGAAATACTGGTGAGCTCGATGGTGTCCGGGCTGGAGTCCGCATCGTGAACCAGTGCATCGAGCGTCGGTTTGCCGTCGAGTTCAACGACCAGCACCTTGCGGCCGGCGCGGGCTGCCGCATGCGCCAACACAGCCGTTACCGTGGTCTTGCCAACTCCGCCTTTTCCGGCCACGATCACTACGCTCGTGGCAACCGCAGACTCCCACGATGCACCATTCCCAGGGACTTCCCGACCTCCACGAGTGTCAGCGACATCGTCGCGGACCGGGTTGGTTGGGGCAGCGTCCGGGGGCACTCGTGCGCAGGTTAGTGATCGTTGTCTTCGCGGCGCTCGCCATGCTCGGCCTGGCCGCACCCACGAGTCACGCTCAAGACGATGAGACCGACGACGTGGTCGCCGTCGATCCTGCTGTCGATGTCGCCCCGGTCGACGTCTTGCAGGTGAGCGGCCTGTTCGATCCGATCCTCGTCGACGCTGTCGAGAGCGCCATCGACCGTGCCGACAGCGAGGGCGCCCAAGCGCTGATCCTGCAAGTCAACAGCCCGGGCACGGTGGTCTCCGACGACGTGGTGCAGGATCTCCTGGACCGGGTCGCCACCGCCCCGATCCCGATCGGCATCTGGGTCGGTCCGAGTGGGGCGCGCTTCTACGGCACTGCCGGCCAGCTGTTGGCGGTGGCCGACGTTACGGGCATGGCGCCGGGGGCACGTGTTGGCTACTTCGGAGTCCCGCTCCGACCGCGGTCGGCCGAAGTCGACTTCGGAGTCGCCGAGGAGCGACTGCGCAACGGCTCGGTGGGATTGTCCGACGCACGGGCGTTGAACGTCTTCAAACAACGCGTCGACGACGAGGGGATCCCGACGATCAGTTCGATGGTGCAGGCCCTCGATGGCTTCGAGGAGGACGGCGTCGTCCTCGAAACGACCACATTGGTCGTGCTCGACGACGGGTCGTCGCGATTCGACACCGTCGCCACGGTTCGCTTCTCCAAGCTGTCGCTCGTCGACCAACTGTTCCACACGGTCGCATCGCCGCCGGTCACGTACCTGCTCCTGCTGGCCGGGCTGGCGTTGCTCGTGTTCGAGTTCTTCACCGCCGGCGTCGGCGTGGCTGGCGCCGTCGGCGCGGTGTGCACGGTGCTTGCGTGCACCGGTCTTGCGGTGCTGACCACTCGGTGGTGGGCCGTCGGCTTGATCGCGGTGGCGATGCTCGCCTTCGCCATCGACGTGCAAGTCGGCATACCCAGGTTTTGGACCGCCGTCGGCATCGTGGCGACCATCATCGGGAGTTGGTTCCTGTTCGAGCCGATTCCGGGCAACTCGATGCGGCCGTCGTGGATCGCCCTAGTCGCCGGCATCGGGGGAATCGCGCTGACGTTCATCGCTGGCATGCCCTCGATGGTGCGAACGCGCTTCGCGACGCCGACGATCGGTCGCGAGTGGATGATCGGCAAACAAGGCGTCGTCATCGACGCTGTCGATCCCGACGGCGTCGTCGAGGTCGACACGGCACGGTGGCGGGCGCGCACCAACCGGGCCACACCGGTGGAGGCCGGCGACACGATCCGGGTTGCTGCGATCGACGGCATCACCCTCGAAGTCGAACCGCTCGAAGGTGCCGCCCGCGATTACCGCGAGATGCGCGGACGCCGCAAGGGCGCCACCGACGAGCAGGCAGTCGATCCGGACGTCGACAACGCCGACGACGCACCATCGATCGCGCCTGGCGACGACGCCGAGTCAGCGCGACACTGACTCGATGAGCGCTGGGGCGCCGCGGGGAATCGAGCCACCGCCGTCGCGGTACGCCATGCCCGATCCGCGCCGCGCGCCGGCAGGAGAAGACCTCGTCGCCGTCGGCGCCGATCTCGCGCCGGGCACGCTGCTCGCCGCTTACCGCGGCGGGTTGTTTCCGATGCCGATCGACCCACGGCGGCGTCGCTCCAAAGTCGCGTGGTACTCGCCCGACCCGCGCGGAGTGATCCCGCTCGACGGACTGCACGTGTCCCGATCGCTCCGTCGCAGCCGGCGTCGCTTCGATGTGCGCTTCGACACTCGCTATCTCGAGGTCGTGCGTGCGTGTGCTGATCGTCGCCGTCCCGGCCGGTGGATCACCGACGACGTGATCAAGGCGTATCAGCGTCTGTTCGACCTCGGGTGGGCGCACTCGGTGGAAGTGTGGGCCGACGACGAGCTGGTCGGCGGGCTGTACGGCGTGCGGATCGACGGGTTGTTCGCAGGTGAGTCGATGTTCCATCGCGCCACCGACGCGTCGAAGGTGGCACTGGTCGAGCTGGTCGAGTGGTTGCGGTCGAGCGACGCCACGCTGCTCGACGTGCAGTGGACCACACCACATCTCCGCACGCTCGGCGCCGTCGACATCGCCCGCGACGAGTACCTCGACCGCCTCGGCAGTGCGGTCAACGCCACCTGAGCCGACCGAAATTGTCGCCAGGACGTGCGAATTGCGCACGGAATCCCCGGTTTTTCGGCTGAGCTGCCGAGTATTCGCAGAAGCGGGGTGGGCGGTCCGCCACCGCCCACCCCGGCTCCGTGCCGGCCGACTCCGCCGTTCGGCCGGCGGGTTCCCGCCACAGGGGATCCTGAGAAACGAACTCCACAGGGAAGGGTGGAGGTCGTTCCAGCCCGTCTCGCCGGCAACTTGTTCTTCGGCACCGAGGTCGGCGGACTTGAGCGTCGTCGTCTCCGGGCACAACAATTTGTGACATGAGCGCTTCGTCGTCGGTCATGCACGAGCCAGACCGGCCGTGGATGATGCGCACGTACTCCGGTCACTCCTCTGCTGCCGCTTCCAACGAGCTGTATCGCACCAACCTCGCCAAGGGCCAGACAGGCCTCTCGATCGCCTTCGACCTTCCCACGCAAACCGGCTACGACCCCGACTCGGTCATGTCGAAGGGCGAAGTCGGCAAGGTCGGTGTGCCGGTGGCGCACCTCGGGCACATGCGCACGCTGCTGCACAGCATTCCGCCCGGCGAGATGAACACCTCGATGACCATCAATGCGTCGGCCTCGTGGCTGCTCGCGCTGTATGTGGCCAACGCCGAAGAGCAAGGCGTCGACTCGCGCGAACTGCGCGGCACGACGCAGAACGACATCGTCAAGGAATACCTGTCGCGGGGCACCTACATCTTCCCGCCGGAACCGTCACGCCGACTGATCGTCGACATGGTCGCGTGGTGCGCACAGAACGCACCCAAGTGGAACCCGATCAACGTCTGCTCGTACCACCTGCAAGAGGTGGGCGCGACGCCGGTGCAGGAGATCGCCTACTCGATGGCTACGGCAATCGGCGTGCTCGACGCCGTCCGCGACTCGGGGCAGGTGTCCGACGAGCAGTTCTCCCAGGTGTTCGGCTCGATCTCGTTCTTCGTCAACGCCGGCATCCGCTTCGTCGAAGAGGTGTGCAAGTTGCGAGCGATGACGGCGATGTGGGCCGACATCGGACGCGAGCGCTACGGCGTGACCAACCCCAAGGCGCTGCGGTTCCGCTACGGGGTGCAGGTGAATTCGCTCGGGCTCACCGAAGCCCAGCCCGAAAACAACGTGCAGCGCATCGTGCTCGAGATGCTGGCGGTCACCTTGTCGAAGGACGCTCGGGCCCGGTCGGTGCAGCTGCCGGCGTGGAATGAGGCGCTCGGGCTCCCTCGTCCGTGGGATCAGCAGTGGTCGCTGCGCATGCAGCAGGTGTTGGCCTTCGAGTCCGACCTGCTCGAGTACGACGACATCTTCGCCGGCTCGACCGTGGTCGAGGGGCGCACCGCNGAGTTGCGCGAGGCGGCGCAAGCCGAACTCGACGAAGTGCTGTCGCTCGGTGGCGCGTTCGATGCCGTTGAGACACTGAAATCGCGTCTGGTCGCATCGATGGCCGACCGCACTCGCAGCATCGCCGCCGGCGATCGCACAGTGGTCGGCGTCAACGACTTCGTCGAGACCGCGCCGTCGCCCCTCGATGGCGAGAACAACATCTTGAAGGTCGATCCGACGATCGAGCCGGCGCTGATCGACGACGTCCGCGCATGGCGAGCCAGTCGCGACCAGGCCGCCGTCGACACGGCGCTCGCCGAGCTCCGGCGAGTGACCGAGTCGGGCGAGAACGTGATGCCGGCAACGATCGCACTCGCCAAGGCCGGCGGCACCACGGGCGAGTGGGGCGACCTCATGCGCGAGCTACTGGGCGAGTACCGCGCCCCGACCGGTGTCGGCGGCGCACCCGGATCCACGTCGGGTCTTGATGTGGTGGTCGACAAGGTGAAGGCGATGGAGGGCGGGCCGCCCAAACTGCTCGTGGCCAAGCCGGGTCTCGATGGACACTCCAGCGGCGCCGAACAGATCGCCGTCGCCGCCCGAGACTCAGGGATGGAGGTCGTGTACTCGGGAATCCGGCTCACGCCCGAGCAGATCGCGGCATCGGCACGCGACGAAGACCCCGACGTGATCGGGTTGTCGATCCTTTCGGGCTCACACCTCGATCTCGTGCCCGATGTGCTCGGCTATCTGTCCGACATGGGTGTCGACGCCCCGGTGATCGTCGGCGGGATCATCCCTGAAGACGATCGGCTGCGCCTTGCCGACATGGGCATCGCCGCGGTGTACACGCCGAAGGACTACGAGATCGCCACGATCATGTCCGAGATCGCCGACCTCGCCGCGTCCACCCGCTAACGCCACATCTGCTCGGCGTCCCGCGCAATGTGTCAGCGCGTAGCGCCGGATCATCAAACTGCGCTCACACAAACCGGACGGACCCGCCGCCTCACCCACTCACAAGGGTTTGCGTGAGCACACAACGGTCGACCGCGTTGATCCGACGGTCGAGATTCAGTAGCGAAGTTCGCCCCGGCCCGCCCGCCCGGTCGAGTGTCTCGCCCCGGCTGCTCGTGCGACCGGGGCCCGTCGGATTCAGACTCCGGCGGGGTGCTTCTGCTCGCGGGCGATCCAGGCATCGAGTTCGGGGCCCGACTCGAAGCTGGTGATCAGGGCGTAACGCGGCGCATCGCTGTTGTGCACGACGACGTGCCACAGCCGCTGGGTGTCGACCACGAATCGGGAACCCTTGTGCAACGGCACACGGCGCTCGGTCGCCGGATCAGGGAGACCGTCGGCATCGTTGTCCATCAGCAGCATGTAGCTGTCGGGGCTGTCGGTGAGCTCGATCCACGACCGCACCACCCAACCCTCGTCGTCGGGGTTGAACCGGTTGTTGTCGTCACGATGGATCGACCGGATCGCAGCCTCTCGGTCTTGCGGCTCGAGCTTGATGATCCGCACCCGGCCGAAGTTGGCCCCGACGTCGTCGACGTACTTACGGATCGTGGGCGCAATCTCGGCGTTCGAGGTCCACAGGGCGTCTTTGTCGGTCTTGCCCTTGTCCCAGAATCCGCGGCAATCGAGCTCGCCATCTGCCGACGCGATCGGAGCGAAGTTGGTGTCGCCACCCGACTTCCAATCCATGTACTCGAGCGACTCGAACTCGGCGGTCGGGATCTCGAAGGGCAGGTCGCGTAATCCAACGAAGCCGGTGTCGGCGAGCACGTCGAGGCGGCGATGCGGCGTGTCGAGTGGAATCTCCACGCTCCAGTGTTCGGCGTTGGGCCAAAAGCTCATAGGCGAAAGTCTACGAACGCATCACCGTCGCAGGAGGCGCATTGGTCACTGAGCGGTTGCGGCCGCGTGCGTTACTCGGCGGCGGTCGACTCGGGTGCGGCAGGCAAGTCTTCGACCACCACGATGCCTGACGGGATCTCGATGGTCTGGCCGGCCTGAATGGCGTCCGGGTTGGCAAGGCCGTTCAAGTCGACGATCGACTGCACGGTCACCCCAAAGGAGGCGGCGATGATCTGCAGTGTGTCGCCGCGTTTGATCTGGTAGCAGCGCTGACCTTCTGGGATCGTCGACTCGGTGGTCGTCGTCACGGGTACCGTCGTGCGGATTGGCGGCAACGTCTGGCGCGACGCCTGATCGGTGGTGCCACACGCCGCGGCGAACGCGGCAGCGCCGACCACCACGATTGCGACCCTCGCCGTGTGCATGGACGGCGATGCTAGGTGGGATCGGATGAGATCCGCGCGCGCCGGGCTGCGTACTGTGCATCCGTGACCTCGACGACCAGCGATCCTGCGACCGTGCTGCCGTATCCGGGCGCCGAACACCCGCCGCGCGAGTACGACCTCGACGCCAACGGCGTGCGGATCGCGGTGCACGAGTGGGGCAACGAGGCGGATCCGCCCCTCATGCTGGTACACGGCGGGTTCGACTTCGCCCGCACGTTCGACCGCTTCGCCCCATTGCTGGCCGACGCCGGTTGGCGGGTCGTCGCCTGGGACCATCGCGGTCACGGCGACAGCGAACACGCCCACCTGTACTCGTGGGACGCAGACATGCGCGACGCACTGGCCGTGTTCGACCACGTCACGCCGGGCGCGCCGGCCCCCGTGGTCGGCCACTCCAAGGGCGGCGCGCTGATGACGCAGCTGGCTGATGCGCAACCGCATCGCTTCACCCACCTCGTGAACATGGACGGCATCCCGTTCACCCGCCGCGTGCCCGACGTTGCCGAACACGAACGCACGAAGATGATGGCCAAGGACCTCGCGGGTTGGCTGGATCACCGCCGCCGGATCGTCGATGCCCAGCGCAAGCCCGGCACCATCGACGAGCTCGCGGCGCGTCGCGGCCGGATGAATCCGCGCCTCGACACCGAGTGGCTCCAGCGCTTGGTGACGGTCGGTGCCTACGAATCCGACGACGGCTGGCGTTGGAAGATCGACCCATCGATGCGCTTCGGCGGCTTCGGACCATGGCGCCCAGAGTGGACACTGATGCGCATGCCGGGTCTGTCGATGCCGTTCCTCGGGATCATGGGCGCCGAGATGGAAGAGATGGGCTGGGGTACCCCTCCTCACAAGGTGCTCCCGTACATGCCGGCCCACGGCCGGACCGAAGTACTCGACGATGTCGGCCATTTCGTCCACATCGAACAGCCCGAGCACGTCAGTGGATTGGTGCTGGACTTCCTTGGCAACGCGTCATGACCGCCGCGCTGCGCACCGAGACTCTCCGCCACGGCAAGGTCGAACTCGCTCTGCACCACCTCCGTGCCGCGACCGACGACACAGCCCGGCCCCTCCTCCTGCTGCATGGGCTCGGTGAACAGTCACCCACTGAGGCTCCGGAGTGGACACGTGGGTGGCCCGGCGCGATCGTCGCGCTCGACTTCACCGGACACGGTGCCTCGACGCTCCCGCGCGGCGGCGGGTACACAGCGGAGCTGCTGCTCGGCGACGCCGACATCGCGCTGGCAGCACTCACCGACGGCGACCCGGAGCGGTCGATCACCGTCGCCGGTCGCGGACTGGGCGCCTACACCGCGCTGCAGCTGGCAGGCGCCCGAGCGAGCCAAGTGCACGGGGCAATCCTCACCGACGGCCCTGGCTTGGCGGGCGGTCCCACCGGGCCGACGTCGACCAGCTACTTCAGCCTGGCGACCAATGGTCAGACGCCCGATCCATATGCCCTCGTGGAGCTGTCGCGCGACCTGCGCCCTCCCGACTACGCCACGTCGTTCGTCCGCTTGGCGCTCGCTGGGTCCGAACTCGATGAACCGGTGGCGGTGGCCAGCATGTTCCGTCCCGAGTGGCTCAACGCTGTCGCCGGAGAACATGGCGTGATCGACACCACCCTCGGCGAAGCGCTCGAGCTCTTTCGCACCGGCTGACGTCCGCAGACCAACCGAAATTGTCGCGATGCCGTGCGAAAAACGCATGGAATCGCCGGTTTTTCGGAGAAGGGTCGACCGTGCTGCGGAAATACGGGCGAAACGTGTGGAAAGCGCACGGAATGGTGACAATTTCGGTGGTCGGCTCGAAGATCGGGGCCGCCGAACGCCACCAGGAGTAGTGTGCTCTCCGTGCAGATCGGCGGATTCGTACTCGTGATGATCGTCGCGTTCATCGCGATGGAGCCAGCGACGGCAGCGACGCACCGGTGGATCATGCACGGCATCGGGGAATGGCTGCATCGCAGCCATCACCGTGCCCGGCCGACCGCTGGGTGGGAACGTAACGACTGGTTTCCGGTGATCTTCGCGGCCATCGTCCTGCTCGGGTTCTGGGCGGGCTTCAACATCGACCGGCTGAGCGCCCTGGTGCCTGCAGGGGTCGGCATCACGCTGTACGGCGCGGCCTATGCGCTCGTGCACGACGTGTACATCCATCGGCGGATTGCATTGTTTCGCCGGCCGGTCGCCCCGCTCGAGCGGCTCGCCGAGGCGCACCGCATCCACCATCTGTACAACGCCGCCCCGTATGGGATGCTCGCCCCCATCGTGCCGGCAGAACTCCGCCGCCGTGCGGCCCAGACCGATCGCAACCCGTTCCCTGCCCGCGAGATCGTCGCCACGAGCTGACTCACAACGGCCGGTGGATCGCCGGAGCGGCGGTGCTAGATTCGGGTCGCTCTCAACGAGATGCGGCCAAGCCGTACAGGCCCCCATCGTCTAGTGGCCTAGGACACCACCCTTTCAAGGTGGCGGCACGGGTTCGAATCCCGTTGGGGGTGCGACGCCCCTGGCGTCTGGCGTTCTGCGCCATACATACGGCGCCTAGCGCCGAGCTGGTCCCGTGGTGAAGTCTGGAGTTCACGCCGGCCTGTCAAGCCGGAGGTCGCGGGTTCAAATCCCGTCGGGACCGCTGCAGGGGCCATGTACTAGATGCCTGGTACGTGGCCATCCTGTGCGGAAGACCCTCGCCGCTCGGCGAGCGGTCGACCCATAACGGTCGAGTAGCTCAGTTGGCAGAGCGTCCGCCTGAAAAGCGGAAGGTCACCGGATCGACGCCGGTCTCGACCACCACCGTGGGATGCGCCGCCGTCAGGTGCAGCGCACCCATCCAGGCCTCCCCGAAATTCCAGGGGATTCCGTGCGTAAAGCGCACGGCAACGCAACAATTTCGGGTGATCGCGCCGCCGAGAAGAAATTCTTCAGCGAGCGCGTCAGGAGTCATCGGGTCGTTCGTCAGGACACGTGACGACGCACAGCTGCGGCGCAACAACGCCGTCGAGCACGTCGAACCCCAGGTGTTCGACGTGCTGGCCGACCGTGCCACCAATGCAGGCCGAATGGTGTCGCGCGAGGAACTGATCGACGAGGTGTGGGGCACGCGTTTGGTCACCGCGGCGGCGGTGAGTTCGCGCATCCGGTCAGCGCAGGCCGCAACGGGCGACGATGGCAAGCGTCAGGCAGTGATTCGCACGGTGCACGGGCGCGGCTTCGAGTTCGTGGCCGAACCTGTCGGCGACTAGCTCACCGGAGTGGATGCGCGTTCGGCGCCGCGGGCGATCTCCTTGTGCAGGTCGGCGACGTACTTGGTGAAGTCGACCTGCATACGGTGGCGCGGGCTGTCGTAGAAGTGCCCGACGTTCTCGCGTTCGTCGTCGACGATGACGTCCTCCATCTCGGTGCGCGACGGAAAGTCGTACCGCCCGTCGAGAGCGGCGACGACGAACTTCGATTGCTGCTCGGCGAAGTTGACCAGCGTCGGCAACGGCTGTGCGAGACCGAGGAAGAACAGCGTCTCGCGACCCGGCTTGACCATCCGTTTGTACAACGGGAACGTGTTGTCGTCGGCGGGTGTCAGATCGACTTGCGGGAGGAACGGGAACGTGACGTTGTACCCGGTTGCCCAGATGATGGCGTCGAAGTGCTCACGCGAGCCGTCCGCGAACACCACGCCATCGCTGTCGAGATGATCGATCGCCCCCTTGGGCACGATGTCACCGCAGCCGACACGAGTGAGGAACTCGCCCGACACCGACGGGTGGGCATCGAGAGGCTCATGGTCCGGTGTCGGCAACCCGTAGGTCTCCATCTTGCCGATCGACTTCTTGATCTTTCGCCTGGCCGCGGCGCGGCCCACCTTGCCTGGCACCCAGGCCGGGAGAGAGATCTTGTCCGAAGGACGACCATCGATGTACTTCGGCAGTACCCACACGCCGTGGCGCATCGATACGACGACACGATCACCGATCGGACGCTGCGACAGCTCCGAAGAGATGTCCATCGCCGAGTTCCCTGCGCCGACGATCAAGATCGCCTTGTCGCGAAAGTCGTATGGCTCGAACGGGTTGCGGTAATTGTGGCTGTGAATCTGGTAACCGTCGAAGGTGCCCGGGTACTCCGGCGTGCGGGCGTCCCAGTGGTGTCCATTGGCGACGACGACTGCGTCGTACTTGCGCGCCTCGCCGGTCGTCAGCGTCACGTTCCATCGGCCGTCGGGGAGGTCGTCGCAGCGCGCTACGCCGGTGTTGAACGAGATGTTGTCGCGCAGGCCGAAGTGATCGACGTAGTCGTGGAAGTACTGCAGGATCTGGCTGTGGTGGGGAAAGTCCGGCCACTCGGTGGGCACCGGGTAGTCCTCGAACGCGAGGCGCCACTTCGAGGTGTCGATGTGCAGGCTCTCGTAACACGACGACATTCCGTTCGGGTTGTTGAAGTACCAGTTGCCACCGATGTCGTCGGAGATCTCGAACTCGTCGTATTCGATGCCGGCGTCTTTCAATCGCTTGGCCATCGTGAAACCCGAACACCCCGCTCCGACGATGCAGACACGTGGCGTGTTGGTGTTGGTCATGATGCGCCTCCTGCGGCGATCGATGGGCCGGACAGTTCACGGGCGTAGGCGTCGATGGTCTGCAGACCCATCTGGTGGGCGCGCTCGATGAAGGGCGTGGTGCGCGGACCGGTCACGACGTCGACGGCCGGCGGCGGTGCCGGCGGGTTTGGCGCCGACGTCGCCGGACGCGACAACGTAGTCGGGGTCGCCGCGTTGTCCGACGTGTCAGCGCATGCGATGAGCATGGCAGCCACTCCGAGCACCCACCATTTGCGCACACGTCATCTTCTCACTCCGGTGAGGCAAACAGCCCACGGGGGGCCACTTCGCTCACCGCAGTCGCCAGACCCGTCACACCGGTGAGCGAAAGGGCCCATAGGAGGCCACTTCCCTCACCGGTGGCGGGCGCGGTCGCCGTCAGCCGCCGCGCAGCGACACGAGGGTGGCGTCGATGATCGACTGCTCGATGCCGCAGTCGAGCGCAGCTTGGACGACTGGCGCCGCCGCCGCATCGTCGCCACCGAGTACGGCGGCCGCATCGACGTTTTCCACGCCGCCCTCCACCGACTCGAGCGCGCAGTTGGCAACGTTCGGCTCGACACCCTGCAGAGTCAGCTCGTCGAAGAGCACACCGCCGATCGGGCCGGTGGGCCGCTCCGTGCCGAAGTCGTTCGGGTCGATGAGCGGACCCGACGGTTCAGTGGTCTCGGTCGGCTCCTGGCCGGGCACGGTCGTGGGCGGAATCGTCGTGGTCGTGGTGGTTGTCGTTGTTGTCGTCGTCGGGAGAGGTGAGGCGATGAACGACAACTCCTCGACATCGCCGTCGTCGGTATCGGCGGTGGCGTACGTGACCGCACCCGCCGCTGCAAAACCGACGACGCCGACCGCCATGCCCACGGTCTGGCCACTCGGCACCGCGGCAGCCAACCGCACGCTGCGTTCCGTCTCGCCATCCGAGGTGGCCATCTGATCCTCGGTGCCGAGCCACCCGAGGCGGTCGACCCACACCGACAGCGGCGGCATCACGACCAACGCCGCAAGTAGGGCAATCGCCACGTTCAAGGTGACGATGATGCCGAAATCGCTGAGTAGCGGGAGCGACGAGAAGATCAACACGGCGAAGCCGCCGATCGTCGTCATCGCCGAGGTGAAGAACGCACGTCCAGTGCGTTGCGCAGCCATCCGCGTGGCGTCGTCCGGGTCCAGGCCGCGCTGGCGTTCTTCGAGGTAGCGCCCGAGGATCAATACCGAGAACTCGGCACACGTTGCGATCACCAAGGGTCCGCTCACCGTGGTCAGCGGTGACAACTGAACATCGGAGATGCCGACGACGATCGCCGAGACTCCGACGGCGAGCACCACGGGCACGAGCGCGAGGAGCGCTCGCGACAAGCTGCGGAAGCGCAGCACGAGCCACAGCGCCGCCACGCTCAGCGCAAGGTATGTGAGGTTGGCGCGGTTCGCCGAGAGATTCTCCAACAGACCGATGCCCACCGCAGCGAGACCGGCCGGCGTTGCTCGCACCGGGTCCTGTCCATCTGGCAACTCGACCAACAAGACGCTGTCGGGATCGAGATCGAGTTCGGCGATACGAGCATCGAGGTCGGCCTGCAACTCGTCGACCAACACGGCCCGCTCTTCGAGGCTCGCCGGGGCCAGGCGCAAGTTGAGCTGCGTCGCCGTTGCCTCGTCGACGTTGTTGACGAGCGCCCGTTCGATGTCAGGCGGCATCTGCTCGGCGGCGGCCACGATGTCTTCGCTGGTCGGCGAGATGTTCGTCGACCCTGGAATCTCGATGATCTTGGCCATCGTGTTGACCAGGCTCGAGGTCGACACGACTTCATCCCTCGCCAACGCCGCCTCGTTGAAGCCGTAGATGAGATCGACGACATCTTGGTCATAGGTGTTGTTGGCCTCGACGAGCACACCGAGCGTCGTCGAGAAGTCGGTGCGCTCTTCCAACGTGCGAACGTCTTGCACCACCTGGCTGTTCTGGTCGATCCACTCGAGCGGATCGGACTGGATCTCTGCGGAGTCCTCGGCGATCACCCCACCGATGAACAGGGCGACCGCGATAATCACCATCGGGAGCCCGAGCGCCGACGGGGCCGAACCCAACCACACGACGATGCGCTCGACGATCGACGCGCCGCGCTGCTCGGTGCGGTGGGTCCACTCGCGGATGCCGAGCACCGACGCGGTCAGCACGATGCCGACCGCGACCAGAACCACGATGCCGATCGCCAGCAACACGCCGAAGTCGCGGATCATCGGCACACGGGAGATCCGCAGCGCCAGCACGGCGACGACGCCGGCGATCGCCGCGGCGATCAACGGTGGCGCCATGTTTGCCAGCGATTCGGCAATCGGATGCTCCTTGCGGTCGATCACCACCTCCTCTTCCACGCGGTTGTGCACCTGAATCGCGAAGTCGATGCCGAGACCGATCAAGATCGGCAAGCCCGAGATCGTGACGAGCGACAGGTCGATGCCGATCAAGCCGAGGAACGAGAATGCCCAGAACACTCCGATGATCACCGAGAGCAGCGGCAGCAACCGCCACCGCACGCGGAACATCACGGCGAGGATCACCGCCATCACCACCAAGGCCCAGGCCCCGAGGGTGAGCATCCCGCCGCGTAGGTAGTCGTTGATCTCGGCGAGATACACCGGCGATCCGGTGACGATCAGTTCGAAGCCATCGAAATTCGCGCCATCGAGGACCTCGAGAACCGCTTCGGTGCCGGCGGTCTGCTCCTCGAGATCGGCATTGCCCTGCAACACGACCCCGCCGACCGCGGTCTGTTGGTCGGGGAACGTCGACGCCAGCGACAGGCGGATCTCCCGGTCCTCGTCCGCCGGTGCCACCGGCTCACCTTCGACGATTTCGTAGTTGTCGTTTCCGAAGATCAGCAACTCGTTGTACGCGGGACCACCGATGACCTGCTCGTCGACTGCTCCGAGCCGAGCGAGGGCAACAGAGATGTCAGCGTTGCGCGCCTCGGCACCGGCCTCGTCGCGACCCGCGGCCGACAAGAGCGCGTTGGTGCCCACGCCTCCGGCCAGCAGGTTGTCGCTGAACTGCAGCGACACGTACGGGGTGACGACGGAGTAGACCTCCGGGATCTCACCGAGCTCGTCGGTCACGCGTTGCAGCTCGGCGAGATTGTCCCCCTCGAAGAGGTCGGTGATGTTGGTGTCGTCGTCGGCCATGAACAACATCACGACGGTCTCGCCGCCGAAGTCGTCCTGGAACGCAACGTTGTCGATCGCCACCTGCGAGTCGGGGTTGAGATAGCTGTCCTGACCGGTGGCGAATTCGAGCCGACTGGTGCCGATCAGCAAGATCGCACTGATAACGACCGCAGACGCGGCGACCCACTTCCAGTGTTTTCCGAGTGCGATGCCGGACGCACGCCAAAAGCTCTCCATGGCGGATTCCCCTTTCGTTCGCGCACACTAGTCAGCGATGCCAGCAACCCCTGCCAAGCATGATGCGCTCGTCGCCGACCTGATCGATGCTGTCGGTGCACCCCATGTGCTCGTCGACGACGACGAACGTGCCGGCTACGAGATCGACTGGACCGGCCGATACGGCGGGCCATGCACCGCCGTCGTGCGCCCCGGATCGACAAACGAGGTTGCTGCCGTCCTCCCGCTCTGTGCGCGCTACGGCGCGTGCGTCGTCACACAAGGCGGCAACACCGGCTTGGTCGGCGGCAGCGTGCCTCGACCGACGGCGCCGTTCACAGTCGTGCTGTCGACGCAGCGACTCGACGCGATCGGTGAGGCCGACCCCGATGCACTCCAGGTGACCGTTGGCGCCGGGGCAACGTTGGCCGCGGTTCGCGATCGAGTTGCTGCGCTCGATCTCGACATCCCAGTCGACTTCGCAGCCCGCGACAGCGCAACGATCGGCGGGGCCGTTGCGACGAATGCCGGCGGATCACGAGTCGTTCGATTCGGCACGATGCGCCACCACGTCGCCGGTGTCCGGGCGGTGCTCGCCGACGGATCGGTCGTCGGATCGCTCGCGGGACTGCCCAAGGAAACGGCCGGATTGCATTGGCCTTCGCTGCTCGCCGGATCCGAGGGGACATTGGGGGTAATCACCGAGATACGTCTGCGGCTCGTGCCGACCTTCGCCAACACGGCGACAGCACTGGTGGCCGTCGACGGTCTCAGCGGAGCAGCTCGACTTGCGGGGCGACTCCGCTGCGAGGTGCCGTCGATCGATCAACTCGAGCTCATCGAACCCGAGGCGATGCGCCTCGTGACGGGACACCTCGGTCGCTCGATGCCCTTGGCGGTGCCACCGGGTGGCTCGTACGTGCTCGTCGAGTGTGCGGATCGGCGCGACCCGCTCGACGATCTCACCAGTGCGCTCGCCGATCCCGCAACGGCCGGCGTGATCGTCGATGCCCTTGTGACGACCGACGCAGCCCAGCGTCGGCAACTGATCGAACATCGCGACCGCCTGACCGAGGCGATCGCCGCCGACGCCAGCGCCTCGGGTACGCCGGTGTTCAAACTCGACGTCGCCGTCCCACTCGACCGATTGGCCGAGCTGGTGAGCATCGCCCGGACTGCGGCGGCCGCGGACGGCGCCAGGCTGATCCCGTTCGGCCATGTCGCCGAAGGCAACGTGCACCTCAACTATCTCGATACGAGCGACACGGAGCGCATCGCCGCAACGGTGTTGACCGCCGTGGCCGACGCCGGAGGCACGATCTCGGCCGAGCACGGCATCGGTATCGCCAAGGCGCGGTGGTTGCCGCTGATCCGCTCGGCTGGGGAACGCCGGGCCAGCAACGCCGTGCGGGCGGCGCTCGATCCGGGTCGCCTCCTCAATCCCGGTGTGCTCGATCCAGGCGTACCGGAGGCATAGCCGCCCGCTCAGGTGCCGTAGTCGAAGCCGAGGTCGGGGGCGGTGAGCAGCGGGCGATAGTCGATGTTGCGCTCGACGGCCATCGCGGCGCACGTGCCGCCGCGGTCGACGATCACGGTCATGAAGGCCGGCTCGGCGCCGAAGGCGGCGATCTGCTCGGCGGCTTCCATCGGCGAGGTGCCGCGAGTGGTCGTGTCTTCGGTGACCAGCACTCGGTCGCCGGGCTGCAACGCGCCAGCGATCCGGCCCGTCACGCCGTGATCCTTCGCTTCCTTGCGAATGCTGAAGCTGCGCAGGTCGATGCCGCGTGTCGCCAAGACCGCGGCGACACCGAAGGCGACCGGATCGGCACCCATCGTGAGGCCGCCGATGGCGTCGATCGACCCGAGCACGTCACCGAACACTTCCTCGACGGCGTCGGCGACGGCGACGACACCGTCGCTGCGACATGCCGTCTGTTTGGTATCGAGAAACCACGAACTGCGAGCACCCGACTTCAAGACAAAGTCGCCGCGCTTGATCGAATGTTCGGCCACGTGATCGCACAGTCGCTGCAACGTCGGGGTCAGATCGGCGCTCATCGATGGCGATCTTCTCATCCTCGGGAGCGCCGGACGAGCACCTCTTGAGCGATCGTGGCGACGTGGCCGCCGTGGCGATCGAAGACATGGCCGATCGACACCCCGCGACCACCGGTGAAGTGGTGACAGGTCATGTCGTACAGGTGCCAGCGATCGGCATGTACCGGGCCATGGAACCAGATGGTGTGGTCGAGACTTGCCGCAAAGAAGTCGTCGCTCTCGAACTCGGGTACGGCGCGGATCACCGCATCGGTCGGCAGGTCGTCGGAGATGTATGCGAGCCAACATCGGTGCAGGAGCTGCATCGATTCATCGTCGGGATCGCCGATGTCGTGATTGACCTTGAACCATGCGGTCGATCGGCCGAGACCATCACGGCTGTCGGTCACTGCGTCGGCCGGCACGAAAGCACGCGAGAAGTGATCGCTCCACGAGTCCTGCTCGAGACCATCGGGAGATGGCACCGACGGCATCTCGACCGTCTGCACGACCGGCGATTCTTCTGGTCGCTGAAACGAACTCTCCGCGTTCAAAATTGCGCCGATCGCCTGGCGCGCAACCACGCGTCGAGTGGCAAAAGAGCGCCCATTGCGGATGCGGTCGACCTCGTACCGCACAGGCTCTTTGTGATCGCCGCGGCGGATGAAATAGGCACGAATCGAGTGCACAGCAAGCTCGTCGTCAACCGTCATCGTTGCCGCCCGCAACGCCTGAGCAACGATCTGCCCGCCGTACAGACCACCCCACGGGTATTGCGGCCCGATTCCCACGTAGACATCCGGTCCGTGAGGGGCGAGTTCGAATAACTCTGAAAAACTATTGCGTGCTGAGTTCATGGGCGTAACATCTCTCAAATGGCAGAAAAAAGAGGGCCGAAATCCCCCATGTCAGACGAGCACAAGGCCGCGCTCGCCAAGGGACGGGTCGAGGGGCGAATCGTTCGTGATTACCTCGAAGGGCTGCGCGCCACCAAACCCAAGCGCGGCCGCAAACGCACGCCCGAAACTATCAACGCACGGCTCGATGCGATCGATACCGAGTTGGCCAGTGCAAGTGCACTCGACGAGCTGTTGCTCGTGCAGGAGCGGCGTGACCTCGAGTCCGAACTCGAGGCGATGTCCGACGCCATCGACATGCCGGCCCTCGAAGAGGCATTCGTGGGTGTGGCCAAGAGCTACAGCCACAGCAAGTCGATTTCGTACGCGTCGTGGCGCGACGTCGGCGTGCCAGCGAGCGTGCTCAAGTCGGCGGGCATCGGGCGCGGCGACTGAGCACCGCGCCGGGCACTCATCCCAGCTCGATCCCATCGAGTGCATCGATCGATCGATGCGCGTTCGCCAACGAGCGATCCAGGTCAAATGCCGCGTCGAGTTCGCTGCTCGCGCCGAGCGAGGCCACTTCGGGATCCTCCTCGAGTAACTGACGAAACTCACGTTGCTCGTCCCATGCGCGCATCGCATTGCGTTGCACGATGCGGTACGCCTGATCGCGAGTTGCGCCGGCCCGAACCAGGGCCAGTAACACCGGTTGACTGAAAACCAGCCCGTGACTCGACCACAGGTTCTCAATCATCCGGGTGGTGTTGACGCCCAAGCGGTCGAGGAGTCCTCGCAGTCGGCGCACCATGTAATAGACGAGTTGCGACGAGTCGGGGAGCACAACTCGCTCGACCGAGGAGTGCGTGATGTCACGCTCGTGCCACAACGCAACGTCTTGCAATCCGGTGATGGCATTGCCCCTCACCACGCGGGCCAAACCGGAGATCGTCTCGGCAGAGATCGGGTTGCGCTTGTGCGGCATCGCCGACGAGCCCTTCTGGCCCGGCTTGAACCCTTCGAGCACTTCGCCGACCTCGGTGCGCTGCAAATGACGGAGCTCGACAGCGACCAACTCGCACGTTGCGGCGAGCGAGGCGCATGCGTACAGGAACTCGGCGTGACGATCGCGGGCGACCACCTGGGTGGCCGGCACCGGGACGAGATCGAGCCGCGTGGCAACGAAGTCCTCCACATCGGGCGGGATGTTCGAGTACGTCCCCACCGCTCCACTCAGTTTCATCACCGCAACAGCCGTGCGCGCCGCCCGCATGCGGGCCCGATCACGATCGAGCTGGAGCGCCCACAGCGCGACCTTGGCCCCGAAGGTCGTCGGCTCGGCGTGGATGCCATGGGTGCGGCCGATCATCGGGGTGTCGGCATGGCGTTTGGCCAGATCGACCATCGTGGCGAGAAGGGCGTCGGCAGCGCCGAGGATCAGGTCGGCAGCGTCGCGGAGCGCCCAGCATTGGGCGGTGTCGACGACGTCGGACGAGGTGAGTCCGTAGTGGATCCACGACCCCGACGGTGCGCCGATCGCATCCTGAACGACGTCGACGAACGCGGCGACGTCGTGGTCGGTCACCGCCTCGCGCTCGCTCACCGCAGCCACGAAGGCCTCATCGACGGCTGGAGCGTTGGCGCGGCAGGCGCGCGCATCGTCGGTCGGCACCGTCCCGAGTTCGGCCAGGGCCTCGGTTGCCAGGAGTTCGACTTCGAGCCAACGGCCGAAGCGAGCGACGTCGCTCCACACCGCGTCCATCTCGGCGGTGGAGTACCGAGGGATCATGAGGCCCAGACGAGATAGTCGTCGCGCTCGGCGCCAACGCCAACGACGCGCACCGGGATGCCGACTTCGCGTTCGACGATCTCGATGAACCGCCGCGCCTCGTTGGGCAGCTCGCCGGGCTCACGCGCACTCGACAGCGAGGTCTCCCAGCCCGCCACCGTCTCGTACACCGGCTCGACGCGCGCCAGCAGATCGGATCGATCGGGGTAGCCGTCGACTTCGACGCCGTCGATTCGGTAGCCGGTGCAGATCTGCACCTGCTCGAAGCCGTCGAGGACGTCGAGCTTGGTCAACGAGAGCTCGGTGAGTGAGTTCAGCCGCACGGCATGGCGCAGCATCACGCAGTCGAGCCATCCGGCGCGGCGACGGCGGCCGGTGACGGTGCCGAACTCGCGGCCGACATCGACGAGGCGATCGCCATCTTCGTCGAGCAGCTCGGTGGGGAACGGCCCAGCGCCCACTCGGGTGGTGTAGGCCTTGGTGATGCCGACCACACGGTCGATCAACCTCGGGCCGAGGCCAGTTCCCGACGACGCACCACCGGCGGTGGGGTTCGACGAGGTGACGTACGGGTAGGTGCCATGGTCGAGGTCGAGAAACGTCGCTTGTGCCCCCTCGAGCAGGAGGTGATCGCCGGCATCGACGGCATCGTGCAGCAGACCGACGGTGTCAACGACATAGGGCGCAAGTCGCTGGCCCAGCTGATCGAACCGGTCGACGACCTCGTCGACATCGATCGCTTCGCCGCCCGCCTCTTCGATGAGCGTGTTCTCGGCGACGGCGCGCTCACGGACGAGTTCGCGGAAGCGGTCGCGGTTGAGCACGTCGCCGGCGCGGACACCGACGCGCCGCGCCTTGTCCGCATAGGCGGGGCCGATGCCCTTGAGCGTGGTGCCGATCTTGTCGTCGCCACGCATGGCCTCGGCGATGGCGTCGTGGGCCTGATGCCACGGAAAGATGAGGTGGGCTCGGCTGGACACCTGCAACCGCCGGCACGTGATACCCCTCGATTCGAGCCCGTCGATCTCCTCGAACAATGTCGGCAAATCGACAACGACGCCGTTGGCGATCACGGGGATGACGTGGTCGTACAGGATTCCCGACGGCACGAGCTGCAGCGCGTACCGCTCGCCGTCGACCACCACGGTGTGGCCGGCGTTGTGGCCGCCCTGGTAGCGCACGACGTACACGTGCTCTTTGCTCAACAGGTCGATGACCTTGGCTTTGCCCTCGTCACCCCACTGGGCGCCGACGACGACGGTGACGGGCATGCACGCTCCTTGATACGGCGTTCGAACGCCGGACGATCGTAGCGGGAGGTAGCGTCGCTCATCGTGACGGTTCTGCGTCGACAGCGATGGAACGAGATGGATGGGGCGGCTCGTGCCGAGTTGATGCAGCGCGGGCTCGACGACATCTTCGACGACGATCTGCGCCGCTCGATCGGCGCGCTGATCGACGACGTGCACGAGCGCGGCGACGCGGCGGTGTGTGACGCGTTGGCGAAGTTCGATGCGATCGAGGTGGAGCCATCGCAACTGCGGATCAGTGCGGACGAGTTGGCCGACGCCACGGTGAGCGACGACGTCGACCGAGCACTCGACGATGCGATCGAACATCTGCGCACGTTCAACGAAGCACAGCTCGAGCGACTGGAGGACTGGTCAATCGAAAGCGAGCCGGGGTTGACCGTCGGCGAGAAGGTCACTCCGATCGCATCGGCCGGATTGTTCACACCGTCGGGCAAGGCCAGTTATCCCAGCGTCGCCTACCAACTGGCCGTTCCGGCAACGGTCGCCGGCGTGCCGTCGCTCGCGCTGGCGGTGCCACCGGTACCGGGAGGCTCCGGCGAGGTCGATGCGGCCGTTTTGGTTGTGTGCCGCAAACTCGGGATCGACGACGTGTTCCGCGTCAACGGTCCGGCCGGCATTGCGGCGTTGGGGTTCGGTACCGAGTCGATTCCACGAGTGCGCAAGATCGTCGGACCGGGCTCGCCTGCGGTGACGATCGCCCAGGTGGAGATGCAGCGCCATGGGGTGGCGACGATGATGTTGCTCGGACCGACCGAATCGTTGGTCGTCGCCGATGAGTCGGCCGACGCCAAGCGGTTGGCCGCCGACCTGTTGATCGAGGCCGAGCACGGCACCGACAGCTCGGTCGTGCTCGTCACCACGTCTGGCGCGCTGGTCGATGCCACCGACGCCGAACTGGAACAACAGCTGGCATCGCTACCGGCTACCCGCTCCGAAGCGGCACGAGCGTCGCTCGGACCGAACGGGGGCGCCGTGCTCGTCGACGATCTCGATGCCGCGGTCGACATCGCCAACGAGTTCGCCCCCGAACACCTCCAGGTCGCGGTGGCCGAGGAGTACCTCGACGACGTGGTCGACCGCCTCGACAACGCCGGTGAGATCCTGGTCGGGCAGCACACGCCTTTCTCCGCAGCCAACTTCGTGATCGGCTGCCCCGCATCGCTGCCGACCAGCGGATTCGCCCATGTGGCGTCGGGGATCACGGCCGACGCGTTCCTCAAGCGCACTGCGGTGGCCCGTGCCGACTCCACTGCGCTGGCGCGCATGTCGAGTTCAGTGCTCGCCCTCGCCGACCACGAAGGCTTCCCCGCCCACGGCAACGCCCTCCGCCTCCGCAACCTGTAGCGGAAGCGACATCATGTCGCACCGCCGTGAGCGGAGGTCCGAAACGTTTGGAGAACGTGGGCCGCCCACCAACCCGGGCGACGCGGACTCGCCGGGTGCAGATCGATCGGCGGTACTTTGCGGGTCTCGTTGCCGGAGGCGCCGTGCTCGCCGCCTGCGGTGGAGGCGACGACGGCGACAGCGGAGCTGAGTCGGGCGGTTCGGCCGAGCCACCTACGCCCGCTCCGCCCGACGACTTCATCGTCGATCCCGAATCGAACATCGACATCAATGTGTTGCCCGACCTGGTGGTCGACAACGTGTCGCTCGGCAACAAGGTCAACCTGCGCAACACGTTTCCGGCCGAACAGCCGGTGCTGTTGTGGATGTATGCACCACATTGACCGGTGTGCTGTCGGGAAGCCCCCGAGGTTGAGTAGTTCGCTCAACGTCAAGCAGACGAGGCCACGGTCATCGGACTCGGCACCCAGGACTCCTTAGGCGAAGCCGAGGGACTTCGTCGACGAATACGACACCAACTCGTTCACCATGTTGTGGGACGAGAGTTTCCAGTCGTGGCAGTCGCTCGGCATCAGCGCGCAACCCGCGGCGGTCATGTTCGCGCCCGACGGCGCGATCATCACCGGCTGGCTCGGCCCGTTCCCCGAGAACGAAGTGATCGAGCTCGCCGCCGAGTACCCGGCAGAAATACTCGGTCAAAACGGAAAGGGACCCCGCCTCTCGGCGGGGTCCCTTTAACGTGTGTTAGGGCTGTGAATCGCCGCAGTTGGTTGGGTCAATGGCAGTCACCGTGGGCGTGCCGCCATTTTGCGGGAAGGTCACCGTCACGTAGGTCGGCTCTGCCTTCAGGTACTCATCAAGCAGATCATCAATCGACGTGGCGTCGGTCTGGTTGTTCTGGGCGTAGTACGCCTCGATGGCAGTCTCCACCGAACGAAGCTCGGTGGCGCAAGCGTTCTTTTCCCCTCGGTCGGTGATGCCGCGAACGGCGAACACCGTGACCGTGGCGAGGATGCCGAGGATGACGATGACAATCAGGAGCTCCACCAAGGTGAAACCCTTGTCCTGCTTCTTCATTAGCTTGGTTTCCTTCCGTTTTTGGTTGATCTCCCGCAGGAGACGTTTCTCACGAATGCGCCCCGTGAGATCCACCTCCCGTAGCGCACTAGGTGTTTCGGCATCGCCCGGCTGACCTTGAGGGTCTTTACGCAAAGAATTGAAAGTTCAACGGTGTCTCAAGGGCGCGGGGCCCGATGCCGATGAATCAGACGTCGGCGCAGGCGGGTTCTGCCCCACCTCGCCACGACAACTCACGCCACTCACAACGCACCACGCGAAGGACAGGGACACCGCACATGTTCGGCAAGGCCAAGCACGACAGCGCACTCGACGTCGAGGACATCCTCGGCGACGAACAGGCAGCGGAGGAGATGGCACGCGTCGACGCGTTGCGCGACCGCGTCGAACAGGTCGAGTCGCAACTCGCCAGCCAGTTCACGTCGCTCGCGGCCTACGCGCAGATCGCGCAAGAACAGGTGGAGTTGGTGCGCTCGGAGGCCAAGGCCAACGGTGAACAGAGCGAACACCGCTTGACCACCCTCATCGAGCGAGAGCGCAACGACCGCATCGCGTCGGTCACCGGAGACGTCCCCGACTCGGCACCGGACGTGCTCCGTCGAGTCGAGTCGATGGAGCGCACCGTGGCCAAGATCGCCCGAGGTCTCGAAGACTGTCTCGACCGTCAGCTGCAGCTCGCCGAAGCGATCAGCGCCGCGTTCGAACGCCAGCCCGCCGCGGCTGCGACGATTGCCGACCCCGAACCGGTGATCGAGCTCGTGCTGAGCGAACCGACCGAGTCGCTGTCGGAGCCGACTCCGCTGCCGGAGCTGTCGCTCTCGCTGCCGCCGCTGCCATCAGCCGACGCGATCACACCCACCGACCGCCCGATCCCAGCCCTCTCGCTCGACTGAGCGGACGCAGCGACAAGTGGTGCCAGGCACCGCTTGTCGCACTTCGCGAAAGGTCACCGGATCGCGGCGCCACGACATCTGGTGCCTGGCACCCACTGTCGTACGACGGTGGATCGCGACGAGTGCTACCGGACGATCTCCATGCGCATGCCCTCGTCGTCCCAGAAGGGGTCGAGAGGCATGCGGGAAATCGCCCGGCCGGAGGCGCGGCGGGCGGTGAACAGCAGTGCTGCCGCATCGAGCAGGTGCTTCGGCGCGGCGCCATCGGGCGGAGTACGCGTCACCACGTCGTCCACGCCGGGCAACCGCTCGCGAATGAGTTCGAGCCGCTCGACGCGTCCGTCTTCGTGCCACGGCGACGTACGCAGCGGTTCGTCGCTATTCATGACCGTAAATGACACGTCGGGGTGGGCCGAGAAGAACCGTCGGGAGTGATACGGCGCCAACTCCCTCGCCGCCTCGCCGGTCCATCGGGTGCGTCGGAGCTGGTGTCGGGTCATCCATGGCTCGAGTTCCTGTGTCTCCGACCGCCTGGTCGTGAGCAGCGCAGGACGACTGGGGGTTCCGTAGACCGCCACCGACCGCGGCCAGCCGACGTATTCGCGGGCCTCGACATCGCAGGGCCGAAACTCACCATCCGGATGGTCGCGTAGACCCATCGGGGCGTCGATCGCCGCAGCGTCGAACACCGGCCGATAGTCGAGCACGTCGAACAGCTTGCGCACGACAAAGGACTCCTCAGCCGTGACGGTGACCCCGGCGAGGCGCGCCGGCAAGACCAGCCATCCCGCAGGGCACTGGGCGACGCCGGCGAGGTTCTTGTACGGGAGCTGCTTGACGGCCATGGAGTCTGACGGTCAGACCCCGGCCGGTTCGTCGGTCGGCGGGGGCGGCGGCGGTGGAGTCCCGTTCGTCGACACTGGTTCGTCGCCGTACGTGCCGGATCCCGAGGAGCCGGCCTGGCCGGTCGCCACCGTGGCCTGCGCCTGCAGATGGGCACGTGCGGTTGCCAGCTGCGCCTGAACCTCTTTCGGGTACGCACTCGACGACGTCGCAACGTCCATCGAAATCAGACCGGAGGCCACCAGTCGAGCGAGGTCCATCTCGATCGTCTGCATTCCTTCCGCTCCGCCTGTCGACACCATGTTGCGCATCTGCCGCGACTTTCCTTCACGCACGAGGTTCTTGATTGCCTCGTTGGCCACCATCACCTCGTAGGCGGCCACACGGCCACCACTCAGCGCCGGCAACAAACGCTGCGAGATCACACCCTGCAGCGCGCCTGCAAGCATGATCTGAATCTGGTCGCGGCGCTCGGCGGGGAACACGTCGATGATGCGGTCGAGCGCCTGGGCCGCGTCGTTGGTGTGCAACGTGGCGAACACCAGGTGACCGGTCTCGGCCAGCGACAGGGCGATCTGAATCGAGTCGAGGTCGCGCATCTCGCCGAGCAGCACCACGTCGGGATCCTCACGCAGCGCGCTCTTCAGGCCGGCGGGGAACGACTCGACGTCGGTGCCGACCTCGCGCTGGTTGACCATTGCGACCTTGTGATGGTGGAGGTACTCAACCGGGTCTTCGATGGTGAGGATGTGCACCGGCTTGGTTTCGTTGATCCGGTCGATCATCGCCGCGAGCGTCGTCGACTTACCCGAGCCAGTCGGACCGACCACGAGCACGATCCCGTATGGCCGGTTGAGCAACGTCGTGCACGCCTGTGGTGCCCCGAGCTCCTCGAGCGAGCGCACGCGGAACGGCACGACGCGCAATGCCAACGACAACACGCCGCGCTGGCTGAAGGCGTTGGCGCGGAAGCGGCCGAGACCCGGCACACCGAACGAGAAGTCGACCTGTCGATCGCGCTCCAGCTCCGCCACCTTTCGCTCGTCGAGCAGTGAATAGACCATCCGGTCGATGTCGTCGGACTCGAGCACGGGCACGTTCTCAAACGACACCAACGTTCCGTCACGCCGTGCCGTGGCAGCGCGGCCGACAGTGAGGTGCAGGTCGGACGAGCCGGAGTTGACGGTCGCTGTGAGCAGCGACTCGAGCATCGGATCTGGTTCGGACATCACTGACTAACCTCCGCCCCGGGCCGCTGTGGCCACAGGGATCGATGAACTTCTCGTTGCTGCTGATCGTGGTGGTCGTCGCCGGTCTGTTGATCGGCTCGTTTCTCACCGTCGTGGTCGATCGCGTGCCGCGCGGCGGCTCGGTGATGGCACCGCCGAGTGCGTGTGGGGCCTGCGGACATCGGCTCGGCCCGCTCGACTTGGTACCGATCGTGAGCTGGGTCGCGCTGCGCGGACGCTGCCGCTACTGCGGCGCGCCCATCGGCGTCGAGCCGATCGTGATCGAGCTGGCGACCGCCGGACTGTTCGCCATATTCGCCTTCGAATTCGGAGCCGATGCCGCCCTGCCCGCGTACTGCATCCTTGCGGCGGTGCTCGTTGCTCAGACATGGATCGATCTGCACACACAGCGGCTGCCGCGCGAGATCACCTACGTCGGAGTGGTACTCGGGGGAGTCGCCCTGACCGCCGCTGCGCTCGTCAACGACGAGCCAGAGCGGATCTGGCAGATGGCGCTCGGCGCCGGTATCGGACTTGCCCTGATGTGGGTGATTTACGTAGCGAGCCGAGGCGGCATGGGTGACGGCGACGTGCGTTTCGCTCCGCTGCTCGGCATGTACCTCGGATGGCTCAATCCGGGTCTGGTCCCGGTCGGCTTGTTCTTCGGGTTCGTGGCGGGTGCCATCGTGGGCGTTGCGATGATGATGCGCGGTGAAGCGGGACGGCGTACGGCCTTGCCGTTTGGTCCGTTCTTGGCCCTCGGCACCGTGGTGGCGATCCTCGTCGGCCAGTCGTTCATCGACTGGGTGGTCGGAAACTGAGGCGTCGGTCATGTCGACTCTTTCACGCCACCGAGCACGCCATACATCGCCGACACGAGCGCGATGGCGACGAAGCCGACAACGAGGCCGACGAACACGATCATCAGCGGCTCGAACATGGTCGTGAACTTCTTGATCCTCGACTCGAGTTCGCGATCGAAGTAGATCGATGCAACCTCGAGCTGTTGGTCGAGCGAGCCGGTCTCCTCACCGACCTTGAACATCTGCTTGGCCGCTCCGGGAAACAACTCCGTCTCGATCAAGGGGTCAGAAAACCCGCGACCCTCGAGAATGTGGGCCCGCGCCACTTCGAGCCGTTCCTGGAACACCACGTTGCTCGTTGCGTCGGTGGTGGTCTTCAGCGCCTCGGGCAACGGCACGCCGGCTCCAATCATTGCGGACAGGATTCGACAGAAACGCTCGAGAATCGCGTACTCGACGATCCCCGAGACGATCGGGATCTTCAACACCAGCTTGTCCTTCCACACCCTGCCGGTCGGATGCTTGAAGAAGAAGACGATCACGGAGCCAAACAGCACGAGCACGCCTGCGGTGATGAACCAAAGGTCCGTGAAGAATCGGCTGGCGAAGAGCATCATGCGCGTCGGCAGGGGCAGCTCGGCGTCGAGTTCATCGAACAACGGCTCGAACTGGGGAAGCACGTACGCGGCCAGAATCAACACCGTGATCATGGCCAACACCATCACGACCATCGGGTAGGACAGCGCCTGAACCACTTTGTTGCGCGTGTCGATCTCTCGCTCGAGATAACTCGCCAGGTTCTCCAGCGCCACGTCCAGCTGCCCGGTGAGCTCAGCCGACTGGAGAATCCCGACGTAGTAGCTGGGGAACACCTCCGGGTGGTTTGCTGCGGCAGCCGAGAACAAGCCGCCGTTGCGGAGTTCATCGACAATCGTGCCAAGGGCGCGACGCAGCGCGACGTCCTCGGTCTCGTCACCGATGGTGATCAACGCATCAGTGATCGGAATGCCGGCCTTGACGAACACGGCGAGCTGACGCGTGAAGTGCATCAGCTCCTTCTTCTTGACCTTCTCCTTGGTCAGCTCGAAGTCGAGCAGCCCCCGACGTTCCTCGATCTTGGTCGGGAACAGGTTCTGGTCGACGAGCATCGCCCGCGCCGACCCGATCGTGTCGGCCTTGGTGACGCCCTCGACCGAGGCGCCCTCTTGATCGATGGCTGCGTATGCGAACTTCGGCATCGGATGCTCCGTCTCGGGTGATCAGTGGGCGAACAGGGTGCGAACGACTTCAGGGATGGTCGTGACGTCGTCTTCAACCATCTGCATTGCTTCTCGGAGCATCGTGCGCATTCCTTGAGCAACTGCCAGGCGACGGAGTTCCTCGGTGGTCGCCCAACCGACGATCAGGCGACGGATCTCCGGCGTGATCTTCAGCAGCTCGTAGACGCCGATGCGGTCGCGGTAGCCGGTGTTCGAGCAGTAGCTGCAGCCGGCGCCGCGGTAGAACACGCTCTTCTCGCTGCCACCGGAGTGCTGGCGGAACACGGCCAACTCCTCCGCACCGGGCGTGTAGGGCTCGCGGCAGTTGTCGCACATCTTGCGCAACAGGCGCTGCGACACGACGCCGACGATCGCTGACGCCACGAGGAAGGCTTCGATGCCCATATCGAGTAGGCGGTGCAGCGCGGCGACGGCGTCGGTGCCGTGCAGCGACGAGAGCACGAAGTGACCGGTGAGCGCCGACTGGATGGCAATGCGTGCCGTGTCGGCGTCACGCACCTCGCCGACGAGAATCGTGTCGGGGTCCTGACGCAAGAGGGCCTTGAGTCCGGTGGCAAACGTCAACCCCGCCTTGGCATTGGTTTGCACCTGGTTGATGCCGGGGAACACGTATTCCACCGGGTCTTCGACCGTGGTGACGTTCTTGCCGGTCGAGTTGATCTCGAGCAGCGTGGCGTACAGCGTGGTCGTCTTGCCGGCGCCGGTCGGGCCGGCGCAGATCACCATGCCGAACGGCGCGTGCACGAGCTTGGAGTACGTCTTGTAGGTCTCGGCGGGCATGCCGAGTTCGGACAGACCGACCATCGACTTCGACTTGTCGAGGATTCGCATCACGATCTTCTCGCCGAACACCGTGGCCACCGAGGCGACACGGACATCGATGTCGCGACCGTCGACCGTGGTCGAGAACTGGCCGTCCTGCGGCGCCCGCTTCTCGACGATGTTCATCTGCGACATGATTTTCAACCGGCTCACCAGCGGGTTGTGTGCCGACAGCGGCAACGTGAACGCCTCGATCAGGTGACCGTCGACGCGGAACCGGATACGAAGGCGATCATCGAGCGGCTCGATGTGAATGTCGGAGCTGCGGTCGCGCAGCGCCTGGCCGACCACGCGCTGCACGAGCTGCACCACCGGTGCCTTGTCATTGCTGAGGTCGACGGCGGCGACGGTGTCGGCGGCACTCTTCTGCTCGTCTTCTTCGGCGAAGGCCTCGACGAGCCCACCGACGTCGGCCGACGAGCGGTACATCTGCTCGATGAACGACGTGACGGTCTTGTCGTCGGAGGCCTTCCACACGAATGTCGATCCGGTCGCCGACTCGACTTGGGATCTGCGCGCTGGCGAGGGGTCCGCGGCGTACAACACAAGGGTGCCGTCTTGATCGGCAACGGGTATCGCTTTGTGCTGGCGCGCGACATCCTCGGGGAATCGCGCGACGATCTCCTCGTCGAGCTCGCCGATGCTGCTGTCGGCGACATCCACGCTGCATGCCGTGGCGACGGCTTGGGCGAGGTCGCCGCGGGTCACGCCGTAGCGGCTGAGCAGGAGCTGACCAAGTGTGAGTAGATCACCGGCCGCCTCCATCGATGCCTCGGCAAAGCGATCGGTCTCGAGCACGCCTGCTGCGACCAACGCAGCGCCCGTCGATTCGCATTCGGCGGCCGCGGGACCGGCCTCGGCGATGTCTGCGACCTCGTCGAGGCCAGCGGGCGGATCGGCGAGCGCGGTCACTGCTCCGCCGCCGGGGTTCGGTGGCGGCGGGGCCATTGCATCGGGGGCTGACTTGCGGAGTCCCATGGTTGTGTCTCCCAGAAACGATCAGCTCGCAGTCGGCGCCGGAGTGGACGCCGTACCGTTGGTGGCGGACATGGCAGTCGGTGGCGGAGGTGGCGGCGACATCAGGCCGTTGGTCGATGCGCCGGCCCCGTTGAGCTCGGAACGACGGACGAACTGCGCCGGGTCGAGAGCGATCATCGCCCGCTCGACCTCTTCCAGACGTTCGAGCTGCACGGCAGTTTCGACGTCGAGGTAGTGCTCTTGCACCTGGGTTTCGAGTTCGGTGAGGCGCACCGTGGTGTGGTCGATGGTCTCCTCAACGGTGCCCTTGAACCGGTCGACCTCGATCCGCACAAGTTCGACCTCACCGGCTGCGCCGGTGATCCGATCCTTCAGTTCGTCGATCGCCTCGGCATCGACTTGCTCGATCGCCGTATGCACACCCCGAATTGCCTCGTCGACGGCGTCGAATCGTGCGTCGTTGGCGTTGATGCGGTCGTTGAGCGTGGTGACCGAGTCGTCGAGGCCAGCGCTGACCCGCCCGACGTAGGCATCGATGTCGGCGACGCGTTGGCCAACCTCTTCGTTGATGCGGCTTTCGGTGGTGTTGAGGCGGTCGGTGATCCGGTCTTCTGCGGCCTCGACGCGGCTGCCAACGATGTTGGCCACCTCCGACTGGTGCCGTGCCGCCTGCGCCGATACCTCGTCGAGACGAGCTGCCAGCGCCGACGTGCGGGCGTCGATGTCGGCGGTCACAGTCGAGGTGACCTCGTTGAGTTTGGTCTCGGTGGCGCGCACGACCTCATTGACGTGGGTCACCATGCGACCCGCCTGGTCGTCGAAGCGGCGCAGGTTCTCGGCGAGACCGCCAACTTCGGTGCGCAGCTCGTCGTGGTGATGCTCGAGCTGCTTCACCATCGGCTTGGCCACCGCTTCCACCGACGTGGCCAGTCCGGCATTGACCTCGTCAACGACGCGGTCGATGCGCCCGTCCACGTCGTCCTGGCGACGTTCGACACTGACCACCGAAGCGCTCACATCATTGATCGTTCGGCGTAGCCGTTGTTCGATCAGGTCGATGTCGATCTCGCCGTGGTTGCGGCGTTCGATCTCGGCGAGCTTGTCTTCGAGTTCGGCCCGGGCCGCCCGCTCGGCCGACAACTGCTCGTGCAATGTCCGTAGCTGATCGGCGACCTGCGTGCTGAAGCGGTCGAGCTCGGTTTGGACGGCCGACACGATGCCGGCGCGAATCTCCTCGAGCTGATCGGTCATGAGAGGTCCTTCGTCCTGCGTCATTTCTTTGCGGCACGAGGGGCCTCGCCCGCAAAGGAGGTATCGGACCGCTGCGTCAACTTCTTGAGGAATTGGTGAGACGCACTTGACACAGCCGGCACCACCGGCTGACGGTCCCCCGACGCGCCCGCCACCCGCCACGACCTCGGCCCGCACGCCGGGCGTACTGTGGGCCGATGCACGTGCATCTCGTCGACGGGACCTACGAGCTCTTTCGCCAACACTTCGGCGCAGCAGCCCGCCACTCCGACCGTGGGCCGTTCGATGCGGTCGCGGGAGTGGTGTCGTCGACCTTGTCGCTGATCACCGACGGCGCAACGCACATCGGTGTGGCGTCAGATCATGTGATCGAGAGCTTTCGCAACGATCTCTGGGCGGGCTACAAGACCAGTGAAGGAATGGAGCCGGAGATCCTCCTACAGATTCCGGTGATGGAGGAAGCCCTCGCCGCCGCCGGGTTCACGGTGTGGCCGATGGTGGAGTACGAGGCCGACGACGCCCTCGCAGCGGCGGCTGCAGTTGCCGACGCCGACGATCGAGTCGAGCGTGTGTTCATCGTGACGCCCGACAAGGATCTTGGGCAGTGTGTGCGCGGCGCACGCGTCGTGCAATACGACCGGCGCAAGCAGGAGGTCATCGACGAAGACGGCGTGCGGGCCAAGTTCGGGATTGGACCCGACTCGATCCCCGACTACCTCGGGCTGGTCGGCGACACCGCCGACGGGTTCCCAGGGCTCCCTGGCTGGGGCGCCAAGAGCAGCGCATCGGTGCTTGCGGTGTACGGCCACATCGAGCAGATCCCTGCCGCGGCGGGCCAGTGGGACGTGCCTGGACTGCGCGGCGCACCAAAGCTGGCGGCCACGCTGCAAGCACAACTCGAGGACGCGCTGTTGTTCCGGCGCATCGCCACGGTGGAGACGGAGATCGACGTCGGCGACGTCGACAGCTGGGCGTGGAAGGGGCCGACAGCACAGTTGGCGGCGGTTGCCGATCGGATTGGCGCTCCGGGAGTGGTGGAGCAGGCCGAGCGGGTGGCCCGCCGACTGAGGTGACGACCAGGCGGTCTGCGGCACACGAACGATGCCGTTGAAGGCTGCTACCTCCCGGTCCTGACCTGGTTCACGGGCGCCCGTTGCACAGGACCCGGTCGCCACCTCACTCGGCGGGTAAGCCCACCGCGATGATCAGACTACCCAACGCATCGAAGGATCGAACCGCCGGAAGGCGAGCTAGCCTGCGATTCCCCGGGAGGGATGCGAGAGCGGCCGAATCGGCACGCTTGGAAAGCGTGTGAAGTGAGAGCTTCCGTGGGTTCGAATCCCACTCCCTCCGCCACTCGCCGAGTATCGCCATGACCTCGAATCCGTCGACGCCGATGCGGCGTGCGCTCGACGAAGCGCACGCCGCGCTCGAACACCACGACGTGCCGGTGGGCGCCATCATCGTGCGCGATAGTGCGATCATCGCCGCCCGCCACAACGAGCGCGAACTCACCGGCGATCCAACCGCCCACGCGGAGATCCTGGCGCTGCGAGATGCCGCTGCCGCGTTGGGCTCCTGGCGGTTGGACGAGTGCACGATGTACGTCACCCTCGAACCGTGCGTGATGTGTGCTGGAGCGATGGTCAACGCCCGGCTCGGAAGGCTGGTCTACGCCGCCGACGACCCGAAGGCCGGCGCCGCCGGCAGCGTGTACTCGCTCCTCGACGGTGCGGTCCTCAACCATCGAGTGGACGTGAGCCGCGGCGATCTGGCGACTGAGTCGGGGGAGCTACTGCGATCGTTCTTTCGGGCCCGCCGGCAACGGTGGGCGTGACACCACCGGCGTCACCGTTCGTCTACTTACGGCGGAGGCCGCCGATGAGGCGCCGCAGCGCCGAGGAACGCTCGGCCTCCGGAGCCGCAGCCTCGGCCTGCGCGTACATTGCCTCGGCGCTCGTGTCGAGCGTTGGTGGCGCAAAGGGCGATCCGGTCACGGCGGCGACGGGCGCCTGCACGGCGACTTCGGTGGTGATCGGCGCTGCGTCGGCGGCCGGGGCTGCATCGCTGTCCCACTCGACCGTCGCGTCTTCGATTGCCGAGATCGCCCGACGCACCGCATCGGCGACCGCGTCATCATGCGCTTCCTCGGCCTCGAGCCTCGGGTCGCCGACCGGATCGGGCACCGCAACTCGGAAATCGTCGCCGTCGGTCTCCACGAGCGGCTCGATGAGCATGTCGTCGTCGCCGTCGTCGACTGGGATGGTCACCCAGTCATCGACCTGCTCATCAACAGCGGCAACAGCCGGCGCATCGTCGGCAGGCGGCACGTCAGGGATGCACACCGGGTCCTCGTCGTCGATCAACGAGATGATCTCGACCGATGCCGGCGGGACGGCTTCGTCAAGTTGGAGATCGAGATCGCCCGGGGCTTCGTCTTCGAGATCGTCGTAGACCACGCTGTATTCGTCGATGCGGTATTCATCGACGAGGAACTCCTCGACGTCGGCGATCTCGGCGACGAGGCCGTTCGCAGCGTCCTCCTCGCGCAAGTCGTCGGCGATCTCACCATCGGATGGGGTGATCGTCGTATCGTCGGCCTCGTCGTCGAGGCCGAGGATGGGCTCATCCCATTCGATGTACAACTGGCTGCCCGCGCTGTCGTGTGTCGACGGCAGCGGCGACAGGTCATCGGTCGACCCTCGGTCGGCCGACGGCGTGAACTCGGGGATTGCTGCGAACGGAGCAGCGAACCAACGATGGATCCCCGCTGGATGATGGCGATACGGAGTGAAGCGGATGGCACAGTTGTCGCGAGCTGCCAGCTCGGTGATCAGATACTCGGTCGACAGCTCGGTGGTGACGAGAGCGCGGTCACGGTCGATGTCGGGGCGTCGCTCGAAGAGGCGGCCGAGATGCTCGATGTCACCGATGCGGACGGCGCCCGCGTCGAGGTCGCTGCGCTCGACGATGCCAGCCGCAACCAGCCGCTCGCCGATCGGTGCCTCGTCAGCACGCTCTGCGGCGTAGACGACGCCGTTGTCGAAGTATGCGCGCACTTCCGGTTCCAGCATCATCACCACCTCACCGGTGAACGAGCGGGCGCGGGCTTCGTCGAGAATCTGCCACACCGGTCGGTACTCGGTCGACAGTGACCCACCCATCGGGGGGTCGGCAACGGTGGTGTTGGGTCGATGTTGCATCAGGCAACCTCCGCTCGATCGAACCCTGGAAGGTCGGGCTCGGGGTACGTCTCCATCGACGCCAACAGCGTCAGGAGGATCTCGATCACGACCTCGCGGCCGCTCTCGGGGTCGATCAGTTGACAGGGCACGGTGGACTCGTCCTCGAGTGCCCCCAGGGCACGCGCCAGCCGGCGCGCCGTGTCGGCGTCGTCACAGCGATTGACCGCGACGACACAGGGAACGTGTAGGTCGCGCAACACGGCGCGCAACTCGGCGCCGGCCGCCGCGTGGGTGTGGTCGGCCTCGGCGTCGATCACGAAGGCGACCACGTCGGCCTCGGCTTTCAAGATGTCGGTCATGAAGCGGAACCGCTCTTGGCCCGGCGTGCCGAACAACAACAAGCGGACCGGGTCGGCCTCGGCGCCGTCTGCCGTCGCGTCACCCTCGAGCACATACGTGCCGAAGTCCATTGCCACGGTGGTATGCGACTTGACTGCGGCCTCATCGCTCGTCGTCGCCACGTCGGTCGAGATCACCCGGGTCTGCGACACCGACTGGATCAAGGAGGTCTTCCCCGCTGCGAACGGACCCGTCACGAGGATCTTGAACGTCTGGGTCACGGCGTCTCCATGAGCCGTGCGCCATGCGCGCGCACGAGTCGCCGAAGGCCGCGTTGGTCGACATCACTGTCGGTGCGCACACACACCGCGCGACGGTCACCGATCGGCCACACAAAGATCAATCCGCTGTCATGGTCGATGACGAGCTGGCGCAGATCGTGGCCGCCGGCCGACGCCGTCAACTGTCGACCGAGCCCGAGCGCGGCAGCAACCATTGCGGCGTGCGCGGTCGGGTCGTCGGCTCCGCTGGCGGCGAGCGCAAACCCATCGGCGGACACGAGCACCGCGGTGCGCGCGCCGGAAGCTCCGCGCACGATGTCGGCCAGCACGCGCCGCATGTCCAACGGCGGCGACGCAACGACGGTGTCGTTCGACGAGTCGACCACGGTCTTGACCAATTCCATACGTTTGGGGTATCGGTCGCCCCGAACGGCGACTTGAGCGGAATCGAGAACAACGTATCGGGGGCGCCAGTACGCTCACACGCCGCGTGAAC
>JABSQH010000021.1 GCA_013213745.1 Ilumatobacteraceae bacterium | reverse complement strand
CGTCGGCTCCGATTGGGGTGGCCCGATCGGCCCCGAGGTGGCCTCGAAGCGCAGCGACCGGTTCACCGGATTGGTGATTGGCAACACCTGGGCGTGGCCGCCAGAGACCGGCATGATCAAGTTCTTCAGCAGGCTGATGAGCTCGGCTCCGTTGCATCGGCTGATCAAGAAGCGCAACTTCTTCATTAGCCCAGCGATGAAGCGGACGATCGATCGCGACATCAGCGACCGTGAGTTTCAGCATTACGTCGAGGTCGCACCGACGCCGGACCACCGTCAGGGCATCGCTGAGTTTCCGAAGCAGATCCGCGCCGCCGAGCCGTTCCTTGCCGTGCTCGAACAGCGGGTACTCGTCGAGTTTGCCGATACGCCCATGTTGTCGATCCGGGGAACGAAGGATCCGGTGTTCCGAGGGATCCTGCCGGGCTGGCAGCAGCGCTTCCCGAACGCACAGGTCGTCCGTCTCGACAGCGCCGGCCACTACCTCCAAGAGGACGAATCCGAGGCCATTGCCGCGACCATCGCCGAGACGTTCGGCGGCTGATGGTGGTGGCGACGCAGCGCCCATGCCGCCGGCGAGCAGGGCATCGGCCGTCGGCGCCGGCCGTGCGGTCCGAGCGGGCGCGGGGTGGCTCGTTACGGTGGCCGGGGGATCCCGACGAGGGGCCCGCACTGTCACTGAAAGGACGACCATGCCACTCAACCCGGATGCGGTCGGCTCGACGAGCGAGCCGGTCGAAGCGAGCTGGACCTCGAAAGATGCGCTGCTCTACGCGGTCGGCGTCGGCGCCGGTCACGAGGAATTGACCTTCACGACCGAGAACACCAACGAGGTGGACCAGCAGGTCCTGCCGACGTTCCCTGTCGTGGTCGGTTGGGGCCGCGGGTCGGCGATGGGCAACATCGGCACGTTCAATCCGGCGTTGCTCGTTCACGGCCAGCAGGCCGTCACGTTGCATCGTCCGATTCCGGTCGAGGGCACGGTCACGCTGACGAGTGAGGTCACGGGCATGTACGACAAGGGCAAGGCCGCTGTCGTCGCAACCGAGACGACAGCGGTCCTCGACGACGGCGAGTTGCTCTACACGAATGCGTCGTCGGTGTTCATCCGCGGCGAAGGGGGATGGGGTGGCGACCGCGGTCCAACGGGCCCGCGCAATGTGCCACCCGAACGTGCCGCCGATCACTCGGTGAGCTACGTGGTGCCTCGCGATCAGGCGTTCGTGTACCGCCTGTCGGGCGACCGCAATCCGCTGCACACCGATCCGTCATTCGCCGCGATGGGCGGCTTCGACACCCCGATCCTGCACGGGTTGTGCACGTACGGCTACACCGGCCGGGCGCTGTTGCACGCGTTGTGCGGTGGCGATCCCGCGCGCTTCGGGCACATCGAAGGTCGCTTCGCCTCACCGGTGTTCCCGGGTGAGCAGCTGACGATCGACATGTGGTCGACCGCCGACGGCGAGGCCGTGTTCACCACCAGCGCTGCTGCGGTCGACGACCCGAGCACCTCCCGCGTGGTCATCGACCAAGGCCTCCTGCGCCACTCCTGAACCCAAAAACCGGGGATTCCGTGCGCATAGCGCACGTCCTGGCGACAATTTCTGCTGCGTACCGACACGCTGCCCGTTCTGTTCGCGGAGACGTACGCAAATCGCACGGAATCCCCGGTTTTTCGGAGCGGCTAGGAGCGGCAGGTCTCGATCAGGTGGGCGGTGGCCTCGGCGAGCGGGACGTCGACGCGGTCACCGGATCGACGGTCTTTGACCTCGATGGTCGGGTTGGTCTCGTCGGCCAGGCCGCGGCCGACGATGGCGATCGTCGGCACGCCGATCAGTTCGGCGTCCTTGAACCGCACGCCGGGCGACACGCCGGCTCGGTCGTCGAGCAGGACACGCACGCCGGCCGCCTCCAGCTCGGCCGCCAGCGTCTCGGCCGCCGCGCGCTGCGGCCCACCTTCTTTGCCGGCGATCACCACGTGAACGTCGGCGGGGGCGATCTCGCGTGGCCAGCACAGACCGTCGTCGTCGAGCGTCGCTTCGGCGATGGCGGCCAGGCATCGCGATACGCCGACGCCGTATGAGCCCATCGTGGGTGTGACGGGTCTGCCCGACTCGTCCTGCACCGTGAGGTCGAGGGCCTCGGCGTACTTGCGCCCGAGTTGGAAGATGTGGCCGATTTCGACCCCGCGCGCCATCTGGAGCGGAGCGCCGCTGCCGTCGGGGCACGGGTCGCCCTCACGCACCTCCGCGGCCTCGATCGTTCCGTCGGGCTGAAAGTCGCGGCCGGCGACCAAGCCGATTACATGGTTCCCGGCGGTGTCGGCCCCGGTGATCCACGAGGTGCCCGAGACGACCCGCGGATCGACGAGGTAGCGGATCCCGGACGCGTTGTTCGTGCCGAGCACACCCGGCCCGATGTAGCCCTTGGCGAGCGACGGATGCGCGGCGAAGTCGGCCTCCTCGAACGGCGACGGTTCTGCCGGTGTGACCGCCGCCTCGAGGCGTTTCATGTCGACGTCACGGTCACCTGGGACGCCGATCGCCAATGGCTCGCTCGTGCCGTCGGGGTGGCGCAGCATCATCACCACGTTCTTCAACGTGTCGGCGGCGGTCCAATCGCGTTCGGGATGGCGCAGCTCGGGATGCGCGTTGACGAAGTCGACCAGCGTGGCGATGGTTGGGGTGTCGGGCGTGTCGTGCACGACGGCGGGCGGCAGCCCGTCGAAGGGGATCGGGTCGGGAGCCGGGGTGACGACCGCCTCGACGTTGGCGGCGTAGTCGCATCCGTCGCACCGCACGAATGTGTCTTCACCCACGTCGATCGGGGCCAGGAACTCCTCAGAGGCCGACCCGCCCATTGCCCCCGACATCGCCGACACGATCACGTAGGGCAGTCCGAGCCGATCGAACAGGCGGATGTAGGCGTTGCGATGGGCCTCATACGACCGCTGCAGGCCTTCCTCGTCTATGTCGAAGCTGTAGGAGTCCTTCATCACGAACTCGCGACCGCGCAGCAGGCCCGCCCGCGGCCGTGCCTCGTCGCGGAACTTCGTTTGGATCTGGTAGAGCGACAACGGCAGGTCCTTGTACGACGAGTACAGGTCCTTCACCAACAGGGTGAACATCTCCTCGTGCGTGGGCGCCAGCATGAAGTCGGCGTCGCGCCGATCGACCACGCGGAACACGTTGTCGCCGTACTCGGTCCACCGGCCACTGGCCTCGTAGGGCTCGCGGGGAAGGAGCGCCGGAAAGTGCACCTCCTGGAATCCGGCGGCATTCATCTCCTCGCGCACGATCCGCTCGACGTTCTGAAACGTCAGCCAGCCGATCGGGAGCCACGAGAATCCGCCAGGGGCGGCACGACGGATGTAGCCGGCACGCACGAGGAGCCGATGGCTTGGCACCTCGGCGTCGGCGGGGTCGTCACGGAGGGTGCGCAGAAACAGGTTGGAAAGCCGGAGCACGATGCGAACCTAGCCCGGCGGGTCTGGGCAGAGCCGGTGATATCGTGGAGTACCCGTTTGGTTCGGAAACACCAAAGGCGTGGGGTTCGCCCCACGCCTTGTTCTTTGAAAGGAGGCAGTTCGATGAGTTCATCCGAGATCGATCGGGTTCAGGCACTCGTCGAACCCGTCGCCTCCGATCTGCAGCTCGACCTCTACGACATCGAGCGGCGCGGTGGAACCATCCGGATCACACTCGACACGCCGCCCGGTTCGCCGGCCGGGGTATCGCTCGACACCCTGTCGTTGGCGACGCGCCAAATCTCTCGCGAGCTCGACCACGAGGACCCGATCGCGGGCCGATATACGCTGGAAGTGACCAGCCCGGGTCTCGAGCGAGCACTGCGGACGCCGGCCCACTTCCAACGCGAAGTCGGCAAGGACATCACCGTGCGGCTCCGCGACGTCGAAGCCGATGAGCGTCGCGTACGCGGCAAGCTCGTCGCCGCCGACGATCAGGCGGCCACGATCCTTCTCGACGACGGTGCCGAGCAGGTTGTCTCCTACGACGCGATCGACAAGGCCCGCACGATCTTCGAGTGGGGCCCGACGCCAAAGCAGGGCGGCAAGAACAAGTCCGGCAAGAACAAGTCTGGAAAGAAGTCCGGCAAGAAGTCGTCGGGCATCGACAAGACGAGCTCGAAGCAGACGGGCACGAACGTCACAAAGGAGACCCAACGGTCATGACCAACCTCGACATGAGCGAAGCCATCGGCCTGCTCGCGCAGGAGAAGGGCTTGTCCGAAGAGGCGTTGCTGCACGTCCTCGTCGATGCGTTGGCGTCGGCGTACAAGCGCCGCCCCGACGCCGCCGACGAAGTGGTCGTCGAGGTCAACCCCGAAACGATGGAGTTCTCGTTCATCGCCTACGACGTCGACGAAGACGGCAACTGGGTCAACGAGCGTGACGACACGCCGAAGAAGGACGAGCTGGGTCGGATCGCCGCGCAGACGTTCCGCCAGGTGATGAGCCAGCGCATCCGCGAGGTCGAGTCCGAGCGCAAGTTCGAGGAGTACGCGAACCGCGAAGGCGACATCGTCACGGGCATCATCCATCGCACCGATGCGCGGTACACGCTGCTCGATCTCGGGCGCGTCGAGGCGTTGCTCCCGCAGGCCGAACAGGTGCCGTTCGAGCGACCCCAGCAGGGCGACCGACAGAAGGCCTACATCGTCGAAGTGCGACGCACGCCGAAGGGCCCGCAGATCGTCGTGTCGCGCACCCATCCCGGGCTGATCAAGCGGTTGTTCGAGCTAGAAGTCCCCGAGATCGCCGACGGCATCGTCGAGATCAAGGCCTGTGCTCGCGAACCCGGTCACCGTACGAAGATCGCCGTCTGGTCGAACGACCACAACGTCGACCCGGTCGGCGCCTGCGTCGGCGCCCGCGGCGCCCGGGTCCGCCAGGTCGTCAACGAGATGCGCGGCGAGAAGATCGACATCGTGCCGTTCTCCGAAGACCTCGGTGACTTCGTGGCCAAGGCGTTGTCGCCGGCCAAGGTCAATCAGGTGATCATCTCCGAGGACGGCACGCAGGCCGACGTGATCGTGCCCGACCACCAGCTGAGCCTGGCGATCGGCCGCGAGGGGCAGAACGCGCGTCTCGCGGCGCGCCTCACCGGCGTGCGCGTCGACATCCGTTCCGAGACACAACTCGCCGAGGGCGTTCCCGCCGGTGGCGGCGACGCCGACGTCGAATACGCCGACGGGGAGTGGGTGGCCAACGCCGAGACCGGTGAGATGGAGTGGCATGCCGCCGACGGCTCGATCGTCAGCGAGTCCGACTGGCAAGCCCAGGCCGACGCTGATGCCGGCGGTGATGGCAGCGGCGACGGCGAGGCCGGTGGCGCCGACGAGACCACCGGTGACGCCGACAGCGGCGACGCTCTCGATGGTGAGCCGGCCGCTGCCGAGGCGAACGCCGACGAGGCGACCGACGATGATGAGGCATCGGGCGAGTCCGGTGCCTCAGACGGCGACACCGATGCCGAGGCAGTTGCCACCGACGATAAGGCGGGCGACGACTGAGTGCTGTTGCTGGCCCACACCGCACCTGCGTCGGTTGTCGACGCCGACACCACGTCGACGCGCTCGTGCGCGTCACGCACTCCGACGGTCGTATCGATGTCGGCGGCGCCAGCTGTGGACGCGGGGCGTGGGTCTGTACGTCGACGGGTCGACCCGACGCCGCCTGTGTTCGGTCGGCCATCAAGCGAAACGGGTTCCATCGGGCGTGGCGTGTCGATCGTCGCACGCTCGATGACGACGAGCTGTGGCGCGTATTGGCGCCCGGCGACTGAGGGAATGACGAACGGGAAAGGTTGAATCGACATCGTGGCTGCGAAGAAGATCAGGATTCACGAGCTCGCCAAGGAGCTCGGGATGACCAACGCCGAGGTCCTCGACCTGTGTGGCGTGTTGGGAGTTGCTGCCAAGGGGCCGTCGTCGTCGCTCGCAGAGGCCTACGCCGACATGGTTCGGCGCCGTGCGGTCCGCGACGGACTGACGCGCGACGAGCAACCCGAAGAACCCAAGCCGGTCAAGAAGAAGGCGGCCAAGAAAAAGGCCGCGGCGAAGAAGTCGACGGCAAAGAAGACCGCAGCGAAGAAGACCGCGGCCAAGAAGACCGCTGCGGCCACGGCCGAGCCCGAGCCAGCACCGGAGCCTGCGCCGGAGGTTGCAGCGCCTGCACCCGAGCCGGCCCCGGTCGTCGAACCGGTCGAGGCCACCGCAGCAGCTGACGACGCGCCTACGTCGCCGCCCGCCGCCGAGCCAGACGCCGAGGCTGCGCCCGCCGCCGAGCCTGCTCCGACGGCGCAGCCCGAACCCGAGCCTGCTCCAGCGCCCGTGGCCGAACAGCCCGCCGAGGCCGCCTCGACCCCATCTCCGGCTGCGCCCGCTTCGGAGCCGACCTCAGCCCCCACGGTCGCTCCCGAGCCGGCACCAGCACCGGACCCCGAGCCGACATCGGCACCGGCCGCCGCGGCCGCGCCTCCCGCCGAGACCGCTCCGGCCAGCGAGCCGTCGCGAGTGATCTCCAGCGGCCGCCCATCTGCGGACGGACGGCCACCCGAAAGCGCGATTGCTCCCGAGGCGCGACACGCCGAGCCAACCGAGGCGCCGACGGAACCGAAGCGGCCGGTCTCGCCGAGCGGCAAGCCGATCCCGCCACCGCCCGGCCGACCACTGTCGCCGAGCGGCAAGCCGATTCCGCCGCCCCCCGGTTCTGCGCGGCCGAGCCGCCCAGCTCCCGGTGGTCGTCCAGGCGGTGGCGGCGGCGGTGGACGTCCCGGCGGGTACACCCCGCGCCCCGGCGGCGGTCCCGGCGGCGGTGGTCCCGGTCGTCCCGGTGGCGGTCCCGGTCGTCCCGGTGGCGGTCGCCCGAGCGGCCAACGTCGACCGCCTCGTCGCACCGGACGGCGGCGGCGTCGTCGCGATCAGGACGAGTTGCAGCCGCAGCTCACGACCTACACCGCGTCGGATGCCCCAGTCCCGGAAGGAACGATCGTCATCGAACGTGGCGTATCGGCACAGGAGTTCGCTCCGAAGCTGAACCGCACGCCCGCCGACGTCGTCCGGTTCCTGCTGAACAACGGCGAAATGGTCACCGCAACAATGACCCTCGCCGACGAGCAAATGGAGTTGTTCGCGCTCGAAGTCGGTGCGGAGATCTTGTTGGTCGAGCCGGGCCAGGAAGAAGAAATCGAGCTGCAGAAGCTGTTCGACGACTCCGATGACGACGACGATCAGGAGCCGCGTCCACCGGTGATCACCGTGATGGGTCACGTCGACCATGGCAAGACGACGTTGCTCGACAAGATCCGTGGCGCCAACGTCGTCGATGGTGAAGCCGGCGGGATCACCCAACACATCGGTGCGTACCAGGTGGCCAACGACAACGGGTCGGTCACCTTCCTCGACACACCTGGCCACGCGGCGTTCACACAGATGCGCGCCCGTGGGGCGCAGGCCACCGACGTGGTCGTGCTGATGGTCGCCGCCGACGACGGGATCATGCCGCAGACCATCGAGGCGATCAATCACGCCCGGGCCGCGGAGGTACCAATCGTCGTCGCCGTCAACAAGATCGACAAAGACAATGCCGACCCGCAGCGGGTGTTGACCCAGCTCGCCGAACACGAACTCGTCCCCGAGTCGTGGGGTGGCGACACGATCGTGGTGGAGATGTCGGCCCTCGAAGGCCTCGGCATCGACGACCTGATTGATCAACTGCAGATCGTCGCCGAGTTCGAAGAGCTCACGGCCAACCCGCACGGCCGGGCCAAGGGCCTGGTGATCGAGGCCCAGCTCGACAAGGGCCGCGGCCCGGTGGCGACCATCCTCGTCGACAAGGGCGAGCTGCACGTCGGCGACCCGATCGTTGCGGGCGCCGCGTGGGGCAAGGTGCGCGCCATGATCAACGACAAGGGCGAGCAGGTGAAATCCGCTGGCCCATCGACCCCCGTGCAGGTGCTCGGTTTGTCGACTGTGCCAGAGGCCGGCGACGAGTTCCGCGTGTCGCCCGACGAAAAGGTTGCCCGCACGGTCGGCGACGCTCGCAACGAGCGGCTCAAGGCCAAGCACCTGCGTGAGGACAGTCGCGTCAAGACCGGCACCAAGCTCGAAGACATCTTCAGTCAGATCCAGTCCGGCGAGAAGGCATCGGTCAACTTGGTGCTCAAGGCCGACGTGCAGGGATCGCTGGAAGCGGTCACCGAGTCGCTGCGCCGTCTCGAACGCGACGAGGTCGAGATCAGCTTCGTCCACCGCGCCGTCGGTGGGATCACCGAGAACGACATCACGCTGGCGCAGGCCACCAATGCGACGATCATCGGCTTCAACGTCCGCCCGGACGGTAAGGCCCGGCGCATGGCCGAGCAAGAGGGTGTCGAGATCCGGACCTACGAGATCATCTACCAGCTGCTCGAAGACATCGAGCGTGCGGTGGTCGGCATGCTCGAGCCCGAGTTCGAAGAGGTCGTCACCGGCGAGGCCGAGGTTCGGGAGATCTTCCGCGTGCCGCGCATCGGTGCGATCGCTGGTTGTTACGTTCGCAGCGGTGTGATCACTCGCGGCTCCAAGGTTCGCTTCCTGCGCGACGGCACGATCATCTGGAAAGGCGACATCAGTTCGCTGCGTCGCTTCAAGGACGACGTGCGCGAGGTGCGCGAGGGTTTCGAGTGCGGTATCGGCCTGTCCGACTTCCAAGATCTGAAGCCCGGCGACCTCATCGAGACCTACGACGACGTCGAGATCGAGAGGACCTGATCACCCGATGGCGAAGAGCGCCGACCTCGAGTTCTTCTTCGATCCGGTGTGCCCGTGGGCGTGGGTCACGTCGCGTTGGGTGCACAACGTTCGCGATCAGCGCGGCTACGAGGTCGTGTGGCGGCCGATCTCGTTGTGGGTCATCAACGAAGAGACCTCGGCCGGCTGGTACACACCCGAGTACCGCGCAGGGCACTTCTTCGGCCATCGCGGGCTGCGCATCGCCGACGCCATCCGCGACAACGAACCGGACGCGCATGCGGTCGGTCACTGGTACACCACTCTCGGCACGGCGATTCACACCGATGGTCGTCGCAGCGAGGCTCGAGACGACGCCGACGGGTTTCTTGCGGAGATGCTCGCCGACGCCGGATTCGACGCCGGCTACCTCGCAGCTGCCGACGACGAAGGTCGCGACGTCGCGATTCGGGCGTCGTCCGCCGAGGCCTTCTCGCGTACCGGCGATGGTGTCGGGACGCCGATATTGACGTTTCATCCCGGGACCGAGCGCGAAGCCAGTTTCTTCGGTCCGGTGATCTCCAAGGCGCCGCAGGGTGAAGAAGCACTGAGGCTGTGGGACGCAGTGGAGACCCTGGCGACGATGTCGGGCCTGGCCGAACTCAAGCGCTCCAACCGGCACCGGCTCGACTTCACCTGATGGCCGGACGTCAACGCCGTCGCGGCGGCCGCAACAGCGGCGGTCCGAGGTACCCCCGATCGGCGCGGGTCGGTGAGACCCTGCGCGAGATCATCGCCGAAGAACTCGTGCGGATCGACGACGAAGACCTGTCGTTCGTGTCGGTGACCTCGATCGATGTCGATCCCGAGCTGAACCGGGCGACCGTCTACTTCGACTCGCTCGATGGTGAGGACGGCGACGAACGCATCGTCGAGGCGCTCAGCGGCCATCGCGTTCGGCTGCAGGCGTCGATCGCCAGCCAGATCCGGGCGAAGAAGACGCCGATACTGGATTTTCGCCCCGACGAGTCGATCCGCTCGGCCGAGCGCATCGAAGAGATTCTGCGCGCCGATCGCGAACGCGACCGGTAGATGGCGCGGCGTCGTCCGTCGACGGTGCACGGCATCGCCGTGGTCGACAAGCCGGCCGGCGTCACCAGCCACGACGTGGTCGGCATGTTGCGACGCCGGTTCGATGAGCGGCGGGTCGGTCATGCGGGCACGCTCGATCCCGACGCCACGGGGGTGCTCGTCATCGCCGTGGGCAACGCGACGCGGCTGTTGCGGTTCATCGAGGCGACCACCAAGCAGTACGTCGGCGAGGTGGTGCTGGGTGTGGAGACGGCGACGCTCGACGCCGCCGGCGATGTCACCGCTCGTCATGACATGGGCGAGGTCACACTCGACACCGCGCGAGTCGCCGCGGCGACGCTGACCGGGGACATCGAGCAGATCCCGCCGATGGTGTCGGCGATTCGTGTCGACGGGCGACGACTCCACGAGCTGGCGCGCGAAGGAATCGAAGTCGAACGAGCGCCACGCCCGGTCCACGTGAGCCGATTCGCCGTCGACCCAACGAACGATCCGGGCGTGCTGGCGATNNACGTCGAATGCTCTCCAGGGACGTATGTCCGCACGCTCGCCGCCGACCTCGGAGCGGCCCTCGGCGGTGGGGCGCACCTGCGAAACCTCCGACGTACCGCCGTCGGGCGGTTCACGCTCGACGACGCCGCAGGCCCCGACGAGTGTGTACTTCTCCCCGCACGCCGTGCCGTCGACTCGCTCGACGTCGTGCGCGTCGACGACGAGACCGCGACCCTCGTCGGCAACGGACGAGTGCTCCCGGCATGGCCCGGCGACGGTCCGTGGGCGCTCGTAGACGGTGCCGAGCGCGTCCTGGCGGTGTACGAACCGTTCCGCGAGCGTCAGGCCAAACCCGTGGTCGTGCTGAGCACACCGATAGCGTGATCGCTCGTGGATGTCGTCACCGACCTCGCGAACGCTCCCTGGCCTGACCGTCGAGCAGTCATCACCATCGGCGCCTACGACGGCGTGCACCTCGGGCATCGCGCCGTGATCGAGCACGTCAAAGGACGTGCCGCCGAACACGATGCAGTGTCGGCGGTGGTCACGTTCGACCGCCACCCGGCCTCGGTCGTGCGCCCCGACTCGGCGCCGAGGTTGCTGACCGATCCCGACCAGAAGCTCGAGCTGCTGGCCGACACCGGTGTCGACGCATGTGTGGTCGTGCCGTTCAATGCCGATCAGGCATCGGAGACCGCCGAGTCGTTCGTGTTGCGAGTACTCGTCGGTGCATTGGCAACCAAGTTGGTCGTCGTCGGCGACGACTTTCATTTCGGGAAAGACCGCGCCGGCAATGTCGACCTGTTGCGCAAGATCGGAGCTGAAGCCGACTTCGACGTCGAGCCGCTCGATCTGTTGCCGCGTGCAGACGGCGTCGACGAGCCGATCAGCTCGACCGCGATCAGGCGTGCCCTCGCCGGCGGCGACATCGGACGCGCGAACGAGATGCTCGGCCGGATGTTCGAGGTGCGCGGCCCGGTGAAAAAGGGCGACCAGCGCGGTCGGCTGCTGGGGTTCCCGACGGCCAATGTCCAGGTACCGCCCGACACGTGCTTTCCGGCCGACGGCGTGTACGCCGGTTGGTTCGAGCGAGCTGATGGCACCGTGCATCCGAGCGCGATCAACGTCGGTCGCCGACCGACGTTCTACGAACATGCCCAAGCCCCGTCGGTCGAGGCCCACCTGATCGATTTCGACGGCGATCTCTATGGCCAACCGGCCAAGGTTCGCTTCGCCCATTTCTTGCGCAGCGAGCGCAAGTTCGACGGCGTCGACGCGCTCATCGCGCAACTGGCGACCGACGTCGAACGCTCCCGCGAACTCCTCGCGGGCTAATTCTCCAGCGCCGGCCGACCGCGTTCGAAGTCGCTGATTCCGTCGAGGCGGGCGACCGCACCGGCAGACAACGGCCGAGCGAGCGCGCTGAGGCTCTCGCGTAACTCATCCGGTCGGTTGGCGCCGACGATCGGAGAGCTGACCCACGGCTTCGAGCGCACCCAGTTGACCGTCGCGAGCAGCTCAGGGGCTGGTGGGGCCCGCAGGTGGACGCCTGGGAACACCTCCGCACCGATGCTATGGAGCACGGCCAGCCCGACCAGGACCCTCCGTTCGAACCCCGGATGAAGATCGCGCTGGGCAACGGCCTGTACGTGTGCGGGGATCACCGCGACACTGCCTCCACCCAGGGTGCGATGTTCTCGGGCCGCCACTGTGCGGAGGCCGTGATCGCAGCCAGCCGCTGAACCGGGCTCGGCAGCTGACCGGCCCGGTCAGCTGCTGGACTCAGCCACTGCGTCGCGCAGTGGTCTTGTTGCTGCTCGTCCTGTCGGCGGAGCACCTCGTCTTCAAGGACTAATCGAGGTTGCCGAGCACGTCCTCGATCCAGTCGAAGACCCGCTCGTCGCGCAGCGACTGCGCAGCCACCTCGCAGTGCCAGTCGCCGCCCTCTGCGGTTGTGAAGTGGACCATCTGCTTGTCGCAGTGCAGCTTCTCGTAGAGCTCGTCCGACTGCCCGGGCCAGAACTGCTCCCCCTCGGGGTTGGTCACGAGCGTGGGTGAGCTGATCCGGGCGATGGTGTCGTCATCGAGGCTCTGGGCCCGGGCCGCCTGGTAGGTCTCGTAGTAGGACTTGGTGCCGTAGGGGGCCATCCGCCACTCGAGTTCCGCCTGTGCCACCGGGTCGTCACTCATGCCGATCTCCATGAACTCGTCGAAGTCCTTCCGGTCGGAGTCGTCGAGCATCTTGCGCATCGAATCCGGGAGGCGGGACTCCCATGAGGCCGCCACGTCGGTGACGCCCGGGTCCGCCACCACCGCTGCCAGGCGATGCTCGAAGGCCGCCGCCCGGGGCGCCCAGTAGCCGGCCTGGCTGATTCCGTGGAGCACGATCCGGTCGTCGTCCACGTCGTCGCGGGCGGCGAGGAAGTCCACCACCGGCGTGATCACGGCCTCCCAGTCGTGCCTGAAGTACATGTCGTGTCGGTGCAGGGCCACGCCCTGGCCGGGGCCGTCGAAGGCCAGCGCCCGCCAGCCCCGCTCCACGGCCGCAGCACCGCCCTGGGTCCACATCGCATTCACGGGGCCGTCGCTGCCGTTGTTGAGGATCACCGTCGGCAGCGTCTCGGTACCGTCGCCCGCCGGGTGGAAGAGGTACCCCTCGAGTTCGGTGTCCTCGTAGGGGATCTGCACCCTCTCCACCCGCGTCGGCCAGAGGTCGATCGCCTTGTCCCAGAGGTTCCGGCTGTGCTCCCACATCGAGTGGAAGCGGTCGGGTTCCTTGGTGCCGGGGGCCATCGAGGAGGCCAGATCGTAGTAGAGGGAAGCCCTCAGCCAGGCCGTGCGGGCGCTCGTCCGGTGTCCTCCCCGGGCCGACGCGTCACCAGCGTCCGCGAGCCGTTCCGCAGTCACCCCGAACTCGGTGACCCATGCCTCGCGATCGCCCTCCGGGATCCGCTCGATGGTGGAGAGCACCTCTCCGACGTCTGCTAGCCCGCGGTAGGCGGAGCCCAGCGCGATCAGGGTTGCGAAGTTGAAGCCGTCGTCCTCGAAGAATCGCTGCACCAGGCAAGTCTGGCGGGACGAGACCGAAACCAGACCCGCGACAGCGTCCTTGGGCCGCATTTGCACTGCTCGAGCAGCGCCGGCGCATGCTCGGCGGGCAGCACCACGTGGGCGGAGTTGATCGCCACCTGTTCGGGGGTGAATGCCGTGGTGTCGGCTGGTTCGCCACCTGCTCGATCCGAGGGGGCAGCCCGATGATCGCACCACCCGTATCCACCGCCGCCACTTCGTTCGGCTCGACCTGATCTCGACCCTCGGCTACCTGGCCGCTGAGACCGAGACCGTGCAGCTGATGACCGGATGCCGTAGGCCTGGCACATCGGCGCCAGTTCCATCTCGACGAACGAGCGCGTCGGATCGAGCAGGTGGTACTCGGGTTGTGACGAAGAGTCCGCTGTTGCCGAGTGCGATGGCGTGGATGATGCGCCCGTCCGACAACACCGATCCCTATGGCCAGGTCGGCACACGGTGCAGTTCGGGTGGTCGGTCGACGCGGCCGGATCGTTCGACGTGCTGCTTCGGCGATCGAGTGGGGTGACGAAGGTCGCCACCGGAGCCGGTATTGCCACCGCTGCCTGAGTGGCCAGCGGGGCCCACGAGCTGTCGAAGGGGATGCAACAACGTGTTGGCCTGGTGCGCGGGCCTTGGTGTCGGCGTACTGCTCGAGCTTGTGGTCGATCAGGTCGAGCGCCAGCCGCAGCTCGTCGATCTGTGATGCGACGAGCGCCCGATGGTCGAGGAGAAGGCGGGCGTCGCCGCCCGATTCAGCCCGACGCCCCGATGACGACCCCGGCGTCGTCGTACACGCCGACGATGAGGTTGTCGCCGAGGATCGCTGCGGCGTCTGGCGCCGCGTTGTCGCCGGCCTCGATCAAGACCAGCGCTGTCATGGCGGCTCCTTCCGGATCAGCGATGGCGTCGTCGAGGTCGCGCGCCACAGCAGGAGTGCGCGGGCGACTGTGGGACGAACCCGATCTGTTTGCTCCGGCGAGCAACCTGCGGCGCCTCATCATCGACGCTGATCGACCCCGAGGTGGGCGCTTCGAGCCCGGCGATCATGTGCAACAAGGTGGTCTTGCCGCAGCCCGATGGGCCGATCGGTGTAACGGTCTCGCCGGGCTCGATGGTGAGATCGATCGGGTCGAGGGCCTCGACCGAGCCGAACGACTTGCGTACTTCCGAGATCTCCATCCGTGCCGACATCGGCGGCGAAGGGCAGCGACGTCGTGATCGGGGAGACGCATCGTCGCGACGGTTGCCGCCCACGCCGGTCGACACGAGAGTGGAAGCGGCCGCAGAGGCCGTAGCATTGCAGGGTCCGTTTGGGCTCCGGCGCAGGCGTGATGCAGCACTGCTGCGACCTCCGGACCGCCACCTGGCGGCCGACACGGAAGGCAACGAGAAGGTAGGCATGGCCGACATCAGTTCCACGGCGCCGAACAAGGCGGCGACGATCGAGAAGAACAAGACCCACGAGAACGACACCGGGTCGCCCGAGGTGCAGATCGCGCTGCTCACCGAGCGCATCACCCACCTCACCGAGCACCTCAAGGTGCACAAGAAGGACCACCACAGCCGTCGTGGGCTGTTGATGCTGGTCGGCCGTCGTCGGCGGATGCTCGACTACGTCGCCTCGATCGACGTCGAGCGCTACCGCAAGATCGTTGCCGATCAGGGTCTGCGTCGCTGACGCCAGCAGCCGCGCCGGTCACCGGACCAGGTGCCAGCCAACTCAGTACTTCAGCCGGTAGGCTGCTCTTCGGCGTTGGAACGTCCGCGCCGACGAGCGACCCGCCGTCGGTTGCCGGTTGCTGACTCCGAGCTCAGCGCTCCTGCGAGCGCACCGCAGCGAGTTCGGGATTACCAACTGGGAACCGGCTTTGTCGCTCCATAACCGGCTTCCTGCGTGGAAGCCAGCGAAAGGAGCCCTTGTGGCTGATCCCATTTCCGTGTCCGGTCCCGTGTCCGGGACCGACAAGACGCTGTCGTTCGAGACCGGCAAGTTCGCACCCCAAAGTCAGGGTGCGGTGGTTGCCACCATCGGGGGAACACGCGTCCTGACCACCGCCAATGCCGCATCGCACGTGCGCGATGGCATCGATTTCTTCCCCCTGACGGTCGACGTCGAGGAGCGGGCCTACGCGGCCGGCAAGATCCCCGGCTCGTTCTTCCGCCGTGAAGGTCGCCCGACCGAAGAGGCGATCCTGACCTGCCGCCTCACCGACCGTCCGCTGCGCCCGTCGTTCCCCGACGGTTTCCGTAACGAGACGCAGGTGGTCACGACCGTGCTCGGTGCCGACCAGGAAAACCCCCACGACGTGTTGTCGATCAACGCTGCGTCTGCTGCGCTGATGATCTCGGGTATCCCCTTCGACGGCCCGATCGGCGCCGTGCGCATGGCCTACTCGGTCGAGGGTGAGTGGATTGCCCACCCGACGTTCGAGGAAGGCGAGGCCGGCACGTTCGAGCTGGTCGTCGCCGGCCGTGAGCTCGACAGCGGCGATGTCGCCGTGATGATGGTCGAGGCCGGTGGCAGCGAGAACGCCTTCTACTACTACGAAGACGGCGCCAAGAAGGTCACCGAGGAAGTCCTCGCCGACGGCCTCGAGGCCTGCAAGGTGTGGATCAAGGAGTCGATCGCGTTGCAGCGTCAGCTCGTCGCCTCGGTGATCGCCACCCACGGCCCGATCGAGCCGATGGACTGGACGCCGCAGCTCGACTACACCCCCGAGGTGTTCGCCGCTGTCGAAGCGTTTGCTTCTGAGAAGCTCGCCCCGGCGGTGCGCATCTCGGCCAAGGCCGAGCGTTCGCTGGCGACCGACGCCGTGACCGACGAGACGATCGCTGCGCTCTGCGGCACCGCCGATGCTCCCGGTGAGTTCGCCGGTGACCAGAAGCAGATCAAAGAAGCGATCCGTTCGCTCACCAAGAAGCTGGTCCGTCAGCGGATCGTCGACGAGCACTTGCGCATCGACGGTCGCGGTCCGAAGGACCTGCGTCCCGTGTCGGCCGAGGTCGGCGTGTTGCCGACGGCGCACGGCTCGGGCTTGTTCACCCGCGGCGAGACCCAGGTGATGAATGTGTGCACCCTGGCGATGCCGCGGATGAACCAGATCATCGACTCGCTTTCGCCCAACAACGAGAAGCGCTACCTGCACCACTACAACATGCCGCCGTGGGCTAACGGTGAGACCGGGCGCGTCGGTTCGCCGAAGCGTCGCGAGATCGGCCACGGCGCCCTCGCCGCTCGCGCGGTGCTCCCCGTCGTGCCGAACCAGGAGGACTTCGCCTACACGCTGCGCCTCGTGTCCGAGGTGATGTCGTCAAACGGCTCGACCTCGATGGGGTCGGTGTGCTCGTCCAGCCTGTCGCTGATGGACGCCGGTGTGCCCACCCGTGGCCACGTGTCGGGCATCGCCATGGGCCTCGTGTACGAGGGCGGCGAGTACATCACGCTCACCGACATCCTCGGGGCCGAGGACGCCTTCGGCGACATGGACTTCAAGGTCGCCGGCACCGAAGACGCCATCACGGCGCTGCAGCTCGACACCAAGATCGACGGCATCCCTGCTGACGTGTTGTCGGCTGCGTTGCAGCAGGCCCGCGAGGCCCGGATGGAGATCCTCGAGGTGATGACTGCGGCGATCGCCGAGCCACGCACCGAGGTCGCCGAGACGGCACCGAAGATCACCACGATCACGATCCCGCTCGACAAGGTCGGCGAGGTCATCGGCCCCAAGGGCAAGATCATCAATACGATCCAGCAGGAGACCGGGGCCGACATCGGCGTCGACGACGACGGCGCCCAGGGCATCGTCACCATCGGCGCAGTCGAGTCGTGGCGCATGGAGGAGGCCAAGGACGCGATCATGGCGATCGTCGATCCGCCCAAGGCCGAGCTCGGCGCCGTCTACCCGGGTCGCGTGGTCAACATCACCAAGTTCGGTGCGTTCGTCAACATTCTTCCCGGCCGTGATGGCCTGGTGCACATCTCCCGCCTCGGCGGCGGCAAGCGCATCAACTCGGTCGATGACGTGCTCGAACTCGGTCAGGAGATCGAGGTGCGCGTCGACGAGATCGACGACAAGGGCAAGGTCAGCCTGGTGCCCACCGACGAGGCCCTCGCCGGCAGCGGTGGCGGTTCCAGCGATAACGGTGACGGTGGCCGCAGCAACGGCCGCGGCCGTCGGGAGCGGCCAAGCCGAGACGACGAAGCTCCGGCGTCGTCGGGTGATGTGGTCGAGGTCAGCTTCGAAGACTCCTTCGATGCCGAGCTCGCCGACGAGCTGGGCGATCTCGGTCCGCGTCAGGAGCGTCCCGCGCGCTCCGGCAGCGGTGGCGGTAACCGTCGCGGCGGTGGCCGTCGCCGGCATCGCTGAGCCGAGCGAGAGTCTGTATCGATGAGAGTCGGGGTCAACGGCGCCGCTGGGCGGATGGGTCGCACCGTCTGCGCAGCGGTCGTCGCTGACCCCGATCTCGAACTCGTCGCTGCGGCCGATCCCGGTGGTGCCGGCGAGACCGTCGAGGGCATCGAGGTGGCGGGTGAGCTGCACTCGTTTGCCGATGCCGGTTGTGATGTCGTGGTCGACTTCACGGTGGCTGCCGCCGCCCGCGACACGCTGCCGTGGCTGGCGTTGCACGGCATGCACGCCGTCGTCGGGACGACCGGGTTCAACGACGACGATTTCGCACTGTTCGAGTCGTCGTTCGGTGGTGACGACGGCCCCAACGCCGTGATCGCCGCCAACTTCGCCATTTCAGCGGTGCTGATGATGCGCTTCGCTGAGATGGCGGCGCCCCATTTCGACACCGCCGAGATCATCGAGTTGCATCACGATCGCAAGATCGATGCGCCGTCGGGCACGGCCGTGACCACGACCGAGCGCATCGCCGCAGCGCGTGACGGCAACTTCGCCGTCGATCCCACCGAACACGAGGTGTATCCGGGTGCTCGCGGTGGCACGGGTCCCGCTGGCGTGCGTGTGCATTCGGTGCGTATGCGCGGCATGGTCGCCCATCAAGAGGTGATCTTTGGCGCGACCGGCCAGACGTTGACGATCCGCCAGGACAGCTACGACCGCGAAAGCTTCATGCCCGGTGTCGTTCTGGCGTGCAAGCAGATCGCGGCCGTCCCCGGCCTCGCCCGCTCGCTCGACCCGTTCCTGTAACGACAGTTGGTGCCAGGCACCAACTGTCGCACGTGCGCAAACGGTCATCATCTCGCGGTGTCCGACCTCTGGTGCCTGGCACCAACTGTCGGGTCGCCGCGCAACGGGTTCAGATTGCGGCCAAGGCGGCGTCGTAGTTCGGCTCGTTGGCGATCTCCCCGACCAGCTCGGTGTGCTTCACGTTGCCGTCGGGGCCGACCACCACGACGGCGCGGGCGAGCACGCCGGCCAGCGGACCATCGGTGAGCGTGACGCCGAAGTCGGCGCCGAAGTCCGAGCGGAAGCTCGACGCAGTCGTGACGTTCTGGATGCCCTCGGCACCGCAGAAGCGACCCTGGGCGAACGGCAGGTCGGCCGACACACAGAGCACCACGGTGTTGTCGAGGTCGGCGGCCCGCTGGTTGAACGTGCGCACGCTGGTGGCGCAGGTCGGCGTATCGACGCTCGGGAAGATGTTGAGCACGACGTTCTTGCCGGCCATGTCGCGCGCAGACACGTCACCGAGGTCGGAGCCCGTCAGGGTGTAGTCGGGCGCTGCAGAGCCGACAGCGGGGAGGTCTCCGGAGGTGTGGACGGCGTTGCCGCCAAGGGTCACTTCAGCCATGGCGGGGCAGCATACGAGGCTGACCCCATTGGCGCTCAGCCCGCCCTACGAGCCGCGACGGACGTTGCGCAAGTTGACCAGCACCACGATGCCGATCGAGATGCCGACCGCCCACCACTGGTACCGCTGCAACCATTCGAGGAAGCTCACCAGCTGGTCCTCGAATGTCCGAGCGAGCCACCAGATCAGCGCGAGGCGAGCAGCGATACCGACGGCGAGCAACACCACGAGCCGGCGAGCCGGGGTGCGGTGCACACCGCTGAGTGCCGCCACGATGTTCGATCCGGCGAAGAACGGGATGATGATCCACTCGAACCGGCCGAACCCACGGTTGAACGTGGCGATCGTCTCGTCGGTCACCCCGAGGTACTTGCGGAACCAGCCCACGGCGGTATCGCCGTAGGCCCGGCCGATCATGTGGCACACACCGAAGGCCGCGCCGATGCGCAAGAAACCGATGAGCACGTAGAACCCGATCGGCACGCCGGCGGCGAGGGTCAGGGCGAGATATCGATTGCGCGACGAGAGCAGGAGCAACAGCTCTGGGTCGGTGTCGACCAGACGAGCCCAGAAGCCCGCCGCCACGTTGGTGCAGATCACCAGCGCCGCAAACGCGGCGAGGGTGATCGGGGCCCATGGTGGTGGCTTGTGGATCGCGTCATCGGCGTCGTCGGCGCCAATCGCCGTCGGCTCGGTCACCATCCCCACCGTACCGGCCCGTTGGGTGCAGGGACATCGCGCCGACTCTTGCGACGACCAGGATCAGTGCGAGCCCGCGCAGGCGTTGCTGTGCACGTCCGATACCGGCACCGGCGACTCGAACGTGGTGTATGTCACGCAGTCGATGGAGAACGGTCAGTTGAGGTTCAACGGGTTGGACGGCTCCGGCGCATTGCAGGATCACGTTTGGGTCGGCGCCGAGGTGGGAGCGACCTGCCGGTTGGCGCACAGCATCGAGCACTTCTGGGTTGATGACGAAGTGGATCACACCGATCTCGACGGCCCCGTCGGACCAGACGCCAGCGGCCCCGGCGCCGGCGTGGCCCCGGCGTTCCCGACGATCGTGGACACTCCTGATGCACGCACGATGCCGAACAAGATGATCGCCGTGAACGTGCCGATCGTGACAGTGTTCAAACGCGACCTTACGGCGAACTATCCCGACCAATCCGACGTCTTGGCCCGCGACGAACAGGAGATCGCCGACCGCCTGGCCGCAGAGATGAGCGCCGCCGACGCACGCGGGACCGGGTTCCGCGTGGACACGTTGATGCAACTGAGTGCGGTCGTGCACGACAACGGCGTGGTCCAGGCCGGATACTTCAAGCGCACACACATCCATGTGCCGTTGCGTATCGACTTCCAGCCTGCCGAGGTGGCGCCGCCGGGGAGCGATGCCTAGGTCGGTGACGAGTTCGTCATGGACTCCCAGGTCACTGGCGCCCACCTTTCGGTTCTCGCCGACCCGACCGATCCGTGCCGTCTCCACTTGTCGGGAACGATCACGACCAACGGCCCGATGGATGTCGAATATCGATTCCTCAACCAGTACGGACAGCCCTCGAACACGTACACGATCGCGGTCGACCACACCGGCGTGGCGTCCTTCGGGGGCCACGCCGACATCCCGGTCGGTACGGCGAGTGCGTCGCCGGGTGGGCAGCTCGCACCGATCCCGGGCGGAAGCCTTGGTGGTGTGGTCGCCGAACAGGCTGAAGACGCCTACACCGGTGTGTGCGGGTTGGAGATCGTGTCTGCGGAGTACCTGAGTCCTGCCGTCGACGGGTTCAGCGTGCCCTATTGCCCTAGGCATCAGATCGATACCAGGCGCAACATCGACACCTCCGTCGGCTTCGGAACCCCCACGCTCGGCACACTTGTCCCGGCTGAGGGGCTGTGGTCGGTCGGCGGTGCCGCTGCTTCGGCGGGCGTCGGGCTGGGGCGCTGATCTCCTGCTCCGGGTACGAGCTGCACAGGGACAGAAACGGCGCTCGCCGGTCCGGCCCCCGGCGAATCGCCTGGGGAGCGGCTCGGCAACTTCGGTGGGAGTCGGGCTACGGTCTCGGCCATGCAGGGGTTGATGCAAGACGTTCCGTTGGTGATTCCACACCTCTTCGATCGCGCCGAGAAGTACTTCGGCCACAAAGAGATCGTCACAGCCACCGGTGCCGGTCGAGAGCGCACGAACTACGCCTCATGGGCCGAGCGCACCCGTCGGCTCGGCGGGGCGCTCGACGATCTCGGCATCTCGGCGGACGGCCGTGTCGCGACGTTCGCGTGGAACACGGCGCGGCACCTCGAGCTGTACTTCGCCGCGCCGTGCACCGGTCGTGTGTTGCACACGCTGAACATCCGCCTGTTCCCCGAGCAGCTGACCTACATCGTCAACCATGCCGACGACGAGGTGATCTTCGTCGATCGCTCGTTGCTTGGCGTGCTCGCTCCGTTGCTGCCGACGTTCGAGCGGCTCAAGCACCTGGTGCTGATGGACGACGGGGTCGGCGACATCCCCGAAGACCTCGCCGGTCACACGCTGCTCGACTACGAGGAACTGCTCGCCGCAGCGAGCCCGGTCGACTTCTCCGTCGACGACGAACATCGTGCGGCGAGCATGTGTTACACGAGCGGCACCACCGGCAACCCCAAGGGTGTCGTGTACAGCCATCGGTCGACGTTCCTGCACACGATGGGCGCAATGATGGCCGACAACCTCGGCGCCCGCGAGTCCGATGTGATCCTCCCGGTGGTGCCGATGTTCCACGCCAACGCGTGGGGTCTGGCACACGCGGCGGTGGCGTCTGGCGCCAGTTTGGTGATGCCCGGGCCCGACCTATCCGGGCCGGCTGTCGCCAATCTCATCGTGGAGGAGAAGGTCACTGTTGCCGCCGGGGTGCCGACGATCTGGATGGCGGTGCTGCCAGAACTGAAGGGCCGCGACACGTCGTCGCTGCGGGCGATTCCGTGCGGTGGCTCAGCGGTACCAAAGGCGCTGTCGGAGGCATATCGCGAGCAGACCGGTCTGCCGATCCTGCAGGCCTGGGGCATGACCGAGACCAGCCCGATCGCCGCCGTGTGCCAACTCGACGCCGACCAGCAACAGCTGCCGGTCGAGGAGCAGGCGGAGCTGCGCACCCAGGTGGGCCGTGTCGTGTTCGCCACCGAGTGCCGTGTCGTTGCGCCCGACACCGTGAACGATGTTCCGTGGGACGGCGAGACCAGCGGAGAACTGCAGTGCCGCGGTAACTGGATCGCCGCGACGTACTACAACGATGAGCGTGCAGGTGAGAGTTTCACCGACGACGGGTGGCTGCGCACCGGCGACGTGGCCACGATCGATGAGCGCGGACGCATCCGGCTGGTCGACCGCACCAAGGACCTCATCAAGTCCGGCGGCGAGTGGATCAGCTCGGTCGAGTTGGAGAACGAGCTGATGTCGCACCCCGAGATCGCCGAGGCCGCTGTGGTCGGTGTCGCCCACCCGAAGTGGGGCGAAGCCGCGCTGGCGTGCGTGGTCCGCACCGAAGGAGCGTCGATCGACGAAGACGGCGTGCTCGCCCATCTCGAAGGCAAGATCGCCAAGTGGCAGATGCCCAAGGGTGTCGTCTGGATCGATGAGGTGCCCAAGACCAGCGTCGGCAAGTTCTCGAAGAAGACGTTGCGCGCGGACCACGCCGACGCGTTGATGTCCCGGTGAGGGCAAGGATCCTGCTGGTCGCTGCGGCGGCCGTTGCGGTCTCGTCGTGTGGTGACGACGGGCCCGACGGAACCACCGCGGCCCAGCTCGACGCCGCAGCTCCTTTGGTCAGCGCGGTGCTCGGCCAAGCACCGCCAACGGTGCCACCGACGACGGCGCTTCCAACGACGGTGGCCGATGACGCGTCGGGCGATGCTGCAGGCGAGGAGCCAGTCGACGAGCCGCAGGCGTTTGCGCCCAACGGAGAGGCCGTAGAAGTTCGGGCGCTCGACAACACGTTCCGACCGGAAACCGTCCAGATCGAGGCCGGCACCGAGGTGTTGTGGATCAACGGTGGGCGCAACGAGCACAACGTCATCCCGGTGAACGAGGACGAGACGTGGGGTGTCGACCTCGAAGGATTCCAGCCAGGCGATGAGTACAGGTTCGTGTTCGACACTCCGGGCACGTACCGCTACTACTGCACGATCCACGCCACGAAGGACGTCGGCATGATCGGTGCGGTCGAGATCGTGGCACCGGCCAGCTGACTTGATCGCCGACCAAGTCGACCGGTAGAACAACGCACGAGTTCACCAGAGGGGGAGACTCGATGACTCGGTCCGGCATGACGCGAGCCGTGGGGTTGTTGTTCGCCGGCGCGCTCGTCGTCGCTGCGTGTGGCAGCGACGACAGCAGCTCAGATGCGACCACGGCCGCAACAGAGGACGCTCCGGCCGAGACGA
>JABSQH010000020.1 GCA_013213745.1 Ilumatobacteraceae bacterium | reverse complement strand
CCGGCGGCGCGCACCTTGATCAGGACCTCTCCGGGGCCTGGGGCCGGCGTCGGGACGCTCTCGGTGGTGACCACGTCGGGCCCGCCGTAGCGGTAGCGCACGGCGGCGCGCATGGTCTCGGGAAAGGCGGTGTCGCCGGGAGTGGAGCCGGCAGCGGTGATACCGGAAGGGGTGGTGTCGTGTGCGGTGGCCATGACGGACCTCGATGTCGGGAGGGGATGTCGGAGGGGATGCCGGGCTGTTCGTACTAAGTACGAGCCTAAACGTACTAAGTACGATTCGCAACGTGTTGCTGTTCGTGACGGCGGCCTTCGGAGCGGTCGCGGACGTGTTCAGCCGGCGCTAGCGAGCGTTGCGGCGGTCGAGATACGCCTGCGCGGCGGCCACGGCCTCGGGGTCGTGGCGGGCTGCGGTGAGCAGATCGGCGCCCGCCCAAGCGTCGCTCGTCGGGGTCATCCTTTCCACCGTGTCGCGCACTTGGCGCTTGGTCGCTGCGATGACGGACGGGGCCTTCAGTGCCAACGACGACACCAACTCCTCGACCGCCGAGTCGAGCGAATCCGGTTCGACGACCCGATTGAGGAACCCGATGCGCAGCGCTTCGACCGGGTCGAAGCGGCGACACGTCAGGACCAACTCGCGGGTCATCGTCGGTCCGATGTCGCGTACCAGCCGGGGAATGCCACCCCAGGTGAGCGGAATGCCGAGATCGACCTCCGGGATGGCGAACACGGCGTCGTCCGCGGCGATCCGCAGGTCGCACGCCGAGGCCAGCACGACGCCGCCCCCGATGCACGGGCCGGTGATGGCCGCCAACGTGACGGCGCGCATCCGCTCCACCGCCTCGGCCATCCGCCATCCGAGTTCGTTGGCGGTGTGGACATCGACCTCGATGGCTGGTTCGCCTCCCGTGAACTGTCGGAGATCGAAGCCGGCCGAGAATGCGCGCCCTGCGCCGCGCACCACGACCACGCTTGCTCCGGTGGTGTCGAACCACTGTGCCGCTTTGATCAGCTCGGTCATCGCATCGTTGCCGAGGGGGTTGAGCCGGTCCGGTTGATGCAAGGTGAGCCGACCGACGCGGTCGTCGACGGCGACCTCGACGGTGGCGAACGTCGGGATGTCCGGGCGCGTCATGGCCCCCGGTCTAGTGCGTGGCGAGCGGACGGTTCTGCTCAGGCCGCTTGGAACCGTCCCGGCTCGACCTCGGTGGCCTCGCCGCGGCGCATCATCCGATCGACGTGCAGCTGCGCACTGCGCCGCTCGACCGACTCGGCGAAGGGCAGCTCGACGTGCGGACGGTAGATGAACCGTCGTGCTGCCATTTCGGCGATGGTGTGCGGTTCTGCAAGGAACGTGCGCATCTCGGCATCCCGGCGATCGATGACCGCACTGAAGGCGTCGACCATCTCGATGAATGTCGCTCGATCGTCGATGATGCCCTTGTGGTGCGAGGTCACGTAGTAGCGGGCCTCCTCCGCGCGCACCACGGCAAGACTGTCGACGAAGTCCTCGAGATCGCTCCACGCGTCGCCGTAGTACGGGCCGAACCCCGTGAGATCGATGTCGGACAGGTAGAACACGCCGTCGACCCGGAACCCGCTGTGCCCGCGCGTGTGGCCGGGAAGGTGCACCGCCTCGACGGTGACGCCGCCGAGATCGAATAGATGGCCGTGGGAGAACCCCTCGGCGTCGGGCCGCGGCGAGTAGTGGAACGCTTCGATGATGTCGGTCTCGAATGAACGACGGACATCATCGGGAAGCCCGTACACCTCCATCAGGCCGTCGAGACTCTGCGCTCCGCGCAGGTCGTCGTGGTGGATGTGCACCCGCGCTTCGCCGAACAGGCCGTTGCCTGCCAGGTGGTCCTCGTGGCTGTGGCTGTTGATCACTGCATCGATCGGCGCCGGAGCGCCGCCGCGTTCCACCACCGTCACCCCGGGGTCGATGATCACGGTCTCGCCTGCACCGCGCACCAGCAGACTGTTCACCGCCGGGTACGCACCGTTCTTGGCGCCGACCAGCGCGCTGACCGAAGCCCCGAGCTGACGTTCGTCGGTTCCCCAGTCGACCACCGCTGCAGACACGGCGGCGCAGTTTACGAATCGTCGGCGGCGGTGTCGCTGTCGGCGGGCCGGTGCTGGAGCGACGCCGAGTTCATGCAGTAGCGATCGCCGGTCGGGTGGGGCCCGTCGGGGAACACGTGGCCGAGATGGGCGCCACACGTGGCGCAGACCACCTCGACGCGGACCATGCCGTGCGAGCGATCCTCTTTCAGCACGACCTTGTCGTCGTCGATCGCCTCGTAGAAGCTCGGCCACCCCGAACCCGAGTCGTACTTCGTGTCTGAGTGGAACAGCGCCTCGTCGCAGACGACGCAGTGGTACATGCCGTCGTCTTTGAAGTCGTGGTAGATCCCGGAGAAGGCGCGTTCGGTCCCAGCGCGTTGAGTGACCTCGTACTGCAGCGGCGTGAGTCGCGCCCGCAACTCGTCGTCGGTGGGAATCCGCTTTTCAGAACTGGCCTGATCGGTCATGACTCAAGCGTGCCAAGAGACGTTGCGAAACCGTTCACCGGAGCGCGGATTTCGAACATGTTCCGCATTGTTGCGGCGGGCTGCGGAACGGGTCTTCATAACCTCCGATGCATGACCCCCTCACGTGTGCGCAAGCGTGTTGCTGCGCTCGGTCTCGGTGCGGCGCTCGTGTTCGCAGCCTGCGGCAGCGACGACAACGACGACGCCGACGAAGTGCAGGAAGACGACAACGATGCCGACGCGGCGCCGGAAGACGCAAGCACCCCCCGTCCGTTCGCACCGTTCGACTATCCCGATGCTCCGGACAGTCCAGATGCACAGGTCGAGAACCCGGAGGCGGCTGTCACGATCGCCGAGATCAACGACGGTATTCGCAGCGGCGCATTCAACCCCGTTGCCATCGAAGAGCTGGCGGCAACCGGTGACGTCCGCCACGCGTGGTACGCCGCCGACCTGTTGCGCTTCGCCGGACCAGCTGACGCCGATCGTCTCGTCGACACGTTTGAATCACTCACCGGCGTGTCGATCGCCAACGACCCCGACGCCGAGCAGACGCCGTGGCTCAGCGTGACGAACCATCTGATCGCCTGGGACACTCCCGACTATCCCGGATATCAGGACCACAAGGGTGACGTGTTCACGCTCATCGAGCCTGCCTGGGACACGTTCTTCGCTGACCCCGACGCAGCGATCGACTGGCGACACGTCAGTTGGGGCGGCGTCTTCATCGACGACCGTGAGCTCGGTGATCCCAATGGCTGTCCGCAAGGTTGCATTCCGGCACTCGACGATCCGGCGACGACCGATGCCGCCGGAGGCGACTGGTACCCAGACGATGCCACCGTGTTCGGCATCGTCGTCGGCGACGAGGCGTTGGCGATTCCGTTGAACATCGCCGAGATCCACGAGATGTTCAACCTCACCCTCGGTGATCGCCGACTGGGTATTCCGTACTGCACGCTCTGCGGCTCGGCCCAGGCGTACTTCACCGACGACACCGGCGCCGCGGAACAACCGGTATTGCGCACCTCGGGGCTGCTGTCGCGCTCGAACAAGGTGATGTACGACCTGCGCACGAACTCGGTCTTCGACACCTTCACCGGCGACGCGGTGTCTGGTCCGCTGCAGGACGAGGAGGTCACACTCGAGGAGACGACGGTCGTCCGCTCGACGTGGGGCGAGTGGAAAACAGCACATCCCGACACGATGATCATCGCGGAGGACGGTGGTATCGGCCGCAGCTACGACCTCGACCCACTCGGCGGTCGCGACGACGACGGCCCGATCTTCCCGATCGGCGACTTCGACCAACGTCTCGACGTGCAGGAGTTCGTCGTCGGCGTGATCACCGCCGACGGTACGGCGGTCGCGTTCCCGTCAGAGTCGGCAACCGAGGTGCTCGATGCCGGTGGCGACGCCGAATTCGCCGGCGTGCGCCTCGAGTCATCCGGGGACGGCCTGGTCGCGCTCGATGCGGCGACTGGCAACGAACTGCCAGCACACGAGGCGTTCTGGTTTGCGTGGAGTCAATTCCATCCCGACACCGAATTGTGGGTGCCGTGACGGTTGCGGTCAGTCGGTCGTCTGGCCGGTCTGCCGGAGGAAGGTCAGCGAGTCCCACACGTCGACTCGCTTCGTGATCTGTGCGTCCCGCACGCTGAACCACATCACGCCCGGGATGTCGATGCGCACGCCCTCGTACGTCGCTCGGAACCGGTAACGCACTGCCACCTCGATCACCGACTCGCGCACCTGCTCGATCACATCGTCGATCTCGTAGACGCGGTCGGCGAACGACTCGAGGAAGTGTGGGAGGCGGCGCCGGTACTCGATGCGTCCGACACACGACGACCCCAGTTCGCTCGTGTGCTCGTTGCGGAAGCCGTCGCTCACATGGCCTGCGATCCGGTCGGCATCGCCCGCTGCGAACGAGTTGAGGTAGCTCACAACGACGTCGGCGGCGCGCACGTCGCGAACGTAGTTGCCAACTCAGTGCAACAGCGCGTCGAGGCCCTCGCTCGTCGCCGCGTGCTCCTCGTCGGGCACGTGGTCGAAGCGCGAGAGGTAGGTGACGGCGACGTGATCGCGCTCGACGGTCCCTCCGTCGGTGTCGGGCGCCAACTCACGCTCGTCGCCCCATCCCATGTCGACCGTGAACGCGCCCTGTTTGCCAGCGACCGGGCGCATCGTGGCCTTGGCCATCGATCGAGGGGGCTGCATTCCTACCGTGGCGTGACGCCAGCCCTTGATCTCGGCAAGGTCGAGGTTGGGAACGTTGACGTTGATCACGAGTGGTTCGGGGGGCGGCTGGTCGAGCACGCTCTGCACGACCTCGCGCCCGATCACCGCAGCGCTGCGCCAGCGCTGCTGGGCGATGGTGTCGTCCCATCCTTGGCCCTCGACGCCGAACCCGGTGACCGCTTGACTGACGGCGATGCCGGTGACGGCGCCATTGCGAGCGGTGAGCGCGGCACCGACGGTTCCCGAGTGGTACACCGCGCGTCCGACGTTGGCTCCCGGGTTGATTCCCGATACGACGAGGTCGAACGGATCACCGAACGCGCCGAGGCGGGCGAAGAAGACGCACAGCGCCGGGGGTCCGGTGACCGACCATACAGCGTCGACGTCGAGGCCGTCGATGGCGCTGACATGTACCTCGGGTTGGATCAGGTGGAGCGCGCCGACCGATGCGGCGGCGCCTGAGTACTCCCGGTCTGGCGCGGCGACGACGATCTCGTGGTCGCCGGCGAGCTCGGTCATTGCCTGGGCCAACTCGTGTAGTCCGAGCGAGTCGATTCCGTCGTCGTTGGTCACGAGGATCCGCATGTCCGCATCCTGCCACGGCGCCTCGCCGCGCGATGGATGCGTTCGTCCGTGTCCACCCGCTCCCGGTGGCGGAGTCACGAATCGTGTTTCGCAAGTCGCAGGGGTAGCCTCGAGGTATGAGCCCCCTCGAAGCGATGGCTTCGGATCAGCCGGACACGTCTGTCAGCGAGCCGATCATCACGGTCACGCCCGATGCGCTCGACCACCTGCGCGAGCTGCGCGACGACGAACCCGACGCCGACAAGCTCGGCCTGCGGCTGGCGATCGCCAGCCAGCCCGGCGAAGAGTTCCGCTACGACTTGGCCTTCGACGAGTTCCTCACCGCTGCCTTCACCGACGAGGTGCGGACCCACGACGGGCTGAAAGTGATCATCCCCGGCGACGACGTCGAGCCGCTGACCGGTGCGACACTCGACTACACGACCACGCAAGGCCTGGTGATCCGCAACCCGAACCGTCCATCGGCACCCTCGGTCGATGGGTTGACCGTCGACGACGAGCTGTCGGCAACCATCGAGGCGATGATCTCGGGCGACGTCAACCCGGCGTTGGCGTCGCACGGTGGCTTTGTGACCTACGTCGGTCACGACGGCGAGGGCACCGCCTACCTCACGATGGGTGGCGGATGCCACGGCTGTTCGATGAGCAAGATGACGATGCTCGACGGTGTCCAGACCATGCTCGTCGACGCCATCGAGGAGGTCGAGCGTGTCCGTGACCTCACCGATCACACGACCGGGGAGAACCCCTACTACTCCTGAGCCGGCGAGTCGGCGGTCAGTGTTCCGTCGTCGTTGACTGAGCGGCGCAGCGAGCCAACCGGCGCATCGGTGGTTCGGTGCGCAGGCCGCGCCGCGCTGTGGTGTTGCCGCACACGGTCAGCTCGCAACCAGGTCGTGGTGTTCGGTGTGTTCGGACATGTATGTCGCGGCGAACGGGCAACTGGGTCGGATCTTGACTCCCCAGGCTCTGAGATCGTCGACGATCCCGTCCATCAACAGCTCGGCGTTGCCCTGCCTGCGATGGTCGGGCAGCGTCTCGATGTGTGTCACCGCGACGACGCCATCGCGTTCGCGGTAGTCGCCGAACGAGCACAACTCGCCGTCGCGGTGGAGTTCGTAGCGGGACTCGTTGGTGTTCTTTGTGACGGCGACGCGTGGCATGCCGTCAGTCAATCAGGCTTCGAGGGCGCGCTCGATGTCGGTGACCACGTCGTGCGGATCCTCCAGGCCGACCGACACGCGCACGAGTCCGTCAGTCACGCCGGTCCGCCGTTGTTCGTCGGCAGTGAGCCCCGCGTGGGTCGAGGTCGCCGGGTGGCACACGAGCGTCTCGGGACCACCGAGCGAGGTGGCAACGCGCGCCAGCTGCAGCCGATCGAAGAGTGCCGACACCGCATCGCGATCGCCCACTTCGAACGCCAGCACCGTGCCGAAGCTCGTCATCTGTTTCATCGCCAGGCCGTGTTGGGGATGCTCGCTGAGTCCGGGATACCACACCGTGTGGACGGTTGGATGATCGGCCAGCGCAACCGCCAGCGATCGAGCGGCGTCGGCTTGATGGCGGGTGCGGACACCGAGCGTGCGCAGGCCCCGAAGTGCATTGAGCGCGTCGAACGGCGATGGCGTCGCGCCGTGGAGCACGGCATATCCCCAGATCTCGTCGAGCAGTTCGCGATCGCCTGCGACGACACCGAGCGTGGCGTCGTTGTGCCCGGCGATTCCTTTCGTCGCCGAGTGCACCACGAGGTCGACACCGTGACGCAGCGGCTGCTGGCCGAGTGGTGTCGCGAACGTCGAGTCGACGAGTGTGAACGGTCCGCGGATCGACCCGAGCTCGTCGAGGTCGGCGAGCTCGAGCCGGGGATTCGATGGTGATTCGGCGACGACGAGCATGGTCCGACCGGGCTCGACTGCTGCGCTGAAGACGCCTGGTTCGGCGACGTCGACGAAGGTCACGTCGATACCCAACCGGCGACAGGGGCCCTGGAGGAACGCCAGCGTGCCGGCGTACAGCTGTCGTTGCGCAACGATGTGGTCGCCCGCCGAACACAGCGCGAACACCACCGAGGCGAGTGCGCCCATCCCGGAAGCAGCGGCGAGCGCATCGTCGGCGCCCTCGAGCTCGGCGACCGCTTCCTCGAACGAGCGCACCGTGGGGTTGGAGTATCGGCTGTAGAACGCATCGTGGCGTGTCGAGATGGCGCGACGGTGCGCGTCATCGAGGTCGGCTGACTGCCAGGTGCTCGACGCCCACAGCGCCGGGGCCAACGAGGTGCCGCTGGCGCGCCGACCAGCGCGCACGGCGACGGTGTCGGGCGTCGAGGTCACCTCGTTCGGCTCGGTTGGCACACAACAACGCTACTGGTCGAGTTGATTGACGAAGACGTCCGTATCGCCGAGGAGGAACCGTCACGTATCCTGGCGGCGTGGCCGGGGAGTTCGATCGAGCCGGTGTGGAGCGTGTCGTGCAGCGCGCCGCGCAGCTCGATGGCGGCACGGCGGATTCCGACGGCGAGCCACTCGATGACGACTGGCTCGATGCCGAGACACTTGTCGCTGCGGCCGCTGAGGTCGGAATTGCTCCGGCGCTCACTCGGCGGTCGATCGCCATCGAACGACTCGGTCCCGCGCCGCCACCGCGTGTCGCTGACCGACTGGCCGGCCCGCGTGAGGTCACGAACGAGCGGACGGTCGCCGCCGACGGCGAGACGGCGATCGAGTTGCTCGACGAGTGGCTCAGCGCAGGACATCACCTGCGTCGTGAGCGGCGTGACCGATCGCCAGGGCTCGTCGAAGTTCGCTGGGTGCGCCGCCGCGACGTGGCGACGGGAGTGTGGCGCCGCGTCCGCAGTCTGCGCGGCGAGGCGCGATTGGGTGGGCGCCGCAGCGTGACGGTGCGCGCGGCAACCGTCGGCGACGACGCCACCCTCGTGCGCATGACGGTCGATCGCAGCGAGGCCCGGGCGATCTATCTCGGCGGCGGCACTGCGATGGTCGGCGTCGGCGCTGCTGGCCTGGGACTCGCTGCGGCTGGTGCTGTGTTCGTCGCGCCGATGGCGCTCGTCGCGGCTCCAGTTGCGCTGGGCGGCGTCGTCGTTGCTCGTCGGGGCCGAGCAGCGGCGAACCGCCTCGATCACGAGGTCGAGCGTGTGCTCGATGCCGTCGCCGAACGGGAACGTCCCGCTGGTGTGCACGCCCGTCAGCGGCGACTTCGTCGGGCCGTGACGCGCAACGGCTAGTCAGATCCGAGTTCGCTCGCGAGATCGTCGAAATGCTGTGCGAGTTCGCCGACGACTTCGGCGTCGACGACAGCGAGCCCCGGGAACGGTTCGGGCTCACCGCGACAGCGCTTGCCGACGTCGCGGCGAGCACCGTCGCGTGGTCCGCCGATCGCGCGGCTCAGTCGGCAGCGACGACGGCGAGCGCCGCGTCGTGAAGGTGTCCGTTCGAGCTCACCGCGGTGTCGTGCTCGTGGGTGGCGACGCCATGGCGATCCGTCAGGCGACCGCCGGCGGCCTCCACAATCGGGAGGAGTGCAGCGATGTCGTAGGGAGCCACGCCGACGGCGTCGATGGCCACGTCGATGGTGCCCTCGGCGACCATCATGTGCTGCCAGAAGTCGCCGATCCCGCGGCTCCGGCGGGCGCAGTTCTGAAACTCGACCAGCGCCGCGCTGCGGCCGAGTCGGTCCCATCCGGAGTTGTGCGTCACGCTCACCTGAGCGTCTGTCAACTCGTTCACTGAGGAAACGGAGATCTCGCGCGTCGTCCCCATTGCCGTCAGTTGCGCACCGACATCCAGGCCGCCGAACCAACGTCGACCGAGTGCGGGCGCCGACACCACACCGAGCACCGCGCGCCGATTGTTGTCGTGGTCCTCGTGAGTCAGCGCGATCAACGTCGCCCAGATCGGGACACCGCGGACGAAACCCGACGTTCCGTCGATGGGATCGAGCACCCACTTCCACGGCGCATCGGGGTCGCCGACGAGGCCGTGCTCCTCGCCGAACACCGAATGATCCGGACGTTCTTTGCGGATTGCGCTGGCGATCATCGACTCGGCGTCGCGATCGATCTCGGTGACCTCAGTGCGGTTCTGCTTCCAATCAACGCTGAAGTCCTGCGCAGCGAAGCGGGGCAGCGTGAAGGCGTCGACCTCGTCGGCGATTGCGAGGGCCATCGCCAGGTCGCCGTCGAGCGGTGGCAGGTCGGCCGCAGTCATGAGTCGGTCGCTCGTTGGAAGTTCGGCGGCCGCTTCTCGCGCAGCGCGGTACGGCCTTCGACGACATCGGGTCCGAGGAAGTTGAGCATCTCGTAGGCCAGCGACGTCTCGAAGGCCGGCAGCGCGTCAAGCAACCAATGGTTGAGTGCTCGCTTGGTGAACTGGATGGCGGTTGTGGGTCCCGCGGCGAGCGACTCGGCGATGGCCAGTGATCTCGGAAGCACCTCCTCTGCGGGGAGGGCCATCGTGACGAGGCCGATCCGTTCGGCCTCCGTGCCGTCGATGAACTCCGCGGTCATGAGGTAGTACTTCGCCTTGGCCATGCCGCAGAGCAAGGGCCAGATGACCGCCGCGTGGTCGCCAGCGGCCACGCCGAGACGGATGTGTCCGTCGGTGAGGCGGGCGGACTCGTTCATCACGCTGATGTCGGCGAGCAGCGCGACGGCCAGCCCGGCGCCGACGGCGATGCCGTTGATCGCGGAGATGATCGGGGTGTCGCAGTCGATCATCGAGCGCACCACTTCGCTGGCCTCGCGCATGACAGCGACTGTTTGTTCGTAGTCGCCGATCTGTTGCTCGACCCAGTCGAGATTGCCGCCGGCCGAGAACGCCCGACCGGCGCCGGTGACGACCACCGCCCGGGTCAGCGGGTCGTCGTCGACCGTGCGAAACACCCGCGAGAGCTGGGCGTGCATGTGCTCGCCCGTCGCATTCAATCGCTCGGGGTCGTTGAGGGTGATCTGGAGTACCCCGTCACTCGGTCGTTCGATGAGCAGGTGGGTGTACTCGGCGTAGCGGTCGAGGGTGTCGTTCGGTGGCGTCGAATCGGGCACGACAGCCGAGGCTACGTCAGCTCGAGTTGGCGTCCTCGATCCGTGCCGCCGCCATCAACGGGAACGCATCGCGGCGACGACACCGTCGACATCGAGCCCGGCGCGGGCGTGGATGTTGGCCGGCTTCGGGTCGTGCGCGATGAACTGTGTCGGGAGACCGAGTACCGACACCGGGGTGGTCGCGTCGAGCGCGCACACCTCGTCGGTGATCGTCATGCCGATTCCGCCGGCACGGATGCCGTCTTCGATCGTGACGACGTGAGGGTGACCCGCAGCGTCGGCGATCATCTCCGGGTCGAGCGGTGCACAGCAGCGGGCGTCCCACACCGTGACGTCGCAGCCGTCGGCGGCGAGCGCGTCGGCGGCGTTCTCGGCAACCTCGAGCATCCTTCCGATGGCGATGATGCAGCCATCGGACCCGGTGCGCACACGTCGGGCTCGGAGTCCCGCACCGACCTGGTGTTCGTCGACTTGGCGTGCTGCGCCACGCGGATAACGGATGGCGATTGGTCCCTCGTTGACGAGGCTCGTCGCATCGTGCAGCATCTGGGCCAGTTCCTGGGCGCTCGATGGCGCGAGGACACGCATCCCCGGCACCTTTGCGAGCAGTGCCATGTCGTAGACGCCATGGTGGCTCGCCCCGTCCGGGCCGGTGACACCGGCCCGGTCGAGGCAGAAGATCACGGGGAGGCGATGCAGCGCCACGTCATAGACGACTTGGTCCCAGGCCCGATTGAGGAACGTCGAGTAGATCGCCACGACCGGGTGGAGTCCGCCCATCGCCATCCCGGCTGCCGCGGTGACCGCATGCTGTTCGGCGATGCCGACATCGAAGAATCGATCGGGAAATCGCTCCTGGAACGGCAATAGGCCGGTCGGTCCCGGCATCGCCGCCGTGATCGCCACCAGGCGATCGTCGTTTTCGGCGGCCTTCACGATCGACTCGGCAAACGCTTGTGTGTACCCGGTGGCGACCGCCTTCGGAGGGCCGGTGGCGGGATCGAATACCGGCGCGTCGTGCAAGTGCTTCTCGTCGTCGTCTTCGGCAGGGGAGTAGCCGCGCCCCTTCTGCGTCAGCACGTGAACGAGGATCGGTCCTTCGTCGCTCAACTCGATGGCGTTGTGTAATGCGTGTTCGAGCTCTTCGACGTTGTGGCCGTTGAACGGCCCGACGTAGCGCACTCCGAGCGCTTCGAAAAACGAGGGTGGTTGGAGGAACTCGCGAACGCCTGCCTTGAACGCGTCCATCGCCGACCCGGCCTGATGTCCCACGACCGGGAGGCTCTGCAGAAACTCCTCGAGTCGTCGTTGCCGCCGGACGTACACCGGATTGAGGCGGATGTCGGTCAACGCGTGCGACAGACGATCGGTCATCCGGTCGGGGAGACTCGGATGGTTGGCTTGCGGGTCCTGGCCCTGCGTGTTGGCCGAGAGATTCGACACCGTCGGCGCATACGACCGGCCGTTGTCGTTGAGCACCATGATCACGTTGCGCCCGCCGTGCCCGATGTTGTTCAGCGCTTCGTAGGCCATCCCGCCGGTCATCGAGCCGTCTCCCAAGACGGCAACGATGTGACGGTGCGGATCGGTGCCTGCGTCGCGGGCGACACACATGCCGTAGGCGTACGACAGCACGGTCGACGCATGGCTGTTCTCGATGTAGTCGTGGGAGGACTCTTCCCGGCTGGGATACCCCGAGAGTCCGCCGGCCTGGCGGAGCTCCTCGAACTGCGCCTGCCTTCCGGTGACGATCTTGTGTACGTACGCCTGGTGGCCCGTGTCCCACAACACGGCGTCGAGCGGCGAGTCGAACACTCGGTGCAAGGCCAGCGTCAGTTCGACGGCGCCCAGGTTCGAGCCGAGGTGGCCGCCGGTGTCCGCAACGGCCGCAACGATGAAGTCGCGGATCTCGCCGGCAACGTCGTCGAGCTGCTCGTACGACAGCTCGCGGAGGTCCGCCGGTTCGCTGATGTGCTCGAGATACATGCGTCCGACGACGCTATCTGGCGAGCGACCGCTGTGCGTTGCGCTGCGTCGGGGGGTGCCCGCCGGCCGCCGTACCATCGGGGCGATGACCGACCCCGCTGCCTCCAGTGATCCGCCCCGCTCGTTCGATCTGTCGGGCCACGTCGCGCTCGTGACCGGTGGCAACGGCGGGATCGGTCTCGGCATGGCCGAGGGCCTCGCGGCCCACGGCGCCGACGTGGCGATCTGGGGAACCAACGCCGAGAAGAACGATCGGGCCATCGATGCCCTCGGGAAGTACGACGTCGAGCTGTTGTCGATCGTGTGTGACGTCGGCGACGAGAGCGCAGTCGTCGCCGCCATGTCGGACACCGTCGGCGAGCTCGGTCGCATCGACTCGGTGTTCGTCAACGCAGGCGTCGGTGGTCAGGCCCCGAGCTTCGTCGACATGACATCGGACGAGTGGCGGCGGGTGCTGCGGGTCAATCTCGACGGCGCCTTCTTCACCGCCCGCGAGTCCGTTCGCCACATGGTTGCCCGCTACGACGACGGCGACGAACGTGGTGGATCGGTGGTGTTCACTACATCGGGGTCGGCGTACTTCGGACAGCAGTCCGGACAGCACTACGGCGCATCGAAGGCGGGTGTGAACTCGATGATGAAAGCGATCGCAGTGCAACACGCCCGGCACGGGATTCGCTGCAACTCGGTACTCCCAGGGTGGATCGAGAGCGACATGACCGCTCCTGCGTTCGGCTGGGATCGGTTCGTCGACAAGGTGTTGCCGCGCGTGCCCATGCGCCGGTGGGGTACTCCGACGGACTTCGGTGGGCTGGCGGTCTACCTCGCCAGCCCCGCGTCGAGCTACCACACCGGCGACGTCATCACGATCGACGGTGGCTACCACTCCTTCTGACGCGACGACCTCACGTCGCCACCCAAATCCCGGGGATTCCGTGCGCCTTTTGCACGTTGCCGCGAACAGAACGGGCCAGACCGGGCGATACGCCGTCAGATGGGGCGACGCTCCGTCAGATGGGCCGGTACACCGAGACGTGGGTCGTGGCGTCATCGTCGAACGGTGTGCCGCGCATGTCGGCGACCCGCCGATCGAGGCGCAGACCCGCGTCGTGGGCCATCTCGTCGAGTTGCTCCGGTGTGGCCCAACGGATCGACCACGGCCGCAGCTTCACCGGTGCGCCGTTACTGAGTTCGATGAACTGGCCTTCGGCTCGCTGGGTCTCGTTGTCGTGACGTGAGACCGACAGCACGACGCGGTCGCGCTCCATCGAGCGCAGATCGATGCGGTCGCCGGCGTAGTGCTCGGTGTCGGGCACAAACGTTTCGACGACGAAACAACCGGTCGAGGAAAGCCGCTGGGCGATCTCGGCGAACAACTGCTGTTGACGGTGTGCCGTGACGATGTTGAACAGCGTGTTGAACGCAATGAGAGCAGCATCGAAGGAGCCCTCGGGGAGATCGTCCACCATGTCGCCACGCACGATCGTCACCGCATCGGCCGTGTCGGCCGCCTCCAATCGGGCGAGCATCGCGTCGCTGGCGTCCACCCCGATGACGTCGAACCCGGCAGCACTGAGCGGCAGTGCCAGCCGTCCGGTTCCGACGCCGAGCTCGAGGAGTCGGCCACGCTGCGGTGCCAGCCCGGAAAGAAATTCGACCGTCGCGGCGACGTCGCTCACGTCGTGGTACCACTCGTCGTAGACATCGGCGAACGCTGCGCCGTACGACTCCGCCCCGTATCCGTCCATGGGAGCACGGTAGGCGCCGTAGCCTGAAGGTATGGCGGACACCGCTGCGCTCACCTATCTCGACCACGCGGCGTCGACGCCGATGCGCGCAGGTGCGATCGAAGCGATGACGCCGTTCTTCGCCGAGCAGTACGCCAATGCCTCGGGAGCTCATCGGTTCGCCCGCCAGTCGCGCAAGGCGGTCGACGAGTCGCGTGATCGCGTTGCCGCCGTGCTCGGGTGCCAGCCGAACGAAGTCGTGTTCACCGGCTGTGGAACCGAGAGCGACAACATGGCGGTATTCGGAGCGGTGCATGCCCACGGCGGGCGCCCGGTGTGCTCGGCCGCCGAACACCACGCCGTTCTCCATCCCGTCGAGCAACTCGACGGGATCGTGGTCGGTGTCGATGCCGCCGGTGCGATCGACATCGATGCCTTGCGCACGGCCCTCGTCGCGGCGAGCGACGTCTCGATCGTCAGCGTGATGGCGGTCAACAACGAGGTCGGCACCGTGACCGATCTCGAGGAGGTCGCCGCCGTCGTCCGCCGCCATGCCCCGAACGCGCTGTTGCACACCGACGCCGTGCAAGCAGCGTGCTGGCTCGACCTGCGTACCTTGACTCCGCACGTCGACTTGCTCTCGCTGAGTGCCCACAAGTTCGGCGGCCCGAAGGGCGTCGGAGTCCTCGCAGAAATCGGCGGGCCGCGAATCGCGCCGTTGATCGTCGGGGGAGGTCAAGAACGTGACAGGCGCAGCGGTACCCACAACACGGGTGGAATCGTCGCGGCAGCGGTCGCGCTCGAAGAGACCGACGCCGAGCGATCCACCGAGGGAGTGCGCCTGCGTGAGCTGAGCAACCGTTTGGTCAAGGGTCTGCAGGCGCAGCTGTCAGACGTGATCGAGACCGTGCCGGTCGAGCGCAAGGTCGCTGGATCGGCGCATGTATGCATCGCCGGCGTCGAGTCGGAATCACTGCTCTTCCTGCTCGATCAGGCCAACGTGTGCGCGTCCGCCGCATCTGCCTGCGCCAGCGGAGCAATGGATCCGTCGCATGTGCTCGCCGCGATGGGTGTCGACAGGGACGTGGCGCTCGGGTCGTTGCGTCTCTCGCTGGGGCACACGACCACCGCCGCTGACGTCGACCGAGCGATCGATGTGATCGTGCCCGCCGTCGAGCAGCTGCGCACGGCCGCGACTCAGAGAACGGCGCAGCGGCGATGAAGGTGTTGTGCGCGATGAGTGGTGGGGTCGACTCGTCGGTCGCTGCGCATCTGCTGCAAGGCGCCGGGCACGACGTCGTCGGCGTCACGATGAAGCTGTGGGGCGGCGCCACCGACACCGGGTGTTGCTCGGTGAGCGACGTCGACGATGCCCGCCGTGTGGCTCAGCAACTCGACATCGATCATCTCGTGTTCAACTTCGGCGATGACTTCGACCGCGGGGTCGTCGGGCCGTACGTCGACGCGCACGTCGCCGGGCAGACACCGAATCCGTGCATCGAGTGCAATCGCACGGTGAAGTTCGCCAGACTCGCCGAGCGGGCCGACGCGCTCGGTTTCGACGCCGTCGCCACCGGTCACCACGCCCAGGTGGGGCGCACCGCCGATGGTCGTTACACACTTCTGCGCGGCGCCGACCCGGCCAAGGACCAGAGCTACGTCGTGCACATGCTCGATCAGGCGCGGCTGGCGCGCACCCTGTTCCCCGTCGGTTCGATGGCGAAGTCACAGGTGCGCTCGATCGCCGCTGACCTCGACCTACGCACGGCGGCCAAACCCGACAGCCAAGACGTCTGTTTCATCACGAGTACCGGTGGCCGAACGGCGTTTCTCGGGGACCGGATCGAGATGCGGCCGGGTCGAGTCGTCGACACGGCAGGAGACGAGGTCGGCACGGTCCCCGCCGTGGAAATGGTCACCGTTGGTCAGCGCAAGGGTCTCGGGCTGCCCGGCGGTGGGCCGAAGCGCTACGTGCTCGACGTCGATGTCGCAAGAGCGAAGGTGATCGTCGGCGACGATGCCGACCTGATGCGGTCGACCGAACAGGTCCGTGACCTGACCTGGATCGATGAGCCCGTCGATGGCACCGTACGGGTGCAGGCGAGTGCTCACGGGGCAACGCACCTCGCCGAGTTATCGATCGTCGATCGCACGGCTGGCGAGATCACGTGGCTCAACCCGCAGCGCCGAATCGCCCCCGGACAAAGCGTTGTGTTCTACGACGACGCCGACCGGGGCGTCCTCGGCGGCGGACGCGTGGCGCACTGACGCACCGGCGACACGCTGGCGCCGTTCTCAGCCGACGGGAAGTCCGCGGCGATCGGCGGCCGCGAGCGCCTCGCCCGGCCGGCTCGGTGCGAGCAACATCGCGGTGAGGTGGATCGCCGTGCCGTTCGGTGCGCTCGGCGTGTAGGCGTAGACCGCCGTGATCGACTCGGTGAGCCCGACTTCGAGGGCATACCCGCTCGCCGGGCCGGTGAGGTCAGCGGCGCCCGTGTCGGCGGGGGCCAGCTGCATTCGTTCGATCTGAGCGGTGCGCAACGACACCGTGTCGGCCAGCACCACCGGGTCGTGTACCACCAGGCCGGCGGGAACGAGTACCAACCAGCGTTGGGCCAACCGGTGCCACCGTGGACCGAAGTACACCGCACCGGCCACCGCCAGCAGGCTCAAGATGACCCCTGCGATCCACGACTCGGCGGCGAGCAGCAGTGGGCCGGCAGCGGCCATCGGGGCCCACACCAACCACACCAAGCCAGCCGCCGCGCCTCCTGCAGCCGGCGGGCGCAGCGGGAATCGCTCCTCGTCGCCGTATGCGGACGCCTGTACGAAGCCGCGACCGAATTCGGCCGTGTACACGGCGAACGTGGCGATCAAGGCCGGTAAACCGAGGGCGGCCGCGGCGAGTGCGCCGGCTCCCCCGATGATCGCCCCCACCGTCGCGACGATCGCCATCGGAACGAGGACGCGCACGATCGTCAACGAGCGCACGGAGGCGATCGCCACGGCCAGTGCGACGACGGCCCACAGTGACCAGCCGCCGATCGTCGCCACCCAACGCACTGCCGCACTGCGGTCGTCGATCGCCGCCTCGATGGCGATCCCTCCACTGACCGCCACGGCGAGCCATGCAACACGGGCTACCCACACGATCACCGTGGTCGTTGCCTTCCTCACCAGTCCCAGCGTGCCGGGTTCATCGGCCGATCACGACATCGAGAGAGCCGCTCGGTCGTCGTGGCCGTTGAATTCGGGCGCGATTCGGTCGGCACGCACTCGACGTGGAACGATGAACACAACGGGTGATGCGCCCGGCGGACGACGTTGGGACGACCGACCCACCGAACCGACGAGCGCATGGGAGGTGTGCAGATGGCCGATAACAGCGAGACCTCGCCGACATTCGCTCGCACGCCCTTCGCCAACGGCGCCTCGATCGGAGTGGGCAGCTTGCCGCACACCGATTCAGCAGCCGCCTCGGCGTTCTCCATCGGCGAGTTCGAGATCGCCACGGTGCCGACGTTGCCCAAGCGTTCGGCGTCGGCCGGAATGCTGGCCCAGGCGGCGACACTTCTCGACGGGGTCGAAGCGACCGACCGTGGTCTCGTCGCCGGAGCGCCGACTCTGCGCGGCGGGCCCGGCGCTCAGAATCTCGATGCCGACGCGTTTGCCGACCTTGCGGCGTTCCTCGAACTCGGCCGCAAGGTCAATCTCGATGGTGCTCCGGTCAAGTGGCAGTTCGTCGGACCGATCACGGTCGGTTGCGCTCTCGTCGAGGCCGGAATGGCGCCCTCGGAGGCATTCGCGCTTGCGGTCGAGGTGGTCGATACCGGGGTGCGATCGATCGAAGCGTCGATCGCCGACGTCTTGCCCAACTGCGAGCAGCTCGTGCTCCTCGACGAGCCGCGCCTGGTCGACCTGATGAACGATGACTTCCCGGTACCTCCGGATCACGCCGTCGACGTGCTTGCGGCCTCGTTGGCGGCGCCGGCCCCGTCGACGGCCGTCGGCGTGCACTGCTGCGGTCCGTGCGACGTGGCCACGTTGCTGGCCACCGGCCCGCGGGTGATCTCGGTGCAGGTCGACGACAGTCTGCTCAACGCTGCGGGGTACCTCGCCGGCTTTATCGAGTCGGGCGGCGTGGTTGCATGGGGTGTCGTGCCGACCGATGGGCCGGTCGCCGATCGCGCCCACCGATGGTGGCGCCGGTTGAGCGATCTGTGGTGTGCACTGGTGCAGCGCGGCTGCGACCCGGTCGAGCTGCGGCAGCGGAGCCTGGTCAGCACCGAGTGCGGGTTGGCGGGGCACACGGTGTCGGTCGCCCGCACGTTGGCGCGTCAGACGGGCGAGGTGTCACGACACGTCCGCGATCAGGCTGCGGCGACGCGGCTCACGCTCGGCGCGTGAGCGTCGACGTCCAGCGGCGACTCGACGAGCTGCGCGCGTCGATCGCGCACCACAACGAGCGATACCACACCCTCGACGCCCCCGAGATCAGCGACGCCGACTACGACGCGCTCGTGCGGGAGCTGCGCGCGCTGGAAGCCGACCATCCGGAACTCGCCGATGCGACGTCGCCCACACAGGCGGTCGGTGGCCCCATCTCGTCGACGTTCGCCGCCGTCGAACACGCGAGACCGATGATGAGTCTCGACAATGCGATGGATGCTGACGAATTGCGCGCTTGGGCCGAACGCGTCGGCCGCGGCCTCACCGCGGCCACCGAGGACGCCGCGGTCGGGCAGGACGGGGACGGTGATGTCGAGGCGGACAGCCCGGCGCCGCCCGTCGTCGAGTACGTCTGCGAGCTCAAGTTCGACGGACTGGCGATCAGTGTTCGCTTCGAGCAGGGTCGATTCGTGCAGGCGGCAACACGTGGTGATGGGCGCGTCGGCGAGGACGTCACCGCCAATGTGGCAACGATTGCCGACATTCCGCATCGGCTGTCGACCGATGCGCCCCCCGATGTGCTCGAGGTGCGTGGCGAGGTGTACATGACGCGGTCGAGTTTCGACGCGCTCAACGCCCGTGCCGAGGCGGCCGGCGAGCCGCATTTCGTCAACCCTCGCAACTCGGCGGCTGGCAGCCTGCGTCAGAAGGACGCGGCGGTGACCGCCACTCGTGACCTCTCGTTTTGGAGCTACCAGCTCGGCGAGGTCGTCGGCGCGCGTGCGGGTGAGTTCGCAACGGCCCGGCACACCGAGCTCCTGGCGGCGCTGGCGGCGCTCGGTCTTCCGGTGAACGACCACGTGGAGACGTTCTCGTCGATCGACGCCGTGGTCGCGCACTGTCTGAGCTGGCAGGAACGACGTCACGACCTCGACTACGAGATCGACGGTGTCGTGGTCAAGGTCGACGACATCGTGCAACGCGAGACGCTCGGGTCGACGTCGCGGGCCCCGCGGTGGGCGATCGCCTACAAGTTTCCCCCCGAGGAGCAGACGACGTTGCTCCGTGACATCCAGGTGTCGGTCGGACGAACCGGTCGGGCGACGCCGTTCGCCGTGCTCGAACCGGTTTTTGTCGGGGGCTCCACCGTGTCGATGGCCACGCTGCACAACGAGGATCAGGTGCAGGTGAAAGACGTGCGGCCGGGTGACACGGTCGTTGTTCGTAAGGCCGGCGACGTGATCCCCGAGGTGGTCGGGCCGGTTCCTTCGTTGCGTCCGGCCGGCAGCGTGCCATGGTCGTTTCCCACGCACTGTCCGAGCTGTGGCAACCCGCTCGTGCGGCCTGAAGGTGAAGCCGACACCCGTTGCGTCGCTCCTGACTGCCCGGCCCAACGCGACCAGAAGATCGCGTTCTTCGCCGGCCGCGGAGCGATGGACATCGAAGGCCTCGGCGAGCAGATGGTCGAGAAACTGACCGCCGCGGAGCTGATCCGCGATCCGGCCGATCTGTACACGCTGCAACTCGATGAGCTCACCGCGCTCGACCGCGTCGGCGCCACCAGCGCCGGGAACCTGTTGGCCTCGATCGATGAGTCCAGAGGGCGCCCGCTGCCGAAGCTGTTGACTGCGCTCGGAATCCGCCATCTCGGTCCAGCTGCGGCGCGCGTGCTGACCGCTGAATTCCACACGCTCGATCGTGTGATGGCAGCAACGCCGGAGGAGCTCGCCGCAGTCGACGGCGTCGGTGAGGTCATCGCCAACACGGTGACGACGTGGTTCGCACTCGATGCCAATCGCGAGTACCTCGAACGGTTGCGGTCAGGCGGCGTCTCGTTCGGCGACGCGGATGCTGCCGCTGCCGCCGACGTCGCGTCGTCGCTCTCGCAAACGCTGGAGGGTCGCGCTGTCGTGGTCACCGGAACACTTGCCAACTTCTCGCGTGACGAGGCGGCTGATGCGGTGATCGCACGTGGTGGCAAGAGCCCCGGAAGCGTGAGCAAGAAGACGCTTGCGCTCGTCGTCGGCGACTCGCCCGGTTCGTCGAAGCTGACGAAAGCCGAGTCGCTCGGGGTTCCCATCCTCGATGAGGCGGGCTTTGAACAGCTGTTGGCCACCGGTGAACTGCCCGACGGGACCGCCTGACCCGCCAGTTCGCAGCGAACGCCGTCAGACGACGTTGAACGACCAGCTGTAGCTGCGCGCGGTGTCGGGGCCGTCCTCGGTCTTCCAGTAGACCACCATCGCCTCGTGCCGTCCCGTGGTGAACTCCTCGATCGGGGCGCCCTCGACCGGTTGGAAGCTCAAAATGGCGTTGCCGGCATCGAACACCGCAGTCGGGGGGAGCGCGATCTGCTGACCGGGCTCGGCCTCGACCTGGCCGAGCAGCTGTGTCGGTAGCTCGATGCCGTCGATGAACAGAACGGCTTCGTAGCCGAATTCGAAATCGACGACGACTCGTTCTTGTTGCAGTACCTGCACGGAGTCTTCCACCGGCGACAGCGACTCGATCACGTCCGGACGGTCGACGCCTTCGTCACCGGTGACCGCCCGCAACAACCCGAACACGATCAACACCGCGCCAGCCGCAATGACGCCGCTTGCGACGAGCAGTCCCCAGTCGATGCGGCGGCGGCGCCGGCGCGGTGCGGGGCCGGTCGTCGGGTCGTCCGGGGCCGGATCGACAGCGGTGCTGCGGTCGCCAGTAACCGGGAGGGCGTCGTCCTGCTCGAGGCTCATCGCGCTCCCATGATGCCGGAATCGCAGGCCGCTCGCACCCTGCCACCGTCGAGCACGCGCCAAGCGATAGCGTTTTTGCTTCGTGGCAGACGACTCCACCTCCCACACCGATGCTCGCACGGACGAACCGCACGACCGCGGAGACGACGGCGCACGCCCGGCGGCAGCACCGCTCGCCGTGACGATGGTTGCCGATCGGTATCGAGTCGTAGAGATCGCCTCGACCGGTGCCAACACGATGGTGGTCGACGCCGTCGACATCAACACGAACCAGCCGGTCACGGTCAAGGTGGTGCGGCCTGCGCTCGCCGCCACCGAGGGGTTCGAGCGGGCCTTCCGCCGACAGATCGAGATGGCCACTGCGTTGTCGCACCCGAACGTGGCCAAGGTGCTCGACTGGGGTGAGGTCGACGTCGATGGTCAGCCGACGTTCTTCTGGGTGGTCGAGTATCTCAACGGCGGCAGCATGCGCGATTTGTTCGATCGTGGCCGTCTCCTCGACCCGTCCCAGGCCCTCGTCGTCGGACTGGAAGCGTGTCGCGGCCTCGATGCCGCCCATCAACGCGGCATCGTGCACAGCGAGATCACGCCCTCGAAGCTCGTGTTTGGAGATGATCGCCGATTGCGGATCATCGATTTCGGGACCGCCCGGCTGCTCGGTGCAGCTGCGTGGGCTGACCCGGCCACCATGCCGACGCACGTCGCGCGCTACGCATCGCCCGAGCAGGCGCTGAACCTGCCGGTCGACGCCAAGTCCGACGTGTACGCACTGTCACTGTGCCTGATCGAGGCGGTCACGGGCACCGTGCCATTCATGGGTGACTCGACCGTGTCGACGCTGGCTGCTCGCGTCGGCAAGCTGATGCCGGTGTCGGCCGACCTCGGACCCTTGGCATCGGTGCTCGAGCGCGCCGCCCGACCCGAGGCCGAGGATCGCTTCACGGCGAGCGAGTTCGGTCGGGCGCTCGTCGGCGCAGCCGAGAAACTGCCTCGTCCTGAGCCGATTCCGATCATCGCCACGAGCCTGTTCGCCGCCAGCGATCTGCGCCGGCCGACCGATCCCACGGGAGACCCAGCACGACCGGTTGCGCAGGCGTCTACGCCACCAGACGGCGCCGAGGAGTTGTCGGTCGACGAGCCGACCGCTGGCTCAGGCGCGGAAGCCGTCGATGACTCGGCGGGCGAGCCGGCCACTGCGGTTGACGACGGTACCCAAGAACCGACGGTCGCTGACACGCCGGTCGTCCCGAGCGAGGACGGACCAGCAGCNCTACCGGACACCGAGGAACCGATTGAGGAACGACCGACTGAGCCGATCGTGGCCGCAGCTGCTGTGGCCGGCGCAGCCGCCGCNGCATCGGCGATCGACGCCCCTGCCGCTGCCTCTGGCCCTCCGGATGGTCCGCTGATCGTCATGACCGACATCGCCGACACGCCGTCGGATACGTCGACCCCGCCGGCGGTGACGGAGCCCCCCGCAGTCCCACCTGCCGCGGGTCCGGCGACGCTCGTTGGGCCAACGGTGCCGCCGACGCCGCCCAGTCCTGGTCCCTTCGATGAGGCCCGCGACCCCAGCGGCGAGATCTACGACGCTCAGCCGCGCCGTCGACGAGTGTTGCCGATCGTGCTCATCGTGCTCGTCGTCATCGTCGGTCTCGCTGGGCTGTCGTACGCCGGATGGCAGCTCGTGCGGACGAAGTCGTTCGAGGTCCCCGACCTCGTCGGCGTGCAAGAAGACGTTGCGCTCAACGCCATCGCCGGCAACGGTTGGACCATCCTGACAACGGCGGAGCGGTCTGATGATCAACCCGAGCCGGGCGACGTGATTCGAACCGAACCCGCTGCGGGGGTCGACCTCGAAGAAGGCGAGGACTTCCTCCTCGTCGTCAGCGAGGGGCCGGAGCTACGCACGTTGCCCGACCTGGAGAACCTCGAGCTGGCGGCTGCGCGCCAGCTGCTCGACGACCTGCGACTCGTGCTGGTCGAGGCTCCCGAGGCATTCGACGAGGAGGTTCCGGCCGGCTCGATCATCACGTGGCAGGTCGAGGACAATGCCTCGCTCGTCGCCGGTGCCCAAGTGCTCCCTGACACACGCATCGTCGTCACGGTGTCGAAAGGTCCCGAGCCGCGTCCCGCGCCAGCGCTCACCGGGTTGAACCTCGAGCAGGCAACAGCGGCTGTTGATGGGCTCCAACTCGTGCTCGCAGAGGGAGAGGCGTTGTTCAGCGACACCGTCGAATCCGGGTTGATCGTGGCTCAGAGCCCGGCGCCGGAGACGCCGGTCGAGCGCGGCGGCACGGTGACGGTGCAGGTCTCGAAGGGTCCCGACGTCGTCCCCCTCCCGGACCTGACGGGTCTCTCATTCGACGATGCGCAGAGCGCCCTCACCGAGGCCGGGTTCGTGATCGACAGCTTGCTCGGGACGACGACGGGCACGTTCGTGTCGTTGACGATCAACGGTGAGCCCGCCGAACCGGGCACCACGTTCCCCCGCGGCACGGGCGTCGACGTCATCTTCCTGTGACATCGCCAAGCAAGAGCGGTCGGCGGTAGCTGATCCCGCTCGTCGGGAATCGTCGTCTTGCGATTCGGGTCGCTACGGTTCCGGCCAAGCGACGACCCAGGAAGATCACATGGCATCCGACCAGGCAGCAAACGATGTCGGCCAGCTCGACGGCCGTGTCGCCATCATCACCGGCGCAGGTCGGGGACTCGGGCGTGAGCACGCCCTGCTGTTCGCCCGTGAAGGCGCGCGTGTCGTCGTCAACGACCTCGGTGGGGCCAACGACGGCGCCGGCAGTGACGCCACACCGGCCGAAGAGGTGGTGGCGGAGATCCGTGATCTCGGCGGTGACGCCATTGCCAACGCCGACGACGTCGCCGACTGGGAGGGTGCCCAGCGCCTGATCAACGCAGCCGTCGAGACCTATGGGTCGCTCGACATCCTGGTGAACAACGCCGGCATTCTGCGTGATCGCGTGATCGCCAACATGACCGAAGACGAGTGGGACGCGGTGATCGCCGTGCACATGAAGGGTCACTTTGCGCCGAGCCGATGGGCCGCGGCGTACTGGCGTGAGGAGCACAAAGCCGGACGTGGTCGACGCCGGAACCTGGTGCACACGTCGTCGACGTCTGGGCTGTTCTCGAACCCCGGGCAGGCGAACTACGGAGCGGCGAAGTCGGGGATCGCGACGTTCAGCCAGATCGCCGCGAAAGAGCTGGCGCGGTATGACGTCGTCAGTAACTGCATCGCTCCGGGTGCGCGGACGCGTCTGACGCTGGCGACGCCGGGCCTCGAAGAGATCATGACGCCGCGCGACGGTGCGTTCGACGAATGGGACCCGGCCAACGTCTCGCCGCTCGTGGCGTACCTGAGTACGGCTGACTGCCCGTTCAGCGGTGAGACGTTCTTCGTACAGGGTGGCGTCATCAAGCGTGTTCGCACCTGGGAGATGGCCGAGACGGTCGAACAGTCCGAGATGTGGGATGTCAGCGGTCTTGGCTCAGCGCTGGGTCCGCTTGCCGAGTAGATCCTCGAGTCAGGCGTGGCGGGCGTCGACGACGCAGAATCGGTTGCCCTCGGTATCGGCGAGCACGACGAAGTCGTCGTCGCCCGAGTAGCCGTCCCACTCCACGTCGTCGGCTCCGATCACGGTCGTTCCGAGGCGAATTATCCGGTGATCATCGCCGACCGCAATCGATCGGGCGCCGCCGGTTACGCAGTGATCGCTTTGATCTCCTCGGCGATCTTCTCCGAGAACTCGTTCGACGGCAACGCGGTCTGCATGGCCATCATCTTCATCATGTCGCCCTGGACCTTGATCTTGCCGTTCATGAACGCCTGCATCGCCACCGTCTGGTCCTGATCGACGAAGATCGCCCTCGCCGTGTCGTAGTCGGTGGTGATCGTTGCGTCGGGTTCGTCGAGTGCCCCGAGCTCCATCGTGAGGTGGCCCGATGACGTGTCGAGAAAGCTGTGCACCTCGCCGTCGCCGAACGGCACGTCGACGATCACCTGATTCATGCGGATCGAGGTCGTCACCTCAGGGACGTCATGGGCGTACTTTTCGCGGATCGCCCGTGCGGCGTCCATCCAGTCGTCGGACAGGAACGGGTGGGTCATACCGGCCGATGGTATCGACTGGTGTTCAGCCGCTCACGACTGCGAGCGACGTCGTGACGGAATCCAGCGCCGCGTGGTCGATTTCGAAACCCAAGCCGGGCGAGCGCGGCACGGCGACGTGCCCGTCGCTGATCGTGATCGGCGATGCCACGATGTCGGTTTCGTAGAAACGCGACGCCGCACTGATGTCGCCCGGCAGGGTGAACCCCGGGAGTCCGGCGAGTCCGGCGTTGGCGGCCCGGCCGATGCCCGTCTCGAGCATTCCGCCGCACCACGTCGGGATCCCGTGGGCGCGACAGAGATCGTGGATGCGGATCGCCTCGAGGTAGCCGCCGACGCGGCCGGGCTTGATGTTGGCGATTTCGCACGCGCCGAGCGCGATCGCGTCGGCCGTGACGGCCACGCTGGTGAGCGACTCGTCGAGACATATCGGCGTCGTCACTTCGGCGGCCAATTGGGCGTGGCCCAACAGGTCGTGTTCGGGGAGCGGTTGTTCGATGAGGAGGAGGTCGTACTGGTCGAGCTGCGCAAGGTGCGCTCCGTCGGTGCGCTGGTATGCGGTATTGGCGTCGACCTGGAGTGGCGTGTCGGGGCCGATCAGCGTGCGCACGGCCGCAACCGGCTCGATGTCCCAGCCGGGCTGGATCTTCAACTTGATGCGCATGTAGCCGTCGTCGATGTACCCCTGCACAGCGGCCAGGAGCGCATCGATGCTGTCGTGGATCCCGACGCTGACTCCACTCGGAATCGAGGTCACCTCGACGCCGATTGCGTCGGCGAACGATTGGTCGCTGGCGCGAAGTTCGGCGTCGAGCAGCGCCATTTCCAGCGCCGCCTTGGCCATGTGATGCCCGTGAATCGACGCGAGCTCTGCGCCGACCTGGGCGGCCGTCAATTCGCCGGTCGCGAACAGCCGCGGCAGCAGATGGTGCTCGATCACTGCGTGGGCGCCCTCGACGTACTCCGCCGAGTAGGCGGGCTCACTCAGCGCCACGCATTCACCCCAACCCTCCACGTCGCCATCGCCCAGTTCGGCGCGCACCAACAAGACGTCGCGTCGAGTCTCGATCCCGAAGCTCGTACGGAACGGTGTGACCAGCGGCATGTCGACGCGCCTGAGTTCGACGCGCCGGAGTGGCCGCGGGGTGCTGTGGCCGAACATGTCGCTGTGGGTGTGGTCGTGATCGCTCACGATGAAGAGTGCAGCACGTACTCGCCCGTCGGAGTGAACTCGACGACCGATGCACCTGCGTCGAGCGGCGCTGCCAGTTCGGTGCGGTGGCGGTTCCGCCATCGGGCGACGGCGGCCGCATCGTTGCGGCGCAGCGCGACGATGTCGTCGGGCGTCGGTACCACGGCGACCGGCGCCCGTGGGCTGGTGCGGCCCTGGGTGACGGCGGTGTTCACGTCCCACCGCACGACCAATCGATCGGAATCGTCGCCCGAGTTGATGTCGTCGATCATCTCGCCGTAGAAGTTCTGGTGGTAGGCAACGACCTCGGCGCCGAGGCGAGCGATGTTGAACCATGCGTTCGCCCGCACGAGCGGGTCGAAGGTCCAGGTGATCGCCGTCAGGCCGCGCCTACTCGCCCAGCGCCATTGGTGTTGTTTGATGGTGAAACCCAGTCCGCTGCCGCGCATCTCGGCGATGACGCCGGTGACGTGGCTGTGCAGGATCGGGCGGTTGCGATCGTCCGTACCGAGCATGCCGACAGACGTCGCCACGGGGCGCCGCGATCGGTCGGTAGCGACGACGACATAACCACCGCTGTGGACGATGGCGACGAGGAGCTCGCGGGGGATCAACGGATTTGCCGACCCCCACACCGACCGGAATACCTCGCCGACGGCGCCGACATCGTCGCCTGGTCTCAGCAGGTGGAGCGCGGTGTCGTTCATGACGAGCGCCGCCGCTGCCACGGAAATCGTCGTGCTGGCGTGTCGAGTTCGCCGCGGGCGCAAAGCACGGTGCGGTATGCGAGCCGCACGGCCAGCGCCTGGCGAATCGTCGGGCCGACGTCGGCGGAGAACTCGTCGCGATAGGTCGGGTCGGTCGTCAACAGCACCGTGAAGTACATCCCCGAGAACATCCCGAGGAATATCGATACCCGCAAGAGCGGTTCGCTGAGGACGAGGTCGCGTCCGGTGAGTGACGTTTCCCACAGCACGTGGACGTCGTCGATACCCATCCAACGGCTCGTGGTCGCCAAGCTGATCGCCAAGAGCCCGAAACCGACGAAGAAGGCGGTGAGCGCGATCACCACGAGGGTGATCTGGAGAGCCTGCCCGAACAGCACCAGCAGCGCGATGTTGACTTTCTGGCGGAATCGCAGACGTGACACGGTGGCTTCGCCCTCGCCCGGCAGTGGGAGGTCCGCCGCCGGTGTTCCGACGAGATCGGCCTCGATGGCGGCCATCGAGTCGAATTCGCTGACGCTCCGGATGAACCCGGGTACACGGCTGAGCGCGAAGATCGCACCGAGGAGGAAGAACGTGCCGACGATGATCACGAACGCAATGCCGGTCAGATTGCCGGCGACTTCCCACACCTCTGCGTTGATGAACAGGAAGGTGTTGAACAGCAGTAGCAGCGGGAGCGCCCGACCGACGAGCGAGATCAGGGCTGCGAACTGATCGCCGGTGCGTCGGGCCGCCCAGCGGGTCAGCGGCCCGAGGCCATACGACGACCAGCCGTAGATGATGGCCAGCAGCAGCGTGGCCTGCAGCATGGTGCGGACCGCGTCGGTCAACTGACCGAACATCAACACAGGCACCGCCGGTCCGACGACGAACAGCGCCAGCTCGGGGCGGTCGATGTCGGTGGGGCGAGCGAACGTGGGCAACCCGCGGACCCGGTTCCTGATCGCCCAGGTGGCGATCAGCAACACGATGACCACCGCGGCCGTAGCGAGGTTCTCGGCCAGCGTCAACCCCTGTAGGTCGAGCGCATTGAGTCCGAGCAGCAGGTATGCCGGTACGAGGATCGGGAGCGCTCGGGTCGGCGCGTCGAGAATTCCCTCGTTCTCGGTCTCGACGAAGTGCGGGACGCCGCGCTTGATGAACCACGACTCGACCTCGCGCAGCTGCGCGCCGACCGGATCGTCGCTCGAGACGTCAGCCATCGGCGGCAACGTACCGTGTCGCAGCGCCACAAATCCGATAGCACTGTCGGCATGGCTCGAATCCTCGTGACCGAGAAGATCGCCGACGGAGGTCTCGACCGTCTCCGTGCTATCGGCCATGACGTCGATGTACGCACTGGATTGTCGGCGGAGGAGTTGCTCGAGGCGATCGTCGGCGCGCATGGGTTGATCATCCGTTCGTCCACGCAGGTGACCGCCGAGGTGCTCGCCGCAGCCGACGAATTGATGGTGGTCGGGCGGGCCGGAATCGGCCTCGACAACGTCGACGTCGACACTGCGACCAGCCGTGGCGTCATGGTGGTCAACGCGCCGCAGAGCAACATCGTCTCGGCCGCCGAGCACACGATGGCCCTGCTCATGGCGGTCGCCCGCAACGTTCCCCAGGCGCATGCGGCCTTGGTCGATGGCCGGTGGGAGCGCAGCAAGTGGGAAGGCGTGGAGCTGTGCGACAAGACGCTCGGGATCGTCGGTTTGGGCCGCATCGGCAAGCTCGTGGCCGACCGTGCGAAGGGCTTCGGCATGCGGCTGATCGCCTACGACCCCTTCGTCGCTGAGGACCGCGCCAAGCGCATGGGTGTCGAGCTCTTGCCCCTCGACCAGGTCATCGCCGAGTCTGACTTCGTCACGATCCACCTCCCGAAAAATCAGGACACGCTCGGTCTGATCAATCGTGACCTGCTGCTCAAAGCCAAGCCGAGCCTGCGGTTGATCAACGTCGCTCGCGGCGGCATCGTCGACGAAGCGGAACTCGCCGAGTGTTTGCGTGACGGCACGATCGCCGGAGCCGCACTCGACGTGTTCGCTGCCGAGCCGACGACCGAGTCGCCGTTGTTCGACCTGCCGTCGGTGATTGTCACGCCACATCTGGGCGCGAGCACCCGTGAAGCGCAGGACAAGGCCGGCGACACGATCGCGGCCATGGTTGAGCTGGCGCTCGACGGCGACTTCGTACCGTTCGCGGTCAACGTCAACGCCGCCGAGGCCAACGAGACGATCCGGCCGTACCTGCCGCTGGCCGAACGGCTCGGCGGCTTGTTCGTGTCGCTCGCTGGTGGATTGCCCGACTCGCTGGAGATCGTCACCGAAGGCGAGATCGCCGGCTACGACACGCGCATCTTGGAGTTGGCCGCGTTGAAGGGTTTCTTCGGCGGGATCTCCGACGAGGTGGTCACGTATGTGAATGCGCCGCAACTCGCTGCTGAACACGGCGTCGAGGTGCGCGAGGTCTCGTCGTCGACGTCGACCGACTTCGTCAACTTGCTCACGCTGCGCGGCGGCGGACACGCGATCAGCGGGACATTGGCCGGGGTGAAGGGCAACCAGCGGATCGTCAATATCGATGGGGTTCCATTCGACGTGCCGCCGGTCGACCACATGGTCGTGATTCGCAACGACGACCGGCCCGGTGTGATCGGCACCGTTGGCACGTTGCTCGGCGATGCTGGCGTGAACATCGCGGACATGGATGTCGCTCGCGTCGACGACTCCGACGACGCTGGTCGTGCGGTGATGCTCATCGCCCCCACCAAGGAGACGCCCGCAGCCGTGCTCGACGAGTTGCGCGGCGCTCCTGGCATTATCGACGTCGTCAGCTTGAACGCGTAGCACGTCAGGGTGGGCCCGTCGTGCCGGTGCGGATCGTCCCGTTCGATGAGGCGGATCGCGCGGCCGTCATTGCGTTGTGGCGCAGCGCAGAGTTCGTTCGTCCCGGGAACGATCCCGACCGAGACATCAACCGCACGCCGGCGGTCGACGACGGCATGTTCTTCGTCGCCAGATAGCGGGATTCGGTGGTCGGCACCGTGATGGCCGGCGACGGCGCCGGCGGTTCGCGCTACGTCGAGATTCTCCGGGGAGACGAGCGGCGACACGACGGTGAGGCCCGTGTCGGCGCCGACACAATGCGCCGGAACAGCGACCGGTAGTGTCCGGGCGTTCCGAGAGGAGGGGCGATGCGAGTCGATACCAGCGTTCCGAGTGACATGAGCAAAGTGCCCGACGCGGCCAAGGCGGCCGAGGCGGCGGGCTACGACGGCGTGTGGACGGCGGAGACGTCACACGATCCGTTCCTGCCCCACGTGCTCGCAGCCGAGCACACCGAGCGCATCACGCTCGGAACATCGATCGCCGTCGCCTTCGCTCGCAACCCGATGCTGCTGGCCAACATCGGCTACGACCTCAACGCCTACAGCGAGGGTCGGTTCATCCTCGGGCTCGGCTCGCAGATCAAGCCGCACATCACCAAACGGTTCTCGATGGAGTGGTCCAGTCCGGCGGCGCGCATGCGTGAGATGATCCTCGCCGTTCGGGCGATCTGGGACTGCTGGAACAACGGCACCAAGCTCGAGTTCCGGGGCGACTTCTATCAGCACACGCTGATGACCCCGTTCTTCAACCCTGGCCCGAATCCGCATGGCGATGCGAGGATCTTCATCGCCGGCGTCGGACCGTTGATGACCAAGGTCGCAGGGGAGACCTGCGATGGGTTCTTCGCCCACGGGTTCACTACCGAGGCGTATCTCAAGGAGGTCACGCTGCCGGCTCTCGAGGAGGGCATGGCTCTGTCCGGACGCTCGCGTGACGACTTCGAGATCTGTCTGCCGGCGTTCGTGGTCACCGGGCGCGACGACGCCGAGGTGGCGCAGGCCGCCAGCGGAGTACGCCAACAGGTCAGCTTCTACGGCTCGACGCCGGCGTACCGCGGCGTCCTCGAACACCACGGGTGGGGAGACCTCCAAACCGAGCTCAACGTGCTCTCCAAGGAGGGTCGTTGGAACGACATGGCTGCGCTGATCGACGACGACGTGCTGGACGCGTTCGCCGTTGTCGCCGAGCCCGACAACGTTGCCGGCGAGCTGAAGCGGCGGTTCTCGAGCGTCGTCGATCGGCTCAGCTTCTACGCGCCGTACGAAGCGGCAGGCGAGTTGGTGCCAGCGATGCTCGCCGAGCTGCGCGCCGACTAGCTCGTTCCCCCACTGGGGTCGCCTCTCGCCGCGGGGTCGCAGGGCGACGAGTGCTTCCTCACACAAGGATTTTCGGCGGCGGTTGTGCAAGCTGCCCTCACCGACGACATGCGCAGATGGATCGAGCAGGCGTATCCGAACGGCTGGCCAACTATCGAGGTGCGCAACGGCGTCGCCTCGATCATGATCCGGTTGATTCCACCTCGGAACCACCGACGCAACGATCCGTGGACAGATGCCGATGAGGTGCGCGGCCATGTTGCCGCGATCGTCTCCATCGCGGGCGCGATGGCCTCGGGGTACGACCGGGCAGAGGAGGAGGCGCGCCGACGTGGCGGCGACGCCGAAGCGGCGTGCTGTAGCGAGGAGCGCGCGCCCTGAGCGCGATTGCGCCGATTGCGCTCGTTCGAGAGTGCTGTCCTCCGGTGGTGATGTGACACCCCGCGTTCATGATGGGGTGCGTGACTGAGACCACGGTTGACGGGTGCGATGTGGCCGGGGCGGAACTCGCTGAGGTGCTGGCGTACTTTGCTGAGGCGGAGTGGCGTAGCGATCAACTCCTGGATCGTGACGACCCGCAAAGACGTACCAACGAGCAACGACATGCTGATGCGTTGGTGGTCATGGCGAGTGCGGCGGCGACGGCCGATCCGGCGGCGCGGCGGGCGAACCCGACGGTGAATGTGTTGATCGACGACACATCGTTCGAAGCCGCCTTGAATGGTGAGGGGGTGCATCCGTCGCGTCGTCTACGACACCCAAGGTGTCGTCACCGACCTGGGTCGCCGGTCGCGGTTGTTCACCGGTGCTGCTCGCGAAGCGGTGATGTTGCTGGCGACCGAGTGTGTGTGGGCTGGTTGTGATCGACCCGTGAGCTGGTGTGATGCCGACCACAGTCTCAGTTGGGGGGCGCATGGGGCGACGGTGCCGCGCAATGGGGGCCCGTTGTGCCGGGCCCACAACCTGCAGAAAGAACACGACTTCCGCGTCCACCGCGATACCAACGGCCAGTGGCACACCCACTGCCCCGACGGCACTGAGATCACCTGTCCCCCGTGCCTGTTACCGTTGGTGCGTGACACGCAAGCCGAGCAAGAGGCGTTCGTTCTGGCGCTGGCTGAAGGGTGACCCACGCGGTCCCGAGCTGCAACGTGACACTCGCGAAGAAGCGCGCATGCTGGGCACGCACGCGCGCGACGTCGGGGCTGGCGGCGGCTTCGGGAATGGTGGCGGCGGCGTCTGACCCGACGGATCGGAACCGCATGCGGCGCCTGGCCGTCGACAACCACTTCGTGCACATACAGCGCCGGGCGACGACTTCTATTCCGGTGGTACGGCAGCGCTGTGGGATGCGCGGACGGCGGCAGAAAATGCCGACCACCACGTGATCGAGTGGCGTCGGCAGCGTCCGAGGCAGTCGAGGATGTGTCGGTGGAGCTGTTGCTCGATGCAGAGGCCGAGACGGTCATCGGGCACCCGATCGCCTACCCGGGCGGTGCCCCGGCCGTGACCACGAGCATCGTCACACTGGCGCTTCGACCGTGAACCACATCCACGAGGCGCCGATGGCGGCGGACATCTCGGAGGGTGAGGTGACCGTCGACTACGGCGATGCGGGCACGCTTGTCTACAGCGAGGGCGATGCGCTCCTCGAAGTGCTCGACGTCGTCCACGAGGGGACCAACACGGGGTCGGAACCGGTGCGCATTCTCGTGGTCAACATCGGCTCCGACGAGGTCGAGAACAGCGTGGCGGTCGACTGACCGCCGTGTTCTAGGTCGTCGACACGGGGAGCTGCGCCGCTGCGGCGTGAGCGGCAGCACGTGCGGCGTCGGCGAAGTCGCGACCCGACGATGCGTAGAGCACCGCCCGAGACGAGTTGACGACGAGCCCACGGCCAGCGGCGTCGGCGCCGGCGGTGACGGCGACCTGCGGATCGCCACCCTGGGCGCCGATTCCCGGAACGAGCAGCGGAGTGTCGGGCGCAATTGAACGGACGATCCGGAGTTCTTCTGGATACGTCGCGCCGACAACCAGACCACAATCGCCGAGCTGCGACCACTCGTCGGCGACGCGCTGGGCCACATGCTGGTATACCGGCCGGCCGTCGGCGACGAGCGATTGCAGTTCGTCGCCACCGGGGTTGCTCGTTCGGCAGAGCACGAACACGGCACCGCCGTGCTCGAAGTATGGAGCCACCGAGTCGGTCCCGAGATAGGGGCTGACCGTCACTGCGTGTGCCCCGTAGCGACCGAACGCCTCACGCGCATAGTGCTCGGCAGTCGAGCCGATGTCACCCCGCTTGGCATCGAGAATCAACGTCACGTCCGGGTACGTCTCGCAAACGTATGCACAGATTCGCTCCAGGGCGCGTTCTTCGCCCTGGCTGGAGAAGAACGCGACCTGCGGCTTGATCGCACAGGCGATGTCGGCGACCGCATCGACGATGGCCCGACAGAACTGTTCGGTGGCATCGTGGACCCCATCCAGCGGCAGCGGCATCCGTGCCGGATCGGGGTCGAGCCCGACGCACAACATCGACCCGGCTGCTGACCAGGATCGATCCAGCCGTGCGGCGAACGTCATCGTCGGTGCGTCAGTCTTCGATCGAGATGGCGCCGGTCGGGCACAGGTCAGCGGCCTCCTTCGCCTTCGCCTCCAGATCGCCTTCGGGCTCTTCCTGAAGGATGTAGAGGTATCCGTCACTGCGTACCTCGAACACCTCGGGGGCGATCTGCATGCACGACCCGGTCGAGGCGCACATATCGAAATCGACGACAACTCTCATCGGTTGGCTCCTTTGTCGGCGCGCCGGGCGCGCATCACGTCTTCGAGCGACGGTAGCCGTCGTGCTCGGCGGCGTCCGTAGTGGCGTAGCAGCGGTCGGCTTTCGTGCGCGCGTACATCCGGCCGTCCTCGACGTGGTAAATGCCGGACGACTCTTTTGCCTTGACCGGGTGCGTCAACGGACAGGCCCCCTCGTCGTCGGCGGCGACCCACGATGCCGTGGGCGTATCTGCCGGCGCGGCGGCGTCGTGAGCGCTCGCCGCGTCGCCACTGGGCGTCGGCTCGAGCGGCGGCCACGCCGGCGGATCGGTAGCGACGGCGGACTCGGCGCGATCACGCCACCACGCCCACGCTGCGCCCCCGGCGGCAGCCAACATCACGATCAGGACTGCCCGGCGCATGACGACGGCGAGTGACGACATCGTCTCGACGTTAGTCCCGGCTCATCTGTCGGTGCAGGACATCGTGATTGTCTGCGGGCGGCGGAGCAGGACGTTATGAGGTCTGGCGTTCGAACGCGGCGAGCACGGCGCGCAACGAGGCGGTCGTGATGTTCGGGTCGGTACCGATGCCCCAGCGGATCTCGCCACCGTCGGAGACCGTTTCGATGTAGGCCACCGCCTGGGCGTCGGCGCCCTGACCGATCGCATGCTCGGCGTAGTCGAGCACGTCGAAGTGGTGATCGACCTCCGCGCCGAACGCCTCGACGAGTGCGGCGACGAACGCCTCGACGGGCCCATCGCCCTCGGCGCGGATCGAGTGGGCCTGTCCATCCACGGCGAGTTGTGCCTGAATGGTCGTGACACCGGTGGCGCCGTCGGTACGGGTGTGGAGCTCGTGGCTGTGCAGCACAAAACGCGGCGATTCGGGCATGTACTCGGAGCGGAAGGCGTCCCACATCACCGTCGGAGTGATCTCGGTTCCCGAGTCTTCGGTGATGTGCTGGATCGTCTTGGAGAACTCGATCTGGAAGCGGCGCGGGAGCTCGAATCCATGTTCGGTCTTCATCACGTAGGCCACGCCGCCCTTGCCGGACTGGCTGTTGACGCGGATCACCGCCTCGTAGGTGCGGCCCACATGGGCGGGGTCGATCGGCAGATACGGCACGCCCCACTCGCCGTAGTTGCCGTCGTCGTCACGACGCCGATCGAGTGCCTCGAAGCCCTTCTTGATCGCGTCCTGATGACTTCCCGAGAATGCGGTGTACACGAGATCGCCGACATACGGATGACGCGGACCGACGGGCAACCGGTTGCAGTACTCAGCGGTGCGCCGCAGTCGATCGATGTCGCTCACGTCGAGCTCGGGGTCGACGCCGTTCATCACCAGGTTCATCGCCAGGTTGACCACATCGACATTGCCCGTCCGTTCGCCGTTACCGAACAGCGTGCCTTCGACGCGGTCGGCTCCCGCCATGACCCCGAACTCCGCCGCTGCCACAGCACACCCTCGGTCGTTGTGCGGATGGAGTGACACGACGACCGCCTCTCGTTGCTTGATCGTGCGACAGAACCACTCGATCACATCGCCGTACACGTTGGGCGAATAGCACTCGACGGTCGCCGGCAGGTTCAAGATCAGCGGTCGCTCCGAGGTCGGCTCGATGACGTCCATCACTGCTTCGCAGATCTCGATGGCGAAGTCGGGTTCGGTCAAGGTGAAGCTCTCCGGGCTGTACTCGTAGCGGATCGCCGTGTCGCTCATGCCTTGTTCGAGCTTGCGGCACAGCTTGGCGCCGTTCACCGCGACGTCGACGATGCCCGCCTTGTCGAGCCCGAACACCACGTCGCGCTGGAGCGGGTTGGTCGAGTTGTAGAAGTGGACGATCGCCCGCGGCGCGCCCGCCAGGCACTCGTAGGTCCGCTCGATCAGCTCTTCACGGCACTGCACCAGCACCTGGATCTCGACGTCGTCGGGGATGCGGTCTTCTTCGATGAGCTGGCGAATGAAGTCGAAGTCCGGCTGGCTGGCGGCGGGGAACCCGACCTCGATCTCCTTGAAGCCCATCGCCACCAACTCCTCGAACATCGCCAGCTTGCGCGCCGGGTCCATCGGGTCGATCAGCGCCTGATTGCCGTCGCGCAGGTCGACCGAGCACCACCGTGGGGCACGATCGATCACCGCGTTCGGCCACGTCCGGTCGGTGAGCACGAGTGGCACGAACGGCGCGTAGTGCTCGACGGGCATCGAGCTCGGCGACTGGGCCGAAATGTGCGGTGTTGACGGTGCAGACATCGTGGTTTCCCTTTTGATGGTGTGCGGCTTGATGGTGTGCGGCTTGATGGTGTGCGGCTTGACGGTGTGGGTGAACAGGGCCTGAAAAAGCAAGAAGCCCCCGGCCGGATCGGCGGGGGCGTGGGGGCGAGCGCGGATATGTGACGCTCGCCCTATAGAAGCAGAAGGAGCGTGGGCGCGGTCGTCACGACAATCGACGGTACCTATCGCGGCGCATCGATGCAACCCGCTTGTACCCTTGCGCACCACATGACCACTGATCACTCACGACGGGGAGCGCCCCGTCAGCGGCGCAATCGGCGCCGTAGCAACAAGGGATCGAATGGTCGGCCGGGCGGCGAGCACGACCACGTCAACACCGAGAAATTGACGAGCACCACGACATTGCCGCCGGTCGAGCCGCCCACCGGTTTCGCCGACCTCGGCGTGCCATCACGCATCGACGACGGTCTCGCGGCGTGCGGGTTCGCCACGCCCTTCAACATTCAGACCGAGGCGATTCCCGTCGCCATGACCGGCAAAGACGTCTGCGGCCGGGCCAAGACCGGGTCTGGCAAAACGCTGGCGTTCGGCGTGCCGATGCTGGCGCGCATCACCGATGCTGCCGAGCCGTCGATGCCGCTCGGACTCGTGTTGGTACCCACTCGCGAGCTCGCCGTTCAGGTTGCCGAGGTGCTCGAACCCGTCGCAGCCCATGCCGGCATGCGCGTCTTGCCGGTGTACGGCGGGGCCTCTCGGCATCACCAGATCGACGAGCTGGCCAAAGGTGTGGAAGTGGTGATCGCCACCCCGCTGCGGCTGATCGATCTCATCAAGTCGGGCGAAGTCGAACTCGACCAGTGCCAGATCGTCACGCTCGACGAAGCCGACAGGATGGCCGACGATGGCTTCACGCCTCAGGTCGAGTGGATCTTGCGGCACTGCACCGGGCGCACGCAGACGATGCTGTTCTCGGCCACGCTCGACGGCGACGTGGGCCATCTCATCAAGCACTACCAGCGCGACCCGGAAACGGTCGCAATCGACGAGGCCACCGACACCGTCGGCACGATGCACCACCTGTTCTTGGCGGTGCATCACATGGACAAAGACCGCGTCATCGGGTCGGTCTCGACGAGCATCCCGAAGATGCTGGTGTTCTGCCAGACCAAACGAGTCTGTGACCGCGTCGCCCGCAACTTGCAAGAGCTCGGTATCGACGCCTCGCCCTTGCACGGCGACATGCAGCAATCGAGCCGCGAGCGTGTGCTGCGCAAATTCGCCGAGGGCAAGTTGAAGGTGCTGGTGGCAACCGACGTGGCCGCCCGTGGCATCGACATCGACGACATCGGCGCAGTGATCCATTACGAGCCGGCCAAGGACGTCAAGGACTACCTCCACCGTTCGGGTCGCACGGCGCGTGCCGGGCGGGATGGATGGGCGGTCACCCTGGTCGAGTACAACCAGCACACTCAGGTACGGGTGCTGCAGCGCGGGATGCGCCTCCCGACCGAGAGGGCCACCGAGGTGTTCTCGAACGACAAGCGCCTGCTCAATCTGATCGAATTCGACGACGACTGAGCACCCACTCCGACGTACCGTCGGTCCGTGCTGCAGGTGCCCGACGTCGTCGCCGCCAAAGCGCGAGCGCACGGTGTCGACGACTGGATCGACGAACTGCCCGACCTCGTGGGCCGAATCGCGGGTGAGTGGAGCCTCACCGTCGGTGAGGTCCTCGACGGTGGCACCGAGGCACTGGTCGTTGCCGTCCGGCGCCGTGATGACTCACCTGCGGTGCTCAAGCTCTTGGTCCCTGGTCGTGGCCCGGCCGCGCTTGCCGAGATCCAGGCGCTGCAGCTCGACGCAGGGCGGGGTTGTGCTGCGCTGTACTCGGCCGACCTCGCCGTCGGTGCGCTGCTGATCGAACGTCTCGGTCCGTCGATGCACGACCTCGGCGTTCCGATTGCGAAAAGGGGAGTAGTCGCTCTCGGCGATGCCGAACTGGAACTCCTGAACGATTCCGGTCACGACACCCATCGCGAAGTTGATCAGGAACAACTTGCCGAAGAACTTCGTGAGACGGAGGTCGGCCTCGTCGCCGTGACGGTGCCAGCGGGTGTGGTAGCAGGCGACCATCATCGACAGGCCCCGCGTCAGCGGGACCATGGAGAAGTGGTACACGGTGGTGATCCCGAACTGCCATCGGGCAAGCACGAGTGCGTCCACGAATCCCGAGCCGCCCACACGAGGGCCCCGCGACGCGCGGGCCACAGGTCCATTTGTGATCGATCGCACGAATCGACTTGACACTGAACAATCGTTCAGCGATCATCCTGAACATGTGTTCAGCCCCGAGTGCGGCGCCTGGCCCGGCAGCCGACGGTGCCGTCGATGCGCGCCAGCGCATCATCGGCGCAGCGATCGACCTCGTCGGCACGGACGGCAGTCGAGCCGCCACGGTGCGCCGCGTCGCCGATGCTGCGGCGGTGTCGCCCGCCCTCGTGATGCATCACTTCGGGTCGAAGGCCGGTCTACTCGCTGCCTGCGACGAGGCCGTCATGTCGACGGTCGGGCGAGCCGTCGACGCGCTCTCGGCAGCCGATCGAGAGGCTGGTTTCGTCGATCTGCTGACGGCGGAGAGCGCCGGCCCAGCGGTGTGCTACATCGGTCGGGTGCTCCACGACGGAGGCGACAACGGCCGTCAGTGGTTCGACGGGATGATCGACCTCACCCGAGAGGGCATGGCGGCGCTTGCGGCATCGGGCCGCGCTCGACCGGCCGATGACCCGCAGATGCAAGCGGTCCTGCTGCTGGCGATGGACCTCGGCGTCGTCTTGTTGCGGCAGCACGTCGAGCGCTACCTCGGCGCAGCGCTCACCGACGACGACGTCACCACCCGTTGGACGGTGACCGAACTCGACCTGTTGACCAATGGCGTGCTGGTCGACCCGACGAACGAAACACCGACAGGAGCTGATGATGAGTGAACCAGTGATCGAGATGGCCTCGGTGGTCAAGACCTTCGGCGACGTCCGGGCCCTCGACGGACTCGACCTCGAGGTCGAGCGAGGCGAGATCGTCGGCTTTCTCGGGCCCAACGGAGCCGGGAAGTCCACTGCGATTCGCGTGTTGCTCGGGATGCTTCGAGCCGACTCGGGGAACACGGTGCTCCTTGGTGGCGACCCGTGGCGCGATGCGGTCGAGCTGCACCGTCGTCTCGCCTACGTACCGGGCGACGTCAGCCTGTGGCCCAAGCTGACCGGCGGCGAGACCATCGATCTTCTGGCTCGACTGCGCGGGCGCTTCGACGCACATCGCCGCGATCAACTCGTCGAACGTTTCGAGCTCGACCCCACCCGTCGCGCCGGGACGTATTCGAAGGGCAATCGACAGAAGGTCGGGCTGATCGCGGCGTTGGCCTCCGACGTCGAACTGCTCGTGCTCGACGAACCGACCTCGGGCCTCGACCCGCTGATGGAGTCGGTGTTCCAGGAGTGTGTGCGTGAGGCGGCTGCGGGCGGCACGACCGTCCTGCTGTCGAGCCACATCCTCGCCGAGGTCGAGAAGCTGTGCCGCAGGGTCAGCATCATCCGGGCCGGTCGAACCGTGGAGACCGGCACGCTCGCCGAACTTCGGCATGTCACCCGAACCAGCATCGCGGCGCGCACGCGCACGCCGGTCGACCTCTCCGATGTCGGGGGCGTCACGGCCATCGACGTCGACGGTGACCGCGTCCAGTTCGACGTGGACGATGCACAGCTCGACGCAGCGCTCACTCGCCTCAGTGCCGCTGGTGTGCTCAGTCTGCAATCGGCGCCCCCGACGCTCGAAGAGATCTTCATGCGTCACTACAGCGACGACCCCGACGCGCCGGCGGACGCGCCGGCATGACCGCCACGATCGCGCTCGCCGGTACCGTCCCGCTCGCTCGGATACGGGTGCGGATCGACCGTGTGCGCCTCGCCCTGTGGACCGCGGGGCTGGTGGTCATGGTCGGTGCATCCGCAGCGAGCATCGATCGCCTGTTTCCAACGCAGGCCGACCTCGATCAAGCAGCGGCCGGTTCGGACAACCCGGCGATTCGGGCGTTCAACGGTCCGGCGCAGGCGCTCGACACGCTGGGCGGGCAGGTCGCCTTCCAGATCGGTGCGCCGGGGTTCGTGATCGCGGCGCTGGCGAGCATCTTGCTGACGACCCGACTCACCCGGCGTGAAGAAGAGTCCGGTCGTCTCGAACTCGTGCGTGCGTTGCCGGTCGGTCGCGGTTCGTCGATGGCTGCGGCGGCGGGCGTGCTCGGGTTGATGAACGTCGTCGTCGGACTCGGCGTGGCCTTGGTGTGCCTCGCCAGCGGGCTCCCCGCTGCGGGGTGTTGGGCCTTCGGTCTCGAGTTCACCACGGTCGGCTGGGTGTTCACCGCCGTCGCCCTGGTGGCGGCGCAGCTGGCATCGACGTCGAGGGCCGCCAGCGGGCTGGCTGGCGCCGTATTGGCGCTGTCGTTCGTGTTGCGGGCGATCGGCGACATGACCAATGGCGTGTTGTCGTGGCTCTCGCCGATCGGCTGGGCCCAAGCGGCACGTCCATGGGCGGGGGAGCGGTGGTGGGTGTTCATCCTCCCCATCGCTGCGACGATCGCGCTCGGCGCATTGGCCAGAGCGCTGCTCGTTCGTCGAGACCTCGGTGGCGGTCTGCTGCCGGCGCGGCGGGGCCCTGCGGTGGCCGCGCCACGACTGGCGACACCGCTGGCATTGGCGATCCGCCAGCAACGAGCCGTGGTGATCGGCTGGGGCGCAGCGCTGGCGCTGTTCGGCTTCGTGTACGGCGTGGTCGTCGACTCGATCGAGGACTTCGTCAGCGACAACGAGTCAATGACGGACTTCATGGCCGCTGGCGGTGGTGGCGCCTCGCTGACCGATTCGTACCTCGCGCAGTCGATTCGTGTCCTCGCCCTGATCGCCAGCGGCTTCACCGCCCAAGCGGTGTTGCGCGCCCGTGGCGAGGAGACCTCGGGCCGGGCCGAGCCGTTGCTGGCGCTGCCGGTGACGCGTCGGTCGTGGCTCGGTTCACATGCCGGCATCGCCGCAGTCGGCTCGATCGTGGTGACGCTCGCAGCCGCTGTGGCGATGGCGGTCGGGGTGCTGATCGCCACCGGCGACCCCGACCAGGTCGCCGGTCTGTTCGGGGCCGCGTTGGGCTACACGCCAGCATTGATGGTGGTCGTCGGTGCCGGATTGGCGCTCAGCGGCTGGCTGCCGCGCGCCGCCGTGGCGACGTGGGCGCTGGTCGCGGCTGGCATGGTGATCGGGGTGTTCGGCCCGGTGCTCGACCTTCCGGACTGGGTGTCCAATCTGTCCCCGTTCGAACACATCGCCCTTGCACCGGCCGAGGCCACGTCGTTCGTGCCGCTCGTGGTGTTGTCGGTCGTCGCAGCTGTGTTGGCGGTCGTCGGCTTCGCCGGTATCGATCGTCGCGACGTACCGAGCTGACTCACCATCGTGACGAGATCGTCCGGCGAGATCGACGATCGGGCACTGTGGCAACATTTGAATCGAAGAGGGGCTCAGGTGACCGACGTCGACGCCGACATCGAAGCAGCGCGAGCGGAATGGCTCGCCGGCGCTCCGGCGCGCAGCCCTGAGGTGGAACAGGCGCGATTCGCCGGTGGCGTCCCGGACGCCGACGCCCTCGAGCTCGCCGACATCAATCCGTTCAATCCGCACCTGTTTCGCGAAGACCGTTGGCACGATCACTTCGCCCGCCTGCGCAGTGAGGACCCAGTACACGTCAACGAGTTGGCGTCGGCCGGGCGGTACTGGTCGATCACCACCTGGGACGCGATTCGCGAGGCCGAGGCCGACTGGCGGTCGTTCTCGTCCGAGCCGAGCATCGTGCTGGGACCGCCGATCGGCACCCCGCTCCCCAAGGCGATCGACCAGATCGGATCGTTCATCTCGATGGACCCGCCCGAACACGAGCGCCAGCGGATCACCGTGCGGCGTTCCACCACCCCGGCGGCGAACAAGCTGGTCGAGCCGCTCATCCGCCAGCGGGTCGGCGACGTGCTCGATGGGTTGCCGGTCGGAAACACGTTCAACTGGGTGCAGCACGTCTCGGTCGAGTTGACGGGGATGATGCTGGCCACGTTGTTCGGCATCCCGCTCGAAGACCGCAGCAAGCTGCTGCGCTGGTCGGACGTGGCGACGACGATCCCCGAGCCGGGAGGGCTCGTCGAGTCGACGGCGCAGCGGCGCGCCGAGTTCGCGGAGATGCTCGAGTACTTCGACGTGTTGTGGGAGAAGCGCCGAGCCGAGCCGGGCGACGATCTCATCTCGATGTTGGCGCACGGCGAGGCCACCCGACACATGACACCCCTGCAGCAGGTGGGCAACCTGATGTTGTTGATCATCGGTGGCAACGACACGACGCGCAACACGATGTCGGGCAGCGTGTTCGCATTCAACGAGTTCCCCGAACAGTTCGCGGCGATGCGTGCCGATCCGACGCTCGTCGACAACCTCCCGCATGAGATCATTCGTTGGCAGACGCCGCTGGCGTACATGCGGCGCACGGCGACCGCCGACTGCGAGTTCCGCGGGCGCCACATCAAGCGGCACGATCAGGTGCTCCTGTGGTACGTGTCGGCCAATCGCGACGCGACGGTGTTCGACGATCCGGATCGGTTCGACCTCGGGCGCCGCAACGCCAACCGCCACTTGTCGTTCGGAACCGGCATTCACTACTGCATGGGCGCTCGGCTCGCGGAGCTACAGATCAAGGTGTTGTGGGAGGAGATCCTGCAGCGCAACATGCGCGTCGAGCTGCAGGCAGCTCCGACACGCACCTTTTCGTCGTTCATCCACGGCTACGTCGACGTGCCGGTGCGCGTCATCCGCTGACGCCGGGGGCATCGACAACGCGTGTGCCTTCGACCACCGTTGACGGGCAGCGTTGGCCCAGATGGGGGACCTCGCAGCCGACACGGAGATCGAACGCCTCGACGATGGACGGTTCCGCGCCGCGCCGTCGCGCAACTGGGAGATCTGGGGGCCGATGGGCGGCTACATCGCGTCGTTCGCGCTGCGCGCCGTCGGGGCCATGGTCGCCGACGGGCTCCTGCCGGCCTCATTGTCAGCCCACTCCCTCGGGGTTGCTCGCTTCGAGCCGATCGAGATCTCGGTCGTCGAGCGGCGTACCGGTCGGTCAGCCGGTTCGCACCGGGTCTGGGAGAACCTCGACGCCAAACCGATTGGGTTCGAGCAACAGTGGCCGTCGGCCAATCGGCCGCACGCGTGGTTGCAGCCGAACTTCATCGGACCGACCCTTGACGTGAACGTGGCGTTTCACCGGCCGACCGCCAGCGAGCCATGGCTCCTGGCCGACGGCTCAGCACCGGTGTCGACGGGCGGGCTGTTCGGTTGGAACGCTCGAGTCTGGTCGCCGAGTGGAAGGCTGCACGCCAGTGGCGGCGGGCAGTGCATCTATCGGCGTACGAAGTGACCGCGCCCGCCTACATCCAGGCGGGTCGACCCTGCTCGTAGTCGTCGATGTGCGTCTCGTGGCGCATCGTGAGGCCGATGTCGTCGAGGCCGTGGAGGAAGCGGTGCTGGATGGCAGCGTCGAGCTCGAATGATGCGTCGACCGTGGCGGCTGGCACTTCGACCACCAAGCGTTCGAGGTCGACGAGCATCTCGGCCTGTGGGTTTCGCTCGATGGCATCCCAGATGAGTTCGACGGCGAACTCGTCGAGGCGCACCGGCACGAGACCGTTCTTCGTGCAGTTGTTGTAGAAGATGTCGGAGAAGCTCGGGGCGATGACGGCTTCGAAGCCGTACTGCATGATCGCCCACACGGCGTGCTCGCGCGACGACCCGACGCCGAAGGCCGGGCCCGCCACGAGGATGTTGGCGCCCGCGTATTGCTCTTGGTTGAGCACGAAGTCGCGATCGTCGCGCCAGGTCGAGAACAGTCCTTTTTCGAAGCCGGTGCGTTCGACCCGCTTCAACCAGTGCGCCGGGATGATCTGGTCGGTGTCGACGTCGGAGCGCCGCAACGGCACCCCGGTTCCGGTGATGACGTTCACGGCCTTCATGATGTGGCTCCATTGTCGTCGCTTGGCAGGTCGTCCGGTGTGGCCAACGTGCCCGCCACGGCGGTCGCTGCGGCGACTGCCGGCGACACCAGATGGGTGCGGCCTCCGCGGCCCTGGCGTCCCTCGAAGTTGCGGTTCGACGTGCTCGCAGCGCGCTCGCCCGGTTCGAGTTTGTCGGGGTTCATCGCCAGGCACATCGAGCATCCGGGCTCGCGCCAGTCGGCACCTGCTGCGATGAACACATCGTGCAGCCCTTCCTCGATGGCCTGGGCCTTCACCGCGTGGCTGCCGGGCACCACCATCGCTCGGTCAACGGCGACCGTGCGTCCCCGCAGCACGTCAGCCGCAGCGCGCAGGTCCTCGATGCGGCTGTTGGTGCACGAGCCGATGAACACCGTGTCGATGGCCACGTCTCGGAGGGGCATTCCTGGATCGAGCTCCATGTACTCGAGTGCCCGCCGCGCCGCGTCTTGGGCCGCCGGCGTGTCGAAGGAGTCGGGATGCGGCACGTCGTGGTGGATCGGCAGCACCTGACCTGGGTTGGTGCCCCACGTGACGTGATGCGTGATCGCAGCGGCATCGATCACGACTTCTGCGTCGAACTCGGCGTCATCGTCGCTGTAGAGCGTGCGCCAGTGGTCGACCGCGGCGTCCCAGTGTTCCCCGGTCGGAGCGTTCGGCCGAGCCTGCAGGTACTCGAACGTGGTGTCGTCGGGCGCGATCAGTCCAGCTTTCGCACCTGCTTCGATCGACATGTTGCAGACCGTCATCCGGCCTTCCATCGACAATGAGCGGATCGCCGATCCGCGGTACTCGATGACGTGGCCGATGCCACCGGTCGTGCCGAGCTCGCCGAGGATCGCCAGGATCACGTCTTTGGCCGTCACGCCCGGTCGCAACTCGCCGTCGACGGTGACCGACATCCACTTGGGTCGTTGTTGGGGAAGCGTTTGTGTCGCGAGAACGTGTTCGACCTCGCTGGTACCGATGCCAAACGCGAGCGCCCCAAACGCGCCGTGGGTGGCGGTGTGTGAGTCCCCGCACACGATGGTCATGCCGGGCAGGGTGCGACCTTGCTCCGGACCGATCACGTGCACGATGCCCTGGCCCGGGTGACCCATCGGAAAGTGCTCGATGCCGTGCGCCTCGACGTTCTCGCGCAGCGTGTCGACCTGCTTGGCCGACACCTCGTCGGCAATTGGTTCGTCGATCCGCTCGGTGGGAACGTTGTGGTCTTCGGTGGCGACGGTGAGGTCGGGTCGGCGTACGGTGCGGCCGCTGATGCGCAGGCCCTCGAAGGCCTGCGGGCTGGTCACCTCGTGGACGAGGTGGAGATCGATGTACAGCAGATCGGGTTCACCTGGTGCGGAGTGCACCACATGGCTGTTCCAGATCTTCTCGGCGAGCGTTTGGCCCACGTGACCTCCCAGGAGATGGCGTGAATCCCACAATGTGGGATATAGTTCTTGCGATATGGACAGCGTATCGGAGGTCGGGGTACTCGACAAGGCGGTCGCCGTGCTCGACGCAGTCGCCCTCGAACCAGTGACGCTGTCCGCGTTGTGCGCCTCGACCGGGTTGCCCAGGGCCACCGCGCATCGTCTCGCCGCCGCGCTCGAGGCCCACGGTCTGCTGCGTCGCGACGGGCTCGGACGCTACGACTTGGGACCGCATCTCGACTCGCTCGGTCGAGCAGCTGCGCGCCGATTCCCGTTGGCCGATCTGGCAGCGGCTCCGATGGCGGCGCTGCGCGACGAGACTGGCGAAGGCGTGCAGCTGTTCGTCCGGCAGGGCGACCGCCGGCGGTGTGTCCATTCGCTCGAATCGACCCACGGACTGCGCTGGATTCTCCCCGAGGGGACGGTCCTGCCGCTCGATCGCGGGTCCGCAGGCCGGGTGCTCGCCGGCGAACGAACCCTCGATGGGTGGGTCGAGAGCGTCGGCGAGCGCGAGCCGGGCGTGGCCTCGGTGAGCGCACCGATCCTGAATGGCGGCGACGAGATCGTCGCAGCATTGTCGGTGAGCGGGCCGATCGACCGTCTGTCGACGTCACCAGGTCAACGCTTCGGACGGGCGGTGGTCGGCGCGGCGAGAACGATCGGCGCCTCGCTGGCGAACGGCTGAGCTGCGGTAGTACGCCGGCCGCGCGTCCGTGCGAACGATCATTGCGTCGATCTCCACCAGCTGTTCGGGATACCCCAGCAGGTGCACACCAAGCAGCGTCGCCGGCGAAACGTTGCCGTCGAACCACTCGTTCACCGCCGCCCACGCATCGAGGAGATGTTGGTGCGGTCCCACGACATGCACGGTCAGTTGGCGGACGTCGGCGAGGCCGAACCCGCGCACCTCGACGAGCGGGACCTGGCCGGCGACGAAGAGTTGGTCGCCCACGACATCGGCGTATCGGTAGCCGGGCGTTGGGGCCAGGCCGGCGGCCTGCTCATCGGCGTTCGTGGCCGGCAGCCTGTCATGCGCGATCCGAGCATCGCTCGCCGGTGACCATCCCGTACGCTGACACCGTGACCGTGACACCGACCGATGCGGTGAGCGAGACCGGCGTCGAGTTGCTGCCCACCGATTGGCGCGAACAAGTACTCGAGCTGGCGCGCGAGCGCGACGCTGTGATCCTCGCCCACAACTATCAGGTTCCCGAGATCCAAGACATCGCGCACCACACCGGTGACTCGCTCGGATTGTCCCGGGTCGCGGCGCAGGTCGAGGCGTCGACGATCGTGTTCTGCGGGGTGCACTTCATGGCTGAGTCGGCCAAGATCCTCAGCCCGGACAAGACCGTGTTGATCCCAGATGCCGCCGCCGGGTGCAGCCTCGCCGAGACGATCACCGCCGACCAGTTGCGAGCCTGGAAGACCGAGCATCCGGGCGCGGTCGTCGTGAGTTACGTCAACACGACTGCGGCGGTGAAGGCCGAGACCGACATCTGTTGCACGTCGTCGAACGCCGTCGAGGTCGTCGAGTCGATTCCCGCCGATACCGAGGTGTTGTTCTGTCCCGATCAATTCCTCGGTGCTCACGTCCAGCGGATCACCGGCCGGGAGAACATGCACATCTGGATGGGGGAGTGCCACGTCCATGCGGGGATCAATGGCGCCGATCTGCGCGATCGCGTCGAAGCCGAACCGGACGCCGAGCTGTTCATCCATCCAGAGTGTGGGTGCGCAACCAGCGCGCTCTACCTCGTCGGCGCCGGCGTCGTGCCCGACACGCAGACCAAGATCCTGTCGACGGGAGGGATGATCGACGCCGCTCGGGAGACCACTGCTGAGCGCGTTCTGGTGGCGACCGAGACCGGCATGCTGCACCAGCTCGAGAAGATCAATCCGAACACGTCGTTCGAGCCGGTCAACCGTGCTGCGGTGTGCAAGTACATGAAAATGATCACCCCGGCGAAGTTGCTGCGGTCGTTGCGCGACGGAGTTGACGAGGTCACGGTCCCCGACGACATCGCAGCGGCAGCACGGGCATCGGTCGAGCGGATGATCGAGCTCGGCTCGCCGTCGGCGACCGCCGAGTGACCGGCGCCCACGCGCGGTATCGATGAGCCTTCCCCACCGATTGGCGGCGCCGGCTCCGACGTGGAGCGACGACGTCGATGTCGTCGTGCTCGGTTCGGGAGCGGCAGGACTCTCCGCGGCCCTCGCCGCTCGCCCGGTGCGACGGGTGTTGATCGTGACCAAGGACGTGTTGTCGGCCGGCTCGACACAGTGGGCCCAAGGCGGGCTCGCCGCCGTGCTTGACCCGACCGACACGATCGATGATCACGTGGCCGACACCATTGCGGCGGGTGCGGGTTTGTGCGACGAAGCGGCGGTGCGCGAGCTCGTGGCCGATGCGCCGACGTCGATCCGCTACCTGATGCGCCTCGGCGCGGCCTTCGACCCGCCGGCGGAGGGAGCCGCGGGCATCGCTCTCACCCGTGAGGGCGGGCACAGCCACCACCGCATCGTGCACTCCGGCGGCGATCGGTCCGGGGCCGAGGTGCAACGCACCCTCGACGAAGGCGCACTCGGCGCTGGCGTTGAGGTGATGAGCCACGCCTTCGCCCTCGACCTCCTCCTGGGAACTGCGCCCGACGGCACGCGTCAGGTCGCCGGGGTGGTGATCGGGCGGCTCGACGAAGCCGGTCAGGTCGAGTCGGTCGGGACGATCACGGCGCGCGCCGTGGTACTGGCATCAGGCGGATATGGGCAGGTGTATGCGTCGACGTCGAATCCGCCGGCCGTGACCGGCGACGGCGTGGCGATGGCATTGCGTGCCGGGCTGCCGGCGCGCGACGTCGAGTTCATCCAATTCCACCCGACGGTGTTGTGGCGCGGCCCCGATGTCCGCGGGCAGCAGGCGCTGGTGTCCGAAGCCGTGCGCGGCGAGGGGGCGATCCTGTACGACGGGGCCGACGAGCGTGTGATGGTCGGAGTGCACGACCAGGAAGACCTGGCACCACGCGACGTCGTTGCTGCCGCGATCTCCCAACGCATGGCCGCGGCACCGGGTGGTGTCGATGACCACGTGTTCCTCGACGCCACGCATATGGGGACACGATTCCACGACCGGTTTCCGGCGATTACCGAAGCCTGTCAGGAGATTGGGCTCGACCCGGCAGTCGACCGCATCCCGGTCGCGCCCGCCGCGCACTACGCGTGCGGCGGAGTTCGCGCTGATCTGTCGGGACGCACCGCTCTTGCGGGCTGCTATGCGGTCGGCGAAGTCTCGGCCACCGGGGTCCACGGAGCCAACCGGCTGGCCTCGAACAGCCTCACCGAGTCGGTCGTGGCCGGAACTCGCGTCGGCCGCGACCTCGCCTGGGAGCTACCGGATCGAATCGCCCCTGATCTGGACCTGCCGGCTGAGCAGGCGCCGTTGCTCGATCCGGCACGGACGCGCGAGGTCCGCGCCGTGATGTCTCGACACGTCGGCGTGCTCCGCAGCGCCCACTCCCTCGCCGCTGCCAGTGGTGCCCTCGGAGCGCTCACGCACGCCCTCACGAGCGACGATGCGGTAGTGCCGCCGTCTCGGCGGACGTGGGAAGGGACCAACTTGTTGACCGTCGCGACGGCGGTTGTCACTGCAGCGCTGGCCCGCGCCGAGAGCCGTGGTTGTCACCGCCGCACCGACCACCCGTTGCCATCAGATGAATGGAGACGTCATCTCGATGTGTCACTAGACGCAGTGGGAGGAATCGATGTGCACCCCAGTGGCCCGGTCGGGTGATGAGCGCGGTCGTGGCGCAACGGTGGTTGATCGTTGCAGTGGTGTGCCTCACGGCGTGTTCGCCCGGTACACAATCGGCGAGCGACAGCGCACCTGAACCGGGCGCGCCTCAGGTGACCACAACCTCGATCATCGAGGAGTATCCGGACTCGATCACGCGCACGATCGAGCGGCTGGCGCGTGCACCACGCCCCGTACCGAACTCGGCGATGCCACCGCGACATCTCGACGCCGACCGATTCCCGCGCGCGCTGGTCGACCGTGAACGGATCGTGTCGGGCGGCCCACCGCCCGACGGGATCCCGCCGATCGACCGGCCCCGCTTCGACAGCCCGGCCGCCACCGACTGGATCGAGCCCAACGAGCCCGTGATGGTGGTGACCGTCGGCTCCGCCGTGCACATTTACCCCCTGCAAGTGATGACGTGGCACGAAGTCGTCAACGACGTCGTCGATGGTGTCCCCGTGGTGGCGACGTACTGCCCGCTCTGCAACTCAGGAATCGTGTACGAGCGGACGGTGGACGGCGACGTCGTCGACTTTGGTACCTCGGGATCGCTGTACCAGGCGAATCTCGTCCTTTACGACCGCCAGAGCGAGTCGCTGTGGACCCAATTCGACGGCCGGGCCGTCGTCGGCGACCGTGTCGAGCAAACGCTCAGGCCGATCCCAGCGTCGACGGCGTCGTGGGCCGACGCCATCGCGGCGCACCCGGACGCGCTCGTGTTGCAGCGCGACACCGAGAACCCACGGCCATACGGCCGGAACCCGTACGGCGCATACGACTCTCGTGATCGGCCGCTGGCGGGCTTCTTCACCGGAGAGCCCGACGGGACGCTGCCACCTTTCGATCGTGTCGTCGGGATCGAGCTCGACGGTCAGTCGATTGCCGTTCGCACTGCCGACGTCGCACGAGACGGGGTCATCGCGCTCGACCTGGGCGGCCGTCCGCTCACCGTGTGGCATCGGCCAGGGACCGCGTCTGCTCTGGATGCTGCCGACATCGCCGCCGGTGCCGACGTCGGCGCGACCGGCGTGTTCATCGCCGAGATCGATGGCGCACGCGTCGAGTTTGCAGCCGGACCCGACGGCATCGTCGACACGGCCACCGGATCGGAGTGGAACATCTTCGGACAGGCGACGGCCGGCCCGCTCACCGGGGTGCAGCTCGAGCGCGTCGATCACGTCGACACCTTCTGGTTCTCCTGGGCTGCGTTTCGCGTCACGCCGGCACTTTTTGTCGTCGAGCCATAGGGTTGGACGCTTGGACGATCTCTCACCGCTCCCCGAGGCCCGTCGGTCACAGCTGTCGGCAAGCGGGCTCGATCCGGACGGTGTAGAGGCGTTGGTTGCCCTCGCGCTGCGCGAGGACTTGGGTGACGGCACCGACATCACGTCGGCGGCGACGGTCGATCCGGACCATCTGGGCCGGGGACGCTTCGTCACCCGTCGTCCTGGCACGATTGCGGGACTGCCGATCGCGGCAGCGGTGATCGAGATGGTGTGTGGCGCCGATGCATCGGTCGAACTCGTCGTCGCCGATGGCGCCGCCGTCGATGCCGGAGTCGAACTCGCTCGGGCGGATGCGCCCACGCGCGGCCTGCTCACCAGCGAGCGCACGGCGTTGAACCTGCTCTGTCACCTCTCCGGCGTGGCCACGCTCACTGCACGCTGGGTCGACGCCCTCGCCGGCACACGCGCGCAGGTGCGCGACACCCGCAAGACCACGCCGGGGCTGCGAGCCTTGGAAAAGTACGCGGTCCGCTGCGGCGGCGGCGTCAATCACCGCATGGGATTGTCCGACGCCGCGCTCGTCAAGGACAATCACATCGCCGCCGCCGGCTCGGTGGGGGACGCCTTTCGACGGGTCCGCGGGCTGGCGGGCAGCGTGTCGGTCGAGATCGAAGTCGACGACATCGATGGGCTCGTCGAGGCGATCGAGGCAGGGGCCGACGAAGTGCTGATCGACAACTTCTCCATCGATGAGATGCGCCGCGCCGTCGCAGTACGCAACGAGCTGCGCCCAGGGGTGGCGCTCGAGGCGAGCGGCGGCCTCACGCTCGACACCGCCCGCGGCGTCGGCGCCACGGGAGTCGACTACATCGCCGTCGGCGAGTTGACGCACTCGGCGCCGATCCTCGACATCGGCCTCGACATGTAGCGGGTGACCGCGTCGTCGGTCAGTAGACGCCGAGCAGGTCGACCACGATCACCGTGTCGGCGCCGGCAGGAAGCCCGAGCTGGGGGTTGCCTTCGGGGCCGAACGCATCGTCGGGCGGGATGATGATCGCCCGGCGGCCGCCGACCTGCATTCCTTCCATCCCCTCGATCAACCCGGGGATCGTCGCCCCTTCGACCATCGGGATCTGAATCGCTTCGCTGGCCCAGGTGGTGTCGAGCGCCACCAGCGTGTCGCCGCGGAACAACACCAGGTGCATCACCGCGGTCTGGCCCTCCTCGAGGGTTGCTCCATCGCCGTCACGGAGGTCGACGGTGGTCACCTCGGTTGCGCCCTCGGACGGCTCGACGCCGGCCTCGTTCGGCTCGTCGGCCGGGTCGGCCGGCTTCACGACGGCGCGCACGTCGACCACGAAGGTGAGATCCTCGTCGGCGCAGATCACCTCGCTGCGCGCGGTCGGGCCGTATGCCAGGTCGCTGGGGATGTCGAGTTGCACCTGGTCGCCCGCGCTCACGCCGACGAGTCCCTGATCCCACCCTTGGATCACGCTGCCGGTGCCGAGCACCACAGGGAACGGCTCGCGGGCGTAGCTGCTGTCGAACTCCAGACCGTCTCGGGAACGCACGCCGATGTAGTCGACGATCACGGTGTCGCCTGCCTCGGCGGCCGGACCGTCGCCTTCGACGAGCACATTGACGCCGAGTTCGGTCGGCAACTCGTCGGGGATCGACACCTCCGGAGTGTCCGGGTTGGTCGGAGGTGGTCCCGCGTCGCCGAAGTCGGGTTCGGGAAGTGTGCCGCCGGTTTCGATGCACTCTGGACCGGCCGGCTCGGCCGCTTCGTCGCCATCGGTCGTGACCGTGTCGTCGGTCGTGCTGTCGTCGGTCGGGCTGGTGGTCGCTGTGTCACTTGCGGTGGTCGCAGACGACGAGTCGTCGTCGCTGCCGCAGGCGGCAACGAGGAGAACGGCAGCAACGGCGAGGGGCAGCGTCCGGCGCATCGACGGGACGCTACTGGCGATCAGGCCGTTGCGGGCGGCAGTGTGCGCTCGGCCGAGCGTCGGGCGAGCCACTCGGCCTCGGCAACACCCATCGGTGTCGACGGTGGGCCGTCGACGAACGGCCACAGCTCTGCGGCGATGCGGCGGTAGTTGCCGGTCGCCCCGAGCTCACCGAGCAGTGCATAGAGCCCGAGGTTGATGCGCTGGATGAACACGAAGGCGCGGGGCACGGTGGCGTACTGGCTGATCGGGCTGGTGCGATCGAACGTGTGGCGCACGATCGAGTTGGCGTACTCGCGCGTCCACGTCATGGTGCGGTCGCTGCGGACGGTGTCGTAGAAGTGGGAGAAGTACTCGCCGACGTCCTTGGTCGACACCGGTGCGTCGGGCTGCAACATGCCGGCAGTCTCCAGGATCTCGCGAAAACGCTCGTCGTCGTGATCAACGGCAGCCGCCTCGACCATCGATGCGAAGGTCGTCAGCTCTGCCTCGGAGAAGTGCTTGACGAGTCCGAAGTCGAGAAAGCTGACGGTGCCGTCGTCGTGGAACACGTAGTTCCCGGGATGAGGGTCGCCGTTGAACGTGCCCATGCGATACAAGCTGCGGAACACGAACCGGAAGATCACTTCCCCGGCGTGATCGCGTTCGGCCTGGCTGCGCCGCATCAGCTCGTCCCATCCGAATCCCTCGACGAGTTCGGTGGTGAGCACGCGGTCGGTGGAGTAGGTGTCGATCACCGCCGGAATACGGATGAAGGGATGGCCGCGGTAGAACTCGCCGAAGGCCCGCTGATTGTCCGCCTCGCGCGCATAGTCGACCTCCTCGGTGATGCGCACCTTGATCTCGTCGACCATCTCGCTCGGATCGAGCCCGCCGAAACCCTGGCGAAGGAGCGCACCGAGCAGGTCGGCGTTGGCCAGATCCGACGAGATCGCCTCGGCCACGCCCGGGTACTGGATCTTCACGGCGACCGCTCGTTCAGCGCCCGTCTCAGGGTCGATGACGATGGCCCGATGCACCTGTCCGATCGAGGCGGCAGCGATGGGCTCGTGGTCGAACTCGACGAACAGCTCCTCGATCGTGGCGCCGAGTTCTGACTCGATTGTTTCGCGAGCGAGCGCAGGCGCCATCGGTGGGGCGTCGGTACGCAGTTCCGCGAGTGCCAGCCGTAACGGCTCCGGAACGCCATCGTCGAGGTAGCTGGCCATCTGGCCGAGCTTCATCAGCGCACCCTTCATCTGCCCGAGTTCGTTGGCAACCTGCTGGGCCGTGGCCATCTCGCGCGACCGATCGAGCTCGGCTCGCCGTTCTGCCGAGGCAAAGGTCTTGCGGGCCGCGGTGGTCGCGTATGTTCCGCCGACCGTGGCACCCAGCCGGGCCAGCCGAGCGTTGCGCCCCAGCCGCCCGGCTCCCAGCCCTGTGGTCGGCGTCGACGCGCATCGGGCGAGCGCGACGGCGGCAACGCCGGCGAGGGCCGCCGCGGCGACAACTGCTGTGGTTCGCTTCACGAGCGCTCGACCACCGAGCGGACGGCGCGCAGCAGCGTCGGGTTGAACTGATCGGCGTGGGCGACGACCGCATCGTGGTCGGCGTCGACTCGAAACGCAACGGCACCGTCGATCAGCTCGAACAGCTGTGTTTGGCGTCGTATCGGAATCACCGAGTCACGCATGGTCATCACGACCGAGGTGGGGACGTCGACCGATGAAATCCACTCGCGTGAGGAGAACGCACCGATTGCTCGACCGGCCTCGAGCACGACCCGCCAGTCGTGACGCGATGCTTCCCGTACGGCCCACGGTTCCCATATCTCGGCCCGCCGCTGGAGGTAGAACTGGTCGGTGAGCCAGGTGCGGGCTTGCTCGGGCGTCACTCGAGCGATTGCTGCGAGGCCCGTCAAGCCGAGAAACGAGAGGCGCTCCTCGCGACGCCCCAAGAAGTACGGCGCCGTTGCACACAGCACCAACCCGCGGACTCGCTCGGGGTGGCGGCGCCACACGAGTTGGGCGATCGGCCCGCCCATCGAGTATCCGACTGCGATCAGCTCGTCGATGCCGAGGATCGTGGCGACGTCGATCACGTCATCGGCACAGTCCTCCAGCCGGAAGGTCTTCTTCGGGCGCAGGCCGGTCCCGTGGCCGCGGTGGTCGAACGCAATGACCCGATAGTGCTCGCCCAGCGGTTCGTAGGCCCGGAACCAGTTCAGGTCGGCGGTGGCCGTCCAGCCGTGCAGCAGCGCGAGCACGGGGGCTCCCGGCGGGCCGCCGAAGTCGCGCACGAGCACGGTGCCACGGTCAGGGAGTTCGACGAACCGGCCGTGGGGGAGTGGTGGGACGACGATGTCGGCCCACGGATCTGTGTCGCAGGCGGCGTCGGTCATGGAACCGAGGGTAGAGGTGGCCGAAGCGGTCTCAGACGGTGTCCACCGCGATTACGCGCACGGTGAGCGCGCCGTTCGGCGCGTCATACGTGATGTCCTGACCGACCGTTGCGCCATCGAGTGCCGCGCCGAGCGGCGACGACGGACTGATCACGTCGGCGCCATCGACGTGCTCTTCCATGTTGCCGATGAGGTAGCGCTCGGCCATGTCGTCGGAGTCGCCCGCATACACCACGGTGTAGACGACTGCGTCGTCGGCGATCTCGGCGTTCTCCAGCAGGTGCTCGAGCTGACGGATGCGACCCTCCATGTGGCCCTGCTCGTCCTTGGCCGCGTGATACCCCGCGTTCTCCTTGAGGTCGCCTTCCTCGCGGGCCCGTTCGATCTTGTTGGCCACGTCGATGCGACCGCGCGTGGTGAGATCGTCGAACTCGGCCTGCAGTCGATCGAATGCAGCTCGTGACAACTTCTGTGCCGTCATGGTCGGAGAAGGCTACCGTCCGCCGGATTCGGGCGGGTTGTCCCCGTAGGCTCGCCGGCTATGGCTCATGACATCGCAGTGATCGGTGGCGACGGGATCGGACCGGAGGTGATCGCCGAGGCGCTCAAGGTGGTCGAGGCAGCTGGGGTGGAGATCGACACGACCGACTATGAGCTCGGCGGATCGAGGTACTTGCGCGACGGCGAAATCCTCTCCGATGAAACGCTCGACCAACTTCGTGGGCACGACGTGATCTTGCTCGGAGCGGTCGGGACTCCTGAGGTGGCGCCGGGCGTCATCGAGCGAGGGCTGTTGCTCAAGATGCGGTTCGACCTCGATTTGTACGTCAACCAGCGGCCGTTCGTCGGCACCGCGCCCGGCCACAGCGAACCACACGACTTCGTCGTCATTCGCGAGAACACCGAGGGGCCCTACGTGGGCGAAGGCGGTGTGTTGCGCAAGGGCACGCCGAACGAGGTGGCCACCCAGGGATCGGTCAACACACGACTCGGCGTCGAGCGGTGCATTCGTTATGCCTTCGAGCTCGCCGCCACTCGGCCACGCCAGCACGTCACCTTGGTGCACAAGACGAACGTGCTGACCTTCGCCGGCGATCTGTGGCAGCGCACCTTCGATGAGGTCGCGGCTGAGTTCCCCGCGATCGACACTGCGTACAACCACGTCGACGCGGCATGCATCTACTTCGTTCAGGATCCGCACCGCTACGACGTCATCGTCACCGACAACCTCTTCGGCGACATCCTCACCGACCTCGGCGGGGCAGTGTCGGGCGGGATCGGCCTGGCGTCGTCGGCCAACCTCAACCCAGCGCGCTCGGGACCGTCGATGTTCGAGCCGGTGCACGGGTCGGCACCCGACATCGTCGGCACCGGCCAAGCCAACCCGACCGCTGCGATTCTCAGTGCGGCGTTGATGCTCGACTTCCTCGGCGAGACCGCCGCCGCCGAACGCATCCGCGCTGCGTGCGACGACCCCGTCGACGGCTCCACAGCCGCCGTGGGTGATGCCATTGCCGCCCGCGTGGGAGACTGAGCCCATGCCCATCCAACCGACCGAGAAGATCTGGATGAACGGTGAGTTCGTCGACTGGGATCAGGCCCAGGTGCATGTGCTGACTCACTCGCTGCACTACGGCACCGGCGTGTTCGAGGGCATTCGCGCCTACGAGACCAGCGATGGACCGGCGATCTTCCGGTTGACCGACCACATCCGCCGCTTGTTCGACTCGGCCAAGATCGTCGGGTTCGAGATCCCGTACACCGTCGACGAGTTGATCGACGCAACCAAGCAGACGGTCGCGGCCTCGGGCCTCCCGTCGTGTTACATCCGCCCGCTGGCGTACCTCGGCTACGGCGAGATGGGTCTGAACACGTTGCCCTGCTCGGTCGACGTGGCGATCGCCTGCTGGCCGTGGGGCGCCTATCTCGGTGACGACGCCGTGCAGCAGGGCGTGCGCATGAAGATCTCGTCGTGGACCCGTCACGATCACAACACCATGCCGCCCGCGGCGAAGACGACCGGGAACTACGTCAACTCGTCGCTGGCCAAGGTCGAGGCGCTGAACGCGGGCTACGACGAGGCGATCATGCTCGCCCCCAACGGTCTGATCGCCGAGTGCACCGGCGAGAACATCTTCGTCGCCCGTCAAGGCACGCTGCTCACTCCGCCGATCTCGGCGGGTGCGCTCGAGGGCATCACTCAGAACTCCGTGCACGTCATTGCGCAGGATCTCGGGTTCGAGGTGAAGGTCGACAACATTGCCCGGAGTGACCTGTACATCGCCGAGGAGGCGTTCGTGTGTGGCACGGCGGCCGAGGTCAGTTCGATCAACTCGGTCGACGACCGTTCGATCCCGTGCCCCGGTCCGATGACGTTGGCGATCGCCGAGGTGTTCCACCGGGCCATCCGCCGCCAGGAGGACCGCTACAAGGACTGGTGCGAGACGCTCTAGCGAGCTGCGCCACGCCCCGACGCGTCGGTCCTCACCGTTCTGTTCGCGACGGCGTGCGTAAATCGCACGGAAACCCCGGTTTTTCGGGAAAACGGTGAACGCCCCGTCGGTTGCGCTCGACCGAAGCCGGGCGCTCCCTCCGGGGCGTTGCCGTGGACAGATCCACCATCGATCGAACGTCGGGCGCTAGCCTTCGACTCGACCGATTACATCGCCCGTCGTGCTTGCGCACGGCGGGCGATGCCGCGTATGCGGTTCGGTTCGACGGTTTCCCGTCGGCCGACCCGATTTGTCACTGGTCACGCTGACCCGGTTGCCCGAGCCAACGGTCCTGGTGCCAAGCGGAACCGCCCTCTCCGAGGCCAGTTGGGGTGACCCCAGATCCGTCGGCTCCGTTCCACAGCCCGTCTCCGACACGGCGAACCGTGCCGACTCGGTCTCCTCACCGCATCCGCCGATTACTCGACGAACCCAGCAGGCCTCCGTTGCCGCCGATCTCTCGACGACCCGGTCTGACCCGACGCCGCTCCGTGCTCCCGGTTACCCGGGTACCCGGCTCGCCGCCGACTCCTCGTTGTCCCGCTGCCCCGAAAGGCGAACGACACCCGGTTGGAGGTGGTCGGTGGACCTTGTCCTGCCCCCGCACCGCTCTCGCTCATCACAACTCCGAGGGACGGGGCCGAAGCCCTCCTCGCAGTCCCGATATCCGTGCGCTTGCTGGGACGACACTTAGTTAAGACCGCACAAAACCCCAGGTCAAGAGGTATTTCTGAAATCACAGGGTTATCCACGAAACTTCTTCGTTACCCCCAGGACACCTGTCGTCGTCCACCCGAAAACCACCGTTCATGCACACCTTCGTGCACAGGGCTCACATCTGCTCGTGGCATCTCGCCTTGCGTTCGGTGGCCGAGTCCGGTTCAATACCGAGATGATGAACCGCTCCACGCACCGCTCAGCGATCATCATTATTCTGTAGAACACGCGGCCCGCCGTGTGTTCGTCAAGCCGCCCGTCGGGGCGGCTTTTTCATTTCCCGGACACCATCAAGGAGCACCATGTCCTCGCTCGACCACTCACACGTCGAGATCTTCGATACCACATTGCGTGACGGCCTCCAGGTAGAGGGCGTTTCGGCATCGGTGGACGACAAACTGCGAATCGCCGAACAGCTCGACCACCTCGGTGTGCACTACATCGAAGGTGGTTGGCCCGGGGCCAATCCGAAAGACATCGAGTTCTTCGCCCGCGCGTCGGCCGAGCTCGATCTGGCGACGTCCACCCTCGTGGCGTTCGGTTCGACTCGCCGCCCGAAGGGCAAGGTCGACGACGACGCAACCCTGCAAAACCTGCTCGACGCCAACACCGCTGCGGTGTGCATCGTCGCCAAAAGTTCTCGGTATCACGTCGAAGAGGCGCTGCGGACCACGCTCGACGAGGGCGAAGCGATGATCGCCGACTCGGTGCGCCACCTCGACGGCGCTGGGCGACGGGTGTTGGTCGATCTCGAACACTTCTTCGACGGCTTCCGCGACGACCCGGAGTTCTCGTTCCGGGCGATCGAGGCCGCGATCGTGAACGGGGCGACACATCTCGTGCTCTGCGATACCAACGGCGGGACGTTGCCCGACGAGGTCGGCCGCGTGGTCGCCGAGGTCCGCGGTCATGTCGGCGATGACGTCACGATCGGCATCCACTGCCACGACGACACGGGGTGTGCGGTCGCCAACTCGCTCGCTGCGGTGCATGCCGGATCTCGCCACGTCCAAGGGACGCTCAACGGCCTGGGTGAGCGCACGGGCAACACCAACCTCACCACGATGATCCCGAATCTCCAGGTCAAGCTCGGGTACCAGTGTCTCCCTGACGGTCGTCTCGATCGGCTCACCGCAGTGAGTCACCACGTGGCCGAGACGCTCAATCGCGCGGTCAACCCGCAGGCGCCCTATGTCGGCTCGTCGGCGTTTGCCCACAAGGCCGGCTTGCACGTGTCGGCGATCGCCCGCCGCAAGGACGCGTACGAGCACATCGATCCTGAAATCGTCGGCAACGGGACGCGCTTTGTCGTGTCGGAGATGGCAGGCCGGGCAACGATCCAGATCAAGGCCGACGAGTTGGGGATCGAGCTCGACGGCGCCGCGATCAACAACGTGATCGATGAGCTGAAGCGGCTCGAGCACGAGGGGTACCACTTCGAGGCCGCCGATGCGTCGCTCGAACTGCTGCTGCGGCGCGCCGCTGGCGGCGTGCCGGAGTTCTTCAGCGTCGAGTCGATGCGAGTGATCACCGACGAACTGCCCAACGGACAGTTCTCCACCGAAGCCACCGTGAAGGTCTGGGTCGGCGACGGTGACGACGCCGAACGCCACGTGTGGGTCGCAGAGGGCAACGGTCCCGTCAACGCGATCGACACAGCGCTGCGTAAGGCGGTTGGCAAAGCGCATCCGCGCATCGCCGACATCCATCTCACCGACTACAAGGTGCGCATCCTCGACGGCGCCGGCGCCACCGGAGCGACCACGCGCGTGCTCGTGACGGCGACCGATGGCGAACGTGACTGGACGACGATCGGTGTCAGCCCGAACATCATCGAGGCGTCGTGGCGGGCGCTCGAGGACAGCCTCGTGTACGGCCTCCTCGGCGCGACGCCGTGAGCCGACGCGCCGAAGGCTCGCCAGGCACCACCCCGAACGGGTAGAACAGATACCGATGGCTGCACCGCGATTCCGGTCGGTTCCCGCAACTGAACACGCGCGCTACTACGAGTCGCCCGAACACGTCCCTGACGCGTGGGTCCCTGGCCGCCCCGGCGAGATCGATGGATTCCAGCCGAGTGGTCCTGCGTTGGGCAGTCAGGGTCCCGATCAGGGGTTTGCTCTGACGATCGCCGAGCGCCTCCGCCCCAAGGTGATCACGCAGTCGGGAGAAAACGTCGACGACGTCATTCGTGGCTGCCTCGGCGTCGCGCTCCGTCGCGCCTCGATCTTCTCCAGGGCCCCAGTCGTGCACGATCTGACGATCGCGTTCACCATCTGGGGGTTCTACGATCCTGCGCCACCCGATGAGCTGTTGGCCCTGCGTCGCTCGATGTTCGAAGGTCTCCGCCATGTTGCCCACCACTACATGGAGGCACGTGCCGTGGCCGACACTCCTCCGGAAGCGACGTTACGGATGACCCCAGCGCAGGTCGCCGAGCGGTACCCCGCCGACTGGCGCGAGTTGCTCGGCCGTTGACGTCCGCGGTCGGCGCCGAACGCCGACGGCACATGCGCGCGGTTGAGACCGCCGGCGCAGCAACCCGCGTGGTCATCAACCACGGTGCGAACCCCACCGCCCGCTACGCCAGGCGCGCGTTCGCCAGGGCGGTGCTCACACCTGCCGGTGCGGGCACGATGCTCGTCGAGCACCGCACCGACGGCGACACGACCGCCACGGCATGGGGCCCTGGAGCCGATTGGTTGCTCGATGTCCTGCCTCGCTGGCTCGGATGTCACGACGATCCCAGCGGGTTCGATCCGACCATCGACCCACGGGTGCATCGGGCAGCTCGTCTCCACGGCGAGGTCAGGCTCGCCGCATCAGGCGTGATCTGGCAGGAGATCTTGATGGTGCTGCTCGGCCAGCGCGTCACGACCCAGGAAGCGGCGCGCAGTTTCCGGCGAATCGTCGACGCGTGGGGCGAGCCAGCGCCGGGGCCGCTCGGACTGCGGCTCCCGCCGACGCCGCAAGCGATGGCCGCACGGACCTACGTCGACCTCCATCGCATGAACGTCGAACGCCGGCGCGCCGATGCGATTCTCCTGGCGGCTCGCCGCTCGAATCGACTCGAAGAGGCGGCCACGATGGGCGTCGCTGATGCGCTCACCCGACTCAGTGCACTTCCCGGCATGGGGGTGTGGACGGCGACGTCGACGGTCGGTGCGTGCCACGGCGACCCCGACACGATCGTGCTACGCGACTACGGACTGCCCACGATGGTCAACTACTTCTTTACCGGCGATGCTCGTCGCCTGCCCGCCGACCAGGGTGGCGACGAAGCGATGATCGCCCACCTCGAACCGTGGCGTGGCCACCGCCAGCGCGTCGTGCAGCTGATCAAACGGGCCGGACCGAAGCCGTCGCGCCGTGCCCCGGGTGCGTTCAATCCCGACATTCGACGGTTGTAATGCCCGACGCTGCGTTCTCCGATCCGCGACTCGCCGCGATCTTCGACGATCTCGACGGCGAACGCAACGATCTCGACGGCGAACGCAACGATCTCGACCTGTACGCCGAACTCGGCGCTCGGTCCGTGGTCGATGTCGGGTGCGGAACGGGCTCGCTGGCGTGCCGCCTGGCCGCACTCGATGTGGACGTCGTCGGCGTCGACCCGGCGGAGGCCTCACTCGACGTTGCCCGTCGCAAACCTGCGGCCAGCGGTGTCGAATGGATCCATGGCGACGCCGAGTCGCTCATCGGCCGACATGCGGACCTGGCCGTGATGACCGGAAACGTGGCCCAGGTATTCCTCGATGACGATCAATGGTCGCGGACCCTGCGTGCACTGCGCTCGGTCGTACGAGTCGACGGTGTGTTCGCGTTCGAGACGCGCGATCCGCATGCCCAAGCGTGGCGCGGTTGGAACCGAGAGCAGACCGACGGCGTCGTCGCCACAGCGGCCGGACCGGTCGAGCGTTGGGTCGAGGTCACTGCGCTGGAGCTCCCGCTGGTGTCGTTCCGTTGGACCTACCGTTTCGCGAATGACACCGAGGTTGTCTCCGACTCGACACTGCGGTTTCGCAGCCGTGACGAGCTGTCGACCTCGCTCGCCGCATCTGGCTGGTCGATCGACGACGTGCGTGACGCTCCCGATCGACCAGGACGATTCAGATCCGCGACGTGCGAGCCTGGCACGGGGGCACGCCGAACGTGTCCGATCACTCCCGTGCGATCCCCAACTTGGAGTTGTACGCACCGTGGTTCCGAGAGCCCATGACGACGGGAATCTCGCATGCGGACCATCAACGATCGACGCCTCGGGCGCAGCGGCTGACGCGCTTCTCGGTGGCCGACTCGATCGGCTGACTTTGCGCCAGCGCCGACGCTTCGCCCTTCTCCTGGATTCCGCTGACGAATCGGCCGATCACTCCGACCCGTCGTCGATCGGTGTGTACACGACCAGCTGCAGACCCGGCTGATCGAGCACGGCCAATCGGTGATGGTCGAGCACCTCCCAGCTGGAGTGTTCGAAGCATCGCCGCACCGAATGGAATTCGCGCACGTCGCCGCGATCCCAGAGCTGACGGAACAGCGGCGCCTCGAACCGCAATCGATCGACCACAACGGCGATGTCGGGATCGTCCGGCCAGTCGACGGTGTGCGCGCGGAACTGCGCGACCAGCCGCTCTCGTTCCTCGTCGGAATCGATCATGAGCGCCTCCAGCTCGGCGTCGAGAAAGGCCAGCTCGAGCAAGTTGGGGAATCTTCCTCGGCGATCGGCGAGTGGTGGAAACAGCGTCTCCTCCGCCCGGTTCCAATCGACCATGTTCCACATCCGATCGAGGAGGTACGCCGGGTTCGGTTCGAGTTCGTAGAGGAGTCGTCGCAGTCCAGCGGTGACGACGCTGTCGGGTGAGCTCGGCCCAGTCCGATATCCGGCGAGCGCGAAGAGATGCGACCGCTCTGCGGCGTCGAGCTGCAATGCCCGCGAGAGCGCGGCCAGCACGTCGACCGACACCGAACGCGCCCGGCCCTGTTCGAGCTTGACGATCCAGGAGTGGGCGACGTCCGACGCCGCAGCCAACTCTTCGCGGCGCAGGCCTCTGGTACGTCGACCGTCTCCCGGCTGGTCGAGCGCCGGTCGGGTCCGCCTCGACCGCAGGAACACTCCCAACTCTGCGGCGCGCATCGCCTCAGGCTAGGACTCGGCGCGCTCGCAACGAGCCTCTGCGTGACCCTGTCGGTACTACCCGACGTCGGGGCACGACAGGGGCCGATCCGCCGTCGCACCATCGCACCATGGACGCACCCGTCGCCACGACCGACGCGCTGAGCACCGAGTTCGCTGCCCGCCATCCGGGCCGCGACGTGCAACGTGTGGGCACGGCGCGCTACCTCGACGAGCCGATCGCTGCAGTGCATGGCGCGCCCTGGGGCACGATCGGAACGCTCGGCGAGAGTCAGTGTTACCTCGGCGTGCGAGCCAAGGTCGACGCGGTGCACCGGGCGCTGTCCCGACGCATCAGCGCCGACGGACTCAATGTTCGTCTCGTCGCTCCGGCATTCACCCTCGGGGTGTCTGATGGCCAACTCAATGGCACCGAGCGGATGCGCTACTCGCTGATCAGCCGCGAAGTGGTCAAAGAGGCGACCGAGTTGCATCTTGCAGCCACCGACCTGCGCGGCGCGATCGCGATCGTCGCCTGCGACAAACCGCCCGTCGGCACGTTGGCCGCGTTGCTCGAGCACAACGAGCCAGCGCTGATGTGTCCCGATGGTTCGATACTGCCGGGAACCGATCCGATCACCGGCGAACGCCTCGATCTCGTCGAGGTGTACCAGCGAGCTGCTGCCCCCGCCGACGAGCGAACCCGAGTCGCTCTGCATGGCTGTCCTGGATACGGCAGTTGCGGCGGGATGTTCACGTACAACACGATGCAAGTCGTCGCTGCCGTTGCCGGCATGACGCCGCTGCACATGGTGTCCCCGCCATCGGCGCACCCCGACCGTGTCGTCGAGTTCCCCGACGAGCTCGCCGCACTCTTGGCCACACTGGCGTCTGCGGCGCTGCGCCCCCGCGACATCGTGACTCCGGTGGCCGTGCGCAATGCGCTCGTGGTCACGTTGGCGATGGGCGGATCGACGAACGTCGTGTTGCACGCCGCCGAGCTCGCCCGCGCCGCCGGGTTCGATTTGTGGGACGACGTGGTGTCGCGCGATCAGCTGGCTGACCTTGGTCGCCGAGTCCCCGTTCTCACCGACCTCCGCCCCTACGGCAGGTATTCGATGGCTGACGTGCACCAGGCCGGAGGGCTCGCTGTCGTCGTCCGGGAACTGCTCGATAACGGCTGGATCGACGGCTCGGCGGTCACGTGCACGAACTCGTCCTTGGGCGACCAGGTCGACCGTCTCGACCCGCCCGGGCCGGACGGATCGGTCGTCCATCGGTTGGACGCACCGTTCACGCAGGCGGGGAGTCTGCGTGTGCTCCACGGCAATCTCGCTCCCGACGGAGCGGCCGTGCTCAAGTTGGCCGGTGTGGAACGCGGGCTCGACGATCGTGGTCGATTCGTCGGTCGTGCGAGGGTGTTCGACAGCGAGGCGGCGCTGCTGGCCGTGCTCGCCGATCGCGCCGAGTCGTTCGCCGACGGTGACATGGTCGTGATCCGCTACGAGGGGCCGCGGGGCGCGCCGGGAATGCCGGAGATGCTCGATCCCACGTCGCGCATCACCGCCTTGTGTCGACGTCGGGGCATCACCGTGGGCCTGATGACCGACGCCCGTTTCTCGGGTGGCTCCGTCGGACTGGTGATCGGCCATGTCGGGCCCGAGGCAGCCGTCGGCGGGCCGATCGCCCTGGTCCAGGACGGCGACACGATCGTGGTCGACATCGAGGCCGATCGCCTCGACTGCCTCGAGCTCGATGATCAGTCGGTCGTCGACGAGCGACGTCATCGCTGGCAGATGGCTGCACGAGGTGGCGCCCATCCGGCGGTGCGCCCGGTCGAGCGATCGTTGCTTCGTCGGATGCGAGCGACAGCTCGACCTGCGCTTGCCGGCGCGGGGATGGCCACCGACGAGCGGGTGTCGGCGTGACGAGGAAGCGAACGCGCGGTCGCGCACGGCGGGGTCGAGCGTCGACGCCGTGTACGCCGAGGTACCCGTCGAGAAGAGCTCGGCGGCCATCGACCAGACGGCTCGGTACGCGACCCACGCAGCGAGCCCGCCGATCGACACCCGCGCCACTCCGAGGGCGGCGAGCTCGGGCACCGAAGGAGCGGATGGCAGAGCGAGCACGTTGAGCGGCGCGGCTCATGCGCACTGTTGTACATGAGGGCGTCGACCGAGACCGGCAGGATTCGGACGATGTCCAGCTGGTCAGCGGGCGGTCAGGATCATCTGCGTGCAACGAAACAGCGCCATGGTGCGACCGGTCGTTGCGTTGGTGACGGTGACGTCCCAGACGTGGGTCTGCTGGCCGAGGTGCGCCGGGGTCGCCACACCAACGACGCGTTCTCCCACGCGTGCGCTGGAAAGAAAGTTGCTCTTCAGCTCCACCGTCGTGAAGCTCTGCCCTTCGTCCAAGTTGTTCCCGCACCCGGCGGCGCACAGTGTGTCGGCCAGCGAGATGATCGCCGGAGCGAAGAGAAATCCCGTACCAGCGATCAGCGTGTCGGTCACATCGATGTGCCCGACGACGCGCTCGGGCGCCGATTCGTCGAACACCACACCATGGAGGCCCGGGGCCAACGAGCCGAAGAAGTCGTTGAGTCGATCGACATCCATCCAGACGAGTGTTGCTGCACCACGACCGGCCCACCCAGCGAGTTCGCGAGCGGTGTGCGACGCTACGCAGGTGCTCGATCTGTCCAAGCCGCACCGCCGCCGCAATCCGCTGACGGACGAGTGGGTCATCGTGTCGCCGCAGCGCGCCACTCGGCCGTGGAGCGGGCGCACCGACGGCGGCGCACGTCTGGGGATGCCCACCTACGACCCGAACTGTTACCTGTGCCCGGGCAACGAGCGCGCCGGGGGCCAGCAAAATCCGACGTACACGTCGACGTTCGTGTTCGACAACGACTTTGCTGCGCTCCTGCCGCACGAGGTGGTTCCGAACGCCCGACCGGAGAGTGACGGCGAGCTGTTCGTGCTCGACGACGCCGACGGCACCTGCCGAGTGTTGTGCTTCTCCCCGCGCCACGACCTCACCTTGGCCCACATGTCGGTCGATCAGGTGCTGACGGTGATCGACTTGTGGCGTGACCAGCTGGCTGAGCTCGGGGCCCGGTATCGGTGGGTCCAGATCTTCGAGACCCGCGGCGCCATCTCGGGTGCCTCGAACCCGCACCCGCATGGCCAGATCTGGGCGTCGAGCTTCTTGCCCAACGAAGCGATCGTCGAGATGCACAACCAGGCGGCGTACTTCGAACGGCATGGCACGAACTTGTTGGTCGATTACGTCGAGCGCGAGATCGCCAGCGGCGACCGGCTCGTCACCCACGATGAGCACTGGGTGGTCGTCGTGCCGTATTGGGCCTATTGGCCGTACGAGACGCTCGTCGTTCCACGTCGCCCTACCGCGTCGCTGCTCGACTTGGATGGCGCTCAACGGAGGTCGCTCGCTGAGACGCTCGGAACGATGTTGCGGGCCTTCGACGCGGTCTTCGACACTCCGTTTCCGTACTGTTCCGGCTGGCATACGGCACCGACCAACGGCGCTGCCGGATGGCAGCTGCACGCTCACTACTACCCACCACTGCTGCGTTCGGCCGATGTTGCCAAGATTCCGGCGAGTTATGAGCTGCTCGCCAACGATCAGCGCGACATGACGCCAGAGGCGGCGGCGGCGCGCCTGCGAGAACTCATCTGAGGCCGACGGGTTGGCACCCCTCGTATCCTGACGACATGGCCCAGGANACGTTGCAGCGCACCGACGTGAACGTGGAGGGCATGACCTGTGCGGCGTGTGCGTCGCGCATTCAGGCCGAGCTTGCCGACCTCGAAGGTGTCAACGACGCAGTGGTCAACTTTGCCTCGGGCAAGGCGACCGTTCGCCACGACGGCCGGGTCGACGACGACGACGTGCGTGCGGCCATCGAAGGACTCGGCTACGGCGCTCCCGCACCCGAAGAAGCCGACGACCGGCGGCACGAGCGCGATTTGCAGCGGCGCTGGATGATCGCGCTGGTGCTCGGCGCGCCGGTCGTACTCGTGTCGATGGTTCCCGCTCTGCAGTTCGATGGCTGGGAGTGGTTCGCTGCCGTGCTGGCGACCCCGGTGGTGTTCTGGGCGGGTTCGTCGTTCCACCGCAGTGCGCTCATCAACCTGCGCCACGGCACCGCCACCATGGACACGCTGGTGTCGCTCGGGACCACCGCAGCCTGGGTGTGGTCGACGGTGGCATTGTTCCTCGACGACGGGCACGTCTACTACGAGACCGCCATCGTCATCATCGTGTTGATCCTGCTCGGGAAGTGGCTGGAAACGCGCGCCACCCGCCGGTCCGGTGACGCGATTCGGGCGCTCGCCGATCTGAGCGCACCGACGGCCACCTTGGTCGATGGCACCGAGATCCCACGCGATGAACTCCAGGTCGGGACCCGCTTCCTGGTACGTCCCGGTGAGAAGGTGGCGACCGATGGTCGAGTGGTCGACGGCCACGCCGCGGTCGACGCATCGATGATCACAGGTGAACCCGTGCCGGTCGAGGTCGGTCCCGGCGACACGGTCGTCGGCGCAACGATCAACACCGACGGCTCCCTGGTGGTCGAGGCAACTGCGGTGGGTGCCGAGACTGCCCTGGCCCAGATCGTACAGCTCGTCGAAGAAGCGCAAGGGAGCCGTGCCAAGGTGCAACGGTTGGCCGATCGCGTTGCGCGGATCTTCGTGCCGGTGGCGATCGCCATCTCGGCCGTGACGCTCGGCGTGTGGTTGGCAACCGGTGCGGCCGCGGGCGATGCCGTCACCGCTGCGGTGGCCGTGTTGATCATTGCGTGCCCGTGTGCGCTGGGACTGGCAACGCCACTCGGCATCATGGTCGGGACCGGTCGCGGGGCTCAGCTGGGTGTGATCATCAAAGGTGGCGAGGTGCTCGAAGACTCGCAGCAGATCGACACGATCGTGCTCGACAAGACCGGCACGGTCACCGAAGGTCGGATGCGTGTCGTCGATACCGCGGTCGACGTGACGGTTACCGATCGAGCCGACCTCCTCGCCGCCGTCGCCGCCGTCGAGTCGCGTTCAGAACACCCGATCGCCAGGGCGGTGGCCGCGCAGACGACATCCGCGGCCGCGCCCCGCAACGATGCGGTATGCGACTTCACCAGCACCCCGGGCCTTGGCGTGTCGGCCACGATCGGCGACCAGCGCATCGATGTCGGGCGCCGCACCGTGTTCGATGTGGTTCCGGCGGCGATCGAGGGTGCTGCACAGGGATACGAGGCGGCGGGCCGGACCGCGGTCTTCGGCGGTCGAAACGGACACGCCGAAGTGGTCATCGCCGTCGCCGACGTCATCAAGCCGACGTCGACAGCCGCGGTGTCGGCATTCCACGAGCTCGGTCTGACGGTCACATTGCTCACCGGCGACAACGCCACGACCGCTGGCGCCGTCGGCGACACCATCGGCGTCGACGACGTCATCGCCGAAGTGCTGCCCGAACAGAAGGACGCCAAGATCGCCGAGTTGCAGGAAGCAGGGCGTCGGGTGGCGATGGTCGGTGACGGGATCAACGACGCGCCGGCACTGGCCCGCGCCGACCTGGGCATCGCCGTAGGGACTGGGACCGATGTCGCCATCGAGGCGTCCGACCTCACCGTCGTCAGCGGCGACCTGCTCGGCGTCGCCGACGCGATCGCGCTGTCCCGGCGAACGCTCGGCACGATCCGCGGCAATCTCTTCTGGGCGTTTGCCTACAACACCGCAGCGATTCCCTTGGCCGCGTTCGGCGTGTTGAATCCCATGATCGCCGCAGCGGCCATGGGCTTGTCGTCGTTGTTCGTCGTGTCCAACAGCCTGCGGTTGCGTCGATTCTCTGGCTATCGCGGCGGTCCCATGCGCCGCCCCCAGGCGGGGCAACACGCCGTGCTCGAGACCGGGCAATCGGCCGACAGCCCGGCCACTCGATGACCCGCGACGCAGCAGTCGAGTTCATCGACCGCGTGCCGAACGGTGCGTGGATCAACGGAACGTGGAGCGACGGCGATGGATCGCGGGCTCTCGTCGTCGACAACCCGGCGCGAGGCGCGTCGATGGTCACGCTGGCGCCCGGCGGCCCCGAGCATGTGCGTGCGGCCTGCGAGGCCGCTGCGGCCGCCCAGCCGGCGTGGGCCGCGACGGCACCGCGCCAACGAGCTGAAGTGCTCCGTCGCTGCTGGAGCACCATGCTCGACCACCGCGACGAATTGGCGGCGCTGATCACGCTCGAGCACGGCAAACCGCTGTCCGACGCGCTCGCCGAGGTGACATATGCCGCTGAGTTCTTTCGGTGGAACAGCGAGGAAGCCGTGCGCATCGAAGGTGCCATGCGGACCGCGCCTGGTGGGTCCAATCGGATCATCGTGCGTCACCCGCCCGTCGGTGTCGTCGTGGTGATCACGCCGTGGAACTTCCCGGCGGCGATGCTCACCCGGAAGCTGGCGCCGGCGCTGGCCGCAGGAAACACCGTCGTCGTCAAGCCGGCTGCAGAGACCCCGCTCACTGCGCTCCGTCTGGCCGAGCTCTGCCACGACGCGGGCGTTCCGGCAGGCACGTTCAACGTCGTGTCCACCGATCGCGCCGCCGAGTGGTTCGAGGCTGCGGTCGAGCACCCAGCGGTACGCATGCTGTCGTTCACCGGATCGACCGAGGTCGGTCGGCGCCTGTTGCGACGCGCGGCCGATCGGGTCCTCAAGGTCACGATGGAACTCGGCGGCAATGCCCCGTTCATCGTGTTCGACGACGCCGACCTCGATGCGGCCGTCGAGGGCGCAATGGTCGCCAAGATGCGCCACTCGGCCGAGACCTGCACTGCGGCCAACCGGTTCTTCGTGCACGAGGCGATCGCCGGCCGTTTCGTCGAACGCCTCGCCGCAGCGATGGACGGCCTGCGCGTCGGTGACGGGTTCGACGCAGGCGTCGAGGTCGGCCCGATGATCAACGCGGACGCGATCTCTTCGATCGACACCCTGGTGGCCGACTCGATCGGGCGGGGCGCCGCGGTCGCCGCCGGCGGCCGACCGCTCGATGGAGCGGGGCACTTCTACGCCCCAACGGTGCTGCACGGTGTGGCCCAGGGGGACGCCATCACCACCAACGAGATCTTCGGGCCAGTGGCGCCGGTCATCTCGTTCGCCAACACCGACGACGTCGTGGCGATGGCCAACGACACCGAGATGGGTCTCGTCGCCTACGTCTTCACCAAGAACCTGGCCCGGGGCCTCGGCGTGAGCGAACGACTCGAGTCGGGGATGATCGGATTGAACCGTGGCGTCGTTTCCGATCCGGCCGCTCCGTTCGGAGGAATGAAGCAGTCCGGGCTCGGACGTGAGGGCTCCACCGAGGGGATCTACGAGTTCTGCGAGACCCAGTACATCGCCACCGACTGGTGAGCGGTCAGCTGCGGTTCGGGCGCAGGACGTATCCGGGTGTGCTGACGTTCAACGAACGAACCTCGATGTCGGCAGCTTCGGCGAGCACCCCGACGATCACGCGGGCGAAGTGTCCGAGGTCCATTCCGTTCACCTGCTGGCGTTCGTCGACCTCCAGCCGGTGCGCCTCATCTCGATAGTCGCAGTGGATCTCGGCGTTGCGCACGAGGCCGGCGCGATCTCGACGACCCGCACGTTGCCGGCATACTCCAAGCGCAGCGCATGCACGGCGGCGTTACTCGCCGAGTAGATCGCGTTCTGCGGGCTGACCACTTGGCCTGCGGCGTTGGAAGTGACCATGACGAGCGTCGGATCGCGACCGGCCCGCAGCGCCGGCATCGTCACCTTGGCAACGTTGAGCAGACCCACCACGTTGGAGCGCGGCAACGCTGCTGTGGACCGCAGCAGTCACCTCCCCGACATCGCACACGTCAGCCGGCGCAGCGACGAGGCGAGACCGAGTGCCTCGGTGGCCACGGTGGCGCCGATGCCCGACGATGCGCCGGCCACCACGAGACGGAGGCCGAGATCTGCACGGTTCATCCGGCCGACGATCGGCGCGGCCCGTCGCGGGTCAACTCGGCGCGCTGGGCGCGGATCCACGTGCCCTCGGCGTCGTTCGTGCACACGGCAATCGCTCGGTCGTAGGCGCGGATTGCGTCCTCGTCGCGGCCGAGTGCACGCAAGTGTGTTGCGTGGGCGATGTGGGCGTAGTGGTAGTCGTCGAGTGTTCCGGAGTCGAGCAACGGTGCCAGGGCGGCGAGTGCTGCCTCGGAGCCGTCGCGTTCACCGATTGCGGCAGCACGGTTGAGCGCGACCACCGGCCCGCCACCGGCCTCCAGCCACTGGTCGTAGACCGTGACGATTGCCGACCACTCGGTGGCCTCGTAGCAGGGCGCCATCGAGTGGATGGCGGCGATCTCGGCCTGAGGGCGGTAGGCACCCTGGGCCTCGTGGCGCCGGGCGGCGATGAGGTGGTCGAGCCCCTTGGTGACTTTGGCACGATCCCACCGGTCGCGGTCTTGTTCGGCGAGCAGCACGGGTGACCCCGCACTGTCGTAGCGGGCCGCTCGGCGGGCGTCGGTGAGGAGGCACAATGCACTGAGCGCGTGCAGGTCACCGTGTGTCGGGAGCAACTCGCTGGTCGTTTCTGCGAGCCAGATCGCCTCGTCGCAGAGATCGCCACGAATCAGGGTTGCGCCCCTCGAGCTGGCGTGACCCTCGGTGAACACCGCATAGATCACCGCCGCCACGCCCTCCACACGCTCGTCGAGGTGCTCGACCGGCGGCACGTCGAAGGGGATTCCAGCCCGGCGGATCTTGTCTTTGGCGCGCACGATGCGTTTGCCCATTGTCGGCCCGGGGACCAAGAACGCATGCGCGATCTGGTCGGTGGAGAGGCCACACACCGTGCGCAGCGTGAGCGCAACTTGAGCGTCGACCGACAACGCCGGGTGACAGCACCCGAAGATCAGCGCAAGCTGGTCGTCGAGGATTTCACTGGCCGATGGCGGTGGCGCATCGACCAGCGTGGCCATGCGCTCGTCGAGGGCCTTCCCTCGCCGGAGGGTGTCGATCGCTCGACGACGAGCCGTCACCAGCAGCCACGCGCCGGGTCGCTCGGGAACGCCGTCGCGACGCCAGGCTCGAGGGGCGGTGGCGAAGGCTTCCTGAGCGGCGTCTTCGGCGACCTGCAGGTCGCCGAACTCGCGCCGCAACACAGCGACGAGGCCGGACCACTCCGCACGAAACGCTGCGTCGACTGCGGAGACGACGGTCGGCACGGGGGAATGTCGGGCCGCCATCGAAGTGGTCCGGCCTCGTCGCAGATCAGCCCTGGTCGGGGACTTCCATCACCGGGCGTACCTCGACGGTCCCGTAGCCGACGTTGGGGATCTTCGATGCCCACTCGATCGCCGCGTCGAGGTTGTCGACGTCGATGATGTAGAACCCGCCAAGCACCTCTTTGGTCTCGGCGAAGGGCCCGTCGTAGGTCACCGTCTTGCCGTCGCGGACGCGCACGCTCGTGGCGGTGTGACCGTCGAGCAGGCCCTCGCCGCCGAGCATCGAACCGGCCTCGGCGAGCTTGGTGCTGTAGGCGAACCAGCCCTCCATCTCGGCGGCGAACTCGACAGAGCCCTCTGCGGGGGCGATGGCGGGATCGGCGTAGATGAGCAGTGCGTACTTCATGGTGATGTCCTTTCAAGTGTCATGTTCGTGTGTCGCCGGCGGCGGCACTACCCGTTCGACGGACGAACATCGCCGACTTGGACACCTGCGGCCAGTTTTTCCTCACAATTTCGGACGCGGACTAGTAGTCGCCGGCGAGATCGCGTTTGCGTTCCTCGCTGGCCAGCGCAGCATGGTGCAAGATGTTGCGCGCCATCGACGACTCGTGTTCCGCCGAGTGGGCGCGGTACGCAGCTGCTCGCACGGCCCAGACCTCGTCGTTGTCCGGTTCGGCGAGGGCGGCGTACTCGACGAGGTGGCAGGCCATGCGGGCGTCGCCGTCGGCGATCAGCTTCTCGGCGCGACTGAGTACCGACGAGACGCCGCCAGCCAAGGCGATCCACTCGCCGGCTTGCTGCGCACGCGGGGCTGGCAGCAGGTTGTCCGGTTCGCCCTCGTACCATCCGCCGTATCGGCGCCACACGTTGCGTACGAGGAACTGCGGATGGTCGTACACCGGCCGGAGATATGGCTTGTCGCGCAGGTGAGCTGGGATCTCCACCTCGTGGATCACGGTGTCGAGATTCTTGCCCTGGTTCATCAGCGCCAGTGTCTGGCTCTCGAGCGTGTCGAGCAGCTCGGCGGTGTCGAGCAGTGCCGGGACGACGCGCTCGGAACCGAAGATGGGCAGACCGTGTCCCGACAGCATGATCTCGGGTTGGAGCGCCGCCATCTGCCGCAGTGCCGCCGCCCAATCCGACAGGTATCGCTGCACTTTCTGCGGGTTCCCGGCATTCGGGACTGCCCAGATGAAGAGGTCTCCGGGGTGGAGCACCTTGGTTTCGGGAACGAAGGTCCACGTGGCGTCATCGGTTTCCCCGCGGGCGTGGTGCAGCTCGAATGTGAGGTCACCGCGGGTGAACGTGAGGTGGTCGGCGTAGGTCACGTCGGGGTCGCGGTAGTCGCCGGGGAAACTCCAACCCGGGATGTCGATGGCGAACTGTCGGCGGTTGATGGCGGTGTTCCAGCCGACCGTCTTTTCGTACCGACGGAAGTGATCGGGGAGGTCTTGGTGGGCGTACACCACCGGCTTGGGCCAGCCCTTCTCCCCAGCTTCGGAATCGAACAGGGCCGTACCGAGTACGTGGTCGATGTGGTGATGGGAGTAGATCGCAGCCACGACGGGATCGTTCGGCCGCCACCCGCGCACGGCGTCGTGCACGATCTGGCGATCGAACGCTCCGCCGGTGTCGAGCATGACCAAACCATCGCCGGTATCGAGCGCATTGACCGAAGCGATCGATTTGAGGGTCAACAGGTTCTCGTCGATCTCCTCGGTGACGATCGAGTGGGTGCCGTCATCGTGGAAGTGATGCACCGGCTGGACCGGGTGGTGCGTGTGTACCAGGTCTCCCCGCCCTTCCCAGTGCTCGTCGGCCAGTGCGCGAATCGACGTCATGACCAGGAACTTAGGCGCCCGCTGCGGGGCCGTTCGACACGGCTGGGCGGGCGCGAGCTCCGCCGGTGCGCTGCGCGCCGTGTCGCGGTCCGCATTGGCGACCGGTCTCATATGGTGGAGCGATGCATCGTCTCCTCGTTGTACCGGTCGCCCTGGCGGTCTGGTTGGCTGCCTGTGGCGACGACACGTCGAGCGACGCGGTGACATCGACGGCGCCGGCGTCGCCGAGTACCGACGATCACTAGTACGGCTGGGGCGGAACGACGATGGAGTACGCACTACCCGGTCGCTGAGTGCTCCGCCGCTGACGCCGAGTGGGTGTTGATGCGACGACCGACTGCGATGTCCCGGAGCGCTCTGCCCGACGTCTGATCGACGTAGGTCAGGTCGAGCGATTCGTTCGTGGTCGAGTCGACGAGCGTCACCGGCGGCGTCGGCAGCTCCGCCCACGTGTCGCCCCACTGGAGCATCGCCACCAACACCGGCCTGAGGTCGCGACCCTTGCGCGTCAGCACGTATTCGCTCCGGGTGGCGCCCTCCTCGATCGGCCGCTGCTCGAGTACTCCGTGATCGACAAGATCACGGAGCCGTGTCGACAGTGTGGCCCGTGGAATCCCGAGCGACCGGCGAAACTCATCGAATCGGGTAACGCCCCAGAGTGCGTCGCGCACGACGAGCAGTGTCCACGGGTCACCGACCACGTCGAGCGTCTGCGCGATCGAACAGTTCACTGAGTCGAGCGACGCCCGCCTCACGACCGCACCTCGTCGCCCACGGTGACCTCTGATTGCGGCGCCACGGTCGGCTGGGTGCGGAGCGGCAGCGCCAACACGCTGGTGCCGAGACCGCCGGCGATGAGCATCCACCACACGGCGTCGAAGCCATCGAGCGCCGACGCGAGCGACGTCGCTCCCGACACGAAGGCAATCGTCAGGGCGACCCCGAGGGTGCCGCCGAACTGGCGGATCGCCTGATTGGCGCCGCCTCCGACGCCGAGTCGGTTCGGAGGGAGGGACTGGGCGACGACACTTGACAGCTGCGGCAGGCACAGTGCGACGCCAAGACCCGCGAACAGCATCGAAGGGAGGTAGTCGGCGACGTAGGCGGGTTCCCCGTCGAGAGCGACGAGGCGCCACACGCCACCGATGGCGAACGCGATGCCCCCCGCAATCAGCAACGGACGTTGGCCGATCCGCGTCGCTGCTCGGCCCATGAACGGCGCGAGCACGGTGACCAGCGCTGGACCAGGCGCAACGGCGAACCCGGCGCGCAGAATCGAATAGCCCCACACTTCGGTCGGGAAGAGGATCGACGACAGAAACATCGCCGTGAACGCGATGCTGAACGCGATGGTGGCGGCGTTGCCCCACGCAAAGTTCCGGATGGCGAACAGCTCGAGATCGAGTACCGGTGCGGGAGTCGACCGCTGGTGCGCAACGAATATCGCAAGCAGCACGACACCGCCCGCAATTGCGCCGACTGTGCCGGTGCTCGTCCAACCCCACTCCTCGCTCTGCACGACGCCGTATGAGACGAGACCGGCGGCTGCTGCGATCAGCACGACGCCCAGTGGTCGCGGGACGACCGCATCCGGGTCGCTGGACTCTCGCAGCAGGCGTCGGCCGGACCAGATGGTGACGATGCCGACGGGCAGATTGATGAAGAACGCCCAACGCCAGCTCGCCGCCTCGACCAAGGCGGCTCCGAGCGTCGGCCCGAGTGCGCCGGCCACCGCACCGGTGGCACCCCAGATGGCAACGGCGATCGGGACCTTGGCCGGGGGGAATGCCCGGAGGACGAGGGCGAGCGACGATGGCAGGAGCACAGCCGCGCCGACCGCCTGCACGATGCGGAACACGATCAATAGTCCGGCGGTCGGTGCGAGGCCGCACGCCATCGAGGCCATGGTGAAGATCGCCGAGCCGACGAGGAACGAACGACGATGCCCGACTCTGTCGGCGAGCTTGCCGACCGGGACGAGCAGTGCTGCGAACACGATCGTGTACGCGTTGAGTACCCACGACAGGTCGGTGGCGTCGACGTCGCCGAAGGTGGCCACGATGTCGGGGAAGGCGACGAACAACACCGTCGTATCGAGGAAGGCGGCGAGCACCGCCAGCGACGACACCGCCAAGGTCGCCCAGGCGTGTCGCGACACAACGTCGACAGCAGCGTCGTCCATGCGAGCTGAGTCTAATTATTGAACCAATCTCCGTGTCGAGCCACACCCCACCGAAAAACCGGGGATTTCGTGCGTTTTTCGCACGGATCCGCGAACAGAACGAGCTGCGCGGCAGTGGGACGTGAGCTACGCCGAGAGGCTCGCCGGGCCGTCGATGCGGGCGAAGAGCCGATCGAAGACGTTGGCGCGGTCGAACTGCATCGCAAAGTGGCGCGCTGCGGCGGCGCGAGCGAAACGCTGATCGGGTGAGAGGCGCAGGATCGAGTCGTCGAGCGCCTGCGCGATCGCCATCGGATCGCCGGCGGGAACGATGGTGGCGTGCTCGCCGACGGCCTCGGGGATCCCCCCGGTTGCGGTCGTGATGACCGGACCGCCGCCGGTCAGCATTTTTTCGACCAGTGCGATGCCGAATGTCTCGATGAACTCCGGGCGCGGCTTCGACGGCAGCGCGTAGGCCGAACAACCGGCCATCAGGTAGCGCTTCTCGTCGTCGTCGACGTCGTCGAAGAACATGATGTGCGCCGCGGCCGTCGACGCCGCGGCGCGGGCCCGGAGCACATCGGCCTCCGGGCCGGCACCGGCGATCACGAGCGGGCGGTCGCCCGCAACGTGGCTCGCCGCATAGCCGTCGATCAGGTCGTCGATGCCTTTGGCCTTGGTGATGCGCGAGAGAAACAGCACGTAGCCGTCTTCGCGCAGACCGCGGCACGCGAGGCGATCGTTCAGCGCGGCCGGATCGATCTCGGAGAACGTCGAACTGTTGATTGCGGGGTACGAGATCCCGACGCGCTGCTCGCACCGCTCGGCGAACTCGGTGCCGAACCGTAGATCGATCTGCTCGGCTGCCTCGACGATCAGTTCTTTGGTGTACTCCGACACGGCGACACAGTGGTCGTTGGCGAGATACGTCGTGAAGAGATGTGCGGCCGCCCCGAACCGGCGTTCCTCGATACATGAACGAACGACGTTGGTGATGTCGGAGCCGACCGCCTCGGCGATCGTCGTGACATTGACGGCAAGACCGGTCGCTCCGGCCACGGTCCGCGCCTCGTTGACCGCCATCGCATGTGGCATGAGGTACAGCGACAGGCAGACGGTGGGCACGCCGTCTGTGAACAGCTCGACCAGACGACCAACGATCCCGGCGTGATATCGAGCGTCGGGCACCTTGTAGTCGCCGACGCCGTCCGGGCGCTCGACGGTGATCCCATCGCTGTACGGGAGTACGCCATCGAGTGGTTTCAATGGCAACCCGGAAGACTGCAGCGTGGGGATCTGCCACGTGACGATGCGCACGTCGTCATAGCCGCGACGCAAGGCCACCTCTGCGAGGTTGCGAGCTTCTCCCGAGTGTCCACAGATCACCGGATCGGCGCGCACGACGATGACGAGACGGCGCGCAGGGGGCGGGGGTACGTTCATCGCTTACTCCGTTCGGGCTGTAGGGGGACTCGGATCGGTGATGGAGTGAGACGGTGGCCGCTCGATCGAGCCCCAACCCGACGGTTCGGGGCCGAGATCGAGGTGCAGTTCACCGCCTCGATGCAGGTGTTGGAGGGAGAACGACGCGCCAACCAGGGGCGCTCCGTCGAGTGAGGCGCTCTGGACGTACTGCGGTCCGGATTCCGGATCCGGCTCGACGAAGCCGGTCGTGGTGATGGTGAATCGTGCATCGCCGATGAGGAGCCGGGCGTGCGGAAACGACGGGGTACTCACCAGCACGGTCGACTGTCCCGCGACCGGGAAGAGTCCGAGTGCCGCCCACACGTACCACGAGCTGAGCCCACCGGAATCGTCGTTGCCCGGGAGGCCGCCGCGGCCCGGCCCGAACTGTTGGGTCAACACCGCATGGACCACTTCGGCTGTCCGGTCGGGACGACCGGCGTAGTGATAGGCGAACGGCGCGTCCATGTCGGGCTCGTTGTTCAAACCCTGAAAACGGTTGAGCGCATACCCCTCGGCGAGCTCCGTCGCACCCGGGTGACGACCCGGCTGCTTCACCGGTGCGGCGCCGAACCCGAAGAACTCGTCGAGTTGGGCGACGAACGCGTCATCCCCGCCGGCGAGCGCGATCCGTGCCGCCATGTCGTGGAGCAGCCGGAACGAGTAGTTCCAGCGACCGCCCTCGTAGAACGTCGAGTCGACGAGCAGCGCGGTGGAGGAGTCGAAGGCATTGCGCCACTGGTCGGCGATGCCGTCGAGCTCGGCCGCCAGTCGTTGGTCGCCGACGTAGCGGGCGACCTGTGCGGTGCAGTGGTAGCCCATCGCCAGGTCGAGGGTGTGCGCGATCGGGTGGACAACGCCGTGCTCGAGGAAGTCCTCGCCATAGTTGCGGCGCAGATCGGCGTGCATGTGCACCAGCGCCCACTCCCAGTCGACGCCGCCCAACCCGAGTGCGCAGATGTCGGCGAGAAACGTATGGGCCAGCGCACTCGCCTGGCGTGAGAATCGATCGGCGCCGCGCGCCATGCGATAGCCGATCGGCAGGTTGCCTTCCTCTTCGCACACTTGGATCAGGGCGTTCGCCAGCTCGACCGCTCGGTGCGGAGCGACCATCGTCAGCAGCGGCAGTTGCGTGCGGTAGATGTCCCACATCGTGCAGATGTCGAAGACGAACGGGCCCGGGCCCGGCCAGAACGGGCTTTCGTCGCTGGCGAAGCAGGGCTTGATCAGCGAGTGGTACAGCGCGGTCGAGAACACGCCGTGCTGTTCGCCCGAGGTGGGTTCGACGCGCACGGCGTCGAGGTGTTCGCCCCACTGTTGGCGCGTCGCCCGCCGGCGCTGATCGAACGTCGAGGTGTCGTCGGCGGGTGCGATCGTGTCGACACGCAAGTTGCGTTTGGCCTGCTCGACCCCACGGAGCGAGAAACCGATGCGCATCTCGATGGACTGACCCGGCTCGGTCGGCCCGCGCAGTATCAAGCCGAATGGCCGCAGCGTGGTCGACCTGATGGCGTCGAAGTCGAGGCGCGTGGCACCTGGGATGAGGCGGCGGTCGTACCACAACATCTGTCGCCACTCCTGCGGATCCCATTCGATGTGGACTGCGAGCGGCGCGCCCTCGACGGTGACCTCGCCATGGGCGACACCGGGCTCGAGCAAGCTCATGTGGGCACGCGTCGGAACGGTGGCCCCGTAGTCGATGAGCAATCCACCGTGCGACAGGTCGACGACCAGTCGAGCGTCGGGCGCAGCGGGAAAGGTGTACCGGTGTACCGCAGACCTCGGGCCGACCGTCAGCTCGGCTCTGATCCCGCTGTGCAACGTGGCGGCGTAATAGCCCGGCTCGGCGGTCTCGTTCCGCAGCGGCCACGTCGTGCCGAGCGACTCGATGGGCTGGAGCATGGGCGTGACCCGTACGTAGTTGTAGTACTTGCGGATCGCGCCGGTTCCCGACTGTTGGAAGTGAGTGAAACCTGACGCAACGATCCGATCGTGGATCGTGTCGGGAACCCCTTCGGTTTCCAGGTCGTACACGCCGTAGCCGGTCGGGTACGCGCCCGAGTACGCGCACGCCGAACTCATCCCGAGCGGGAACGTCGCTCCGGGATGCGTGTTGCCGACTGGGGGCTTTGGCCACCACCACGTGGCGGCGATGCCCTCGGGTGACGGGAGATCGGTGACGTCGGTCCCGACGAAGGGGTCGACGGCGTCGACGCTCAGCGGTGACTCGCTTCGGCTCGTTGTACTCGGCTCGTAGCGGTCAGCTCGGCCGCTCGCGCTTGGTGGGGATCGTCTTCGCCGGCGTCGCTTTCGACGGTGTGGGCTTGAGTGGCGTCTGTATCGCTCCTCGCTTGTGCATGGCGCGGACCGTACGCATGCTGTGTTCCACGCGTGTTTCGTACGGATGAACCGGCGTGACGGGCGAGAATGGGGGCGTGGATGCCCGAGATGTCGAGTGGTGGCGAGATGCGGTCGTGTACCAGATTTATCCGCGCTCGTTTGCCGACGGGAACGGCGACGGGGTCGGTGACCTACGCGGGATCATCGACCACGTCGACGACATCGCTGCGCTCGGTGTCGACGCAGTGTGGCTCTCCCCGATCTACCCGTCGCCGATGCACGACTTCGGCTACGACGTGGCCGACTATTGCAACATCGACCCGGTGTTCGGGACGCTCGACGACTTCGACGAGATGCTCGCCGTTCTCCACGAGTGCAACCTGCGCTTGCTGCTCGACTGGGTTCCGAACCACACCTCGTCGAAACACCCGTGGTTCATCGAGTCGAGGTCGTCGATCGACAGTCCGCGGCGGGATTGGTACGTGTGGCGCGACGCACGCCCCGACGGCTCGCCGCCGACCAACTGGATGTCGATGTTCAAGGGGGTCCCGGCGTGGACGCCTGACGGACACACCGGGCAGAGCTATCTCCACTTGTTCCTGGCGGAGCAGCCCGACCTGAACTGGGCCAATCCCGAGGTCGAAAATGCGATGCACCACACCTTGCGTTTCTGGCTCGACCGCGGCGTCGACGGCTTCCGCTCCGACGTGGTCAATCTGATCGGCAAAGGGACGGACGTCGACGACCTGTCCGAGGAGCTGGCGGCGGTCCCGCTACTGGCCACGGATCGACCGCGCGGCCACGAGCTGCTCCGTCGGATCCGCAGCCTGCTCGACAGCTACCCGCAACGGCCGATGATGGTCGGCGAGGTCTATCTGCTGAGCGCCGGAGAGTCTGCCTCGTACGTGGGCACACCGGACCGTCCCGAGTTGCACCTGTCGTTCGACTTCCGTGCCGTCCACGTGCGCTGGGACGCTGCGCAGATCCATCGCACGATCGCCGCAATTCAGAACGATTTCTCCGAGCCGCGGTGGCCCACCTGGGTGCTGTCGAACCACGACCAGCCACGGCATCGCAGCCGGTATGGCTCCGATGCGCACGCACGCGCGGCCGCAGTGCTCTCGCTCACCATGCGCGGGACGCCGTTCTTGTACGCCGGAGAAGAGTTGGGGCTGACCGACGGCGAGGTCCCGCCCGATCGAGTCGTCGATCCCAACGGTCGCGACGGCTGTCGGGCACCGATTCCGTGGACGCCCGACGGCGACGCCGACACCGGCCACGGTTGGGCGACCGCACCGTGGTTGCCGTTCCCCACCAACGCGTCGACGCACTCCTTCGCATCGCAGCGTGATGACCCTCGGTCGATGTTGGGCCTGTATCGCCGTCTGCTCGCACTGCGGGCGGCGACCCCCGCGCTTCGTTCCGGTGCGCTCGACTTGGCCCCGCTCGACGGCGACCTGTTGCGCTACGACCGTGTGTCGGGCGACCAACGGATCACCGTGGTCGTGAATTGTGGGACGGCAGCGACGCCGTGGCCCGACGATCTACTGACGGCGTCGGTTCTTGCCGCCTCGGGCGAGCGCATCGTCGTGGATGGTGCACCCCTCGACCCGCTCGAGGCGGTCGTGCTCGGCTACGAGTGACGTATGGCCGTCCCACACGTTCGCACGCCCGACGATCGGTTCAACGACCTTCCCGATTTCCCGTACGAGCCGCGGTACCGGGAGGTCGACGGCCTGCGCATGGCCTCCATCGAAGAGGGCAACGGAGCGGCCGGCACGATGTTGTTACTCCACGGCGAGCCGACATGGAGCTTCCTGTATCGACGGATGATTCCACCGCTCGTCGATGCCGGCTGGCGCATCGTCGCGCCTGACCTGATCGGCTTCGGCCGGTCCGACAAGCCGACCGACCGCAATGCCCACACCTACGCCGGCCATGTGGCATGGCTGACCGAGTTCGTGAGCGGCATCGATCGCCCCGACACCGGACTGTGCGTGTTCGTGCAGGATTGGGGAGGACTCCTCGGACTGCGTGTTGTGGCCGAGAACCCGACATGGTTCGACCGCGTGATCATCGGCAATACGGCACTGCCCGAAGGCCAACCGATGGGCGACGGCTTCATGAACTGGCAGCAGCTGTCGCAGGATCTCGACCCCTTCGACAGTGGGCAGCTTGTGTCGTTCACCACCCAATCGCGCGAACACAGCGAGGCGGAACTCGACGGGTACCGGGCCCCGTTTCCTGACGAGTCGTACATGGCGGGAGCACGGCAGTTCCCGCTGCTCGTACCGACCGCACCCGACGACCCAGCGGTACCGGCCAATCAGGCTGCGTGGGCGGTGTGGGAGCAGTGGACGAAACCGGTACTCACGCTGTGGACGCCCGGCGACCAGGTGCTCGGGCACCTGCAGTCGACGTTCGTCGATCGGATCCCGGGCGCCGCCGGCCAGCCGCACCAGACCTTCGAACCGGGCGGGCACTTCCTCCAGGACGACCGTGGCGAAGACGTGGTCGCCGCCATGCTGACCTGGCTCTAGCGGAGGGGAGGTGATCGGCGCCACGGTTCTCGCCGGGTCGTCGACACCTGGCATCGTGTCCGCATGGCCATCGACTTTTCGCTCTCTCCCGAACTCGAGGACATCCGCGTCCGCGTCCGCGGGTTCGTCGAAGATGTCATCAAGCCAGAAGAGGCCAAGATCGAAGGCGAAGGTGACGCCCCAGGTTTGGAGGGCGACGAGCGCATCCAGGCGTTGATCGGACTTCGCAAGCTCGCCCACGACGAGGGGTTGTGGCTGCCACACATGCCCGAGGAATGGGGCGGGATGGGTCTCGGCCACGTCGAGCTGGCAATGGTGCAGGCCGAGGCCGCGAAGTCGTACTACGGGCCGTGGGTGTTCAACTGCCAGGCGCCGGATGAGGGCAACATGCACACGTTGCTGCACTGGGGCACCGACGAGCAGAAAGACAAGTACCTCAAGCCGCTGTGTCAGGGTCGGTCGTCGTCGTGTTTCGCAATGACCGAGCCGGAGGTGGCTGGCTCTGACCCGACGCTGATTCAGACCCGCGCCTACCAGGACGGCGACGAGTGGGTGATCAACGGGCACAAGTGGTTCATCTCCGGGGCGCGCCGGGCCAAGTTCGCCATCCTGGTGTGCCGCACCGAAGACGACCCCGATCTTCCGCAGGCTGCCAATTCGGCGTTCCTCATCGATCTGCCGACCGAGGGTTGGAACGATGTCCGTGAGGTCGAGACGATGCACGGCTCGACCGGTCACTCCGAGATCGTGATCGAGGACCTGCGCGTCCACAACGATCAGATGCTCGGCGGTCGCGGTCAGGGCCACCTCTTGGGGCAGTACCGGCTGGGTCCAGCGCGGCTGGCGCACTGCATGCGTTGGATCGCACAGGCGGAGATGGCGCTCGACATGATGGTCGATCGCTCACTTCACCGCTACGCCCACGGGTCGCTGCTCGCCGAGAAGCAGGGCATTCAGTGGATGATCGCCGACTCGACGATGGAGCTGTACCAGGCCAAGTTGATGGTGCTGCACGCGGCGTACAAGATCGACCGGCAAGAAGACTTCAAGGCCGAGGTGTCGATGGCCAAGCACTTCGTGGCCAACATGCTCGGGCGGGTGATCGATCGGTCGATCCAGGTGCACGGCGCGCTCGGATACTCGACCGACACTCCGCTGGCTCACATGTACCAACACGCCCGCTGGGCGCGTTTCGCCGACGGCGCCGACGAGGTCCATCAGATGCGCATTGCGCAACGGACCATTGCGGCTTACACCGACGAGCACTCCACCCGACGGGCCACCGGCAACTTGCCGATCTGATCGGCTGAGTCTGCTCAGCCCGCTTCGCGGGCGAGGCGGGCAGCCCTGAACGAGCGCACGCCGAGCGCGACGTAAGCACCACACAAGACGATCGTCGCCAGCTGGGCGACGAGTGCCCATCCGGTCGAGCCGCGGCCGATCGCTGATCCGAGGCTGCCCAACACGCCGAGCAGCGCCAGTGCCGCTGATCCGTGCATCAGGTGACGGTTGAGATCCGGCTTGGCCCGTGCGGCTATGCCGATCGCGATGAACGCGACCCCGAAGAACGCCGGGATCAGCGACGTCGCACTACTCGAGCCCGACGCCACAGTGACGCCGACGCCGACGACGATGAGCGATCCGCCAAGCCCGATCGTGGTGTCAGGCATCGACCAGCCGGCGAGCCCTGTGGGTGGCGTGTCCGATGGGGTCTGTGCCGAGGGGGAGTTCGTCATGACGTCATTGTGCATCGTGAACGACGTATTCGTTCAGCGCAACTGCGGGCACGTGTGGTGACCGTCAAGATCATCCCAAGTGGTTGCGGGCGCGCTCAAGTGCTGCTGCGGCGCGCCGATGACTCATCGAGGTCCGTCGCGCTCCGTGTCGCGGACCCGTGCGACGATGAGGCCCAGTACACGGCGATGGAGTGCAGCGATCGGTGTCGCTGCGGTAGCGGTGATCGGCGCCGTAGCGCTCGTCCTCGTGCCCGATCAGCCGCAGAATTCCGATCTCGGCGCGGCGCCCGCATCTGCGGAAACACGCCGAGTTGCGTCGACGATGCCTCCGACCCGTGACGTCGTGGTCGACGTGGCCGACCGTGTTGCGCCCGGTGCGGCACCGAGCGCGACGGACATGAGGGCCGACACGACGGTGCGGCTCACCGAACCCGTCGCTGCGGTCGTTCCGGTCGAACCGACACCGTTCGTGCCCTCCGTTCAGGCCGCCGAGCCGCTCCCCGAACCATCGATCGTCGTACCCGCCGACGACCCGGTAGCCCATGGAGCCGCAGCTGCGCGCGCCCTCGTCGACGCCTCACCCGCGGCCCGTGAAGCGGTCGCAACCAATGCGGTACTGCCGGTCGACGACGTCGTCGACGAGCTGGCGATCGACCCGCTGCTGTTCGTCGGCCGCGACGGCATGGTCGGCTCCATCGAACCGATGGTCGACGAGCACTCCGGATCGCGTCACGACCACGGCGACCACGACCATCACGAGTCAGAGGATCACCAGCCGGGAGATGAGCCGGTCGATAGCCGGCCCGTCGCGGAACATGGCGCACTCGAGGCGTCAGCGGCGATCATCGATCCGGCCGCAGCAGCGGCACCCGCGGACGCGCTCGCTCTGCACTCACGCCCATCTGCGAGGCGTACGGTGTACCTCGATCTCGACGGCCACCGAGTCGAGGGCGAGTGGTGGAACTGGGCGTACGAAATCGACGCGTTCGAGTCCGGTCCCTACGACATCGACGGCGATCCGAGCACGTTCTCCACCACCGAACGCAACCGGATCATCGAGATCTGGGAGCGCGTGGCCGACGACTATGCGCCCTTCGATGTCAATGTGACAACGCAGGATCCGGGCGTCGAAGCGCTCCGGCGAACTTCTCCCACCGACGACTCGTACGGCACCCGCGTCGTGATCACCTCGACGGATTGGTACTGGGATGCGCAGGCCACCCGAATCGGCGGGATCGCGCTGGTCAACGTGTTCTCGTCGAGCCGCGATCACTCGGCGTTCGTGTTCGCTGGCAACCTCAGCGGCGGTGCGGCCAAGGAGGTGTCCGACGCTGCATCGCACGAGTCGGGGCACAACTTCGGGTTGCGTCACGACGGCTCGCCGGCGGGGTCGTACTACCGAGGGCACGGCCAATGGGGGTCGATCATGGGCGCGCCGTACTCGCGGGCGATCACGCACTGGTCGGCTGGCGAGTATCCCGGTGCCGACAATCAAGAGGACGATCTCGACATGATCGCCGCGCACACCGGCTACATCGACGACGATCATGACGGCGCGGCTCCGACACCGATCGGACAGGGAGTCACGAGCGGCGTGTTGACGAACCCCGACGACGTCGACGCCTTCGCTCTCGAACTCGGCGGCGCCGACGCCTCGATTTCGGTCCGGCCGCGACGGCCGTGGTCGAACGTGCACACGTCGGTGGTCGTCCGCGACGAGTCAGGAGCCATCGTTGCGAAGTCTCGGCCGTCTTCAGCAGTCGATTGGCGCGTCGACATCGACGTGCCTCCCGGTCGGGCGCGTCTGACGATCGAAGTGGGCCCTGAGGGCTGGAGCACACCGGCCGACGGGTTCGTGCGCTACGGCGCACTGGGAGCGTTCGATCTCTTCGTCGAGGTCGGTGAGCCCTCCGCCACGACGAGGAGTACGACCGTCGCCGACCCCACGACGAGCACCACGACGAGCACCACGACGCGCACCACGACGCCGACCACGACGCCGGCCGGTCGGCCACCGGCGCAGCCGAATGCCGACGACAACGAGTTCGGTGGATTCGTCGCAATGGAACCGCTCCGGCTCGCGGACTCCCGCCGCAGTCTGCGCGTTGTTGCGTTGGCGCCCGGCGCAACCCAACGGGTCGAGGTAGCAGGCAGAGCAGGGATTCCGGACGAGGTTCTCGCCGTAGCCGCCAACGTGACGGTGGTGGGGGCGGACCGCAACGGGTTCGTCGCGGTGTACCGATGTGCGCCTGGGGTGCCCGAGGTGTCCTCGCTCAACGTTCGTCCAGGACGACCGGTCGCCAACCACGCCATCGTTGCCCTCGACGACACGGGGCAGCTCTGCGTCTATTCGACGGTGCGAGGCGACGTCGTCATCGACATCACCAGCTACTTCTCGAGCACCGGAGTCGACGGGTTGCACCCCGTGCGCCCGGTGCGACTCGTCGACACCCGAGATACCGACCCGATCGTCCCAGACGTCTCGACACCGGTCGATGTCACATCCACCGGTGTCGTGCCACCGGGGGCTGTGGCGGCGGTGTTCAACATCGCCTCCGTCCGGCCGGGAACCGAAGGCTGGGTGCGTATCGTGCCGTGCGGCGAGACTCCGAACGAGGCGTCGACGAATGAGGTGTCGACGCTCAACACCGTTCGTGGCCGGGTGGTGACCAACTCGGCGATCGTTCCGTTGTCGAGCGCCGGGACGGTCTGCATCGAGTCCAACCGGGTCGGTGACGTGATCGTCGACCTCACCGGGTATCTGGCGCCTGACGGGCTGCGACTCCAGCCGATCGATTCATCACGCGTGTTCGACACCCGCGATGGGCGACGCTCGATCTTCTCGGCACTGTCGACCGCGGGCGGCGCTCCATTGCAGATCGGGGGGTTCGGCAACGCTCCAGACGGTGTGGCCGCAGTGTCGTTCAACCTCACTGCGGTACGCCCGGCGAACGACGGCTACCTCACAGCGTGGCCGTGCTCGCCGAGCAGCAACCCGGGCCGGCCCGACACGTCGAACGTGAACTATCCCGGTGGCATCAACGCCGTCGCCAACGGTGTCACGGTCGGCGCCGTCGACGGTCATGTGTGCCTGTACAACCACCGCCGTGCCGACGTGATCGTGGACGTCACCGCAGTGTGGCGTAAGGAGAGGGTGCTCAGCCGTCGACTGCGTGCGCTCTGAGGTCGGCGAGATCGATGTACTCGAGCGTTGAGATGTGGGTCGCCTCGAGGACCACGCCGCAGGCCCGGCCGGCATCGAAGGCGTCTTTCCAACGGCTGGCACACACGCACCACCGGTCGCCAGGACGTAGTCCGGGAAAGTCGTACTGCGGCATCGGAGTGATCAGATCGTTACCCGCCTCTCGCGAGAACTCGAGAAAGTCGGCGGTGACACGACAGCACACGGTGTGCATGCCCGGGTCGTCGCCGTGGTTCTCGCAGCAGCCTGTTCGGTAGTACCCGGTCAGCGGATCCACCGAGCACATCAGCAGCTCGGTACCGAGCACGTTGCGTTGTTCCATTACGTCTGTCCTCCCTCGAGCGCTACACGTTGATGCCGACGGCTTCGCCGATGGCGTACGTCACTGCGCACGCCACCAGCACGATCAGCACCTGTCTGAGTATCGACTTGGCGACCGATCGTTCGGCCAGGCGGCCGATCGCCGCGCCAACGAGAGCCGCGGCGACGACGCCGATCGCCACCGAGGCGAGCGCGGGCGCCGTTCCCGATGCTCCGAGGAACCACGGAATGACCGGGAGCAGCGCCCCGAAGGTGAAGCACAACAGTGACACCAACGCAGCCGCAAGCGGCGATGGCAGATCGCTGGGGTCGATGCCCATCTCTTCGCGGACGTGCACCGTAAGCGCACGTTCGGGATCGTCCATCACTTCGCGCGCGGCTGCTGCGGCGACGTCGGGTGACATCCCGTGTTCCTGATAAGTCGCCGCGAGTTCCTTGGTTTCCTCTGCGGTGTTGCGTGCCAGCTCGCGCTGTTCGACGACGACCTCCCGGTCGATCAGCTCGTTCTGGGCCGACACGCTGATCCATTCCCCCGCCGCCATCGAGATCGCTCCAGCGACGGCCCCGGCGAGCCCTGCGAGGCGAACGACCGAGTTGTCAGCACCGGATCCGGCGAAGCCGAGGATCAACGAGACGTTCGACACGAGCCCGTCATTGATGCCGAACACCGCCGCACGGGCGATGCCCCCGGACACTGCGCGGTGCCCCCCGTGGAGCTCGGGCCGGCGGAGAGGCACATTCACGATGTCGACCGTACTCCAGGCCTGAGCGGTCGCGCCGGTGCGATCGATACCCGAGCGGCGGGCAGACGACTACCGTGGCCGTCGCCGGTAGGGGAGCCGGTGGAGGTTGGGCCCGATGCAACTCGACGACACCGCCCTCGGGACGAGGGTTCACGACTTGGCCCGCAAACGGCGGCCCGACGATCCGCTGTTGGCGACCTTTCTCGATCGCTACTACCAGCAGGGCACCGGCGACGACGAACAGGCCGTGGACGCGGCGTACGCCCGCGCCGTTGCGCACTACCACTTCGGCGTCGAACGGGCGATCGACGAGACGCTCGTGCAGGTCGTCAACCCGCGGTACGCCCGCGACGGTTGGGACTCCGACCGGACGATCTTGATGTTCGTCACCGACGACGCTCCGTTTCTCGTCGACACGGTGCGCATCGTGCTGGATCGGCACAACCTGGGCATTCACCTCCTCGTCCACCCCATGCTCGGCATCCAACGTGACGGCCAGCACCGCATCAGCGATGTGGGGCCCGGATTCGGCTCGATCGAGGCCTGGACGTTGATCGAGCTCGATCACTGCACGAGCGAACAGGCCGCTGCCGTGTGCAACGACGTCCACGCGGCGATCGTCGGCGTACACCGCATGGTTGACGACTTTCCGGCGATGCGTGACCGGATGACGGAACTCATCCGCGGCGACGAGCTGCTCGGCTGGATCGCCGAGCAGCACTTCGTGTTCATCGGCGCCGCCTCGTACCGACTCGGCGGTTCGCACCGACATGCCTCACCTGGGGATGCGCCGCGACCAGCGGAGTTGGTCGAGGGCACCGAGTTGGGCGAATTCGGCACTCCGGGAGGGCTCGACCCGACCGTCCTCGATCCCCCGAGCACGAGCGGTCATCAGCGCATCGTCTTCGCCAGGACCGATGCCGAATCGCGGTATCACCGCGCTGCTCGACTCACGTCGATCGCCGTGCGCGAACGCCGACCGGTGGGCGCTGCGGGTGAGGAGGAGTGGGAGCACCGCTTCGTCGGCCTTCTCGGCAGCGGCGCGTACCGCGAGAGTGTGTTCGCGATACCGGGGGTCGGTGAGCAGGCGCGCCACATCCTCGACATCGTCGGAGCCAGCGTCGAGAGTCACACGGGCCGAGTTGTGCGCCATGTTGTCGAGACACTGCCGCGTGACTTGCTGTTCGAGCTGCCGCCGGAACGACTGGCGATCCTGGTGGCCGACATCGTCGGCCTCCAGGAGCGGCGCATCGTTCGCGTCTTCGACGTCCCCGAGCCGGTCGGTGCGTGGCGCACGGTGCTGGTCTACGTCCCGCGGGCGCGGTTCACTGCGACGCTGGCCGAAGAGGTCACCCATCTCGTCGCCGCGCACTACGGCGTCGACGAGCAGCACGATGTCGGCGAGGTCGAAACGCTGCTGGGAACGAGTTCGCTCGCCCGTTTGTCGATGGCGGTGCGTGGCGGCTCCGACCCGGACCTCGCCGAGTTGGGCACCGAGATCAACGAACTGTCGACCACGTGGGACGATCGCGCCCTGGCCGCACTCGTCGACGAGGTCGGCGACATCGAAGCCCGGCGCCTGTTCGACCTGATCGGTGGTTCGGTGCCGGCTGAGTATCAGGCCCGCACCGCACCGGGCGCCGCAGTCGACGACCTACTGAACGTCGCTCGCCTGGTCGATGCCGAGGCGACCCTAACCCGCCAGCGCCACGACGCCGACGCCAGCGTCCTGCCGACGTCGATTCGCACATCGCTCGGGCGACGCGTCGATGCTGCCGACAACGAATGGCGCTTCCGCATCTTTGTTCGCAACCAGTCGGTCACCATCGCCCAGCTGGTGCCGCTCCTCGCCCACCTCGGCTTGTCGGCGATCGACGAACACCCGGCTGTGTTCGCCACGCCACACGGCACGGTCTACGTCTACGACGTCGGCGTGCGGGCCTCGGTCGACACGATCAGCGAAGCACAACACGAGGAGGTGCAGGCGGCATTTGTCGACCTCGTCAATGGCAACATCGAGGCGGACGACCTCAACCGCTTGATCCTCGCAGCGGGCATGACCCGGCGCGATGTTGCGGTGTTGCGGCTCTACCACCGTTATCTCCGACAGGCCGCGTTTGCGTTCAGTCCGGCCTACATCGAGCGGGCGGTCATCGACCATCCAGCGATCGCCGCCGAGCTGACAGCGCTGTTCCACGCCAGGTTCGACCCGGCGGTGTCGGGCGACCGTTGCGATGCGCAAGAACAGGTGCGTGCGTCGTTGCTCGGCCAGCTCGAAGCCGTTCCGTCGCTTGACCACGACCGCATCTTGCGAGCCTTCCTCACGCTCATCGACGCCACGGTGCGGACGAACGTGTTCGTTGTGCCGGCGCCTGACGACCTTGCCGTCAAGTTGCGGCCCGCCGATGTCGCGTTCCTGCCTGAGCCGCGTCCTGTCCACGAGATATTCGTGTGCTCGCCGTGGGTGGAAGGGGTGCATCTCAGAGCGGGAGCGATCGCCCGCGGCGGGTTGCGCTGGAGCGACCGTCCGGAGGACTTCCGTACCGAGGTTCTCGGCCTGGTGAAGGCCCAGATAGTGAAGAACGCCGTCATCGTTCCGGTGGGGGCCAAAGGCGGTTTCGTCGTCAAGGGCAACGACGTGTCACCTGCCGATCGCGACCGTTGGCGCGAGGCAGGGGTCGACCGCTACCGACGATTCATCTCCGCACTGCTCGACGTGACCGACAACGTGGTCGATGCGGAGACGGTCCATCCCGACGGGGTCGTCGTGCACGACGACGCCGACCCCTACCTGGTCGTCGCTGCCGACAAGGGCACGGCCACGTTCAGCGACCTGGCCAACGAGATCGCTGTCGACCGCGACTTCTGGCTCGGCGACGCCTTCGCCTCAGGGGGGAGTCAGGGCTACGACCACAAGGCGATGGGCATCACCGCTCGTGGCGCGTGGGAGAGCGTTCGTCGTCATGCTCGAGTGATCGGCAAGAACGTCGAAACCGACGCACTCAGCGCAGTCGGTATCGGTGACATGTCCGGCGATGTGTTCGGCAACGGCATGTTGTTGTCCGCCCACCTGCGGTTGGTCGCAGCCTTCGACCACCGGCATGTTTTCCTCGACCCCGACCCGGATCCGGCGCAGAGCTTCGACGAGCGGCGGCGCTTGTTCGACCTCGGCAGGTCGAGCTGGGACGACTACGACCGAGCGCAGATGTCTCCTGGTGGTGGCGTGTATTCGCGCAGCTTGAAGTCGATCCCGATCAGCCCCGAGGTGGCCACGGCATTGGGCCTCGACGCCGTCGAGTCGTTGCGTCCCAACGAGTTGATCTCAGCAATCCTGAAGGCGCCGGTCGACCTGTTGTGGAACGGCGGCGTGGGTACCTACGTGAAGGCCTCGTACGAGACCCACGAGATGGTCGGCGATCGTGCCAACGACGCAGTCCGTGTCGACGCCACCCAGCTGCGGTGTCGCATCGTCGGCGAGGGCGGCAACCTCGGTTTCACGCAACTCGCCAGGGTCGAGCTGGCGATCGCCGGTGGGCTCATCTACACCGACGCCATCGACAACTCGGCGGGAGTCGACTGCAGCGATCATGAGGTGAACATCAAGATCGCGCTCGATCGATTGGTGCGCGCCGGGGACCTCACGGTGAAGCAACGCAACGAACTGCTCGTCGAGATGACCGACGAGGTGGCCGAGCTGGTCCTTGAACACAACCGGGCCCAGACCCTCTCGCTGATGATCGCCCGTCGCCAAGCGTTGTCGATGGTCAACGTGCATGCGCGGTATCTGGATGCCCTCGAGGCCGACAGCCGCCTCGACCGGGTGCTCGAGGCCCTGCCCAGCGATCGCCAGATCACCGAACGGCAGGCGGCGGGCAGCGGCCTTCGCGCACCCGAGTTCGCCGTGATGATCGCCTACAGCAAGAACGCCGACGTCGAGGAGTTGTTGGCCAGCGACGTTCCCGACGATCCCGTGCTCGACGACGACCTGTTGCTCTCGTTTCCGGCCCCGTTGCGTGAGCGGTTTCCCGAAGCGCTCCGCGATCACCGTTTGCGGCGCGAGATCGTCGCCACCCGGTTGGTCAACAACATGGTCAATCTCGCCGGGATCTCCTTCGACCACCGGATGATCGAGGACACCGGCGCGTCGATTCCCGATGTCGCTCGCGCCTTCGTGGCGTCGCGCAACATCTTCGGATTCCGTGAGATGTGGCGGGAGATCGACAGTCTCGGCGCGATCGAGCTCGAGCAACAGCTCGCGCTGTTTCTCGATGCCCGGCAGCTCGCCGAGCGCGGCACCATGTGGCTGCTGCGTCATCGGCGCCCGCCGCTCGACATCGGCGCAACGATCGACACCTTCGCCGGAGCGATCGCCGAGCTCGACGAGTCTTTCAGCGACGTGATCAGCGGACTTGTTGCGCTGTCGAACGCAGGCCTGCGCGAGGAGCGGATCGCTGCCGGCATCCCGCCGGAACTGGCGGCGCGTTCGGCGAGGTGGCCGTGGATGCACACAGCGTTCGACATCGTGGAGCTGTCGGAAGCGGAGGGGTCGCCGTTGGCCGAGACCGCGGCGACCTATTGGGCGGTGTTCGAGTCGTTCGATCTCGAATGGTTGTGGAGCGGCATCGGCGCGCTCGCGCGCTCCACCCGCTGGCAGGCCCAAGCGCGCGGAGCGCTGCGTGACGACCTCATGAGTGTGCTCGCCGATCTCGCCCGGCTGGTGATGCGCAGCGATCACGAATCCGTCGCGCACTGGATTTCGTCGAATGAGCGGGCGGTGGGTCGCGTCATCGCCATGCACACCGAGATTCGCCGCGCGGAGACGGCCGATCTCACGACGTTGTCGGTCGCAGTCCGGCAGTTGCGCAACCTCACACTCGGCGCAGCGCTGTAGCCGACCGCTGCCCGGAACGGGTGCCACGTCGCCGGTAGCGTCAAGCGCAATGACCGACCGCTCCGCCGTCCGCGTGCGCTTCGCCCCGTCACCAACGGGAATGTTCCACGTCGGTGGGGCGCGTTCGGCGCTGCACAACTGGGCCGTCGCCCATCGCTTGGGTGGCTCCTTCGTCCTGCGCATCGAAGACACCGATGAAGCGCGCAGCCGTCCGGAATGGACTGCGGGCATCATCGATGCGCTCGCGTGGATCGGCATCTCAGCCGACGACCCCGCGTTCGAAGGGCCGCTCTTGCAGAGCGCAGCGGCCGGTGCCCACATCGGCGCCGCTGAGCGCTTGTATCAGCAGGGCCACGCCTACTACTGCGATCTCACGCCCGCCCAGGTGCAAGAACGCGCCGACGCCTCGGGGACTCCCGGCTATGACGGCTACTCACGCGATCGTGGTCTCGGGCCCGGCGAGGGTCGAGTGTTGCGCTTTCGCGTGCCCGACGGCGTGACGGTCGTCGATGACCTGGTGCGCGGTCGCGTCGAGTTCGACAATTCGTCGCTCGAAGACTTCGTGCTCGTGCGCAGCGACGGTTCGCCGGTGTTCGTGTTGGCCAACGCCGTCGACGACATCGAGATGGGTATCACGCACGTGATCCGCGGTGAGGAGCACTTGCCGAACACGCCCAAGCAGCAGCTCATCTGGTCGGCTCTCGGCCATGCGCCGCCCGTGTGGGCGCACGTTCCCGTGCTCGTCAACGAGAGTCGCAAAAAACTGTCGAAGCGGCGCGACAAGGTGTCGCTCGACCAGTACCGCGAGGAGGGGTACCTCCCCGAGGCCATGGTGAACTATCTGATGACCCTCGGGTGGACGCCGCCGGGTGCCGAGGAGGCCGGCACCGAGATTATGTCGTGGCCCGACATGGAGGCCGTGTTCGATCTGGCCGACGTGAACAGCTCGCCGGCGTTCTTCGACGTGCGCAAGCTCGACGCGTTCAACGGCGAGTACATCCGGGCGATGGACGTCGATGAGTTCGTGGAACGGGCAACTGAGGAAATCCCCGACGATTGGGATCGCGACCGGTTCGCGCGGATTGCCCCGCTACTGCAGGAACGCACGGTGCGCTTCGATGAGGAGATCCCCGGCAAGGTCGACTTTCTGTTCATTCCGGACGGCACCGACGTTGAGATCGACGACGCGTCGTGGGCCAAGGCCACCAAAGCCGAGTGGGCCGAGCCGCTGTTCGCCGACGTGATTGACGCGTACGAGGCACTCACCGACGATCGCTGGCGCACCGATGTGCTCAAGTCCGAGTACGAGCGGGTGATGACGACGTACGGAATCAAACTCGGCAAGGCTCAGGCGCCGGTGCGGGTGGCGATTACGGGCCGATCGGTCGGCCCACCGTTGTTCGAGTCACTCGAAGAGCTCGGGCGCGACGAAACGTTGCGCCGCCTGGCGGTCGCCCGACCGAGGTTCGGATCAGGCTGATGAACGACCTCGGCAGCGAGACTTCGACGGGCGCGGCGATCGATACCGCTCCCACGCCGCTGCCGATCACCGACGAGCAGCCGATCGTACGGGCGAAGGCCTCGGCGATACCCCCGGCGCAGTCCGCTCGTCGGTCGCGATGGTGGTGGCTGGCCGGCGCCGTGGTCGGGCTGCTTGCCGTGGGTGCGGTGTATTACGCGTTCTCCTTGTGGCAGGTGTGGTCGACGGGACGTGCCGACGAGGCGCGGCCGGTCGACGCCATCGTCGTGATGGGGGCGGCGCAGTACGACGGACGACCGTCGCCGCAGCTGGCGGCGCGCCTCGATCACGTCGTGGCGTTGTGGCCGGAGGGGTTGACCGACACGGTCGTGGTGACCGGCGGCAAGCAGCCTGCGGACCGGTTCACCGAAGCCGAGGCCAGCGCGGCCTACCTCATCGAGCGAGGAGTGCCCGAGGAAGCGATCGTGTTGGAGAACGCCGGCCGGTCGACGATCGAGTCGCTCGACGGTGTCGCTCAGCTTCTCCCGGACGACTCGTCGGTGCTGATCGTCACCGACCCGTATCACGCGTTGCGCGCCAAGCTGATCGCCGACGATGCAGGCCTCGATGCCTACGTGTCGTCGACGCCCACGTCGATCGTCACCGGCTCGAGCAGCCTGCAGCGTCACCTCCGAGAAGCCGGTGGCGTCGCCGTCGGACGGATCATCGGGTTCGATCGGTTGAGCGGGATTGCTGGCTGAACCCTCCCGGTGGTTGCGCACCCTTCCGCAGCTACACTCCGGCGTCGCCCTTGGGGTGTGGTGTAACAGGTAACACAGCAGATTCTGGTTCTGTAATTAGGGGTTCGATTCCTCTCACCCCAGCCAAGCGACAGTGCTGATCGCCCGTCGATCTTGCTGGTCCGCATTCGATCTATGCTCCCCAACCAGGGGGTTCACGCATGGGGGATCGAATCGTTGTCATCGGTGGCGGATCGTGGGGGACCACGGTCGCTCATCTCTGTGCATGGCATGTGCCGACCACGTTGCACAGCCGACGACCTGAGGTGGTCGAGGCGATCAACGAGCGGCACGAGAATCCCCGTTACCTGTCGGGGTACGAGTTACACCCCGAGTTGGTCGCCACCGGTGATCTCGACGCAGCCGTCGCCGAGGCCGATGTGATCGTGTTGGGGGTGCCCTCCCGTGGGTATCGCGACACGCTGGCGGAGATTCGTCCGCACGTTCAACCGGGCGCGCCGATCGTGTCACTCGCGAAGGGACTCGAGCCGTCGACCGAGTTGCGGATGACGCAAGTGATCGAAGAGGAGCTCCCCGACCATCCGGTCGGGCTCCTGACGGGTCCGAACCTCGCCAAGGAGGTGCTCGACGGCTTTGCCGCCGCAGCCGTCGTCGCATTTCCGAGCTTGGCGATGGCCGAACGTGTGCAGCCGATCTTTTCCTCGCCGGTGTTTCGCGTCTACACGAGCGACGACGTGATCGGCTGTGAGATGGGTGGTGCGTTGAAGAACGTGATCGCCATCGCCTCCGGGATGGCCGACGGGATCGGCGCCGGCGACAACACGCGGGCAATGGTGATCACCCGTGGTCTCGCCGAGCTGACGCGACTCGGTGTCGCAATGGGTGGTCGGCCCGAGACGTTCGCCGGACTCGCCGGCATGGGTGACCTCGTGGCCACCTGCATCAGTCCGCAGAGCCGCAACCGTTTCGTTGGTGAGCGGATCGGGCAGGGCAAGACGGTGGAGGAGATCATCGAAGAGATGGACCAAGTGGCCGAGGGCATCAAGACGGCCAAGGTCGTCATGAGCCTCGCCGATCGCTACGACATCGACTTACCGATCAGCGCCGAGATCCACCGCTGCGTGGCCCATGGCCAGAGCGCCCTCGAGGCGTATCGGGGCCTTGTGCGCACGCCAGCCGGCACCGAGCTCAGCCCTGGTTGATCTCCGCCCGTCAGCCGGTGGGACCGCTGCCACCGGCTGATATCGTCGGCGATCGCCACTTGGCCCGTTCGTCTAGTGGCCTAGGACACCACCCTCTCAAGGTGGCGGCACGGGTTCGAATCCCGTACGGGCTGCTCGTTGAAGTGATCACGGCGTTTCTTGACGGCGGAGATCGCTTCTCACGCTCCCGTCGCATTCGGTTGCCCGTCGGTGCCGATGCCGAGCGACGCTGCGACTCCGTCGACGTCGGCCGGCAGCGAGGGAGCTGGTGAGCGCTGACGACGACGTCGAGGTCACCTCTGAGCTTGTGCAGTACACCGACGACGACGAGGTCGCGTACGTCGACGACGGCATCGTCACAGTGCCGATCAAACCGATCATCTTCGATGTCGACAGCAAGTTCGTCGGATCGAGCTGGCTCGACTTCTACGAGACCTTCGTACTCCTGGGCATCGCCGACGCAATCGACGACGACACGCCAATCGTCGAGATCGATCACAGTCTCGACGGCCCGGTTGTCCTGACCGACAGCAACGCAGGGCTGCACGAGGCCGACCACGTCATCGTGACCGTGCCGCTGCGCATGCTCCAGCTCGGCGACATCTCGTTCAG
>JABSQH010000002.1 GCA_013213745.1 Ilumatobacteraceae bacterium | reverse complement strand
GCGGCGTCGCCGATCCGGCGGTGGTCGCCCATTGGGGCACGGTGCCGCCATTTCGACAGGGGGGTGTGGTCGTGCTGGCCACAGCAGTGTCGGTCCGTGACTCGCTCGACGATCGGTACGTCGGCGACGAGGTCCGTCGTCAGCTCCAGGGTGCCGACCTCGTGGTGCTCACCAACACCGATCGAGTCGACGCGGCAGGCGCACGCGCAGCGTCCGACGTCGTCGCGCACGTCACCGATGCGCCGTTGATCACTGCGGTGCGTGGCGACGTGCCGGCCATGGCGATCCTGGGGATCGACGACCCGCGACCGTCGCTCGATTCGCGAGGGCACGAGCTCGGCGACCTCTACACGACATCGACGTGGCGCTCGGTGGAGCCCGTCTCGCGGGCGGTGCTCGATGCACTGCTCGACGGTTTGGGTCCAGCGGTGGTGCGCGCCAAGGGACTCGTGTCGCTCGATGACGGGTCGGTCGTGGAGGTGCAGCGCGTCGGGCGACGCAGCGACGTCCAGCCGTCACAGGCGATGATCGACGAGTCGGTGCTCGTGTCGATCGAGTTGTGCTCGGCCGAGCCGGTCTAGCTCGCGGCGGCGAACGGGAGTCCGCCGATCACGGTGCCCCAGACGGGGATGTCGCGAAGCGCCATTGGATCGACGGCGAGCGGGTCGTCGCCGAGCACCGTGAAGTCGGCGGCTTTGCCGCACTCGATCGTGCCGAACTCTCCGTCGAGATGGAGCTGGTACGCAGCATCGAGCGTGACCGCCTGCAGCGCTCGCTCCGCCGAGATCCGCTCGTGTTCACCGAGTATCCGACCTGACGGCGTGACCCGGTTGACGGCGCACCACATCACGTGCAGCTGGCCGAGCGGGGTCACGTTGGCGTCGGAGTGCAGCGAGAACGACACGCCTTCGCGTGCTGCGGTCGCCGCCGCTTCCAGTCGTCGCGCCCGCTCTGGGCCGACCGTCAGGTCGTGATGCTGGTCACCCCAGTACCAGATGTGGTTGGAGAAGATGTTGGCGCACATCCCGAGCTTGGCCATGCGACGGAACTGCGCCGCGGTGGTCAGCTGGCTGTGCTGCACCGTGTGACGATGGTCGAGCCAGGGATGTTCGATCAGCAACCGTTCGACGGTGTCGATCCACAGATCGATGGTGAGGTCGCCATTGCAGTGCACATGGATGTTGACGCCTCGGCGGTGGAAGGGCGCGGCGATGTCGTAGAGCTGGTCGGGGGCCACGACCCACAGGCCGTGATCGGTCCCGGTGTAGTAGCCGGGCCAGTCCATCTTGGCGGTGAAGCCCTGGATCGATCCGTCGAGCACGATTTTGATGCCCGCGGTGCGCAGCTTGTCGGTGTCGTCACGGCGGAGTTGCACCAGCAGCTCGGCAGACTCCTCCCAGTCGAACTCGCCCGGCGCCATCGCGGCCACATGGCGCTGAAGTAGCCGTGCCGGGTAAGCGGGATCGTCGACCACGTCGTGCCATTTGGCGGGCTCGTCCGGGCGCGTCAGTCCCGGGCTCAACAGGTCACAGAGCATGGTGACGCCCTGGTTGGCGCAGATCTGGCCGAGGTCGCGCAGCGCCTGGGGGTCGTTCATCTTGTTGCCGATCACCGCGAGGCCCGAGCGGGCCAGCATCATCGCCGGCTGTTCGTGCAGCTCGCCGTTCGGTTCGCCGTCGGGGCTGCGGGCAACCCCAGGGGTGGTGGCGTCGCGTGTGATCTCGTGGCGGTCGAGCATTGCGGTGTTCACGGTCGCCAAGTGGGCGTTGGCGTGAAACACGAAGATCGGTCGCGTGGTCGACACCTCGTCGAGGTGGTGGCACGTCAGCCGCTCCTCGTCCTCGAAGTAGATCGGGTCGAACCCGCCGACCACCAGCGGCTCGGTCGAGCCGGGCTCGGCGGCAACGAGCTCGCGCAGCCGATCGAGGAGCGCGCTGTAGCTGCGAATCCCAGGAGACGTGCCACCGTCGACACGGTGGCGGTCGAACCAGCCGACGTACGGGAGCGATGCGAACGCGCCCTCCAGCGTGTGTCCGTGGGCTTCGATCATCCCGGGGGTGAGCACGAGATCGGCGAAGCGGTCGTCGATGTCGTGGGCCCCCCACGCCTGGCACTCATCAAGGCTGCCCGCGGCGAGCACTCGGCCCTCGCGCACGGCGACCGCCTCGGCCCGTGGGTTCGATGGGTTGCCGGTGACGATCGTGCGCGCCGGGTACACCACCGTCGGCGCTGCAGGATCGCTCGCAGTCCCCCGATGCTCTGCGCTCATCGCCGCACCCTAGGCCGAGGGTCACCCGCAGCGGGGAGGGAAGTGGTCCACAGGGGGCCGTGTGCCTCACCGGTGATGAGGGGCGTCAGGGCGTGGCGATTTCGGCAGCGACCAGGTCGAGGTGGTCGAGGTCGGTGAGGTCGAGCACCTGCAGGTAGATCCGATCCGCGCCCGCCGCCGTCCACGCCGCCAGCGTCTCGGCGACCTCCGCAGGCGTGCCAGCCGCGCCGTTGGTGCGCAACTCGTCGGGCTCACGGCCAATCGCCTCGGCTCGACGTGCGACTTCTGAATCGTCGGCACCGCAGCACAGCACGAGCGCAGCCGAGAACGTGATCTCACCGGGATCGCGATCGATCGCTTCGCAGGCGGCGCGCACTCGATCGGATTGGGCCGAGAAGAACTCGCGGGGCACGAAGGGCGTGTTGAACTCGGTGGCGAAGCGCGCGGCCAATGCGGGGGTGCGCTTCGGTCCGCCGCCTCCAATGATCAACGGGACGCGCGCTTGGGCCGGCTTCGGGAGCGCAGGAGAGTCGGTGACGGGGTAGTGCGCGCCGTCGAACGAGTACGTCTCGCCGGTCGGCGTCGACCACATGCCGGTGATGATCTCGAGTTGCTCTTCGAGTCGATCGAAACGCTCGCCGAGCGGAGGGAACGGGAGGCCATAGGCGGTGTGTTCCTGCTCGTACCATCCCGCGCCGAGGCCGAGTTCGACGCGGCCACCCGACATCTGATCGACCTGGGCGACCGAAATGGCGAGTGGACCGGGGTAGCGGAACGTCGCTGAGGTGACGAGCGTGCCGAGGCGGATGCGCTCGGTATCGCGGGCCAGTCCGGCGAGGGTGACCCATGCGTCGGTCGGCCCGGGGAGCCCGTCGGCGTCACCCATCTTGAGCCAGTGATCCGATCGGAAGAAGGCGTCGAAGCCCAGCGCCTCGGCGCGCTGGGCAACGCTGAGGAGGTCGTCGTACGACGCACCTTGCTGGGGTTCGGTGAACACACGGAGTTGGGAGAGCTGCACGGCCGGCACCTTACGGCTCGAGGCGCTGCTGCGGTGCGCGAAGCGGCCCACAGGTGGCGTGTTCACTCACCGATGGTGGTGTGTGTTCGTCATCGGTGAGGGAAGTGGCCCACAGGTGGCGTGTTCGCTCGCCGCAGATCCGTGGGCGTCGTGGCGGCAAGGATCCGATGGTGATCGTGGCGCGTGGGAGACTGCGCAAATGGCAGGACTGGGACAATCCGGGCGCGGTGTCGACGACGTCATCGCTGAGCTGACCGACAAGCGAGCCAACGACGTCCGTTGGGCCGACGGCAAGACGTTCGGGATGGTGTACAACGGCGGGCCCGGGGTGCACGAGGTCGCCGACCAAGCAGCGCGGTTGTACCTCCACGAGAATGCACTGAACACCAACGCATTCCCCTCGCTTGGCGCGATCCAGCGAGAGGTCGTCAATTGGACCGCCGATCTGCTGCACGGCAGCGACCTCGAAGAGGGGCCGGCAGCGGGATTCCTCACCAGCGGCGGCACCGAGTCGATCTTGTGCTCGGTGCTCGCAGCGCGTGAGCGAGCAGCGGCCGAACGCGGCATCACCGAACCCGAGATCGTGCTGGCCGAGTCGGCCCACGCCGCGTTCCACAAGGCAGCCCACAACTTCGGCCTGACCGTGCGCACGGCGCCCGTGCGTGCCGACTGGACAGCGGACGTCGATGCGATGGCCGAGCTCGTCGGGCCGAACACCGCCGTGGTGGTGGGGTCGGCGCCGCAATACCCGCAGGGCGTGCAAGACGACATCGGGGCGATCGCCGCACTCGCCGAATCGGTGGGCGCCAATTGCCACGTCGATGCGTGCATGGGCGGGTTCGTGTTGCCGTTTGCGGAGATGCTCGGCCGCGACGTCACGCCGTGGGACTTCCGAGTCCCTGGGGTCACGACGATCTCGGCCGACATTCACAAACTCGGTTATGCGCCGAAGGGCGTGTCGGTCGTGCTGCACCGCACCAAGCAGTCGCGCAAGTACCAGACGTTCGTGTTCGATCGATGGCTCGGCGGCTTCTATGCCTCGCCGAACATGCAGGGCACGCGGTCGGGTCTGCCGATGGCCTGTGCCTGGGCGGTGATTGCCCACCTCGGTGTCGATGGTTACGTCGATCTCACGCGCCACACGTTGGACAACGCCGACCGGTTCCGCGCCGGCGTGGCCGGCATCGACGGCATCCAGGTGCTCGGCGACGGGCAGTTCCATCTGGCGGCGCTCGCGGCCGACCCGTCTTTCCAGCCCGAGATCGACATGTTCGCCCTTGGCGACGCGTTGCTCGAACGGGGCTGGTTCCACGACCGCCAGACACCACCCGACAGCCTTCACTCGACGATCTCGAACACGAACACCGGCGTGATCGACGACTACCTCGCCGATCTCGCCGAGTGCACCGCATCGGTAGTCGGCGAGCGCAACGCCGACCGCTCGACCAACTACGCCACGCTCGAATAGCGGGTCGGAAGTCTCAGCGCTCGAAGACTTCTGACATCTGCATTGCGGGCGCGGCGTTGGTGAAGTTGGCGAGGTCAGCCATTGCCTCTTCACTGCCGCCCATACCGGCCGCGAGAGCCTCAGGCGAGTCGAAGTAGAGGTGACCGATGGCGACGTACGGCCCGTCGTTGCCGCTGTCGATCTCGATCTTCGACGGCTTCATCGTCCGCTCGACGATGTCCATGTGCGTCGTCTTGTAGTACTCGATGTCGAACGTCGTGTCGTCGCCCTTGGGGTACATCACGCTGACTTTGATCATCACGCCTCCATTCGTTTGGCTGCAGTGACGGTAGCGGTCGAGCTCGCAGCCGGACGATACGGCCGGCGCACCCTGCGTTTGGCGGTTCTGTTCGCGGTGACGTGCGAATTGCGCACGTCTTTCCCGGTATTTCGGGTTGAACCTAGGTCCAGCCGGTGATGTCGACGATGAGGTCCATTTGGCGGTGGGTGTAGATGCAGATGGTGCCGGTAGGCGAGAGCGCGATGACGGCGTTGTTGGCGATGGTTTGCCCGGCGGCGTAGTTGAGGGTGGAGGCGTCGGGCTGCCGCACGTCGCAGGGGTACGTGGTGATGAATCCTTGGAGTGCGGGGTTGATGGTGGCGATGTTCAAGATCGCACTGGTGGCGTCGTTGGGGATCGTGCCGCGGCCGGCGATCTGCAGGGTGGTGACCTGCCGTGCGGCCCGTTGGCCGATGCCTTTGCTCTGTCCGTCGAAGGTGGTGAGGCCTTGTCGTGTTTCGAGGAACCGGGCGGGGTTGATGGGGTTGACGGCGTCGGTGTCGGGGATGGAGCCGGTGACGTCGACGACGAGGTCCATGGCGCGGTGGGTGTAGATGCAGATGGTGCCCGAGCTGGAGAGGGCGAAGATGCCGCCGTTGGCGATGGTTTGCCTGGCGGCGTAATTCAACGTGGACGCTTCCGGGCGGTCGGCGCCGCACGGAAACACAGTGATGAACCCTTGGAGTACGGGGTTGATCGCGGCGATGTTCAAGATCGCGGCGGTTGCCGTGGGGTCGATGCCGGCTCGTCCGGTGACCTGTACGGCGGTGACCTGCCGGGCCTGGCGTTGCCCGATTCCTTCGCTCTCGCCGTCGATCGTGGTGAGGCCTTGTCGGGTCTCCAACAGTCGCACAGGGGTGTTGGTGTCGACGACGGAGTCGGCGGGGGTGTAGCCGGTGACGTCGACGATGAGGTCCATTGCCCGATGCGTGTACACACACAAGGTGCCCGTGGGGGAGAGGGCGATGGCTGCGCCGTTGGAGATCGTTTGGCCGGCGGCGTAGTTGAGCGTTGATGCGTCGGGTTGGTCGGCATCGCAGGGGTAGGCGGTGATAAATCCCTGCAACGCTGGGTTGACCGCACCGATGTTGACCAACGCTGCTGTGGCGCCGGTCGGGACGCCGGCGCGGTTCCACACGTTGACCGTGGTCACTTGTCGGGCGGCGCGGCGACCGATCCCGTTCTGCTGGTCATCGACGGTGGACAGACCGGACCGGGTCTCAATCAGCCGGCCCGGAGCGACCGTCACGATCCCCACATCATCGGTCGGCGCAGGCGCAGGCGCAGGCGCAGGCGCAGGCGGTGACGGTGGCGGTGACGGTGACGGTGACGGTGGCGGTGGCGGTGACGGTGACGGTGACGGCGCGGGGTGCACAGTCGCAGGAAGTGCGACGACGTCGACCGGGGCAGCCACGTCGGTGCCGTCCCCGTCGATCCCGAGCTGACCCGATCCATCCGACCCCCAGCAGGTGATGTCGCCGTCTGCGAGCTGCGCGCAGCTATGCGCGGGGCCGAGGGCGACCGAGGTTGCCGACGCACCACCTGGAAGGGCGACGGTTCCGGTCGGCACAACGATGTCTCGGTTACCGGGCCCGTTGCCGAGCTGGCCGAACGAGTCGTCGCCCCAGCACGTCACCGCACCGCCGTTGAGCACGGCACAGGTGTGGCCGGCAGACGCCGCCACACCGAGGGCGGTGTTCGTGCCGAGATCGATGGTTCCAGACGGCGCGTCGGTGGGTCCCAATGCGCCGTTGCCGAGTTGCCCGAAGAAGTCCGCGCCCCAGCATGTCAGCGCGCCACCGTTCAGCCGTGCGCAGGTGTGTGCGGTGCCGGCCGAAATCTCCAGCGCAGCGGCCCCGTCGGGCAGTGTGACGACTCCCGACGGAGCGGTCACGTTGGCGCCGCCCGGTCCGTTCCCGAGTTGCCCGTCTGCGTCGGCACCCCAGCAGGTGACATCGCCGTTGTCCAGGACTGCGCAGGTGTGCTCACGGCCGCCGCTGACGTCGATGGCGGCCCGATCGTCCGGGAGCGTCAGCGGGACCGACGGCGAGGGATCGTTCTCGTTGTCGTCGCCATTGCCGAGCTGTCCGCTCGAATCCGACCCCCAACAGGTGATGGCGCCGGTGTTCAAGATGACACACGTGTGGCTGGATCCGGCCGAGATCGCCGTGGCGGTCGTCGAGTCGCCCGCCGCCGATGGCAGCAGCACCGGTCCGGCGGGCGAGGATTCGGTGTCGCCACCGCTGGCTCCCAGGCCCAGCTGTCCGACGTCGTTCTGGCCCCAGCAGGAGACATCGCCGGTGCTCAAGATGGCGCACGTGTGGCTCTCGCCGGCTGCGATTGCAGTGGCGGTGGTCGGAGCGCCGTCGACCTGTGGCAACACAACTGGACCGGTCGGGGCAGAGACGTTCTCCGTCGCTGCTCCGTTCCCGAGCTGCCCGAACTCGTCGCTACCCCAGCACATCACCGCTCCGGCCGCGGTCAAGGCACACGTGTGGTTGCCGCCGGCCGCCACCGCAGGGGTGACGTCACTCGTGTTCGTTGCGGCGGCAGGGGTTGATGCACTCCCGCCGATGAGTGTCCACGTAGCGATGAGCGCACCCGCGAGTACGGTCGTGAAGAGCACGCCGGGATGATGCCGTGTCCGCCTCGACATGCGGGACGACGGTAGCTGCGGCTGCGACGTTCGTACCGTCAAGCCCGCGATTCTGCGGTCGCGGTCGATTCTGTCCGCGACAACGTGCGGATTTCGCAGAGAATCCCCGGTTTTTCGACTAGTTGATGGACTTCTCGCGGTCGGCCCAGAAGGGTTCGCGGAGCTTGAACTTCTGCAGCTTGCCGGTGGCGGTGCGGGCCAGCTCGTCGCGGAACTCGACGCGTTTGGGGCACTTGTAGCCCGCCAGTCGCTCCTTGGCGAACGCAATCAGATCGGCCTCGGCCAAGGTGCTGCCCGGAGTGGTCACGACGAGTGCCGTCACCAGCTCGCCCCACTTCTCGTCGGGGATGCCGATGACCGCCACCTCGGTCACGTCGGGGTGTTGGAACAGCGCATCTTCCACCTCGATCGACGACACGTTCTCGCCGCCGGAGATGATCACGTCCTTCTTGCGGTCGGAGATCACCACGTAGTGGTCGTCGTCGATGATCCCGCCGTCGCCTGTGTGGAAGAAGTCGTCGTAGATCGCTGCGGCCGTGGCCTCGGGCTGTTCCCAGTAGCCGCCCATGATCATGTTGCCGCGGGCAAGGATCTCGCCGTCGTTGCTGACGTCCATCGTGCAACCGACGACGGGGGCTCCGGCTCGACTGAGCTTGGCCGCCCGGTCGGCGGGGGAGAGGTCGTCGTACTCGGAGCGGCTGCGGTTCATCGTGATCACCGGCGTGGTCTCGGTGAGACCGTAGATCTGCACGAACTCCCACCCGAGCTCGGTCTCGCACCGCTCGATGGTGCGCGTCGGTGGCGGCGCACCGGCGACCACGATGCGGACGCGGTCGCGACCGGGGATCGGCCCGTCCCAATCGGCGGCGGCGTCGAGAATCGCGTTGAGCACCGCCGGAGCGCCACACATCAAGGTCACGCCATGCCGCTCCACTCGGTTGAGGATTTCGACTCCGTCGACCTTGCGTTGGATCACGTGGGTCGCACCCATCCCGGTGACGGCGTACAGCATCCCCCAGCCGTTGCAGTGGAACTGCGGGAGCGTGTGCAGGTACACGTCGCGGTCGTTGACCCCCATGTGCCATCCGAACACGGTGGCGTTGAGCCACACGTTGCGATGCGTCAACTGCACGCCTTTCGGTCGCGCCGTGGTCCCGGAGGTGTAGTTGATCGTGGCGGTGGCGTCTTCGTCGGCCTCCCACGGCTCGGGTTCGACGTCGTAGCGCATCAGCTCCATGTCGGTTTCGCTGCCGATGATCAGCTTGCGCTCGCACTCGACGTCGGCCATCGCGTCGGCCAGCTCGGGGTCGACCAGGAGGATGCGGGCACCGGAGTGCTCCACGATGTAGCGCACCTCTTCGGCGACGAGCCGGAAGTTGATCGGGACGAGCACTCGTCCGGAGCCGGACACGCCGAACAAGGCGGTGAGGAGTCGAGCGGAGTTGTGGCTGACCATCGCCACCCGCTCGCCGCGAGCGATCTCCAGTGCGTCGAGGCCGGCGGCGATCGCCCTGGCCCGTCGAGCCATCTCGCGATAGTCGATCGACTCCCACGATGCGGCAGGTTGATCGGGCTCATCGATGATCGCCGTACGGTCGGGATACACCAGCTCTGCGCGGCGCAGGAAGTCGTTGACGGTCAGCGCAACCTTCATGGGTGCGAACGTAGCCAATGCGGGCGCGTCGGTCAGCGGCCGGAGCGCTCGTGACGTGACGGCGCCTACGACATCAGGTGCCAGGCACCGACTGTCGCAACGGCGGAGCACGGCCTCACGTGCTCGTTGGGTCGGGGACGACGGACGCCTCGACGCCGAAGACGTCGCGCAGGAGCTCGACGGTCAGCGCCGACCACGGGTCACCGCTGGCAACGACTCGCCCAGCGCGCAACACGAACATCTGCTCGGAGAACGTGGCCACGTGGTTGAGGTCGTGCAGCACCATCAACACCGTCAGGCCACGCTCGACATTCAACCGGCGGACGAGTTCGAGCACCTCCCACTGGTGGCCGATGTCGAGAAAAGTCGTCGGCTCGTCGTGCGCCAACACCGGCGTCTCCTGGGCCAGCGCCAACGCCAACCAGGCGCGTTGACGTTCGCCACCCGACAGCGTGTCGCCATCGCGGTTGGCGAAGTCGGTGAGTCCGACGAGCTCGATCGCCTCGGCGATGGCGTCGTCGTCGCGGTTGACGGCCCGTGGCCGGGTTGGGTCGGGCGAGCGGAGTGAGCATCGGGAGGGTCGGGGCGCCGGAGGTGTCAGCCCGCCAGGGTGCCCGACCCCGTCGTGAGCGGCCACGGACGATTGCGCTCGACGGTCAGAGCGAGATCGAGGAGCAGCTCCTCGGAGAAGTGGCGGCCGACCACCTGGAGCCCGATCGGCAGCCCGTCGAGGAAGCCGGCCGGGATAGAGATCGCCGGATTGCCGTGCAGGTTGGCCGGGAAGGTCAGCTTGCCGTTGTTGCCGGCACCGGCCTCGACGCCGCCGAACACCGACGGCAAGGGTCCGTCGGCATCGAAGGCAACGTCGGGGTTGCTGGCGGTGATCACGAAGTCGACGCCGTCGACCGGGTCGAAGATGCGAGCCATCGCGTCGTTGAGCTCCATCCGGCGGCGTTCGATCTTGGCTCGTGCTTCCGCGTTGTACTTGCCGACGGTCGACTCGAGTCCGAAGCGCATCTCAGGAGTGAGATCGTCGGCGCAGTCCGGCCACTTGTCGCCGAGTTTCGCCTCGATGGCGATCGTCCCCGAGATCGACCAGGCCGCGCCCATCCGCGGCAACGTCGTGTCGATGTCGTCCACGAGCGTGAGCCCGCAGTCGTCGATCAGGTCGCTGGCGGCGCCGTGTAGGAGCTCCCACATCACCGGCGAGACAGCCGCGTTGCCCCAATCGGCCGCGAGGGCAACCTTCATGTTGCGCAGCGCGTCGAGGTGTGTGCCGAGGTTGCGCTCCCACCCTTCGACACGCGGCAGGCTGAGCGGGTCGCTGGCGTCGTGCCCGTTGGCGACGTCGAACCAGCGTGCGGTGTCGCGCACCGAGCGCGCCATGCATCCAATCGACACGGTGAGGTTGCCATAGGTCGCCTGCGGGCCACGAGGGATGCGCCCGAACGTGCCCTTCAAGCCGACGAGGTTGGTGAATCCCGCAGGGATACGGATCGACCCGCCCCCGTCGCCGCCCGTGGCGATCGGCAACAGGCCACCGGCGACCGCCGCGGCGGAGCCGCCGGACGAGCCACCTGGCGTGTGGCCGTATCCCCACGGATTGTGGGTCGTGCCGTGGAGCTTGGTGCGGGTGACGTTGACGCCGCCGAATTCGCTGGCGGTCGTTTGACCGGCGAGCACAGCCCCAGCTGCAGCGATGCGCTGCACCATGGTGGAGGTGTGGTCGGCCACCTCGTCGCGCAGCGGTACCGAGGCGCTGTTGTACGGCCATCCCTCGACCGCGTCGAGTTCTTTCACCCCGAGTGGCACCCCGCCGAACGGCAGCGACACATCGGCTGCGGCAGCAGCGCTCATCGCTGCGTCTCGGTTTTCGTACGACATGGCGTTGAGGTCGCTGCGGTCGATGGCGTCGTAACACGCCGCGAGCTCTTCGCTCGGCGATCGTTGTCCGGAGCGGAAGGCCTCGACCAGGCCGACCACATCGCCTTGCCATGCGTCGCCGGTCGGTCGGCGAATGTCGGCGTGTGTGGTGCTGTCGGTGGTCATGGGGCGACGTTAGGCAATCACCGCCGGGCGTTTGAGGTCGGACGCCGAGAGGTCGTGGGGTGGGCCACCGCTACGGTGCGCGTCAATGGATTCCCGGCAGTTCCTCGGTCTCGAGCCGACGCACAACGAGTTCCGCTGGACCTTGCCGGTCACGCCGGGTGTATCGACCACCGGCGGATTCCTGTTCGGCGGGTGCGGTCTGGGTGCAGCCATCGCCGCATTGGAGGGAACGACCGGCCGTCAGTGCGTGTGGGCCACTGCGCAGTACCTGTCGTACGCGCAGCCCGGCGAGGTCGTCGACGTCGACGTCACCGTGGTGGTCGCCGGTCATCAGATCTCCCAGGCACGAGCGGTGTGTCACGTCGCGGACCGCGAGATCCTCACCGTGAACGCGGCACTCGGCGATCGAGCGATCGACGCTGCTGGGCAATGGGAGTCGATGCCCTCGAACGTGCCCGCACCCGCCGACTGTCCGCCGCGATCGCGCTCGAGCGACTGGTCCGGGTCGATCAACGAGCGGCTCGAGCAGCGGTTGGTCAAGGGACGCACCCACGATGATCTCGACGGCACACACAGCGACGGTCAGACGATGTTGTGGGCGCGGCTTCCCGACGTGATCAGCGGCGTCGATGCCGCCACGCTGGCCGTGCTCGGCGACTTCGTTCCGATGGGTATCGGCCAGAGCCTGGGCGTTCGCGGCGGTGGCAATAGCCTCGACAACACGTTGCGCGTCGGGCGTTTGGTACCCACAGAGTGGGTGCTGATGGATGTCCGCGTACACATGGTGCAGCGCGGATTCGGGCACGGCCTGGTGCACATGTTCGCCGAAGACGGCACCCTGCTGGCCACCGCCAGCCAGAGCGTGATCGTGCGCCGTCGCCGTCGCTGATCCGTCCGTGCCGGGTCGGCGGGCGTGGCGGGCTGCACCTAGTGTCGCTGGAATGACGCTCCCGAACCGCCCCGGCATGACTGTCCCGCTCCCCGGACCGCTGCACGCGCAGCGCGACAAGCTGGTCGAACTGGCCGACATGGGATACACCGACATCTGGTCGGCCGAGTCCGACGGTGCCGACGCGTTCACCCCCCTGGCGATGGCGGCCGCGTGGGAACCTCGGTTGCGGCTCGGTACAGCGATCGTCCCGGCCTACACGCGGGCTCCGGCGTGCATGGCCCAGAGTGTCGCCTCGATGGCCGACGCTGCGCCGGGTCGGTTCGCGATCGGTATCGGATCGTCGAGCAACGTGATCGTCGAGCGGTGGAACGGTGTGCCCTTCGAGGAGCCGTACAAAAAGGTGCGCGATGTGGTGCGCTTTCTGAAAGATGCGCTTTCCGGCGAGAAGGTCAAGCACGCCTACGACACGTTCGAGGTCAACGGCTTCCGCCTGGGCGTGCGCCCAGAGCAGCCACCACAGATCCTCGTCGCCGCACTTCGTGAAGGCATGTTGCGCCTCGCCGGTCGCGAGGCCGACGGAGCGATCATCAACTGGCTCTCGCCGACCGACGTGGCCACGGTCGCACCGATCGTGCAGGCTGCCGGAGGTGGCGACGACAAAGAGATCGTCGCCCGCATTTTCTGTTGCCCGAGCGACAACACCGAGGTGGTGCGGGGGGCGGCCAAGTTCGCGATCGCGGCGTACCTCAACGTGCCGGTGTACGCCGAGTTCCATCGCTGGCTCGGACGCAGCGAGCAGCTGCAGGGCATGTGGGACGCGTGGGGTGCCGGTGACCGCAAGGCGGCGCTGGCCGAGATCCCCGACGAGGTCGTCGACGAACTGGTCGTACACGGCACTCCCGAACAGTGTCGGGCGCGGATCCAGGAGTACTTCGACAACGGCGTGACGACGAGCACGTTGGCGATCCTTCCGCTCGATCCGGACCTCGACTTCTGGCAGGGCGTGCGCGACCTGTCGCCCACCGCCCGCTGACGGCGCAGTTCAGGCGGCGCGCTGGTCGTCGTGGGCGCCGTCGAGCTGCCTGCGGATTTCGGCGATGTGGCGCAGGCCGCGCCGCCGAGTTGCCGCGCTGAGCCGGAAACGGGCGCTGACGTGTGAGGCGGGGAGCAGGAATTCGAGCTGCTCGGGTTGGGCGTTGGAGTCGGGGGTTGTCGTCATGCTCATCATGGTGACGAGGGGGTGTCACACTGCGAGATGTGCTCGCTGAGCAGGGATGATGCGTTGGCGGTCGATTCGATGCCGACTGCTCGAGCGTGGTGATGCGGCCCGCAGCCGGTCGATCTGGCAGGCGAGGAGGCCAAAGGCGCCAACTCTGGCAGCCTCGCTGTCGCGCACCACTGCCACGAGCGTCGGGCTCACCTCGGTGGGAGCGACGTCGTGCGCCAGCTCCACCACGTCGCGTTCCACCGACGGCAGGCCCTTGATGTCGATCTGCTCAGCCAGCCGGTTGACGCCCGACATGTCGATTCGGGGACACGCTGGGGATCCGGCTGCTCGACGAGGGCACACGTGGAACTGCTGCTGCTCATGAGTGCACGATGGCGAGCGCTACCTGTTCGGGACCTGAGCAGGCTCCATGCGTTGCTGGTGTCTGCGGGCCACTCAGGGTCGCACGCAACGGCGCGTGCCGGGCTGCCGCCGATTACCAGCTGCCGTGTCGTCGCTCATGGCGGTTGCGGTGGCGCGTGGCTGGGTCCTGGCGATAGAACCCGCGGAGCTCGGCATACAGCTCGGGCTCGTGGTCGCAGAGATCGACGGGGCGATTGAAGAACACCTCCGTGGCCACGGCGAAGAACTCGGCTGGGTTCGTGCCCGCATACGGACGCAGCACCGGCGAGCCCTCGGCGCGCACGGTGTCGTAGGCCGCGGTGCACACGGCGACCCAGCGCTCGCGGGCGGCTTGGTCATCGAGTGGCGGCGTTCCGTCGGTGACACCGTCGAGCATGTCGAGCTGGTGGGCGAACTCGTGGTACACGACGTTGTTTCCGGCCTCGGGATGTTTGGCGCCGCGCTTGGTCGCCGACCACGACAAGATCACTGGGCCCTTGAAGTGCGCCTGTCCGGCCAACGTCTGGGTGCCCGACGACATCACGCCGCCACCCACCGCGTGTGTGCCACGCAGCCGCACGGTGGACGGATGCACGATCACCGAGGTGAGCTGGGGGTACTCGTCGAGTTCGAGACCGAGCAGCAACATCGACGCCTGGGCTGCGATCAAGACGCGCACTTCGTCGGTCAGCTCGAACCCGTTCGACGGTTCCCAGCGCACGTCGTGCACGAACCGGGCCACGAGCATGCGCATGCGCGCCAGCTCGCCGGCGTTCAGGCTCGACCAGTGATCGAACTCCCGGGTGAGCAGCGGCTCCCACGACGGATCGAACAGCGCCGGTTCCCCGGAAAACCATCCTCGGACGGTGTCGAGTACGCCCATCAGAGGTCGCTGGTGGTGTGGTTCTGCGGTGTCATTGTGGGGCGCCACGCAGTCAGGCAGTCGCCGCCGGCCGAAGTGGGACGGGCACCGCATCGGCCCCGCCGAAGTACTCGGCGAGGCGTCGGTCGGCATCGCCGCCGAACAGGATTTCGGCGACCTCGCGCAGACCCGGCGAGGCGTCGATGTCGGCGCGCGGCACCACCAAGTCGATCTTCGAGCGGCGACGGAGGAAGTCGTCGAGCTTGGTCACCATCTCGGACTCCGCAGCCGTGTGCAGTTCGATGCGGATGTAGTCCGCCGAACCCATGATGTCCTCGGCCATCGCCGAGTCGGCGCGTATCGCATCGAGCATCGGAAACGCTCGTCGTCCGTAGCGTCGCCACAGTCGGTCGGTCAGTGGCTCGACGTCCTTCTTCGTGCGGTAGCTGTCGAGGTCCATCGCCTTGGCCTGGCGGTAGAACTCGGCTCGGGTCTGTTTAGAGGGCTCGCCGTACCAGTTGTGCAGGTCGCGCTCGAGCGGGATGCCGAGCTCTTCGATGGCGTCGGCCACCTCTTCACCGACGTTGAGGCAATCGGTCAGCTTGCCGCCGAAGATCGTGACGGTCCGTTCACGGTGGTCGGTCTCAATTGCGTGCTTGCGGCTGAGCTTGGTCCAGTCGACGTCGGTCTGGTCGCTCCCGCCGGCGGCGACCACGAGTGGGCGGACACCGCATCGTTCGGCGATGACGTCGGCGCGGGTGAGCGGCTGACGGAGATCCATCCGCGCGTTGATCTGACCGAGGAGGAACTCGATGTCGTCGTCGTCGGCCTCGGTAAATGGCGTGTCGACCCGGGTGTCGGTGGTGCCGATGACCGACCGGCGCCCCATCGGGATCACGTAGAACAGCCGCTGTGTGTCGTCGAAGAACGCCAGCACCTTGTCGTGATGGCGCGTCGTCAACCGCGGGACCACGAGATGGATGCCCTTGGAGTAGACGATGCGGTGATCGGTGCGCACACCCCAGTTGGTGTTGAGGCCATCCACGAAGGGGCCTGCCGCGTTGACGATGGTGGCTGCCGATGTGGTGAAGGTGTCGTCCCGATCGACATCACGCAGTGTCACGACCCATCGGTCACCGCGCCGCTCGGCCTCGACGAGCTCGATGTAGTTCGCAGCTGCAGCGCCGGCATCGATCGCTTGGCGGATGAACGAAAAGACGAAGCGGGCATCGTTGTCGATCAGGATGCCGTCGCCGTACTCGATGCCGCCGCGCACGGTCGAGGTGTCGATTGCCGGCTCTTCACGTGCGATCTTGCGGCGTGACAGCAGGCGGGGGGCCGCGGTGCCGAACTGGCCGATGATCCAGTAAGCCAACGCGCCCAACCCCGCGAACCACGGTGGAAACGGCGACGACCTGTCGAGTGCGGCGTAGAAGCCGATCGGCTTGATGTTGTCGGGGTACGCCCGCATGAGCCGGTTGCGGGAGCGGCACAACTTCCACACCAGCTGGAGCTCGTAGTTTTCGAGGTACTTGAAGCCGCCCCACACGAGGTTCGACGATGCCTGCGACGTGAAGTTGGCGAAGTCCCCGCGGTCGACGAGCGCAACGGTCGCACCACGGCCGGCGAGCGAGGCCGCGGCGACGGCACCGTTGATTCCGCCGCCGATGATGAGCGTGTCGAACGATCCGTCGCGCAGTCGATCGATGTGGGTGTTGCGCAGTGTCAACGGGTCAGTCCTTCAGCTCTGGTCGATCTCTGGAACCGCGCACCTCTGGGTCACGGTTCATCCGGCACTGACGATGAGCACACTCAACGCCACGCTCGCCACGCCGACCACGACGGGCGTCGCCCACCTGGCCCACTGCGGGATCCCTTGATACGGCGGTGCGAGCATGACCGCACCGCACAACGCGCCGGCGGCGGCACCGCCGAGATGGCCGCCGATGGAGATGCCGTCGATCGTGAAGGTGATGAACAAGTTGAGGATCAACGTGGCGCCGATGCCGGTGGTCAGCGGATTGATGCCCTGACGCCACATGCCGACTGCGGCGGCGGCCATCAAACCGAAGACCGCGCCCGATGCGCCGGCGGTGATGCCGCCGCTGTCGAGCAGGATCACTCCGAGTGAACCGCCGAGCAGCGAGGCCATGTACAGCAACAAGAAGCGCACCCGACCCAGTGCCGGTTCGAGCATCGGACCGAGGACGTACAGGAAGAACATGTTCAGCCCGAGGTGGATCAGCCCGAAGTGCATGAACCCGGACGTGACCAGGCGGTACCAGCCGTTCGGCTCGGTGATGTACAGCTGACCCGCGTCGCCCTGCCAGATGATCGGTTGCTCGAGTACGTCGCGGCTGAGTCCGAGCGCCAGATGTGCGTCGGTGACCGAACCGGTCAGTGCTCCGGGGTCGCGGGTCCACAATGCGACGCCGATGAACACCGCCACGTTGATGGCGATGAGCGTGAGGGTGACCAAGTTGGGCTGACCGGCCTGCCAATAACGAGCACGGGTACGTACGTCGGGCTTGGCCGCCTTGGCGCATTCGACACAATGGCTGCCGACCGATGCCTGCACGAGGCACTCCGAACACGCCGGCTTGCCGCAGCGCGTGCACCGGCGACCGGTCTCCCGGTCGGGATGGCGATAGCAGACCAAACGCTGACCAGACGGCGCCGGGGGCATACCACTCGACGGCGGCCCTGAGGGCCCAGCCGAGCGCGGCGAGCTCGATGAACTCGGCGGCGGCGGCGGAAGCGGCACACCACGTAGGGTATCGACGCTGCGCCGGACCGTCACCGCGACATGGACTGCGTGATCACCGGCAGGTACCGGTGGCCGCGACGGGTTGGGCTCGACCGGTCAACGGGGGCCGGCGCTGACGGCTCAGTAGTTCGTCTTCACGGTGAGCCCATCGGCCGGACCGGGCTCGGCCAGCAGGTTGCCCTGCACGTAGTCGCAGCCGGCGGCGCGCAGGCGCCGGAGCTGTTCGATGCCGCTGACGCGTTCGGCGATCACCCGCATCTCGAGGGCGTGGGCCAGCAGCACGATCGCTCGCACGAGGCGAGTGTCGGCGTCGGACGAACCCGATGGGAGCGCCAGCGACCCGTCGAGTTTCAACACGTCGGCGCCGATGTCGGTGAGCACCGACAGCGCCTTGGCGCCGGTGCCGAAGTTGTCGATGGCGATCTGCACCCCTGACCGGCGGAGCGCCCGAATCGAGCGCTCGACGTCGACATTGCGGCCCAACAGTGATGCCTCCCGCGCTTCGAGCACGAGTTGCTCGGGGCGGAGCCGATGATGACGCAGCATCTGCGTGACCAGGTTGACGAATGAGGAACTCGCCAGCTGGATCAGCGACACGTTGACGTGCACGGAGAAGTTGTCGTCGACGAGACCTTGTTCGATCCACAAACGGGCATCGGTCATCGATTGTTCGAGAACGAACTCGCCGAGGCGGCCGATCGAGCCGGATTCCTCGGCGATCGACACGAAGGTGGCCGGGTCGATGCGGCCGAGTTGTGGATGATGCCAACGTACGAGTGCCTCGGCGCCAACGGCGTTCTGGGAGATGGCCGAGAACACCGGTTGGTACTGCACGTCGAGCCGGCGCTCGTTGACCGCCAAAGCGAGCGCCGCAGCGAGTTCGGTGCGTTCACGGGCGGCTGAGCGCATCTGCGACGAGAACAGTACGCAGCGTCCGCGCCCAGAGTTCTTGGCCTCGTACATCGCTGTATCGGCATTGGAGATCAACGCCGACGCAGCAGCATCGTCGGGCATCGACACGATGTCGTGCTCAGAGAGGGCGAGACCGATGCTCACCGAGAACTTCAGGTCGAGTTGGTGGACATGCAGTCGGCCACTGAGCGCTCGCCGGATTCGTTCGGCGAGGTCGAGCGCGACGGCGGCGTCGGGGATCGCCGAGCACACGACGAGGAACTCGTCGCCGCCGATGCGGGCGACACTGTCGCTCGGGCGCACGGCGTCGCGCAGGCGCTCAGCAGTCGACACGAGCAACCGGTCGCCAACGGCGTGACCGAGCGCATCATTGACGTACTTCAGCCGGTCGACGTCGATGAAGATCGCAGCGACATGGCCAGCGCGGCCGCGATGGTTGGAGATCGCACTGGCGAGGTGGGTGATGATCTGGCGGCGATTGGCCAAGCCGGTGAGCGGATCGTGGTCGGCCCGGTGCCGCAACCGTGCGTTCTCGGCGCGAGCCACGGTCACGTCGTGCGCGGTCACGCCGACGAATCCGCCGTCGAACAGGCCGTCGACGCGGTGCACGACCACTGTCGCCCGGAACACTTGATGTTGTCCCGCCTTGTTGGTGTGGTCGAAGTCGCCGTGCCATCGTCCGCCGTTGGCGCCGAGCAGTAGCCGGCGGGGGACGTGATCCAGCAGCGAACGCAACACGGAGTGCGCCGGCGTTCCGGGAGCGACGTCGTCGATCGTCGTCGCATCGAGCAGTTCCAGCCCGGATCGGTTGATCAGTCGAGGTCGACCCGCAAGATCGAGCAGCATGACGGCCGAACCGTCGGCGTCGAGGACCTCTTTCAGCGGGAGCGCCAGCGCAGCGGGGAGTGTCGACGGCGGTCGCGGTGCAGTCGTGGCACCGCGCCCGCCTGGCGGGGCTGGGGGTCGCGGCGGGCTGGGGATCGAGTCGCTCACCTGCTCACGCTCCGGGCGCGCCCGCGCCCGGCCACTCGGGCGCGGCGCGGTCGAGGCGTCGGGTACTCGACCGGGCAGTCGAGGCGGTGTCGGTGAGAGCGGTACATGGGTGGATGGCGCGACCTATCGACCGTACGTGCCGCTCAGGTCGGTTGTCCCGATGGCGACGTCGTCGAGAAAGTCGATGAACTCGATTGCAGGTGTTCCATCGGCAAGTTCGGTCTGCTGGTTGAGTGCATAGCCGACGATCCTGTAATCGTGCGGCTCGTCGTCTGGAGGCGGGCAGGGGCCGTTGTAGGCCACGTTCCCGAAGAAGTTCAGCCCGACGATGCCACCAACGGGCGTTTCGTCCTCGATCAGGGTGATCTCGGCCGGATCGATGCCGGCGAGCACCCAATGGATGAACGCTTGTCCGCCCTCTTCGCCCGTGGTGTCGTCGATCATGACAAACGCCAACTCCTGGGTCCCCTCGGGCACCCCGACCCAGCTGATCGCCGGAGCGACGTCGGCGCCATCACAGGTGTACAGCGGGTCGATCGGTGCTCCGTCGACCCATGGTCCGATGAGCGCAAAAGCCCCATCGTCCGGGGCGCCGTTCCCGGGCTCACCGCCGTCGAGCGATGCCGGTGGGTCGGTGATCGAGACGGAGGTCAACGGCTCGTCGAGGACGTCATCGTTGGCTGCGTCGTCGTCGCCGGGCAGCACCTGCTCAGCGGTGCTCGCGGTCGGGTCGAGCGTGGTCGGCGGCGCAGTGGTGATCAGCGCAGGGTCCGGGGTCGAGAGGGTGGTCCCGTCGTTGGTGTCGCACGCCGCCATCGCAACGAGTGCGACCACTCCCACGCCTGCCATCGTCGCCGCCGCTGACAGCGACGAACGTGGCGACGCAGATGCCGTCGTGTTGTGGACGGTCGTCGTGTCCGCCGGAGCTCGCCTCACCCATCCGCAGCGTAGGGGATCGACCAAGCGGATCGTTCACCGATGCCGGGGTAGCCTCGGCTCGGTGAGCGAGCGACCGACGCTGATGACCGTCCACGCCCACCCCGACGACGAGGCGTCGAAGGGCGCCCCGACGCTGGCCAAATACCACGCGATGGGGGTCCACACGGTGCTCGTGTGCTGCACCGGAGGCGAAGAAGGCGAGCTGCAGAACCCCGCGTTGCGCGAACCCGGTCAGCCGTTCCACGACATGACGCCCGAGGATGAAAAAGCCGCCGTGGTCGCCGCCCGACCCGCCGAGCTCGCCGCCTCTGCCGCGATCATCGGGTTCGACGAGGTCGTCATGCTCGGCTACCGCGACTCCGGGATGGCCGAATCGGCAGCAAATGAGCACCCCGAGTGCTTCCACCAAGCAGATCTCGACGAGGCGACGGGTCGACTCGTTGCCGAGATCCGGCGCACCAAGCCGCAAGTGATCATCACCTACGGCGACGACCAAAAGGGGTACCCGCATCCCGACCATCTCCGCGTGCACGACATCTCCGTGCTCGCCTTCGAACGCGCCGGGGACCCTGAGTGGTATCCCGAACTCGGCGCGCCGTTCACCCCCTCGAAGTTGTACTACTCCGTGTGGTCCAAGGCCCGGCTGTTGGCCGTGCACGACAAGATGATCGAGCTCAACGGTGAGTCGCCGTTCGAGCAGGATTGGCTCGATCGTCCGTCCCAGGACCACCGCATCACGACGAAGATCGACGTCACCGAGCACATGGGCGCGCGCACCGGTGCCCTGCGGGCCCACGCCACGCAAGTCGATCCGACCGCCGGGTGGTGGTTCGGGTTGAGCGACGAGCAACTCGCTGAGATCTACCCGTGGGAGGACTGGATCCTGGCGCGCTCACTGGCCGGTCCGATTCCCGCCGACGATGGCGAGCGCGAACTGTTCGCCGGCGTGTCCGGCGTCGATCTCGCTGCGGCGAGGACGGGATGAGCGGCAGCATCCAGTACCGGATCGTCGTCGCCAAGAAAGACGAACGAGTGGCGGGCGACGATGATGCCGATGTGGTGTTCACCATTCCTGCCGCCGACGTGACCGCCGGTGACTTCGACGCCACGGTGGCGTTCATGCGCGGCGTCCTCAAGGCGGCGGGTCCGAGTGGGGCGATTCTTGCGGCCCTGAAGTCGGGCGGCGTCGACCAGGCGCTGGCCGAACTCGCCACCACGATCTGATACGTCATCTGGCCGGCACGACGTCGGCGCACGGCGGGAGGAACGCGGATGTCGTGCGCAGCGCGCAGCTCGCATGGCGTTGCGCAGCTCGCGGTAGCCGATCGAGACGGCCTTGCGCTCCTCGAGACCGGCGCACAGTTCTCTACTCAGCGCGAGGTCGAGGTCGGCGATCCATCCGGCTGAGTCGTCGGTCATCGCACGCACCTCGGGCGTGTCGGCCGCCGGCTGGATGTGGATTTCGGTGACGCCCGGCTCGAGTTGGTCGATCGCCGTGAGGACCCGCTCGGTGCTGCCAGCGCGCCAGTCGTGATCGAAGTGGTCGGGGAAGACGACGTCTTCTTCTGCGGCGAGCTCACGGAACGGGAATCCGGCCTGTTCGGCGGTGATGGTCGACGGCAGGCGGATCGGCAGGCTGAACTCGACCGCCAGATCGAGATACACATCGAAGAACTCGGGCCGCAACGTGATCGCCGACAAGTGCGGCGCCAGATGGGTGACGTCGATGCCCCACGCGTAGGCGCGCTCGACCTGGGCGCGCAGCTCGCGGAGTACCTCGCGGTGGTCGGCGTGCTCCCACAGGTCTTCGAGTGTCCGCGGAAAGCCGCCTTCGCCAGACAACAGCGAAGGCGCCTGGGTGATCGGCCCCCAGCGGTAGAGCGCGTGTTCGGCGTTGAGGGTGAGGTGCACGCCGAGGTCGTCGTCAGGTGTCGCCTGCGCCGCAGCGTGCGCAGCCCATGGGGCCGGGACCATTAGCGAGGCGGCGGTGGCGCAGCCCTCGCGCAACGCTTGATACACACCGAGGTTGGCCGCGTGCGACAACCCGAGGTCGTCACAGGAGATGATCACCAGCCGCGTCTCCCGGTCGTAGCCGAGACGTTCGGCGAGCGTCGGATCGGCGGTCACGGCGCTCGACGCTACCGCCCTCCACCGCAGGCGGCCCACACGCCGCGGTCGGCTCGTCGTGCGTCGATGGCACTGGTGACGAATACAGCCGAGAACGTCTCGTTGGGGGCGATCGACATCGGTGTCGCGTAGCCGTGCCGGACGATCTCGTCGTTCACGAACACGCCGTCCGATGCCCGATACACGTAGCCGAGCAGGCGGTCGAAATGGTCTCGGGCGACGACGTCGCGGTAGACGCGGATCGACGTGCCTGGCGGAATCACCTCGGTGACGAAGGCAGTGGCTTCGGGGCCCAAGCACTCGACCGGCCGGTCGGGGTGGACGGTCTCAGGTGTGTCGATGCCGATCAGACGGACCGTGTCGGAGCGGTCGCCGAAGCGGGCCACGATCGTGTCGCCGTCGACCACCTCGACAACCGTCGCCGCACCGCCGTCGGCCGGCGCGCCGGGCGATGCACATGAGGCCAGCATCATCATTGCGGCTGGGATGGCAACCGCACGGCGCACGCCTCATCCCTACCGACTCTGCGCATGCCACCCCCATCTCTCCCGAAATACCGGGGAAAACGTGCGGAAAGCGCACGTTTTCCCCGGTATTTCGGGGCTGCGTTTTCCCCGGTATTTCGGGGCTGCGCCTAGAGGCGCTCGATGATGGTGCCGGTGCCGAGGCCGCCGCCGCAGCACATCGACACGAGGCCGTACTGGCCCTCGGAACGCTCGAGTTCGTACAGCGCCTTGGTCAACAAGAACGCGCCGGTGCCGCCGAGGGGATGGCCGAGGGCGATCGCGCCGCCGTTGGGGTTGGTCTTGTCGAGGTCGGCGCCGACCTCCTTGGCCCAGGCCAGCACGACCGATGCAAATGCCTCGTTGATCTCGAACAGATCGATGTCGTCGATCGACATGCCGGTGCGGGCGAGCAGCTTCTGGGTGGCATCGATCGGTCCGGTGAGCATGAACTCGGGATCGACGCCGACGAGGCAGGTGTCGACGATGCGCGCCCGCGGCGTGAGGCCGAGCGCCTCGGCCTTGGCGCCGGTCATCATCAGCACGGCCGCTGCACCGTCGGAGATCTGTGACGAGTTGCCGGCGGTGTGTACGCCGTTCTCGCGGGCGACCGGCTTCAAGTTGGCCAGCTTCTCGAGCGAGGTTTCACGCAGCCCCTCGTCGCGGGCGACCGTGTGGGTCGTGTCGAGCAGGTTGCCCTCCTCGTCGGCGTCGGGCGCATCGATGGTGATGTACTGCCCGGCGAAGCGGTCTTCTTCCCAGGCACGGATGGCTCGCTCCTGCGACGACAGCCCGAATGCGTCGGCATCGTCCCGGGTGACGCCCCACTTGTCGGCGATGCGCTCGGCGCCCTCGAATTGCGAGGTCATTTCGTACTGCTCGAAGTAGGTCGGCGGGATCGGGATGCCGAGACCGAGCTGTTTGGCCGAGTTCGACCCGATCGGGATACGACTCATCGCTTCCACGCCGCAGCCGATCGCCGCATCGACCACGCCCGAACCGACGAGCGACGTCGCCAGGTTGGTCGCCTGCTGGCTCGATCCGCACTGCGTGTCGACGGTGGTCGCCGGCACCTCGAGTGGCAGCCCCGCGGCGAGCCACGCCGTCCGGGTCATGTTGAAGCTCTGTTCGCCGACTTGGCTGACGCAGCCGCCGACGACTTGGCCGATCTCGGTGGGGTCGACGTCGTTGCGATCGATGATCGCCTTCTGCACCTGGCCGAGTGTCTCGGCGGGGTGCACGGTCGACAGACCGCCGTTGCGCTTGCCGATCGGGGTGCGCACGGCGTCGACGATGACGACATCGGTGGGGGAGGTGCTGTTGGCCATACGCGCACGGTAACGCCCGGACGGAGACGGTCTACGGTCGGGGGACGAGCTCGCCGGTGTGCTAGCCATCGACGCCGATGAGCAACGCCGGCCCCGCCCTTCGTCGACCCAACACATCGGCGCTGTACGCGCCGTTGAGTCAACCTCCGGCCATCGATGGAGTGACAGCGATCGAGGTGGCGACCGACGGCGCTGAGGCGATGTTCATCCACGTGATCGGGGCGCAGGTGTTCATCGACGACCGACCGGCAGAAGACGGCTGGACGCGCCACGTCGTCGGCGTGGTCGACGACGTCGTGTGGTGGGCGGTCGACGTACCCCATGATGCCGAGGACCCGTCATACGGTGCGGCCATCGACCTGTTCGGGTACTACGGGCGGGCGAGCGAGGCGGAGTGGTTCGCGGCGGGCCGAGCAGTGCAGCTCGTCGAGTGGGGTCGCACGCATCGTTTCTGCGGTCGGTGCGGAACGCCGACCGCGCCCGATTCGGTGCACCGCGGGCTGCGTTGCCCGGCCTGCGGGCTCATGGCGTTCCCGCGTCTCGCGCCGGCGATGATCACCTTGGTCACCCGCGGCGAGCCAGGCCCGGATCAAGAGGCATTGTTGGCCCGTGGCGTCAACTTCGCGCTCCCGATGTACTCATGCCTCGCCGGATTCGTCGAGCCTGGTGAAGACCTGGAAGGGGCGGTCGTGCGTGAGGTGCGTGAAGAGGTCGGCCTCGACGTCGACCGCGTGTCGTACCGGGGGAGCCAGCCATGGCCGTTTCCGCACAGCCTGATGGTCGGCTTCCGCGCCGAGTACGTCGGTGGCGACCTCGTCCTCGATGAGACCGAGATCGTCGATGCCAACTGGTACCGCCGCGACGACCTCCCGCAGATCCCCCCGGGCATCTCGATTGCCCGCACCCTGATCGACGAGTGGCTCGAGGAGTGACCGTGACATCGTCTTTGAGACGATGTCACGGTCAGGCGAGCTTGTCGGCGAACCAGTCGAGGATGATCTCGAAGCGCTGCACACGATGGAGTGGTGAACCGCTGCGCGAGAGCTCGTGGCCCTCGGCGGGGAAGCGGTAGAAATCGACATCGACGCCGCGCAGCTTGAGCGCCACCCACAGCTCCTCGGCCTGCCCGATCGGACACCGCCAGTCATCTTCGGAGTGGATGATCAGCATCGGCGAGTTGATGTGTTGGGCTGCGTTGACCGGAGACATCGCGTGATAGCGCTCCGGGTCCTCGAGGTGCGAGGCCCCGTGTTCGCCGTGGAAGTAGGTGGCAATGTCGCTCGACCACTCCATCGACGTCAGGTTGTTCGCTGCCCGCTCTGAGCAGAAGGCCCGGAATCGACCGGGGTGATACGCCGCGAGCAACGTCGCCATGTACCCGCCGTACGAACCACCGAGCATGCCGACGCGGTCGCGATCACAGAACTCATAGCGGTCGAGCGCCGCGTCGATGATCGAGAGCACGTCGTCGACGTCGACCGAGCCCCATCCAGCGCCCTGCCGAGTCGGATGATCGGGGCCGAGCAGCGCCTGGCCCCACTCGGTGTCCCGGCCGCTGCCGCCGCGCGGGTTGCCGAGGATCACGACGAAACCGGCCGCCGCCTGGGCATGGGCCTCGTCGAAGAAGTACTCGCCATATTGGGTGAACGGCCCGCCGTGCACGTTGAGAAGCACCGGGTAGCTGACGCCCGGGTCGAAGTCGACTGGCCGCATGATCCAGGCGTCGATCTCGTTTGTGCCGTCGGCGGTCGGCGCCTGGAACTTCTCCCAACCCGACAGGTCGGCGCTCCAATCTGCAGAGACCGAAGACCGTTGTTGGTCGCCGACCCACAACTCGTCGGGACGATCGATCGTGGTCCGCGTGGTGGCGCGGACACCGCCACCTGCGCTCACCCCGGTGACGCTCAGAGCACCGGACGTCACCACCTCCGGCGCTGTCGAACCGTCCGCTGTCAACCGGTACAGGTGGGCATCGCCGCGGTCCTCGGCCACTGCGAGCAGCTTCGTGTCGCCCTCCTCCCAGACGGGCGCCGGGCTTCCGAAGATCGAGGCGAATGTGCGATCGAGATGCGACGAGATCCACATGATCTCGTCCGCCGTTGCGCCGTCGGCGTCGATCGGCAAGATGCCGACCTTGGAGTTCTGAGGCAGCGTGCGGGCATCGCCGTGACCGACGAAGGCGACGTGGTGGCCGCTGTGGGACACGGCCGGGAATCCGTACACGCCGTCGTGGGCCGTGAGGCAACGGACCGACGTGTCGAGACCGATCGCGTAGAGGTCCGACGTCCACTGCGTATCCCACCCGTCGTGACGCGACGACACGGTGATGATGCCCTCTGAGTCGCGCTGCCAGGCCACGCCGCCATGGCTGAAGTCACCCGGCGTCAGGTTGCGCGGTGGCGCAGTGCCGTCGGCGGCGACGACGTACACATGACTCGGCCGGTCGAACACCCAGCCCTCGCCGTCCAACCGTCCTTGGAACCGTTCGACCTTGCGCGGTGGTTGCCACGACTCGTCCTGCGCGTCGTAGCGGGCGTCGCGGGTGCGTGAGATGAACGCCAACCATCGCCCGTCCGGTGACCAGGCGAGGTCGCCGATGCCTTCGGGCAGCGTGCACACCGTGCGCACCTCGCCGGCGTGGTCGATGGGGATGACATGCAACGTCGCCTCACCTTTGCGCTCGCCGCGACGCGACGTAAACGCGAGGAATCGGCCGTCCGGTGACCAGGTCGGCGATCCGTCATGGTCGCCGGCGGTGAGCGGAGCGTCGTCGAGCCACACCCGGGTGCGCGTGGTGTTGTCGTCGAGGCTGGTGCTCGCCACGACGAAGGCGACGTGATCGCCGGTGGGTGACACAGCTGGTGCCGCCGCCGTGCTGCGGCCATCGATCAGTCGTTCAGCGATCAGTCGATGGGTCGAGGCACGAGAAGATGAAGCGTCGGAGGTTGTCGCCGGCGGTGGAGGTGGCAGCGCGCTCATCGAGCGCACGGTAGCGGTCGCCGCCCGCCCGGTGCTCTCGCTACTCGTCGATGCCGACAGGCAAGCCGTCGATGATCTGGTCGAGGTACTCCGACATCCCGTAACCGACTCGATCGACGTCGCGACCCACTGCATCGACAGAGGGATCGGCCCTGACCGTCCACCGGGTGTAGGCCTCGGAGATACGGGTGAGCAGCGAGTCGCCCTCGGGCGTGTCTCGCCGGTTGCGCAGCGGAATGAGGCTGGCGGCTTCGCCTCGTAGATGCCACTCGCGGTCGGAACGACTCGAGCGCAGCACCGCTTCGACCTCTTGGTGGTAGGCCTCGTCGCCGGTCGTGACGGTGCGCAGCTCGACGTCGTCACACAGATGCATCGTGCCGTTCTCCCACACGAAGCCACCGCGCGTGCCGGGACCGTCCCGGCGAGCGACGCGGCTGGCCATGAACCCGAGGTCGGCGTCGACGTTGCCGGTCAGCCACCGGTAGTAGAAGGGCGCCTGCCAGTACCGAGGACCCCACGAATGGTCGCGTAGGCCGAAGCCGTGGATCGTCCACTCGCGCTCGCCGATGCGCATCGTGCCGGTCGCCTCCACGAGTTGTTCGTAGTGGCCTTTGGCGAACTCTTCGCCGGGCCGCTCATGTGGCTCGTCCGGTTCGCCGCCGAACATGCTCGGCCGGCCCTGGCCGGTGAAGGTGAGGTCGATCTCGGCCGGGGCATACGGGTTCGAAGTGAACGCGGCCTTGGGGTCGGCCATCTCCACGGGTCGATCGAGCAACAGCACCTTGCCTGAGTACGCCACCCGCAGCTCCTCGAATGGGGTGACCATGTCGATCCGTAGCCCACCGGCATCGAAGGCGTCGTTGTTGTCGATGCTCGATCGACGGAACATGAACCCGACGCTGCGCGGCGCTCCGTCGCTCGGGGCGGCGTCGGCGTCCGGCGGGAGTACATCGGCAGCGCCGGTCGGGAGATAGAGGCACACCGTGACTTCGGCGCGTCCTTCGTTGGCCCGATTCCCGATGCGGAACCACCCACCGACACCTTGCTCGTGGTCGAAGCAATTGAGATACATGCTCTCGTTGAAGTTGGGCTCGGGGCCCAGCTCGTGCAGGTACTCATCGGCTTCGTCGAGTCGAACGCCCATTGTGTTGCCCCCCTCTGTGATGCGCATCGAGACCGTGCGCGAGATGTGTCGTGTGGATTGACTTACGGTCGTGATTCAGCCGTCGCCGACGGCGAAGAGTTCGAGCTGTTCCCAGGTGACGGCGACCTCGCTGACGACCCTCCAGCGCAGCCGTCCGCGTGAACCCGGTCGACGGATCTCGACACGTTCTGGTCGAAGCGACCGAGCCGAACCGTCGGGGTCGCGCAGGTTGACGCTGCCATCGGTGGCGATGCCGGAGACTCGCCCGACGATCCATCGGCCGCGTTCGTGACGCCGGAATCGAATCGCTTCGCCCGGACGGAGCCCGAGGCGCGCCAGCGATGCCGGCGACGTGTGCACTAGGCGGTCCCCGCTCGCGGGCCGTTAGTCGGCATCGCAGTCGGTGGCAGGACGTTCACTCGGCGCCCATCACTCGCCGCTGCAGCTTGCGCATGCCGCCCACCCAGCGGTCGGGATCGCTCGCCGTGAACTGCATGTAGTCGGCGACCTCGGGGTGTGGGAGCACGAGCAGCCGCTCGTCGTTGATCGCCGCAACGACGTCGCGGGCGACGTCCTCGGGCTCGAGGACGTCGGCGGCGAGTTTGACCACGTTGCCACCGGGTGCAGCCTCGTCGCCGGCGTGGAGCATCTGCGTGTTCACACCCTGCGGACACAGACACGTCACTTTGAGTCCGGCGTCGCCGTAGGTGATGGCGAGGTACTCTGCGAAGGCCACTGCGGCCCGCTTGGTCAGGGTGTACGGAGCGGATCCGATCTGCGCGAGCAAGCCGGCGGCCGATGCCGTCGAGGCGAAGTATCCATCCCCTCGTTCGAGCCAACGCGGCAGGAGTGCCTTGGCCGCCCAACGATGGGAGTGCACGTTGACGTCGAATGCCAATTCCCAGTCGGATTCGGGTGTGCTCAATACGTCGGTGCCCAGCCCGACGCCGGCGTTGGCGAAGAACAAGTCGATGTCGCCGAGGATCTCGGTTGCGGCAGTGACCAGTTCGACGTTGCCCGCCTCGGTCGAGATGTCGGCACGCAGCCCATGCGCGGTCTGCACCGTCGGGTCGATCGAGGAGGCGACGTCTTCGGCCCCTTCCAGATCGGCCAGGACCACATGCGCGCCCTCGGCGTGGAAGGCCCGGGCGAGGGCTTCGCCGATGCCGCGGCCGGCGCCGGTCACGACTGCGGTACGTCCGTCGAGCTCCATTATCGGCATCGTAGGCGGCGCATCGGTGGCCGGCGGGGCTGGGCGCCACGGTGACGCAGTGCAGCGACGCGCGTGGCGACCGACGTCGTCTGTTACCGCCGTGTTTCGGAGCTCGATGGTGCGCGCGATCGGCGTCCACCGCGGGTACCATTTTGATCAATGACCGATCAGCGCAGCGACTCCACAGCCGTGATCGACGAAGCGCTCGGTGTCATCGACACCGCGCTCGCCAAGATGATGCAGCGCGAGCTCGTATCGTCCGGCGAGGTCGCCGATCTCCTTCTCGACGTTCGCAGTCTGCTCACCACCGACGGTCTCGTCGACGAGCCGGTGCTCGCCGACGCCACCGACGCCGGCTGACTTCGATTTGATCCGCCAGCGGCTCCGCCGCTGGCCATGAAAACGCGGATCGACGCGAATCGACAGCGTTCGGCCGAGGGCTACATCATCTGTACTCGGGCGATGGCGTCATCGACGCATTGCGCGAACATCGCCGAGTCGTCGATGGCTGTGGGGTCGATGTGTACCCCGATGTCGAATCGGTCGCCTTGGCTGAGCGCCGTGAGATTGACCGGCACGCCGAGGAGCGGTCCGATGGGGACATTGGCCACGACGCGTGCCCCGGCGACGAAGGTGTCGACGGGCGCGCCACGAACATTCGAGGTGGCGATGTCGATCGAACGGGCCTGCGCACCGGCGAACCGGGCGACGAGTGATGTCGGGAGTGCCGCTCCGAGCGCAGCTGCGGTGTCGACGAGGCGATCGGGTGTTGCCGCGCGAGCCGACTCGATGGCTGCAGCCACGGCTGCGAACCGTTCACCGATCGGCATCGTCGCGGTCGGGACATCGATGCGGGCCAAGGTGAACGCGTTCGACCCGGACTGGTCGGTCCGCGTGCTGACCGCGATCGAAGCGCGCAGCGAGTCGACCGGCGACCCGACGCGGCGGTGGTAGTCGCCGGCCGCTTCGGCAGCCGCTGTGACGAAGGCGGCGTTGACCGTGCCACCGAATGCGCGGGCGGCAGTGCCCAGGGCGCTGACCGATGCCTCGGTGGTGAACAGCCGACGGCGCGACGAACGTTGCGTCCACAGCGGTGACGCCGCCCGCTCGGCGGCGAGTTCGCGGCCGACGTCGTCGAGCGTACGCAACGCGGCACGGTTGGCGTCGGCGATCGAGTCGGGTTCGGCGAGCAGGTCACCCACCTGACGTCGCACGCCGAGCGGCACACGGAGGATTCCGGCCAGCGCGGCGCGCACTCGCTCGGCGGTGTCGTCATGTGATGGGTCCGACGATGACACGTTGTCGAGATCGGTGGACTCCGGCGACTGCGCCGATGCGAGAGCAGCAGCGTGGTCACTGTCAGCGCGGTCATCGTCGGCGGGGTCACGTTCGATGTCGAGATACGCCGTTGCCAACTCGACACCGCCCTGCCCGTCGGTGATGGCATGGTGCACCTTCTGGAGCAGCGCTGAGCGGCCGTCGGCGAGCCCGTCGATGACGATGAACTGCCAGAGCGGGCGCGTTGGATCGAAGGGATCGGCGGTGATCGTTGCCGCCAGGTCGAGCAGCTCGCGCTTTGTTCCGGGAGTAGCCACAGCAACGTGGCGGACATGGGTGTCGACGTCGAGGTCGCCGTCGATGAACCACCGAGGACGACCGGCGCGCTCGTCGACTCGTTGACGAAGCCGGGGGATCGCGGCGGCCGCCCGTGTCAAACGGGCGCGCAGGCGATCGATATCGGGTTGCTGATCGAGGACTGCGAGGTTGGCGAATGTCGACGACAATCCGCGGTGGCGTTCGAGGCGCCACATCAGCGCCTCGGTGTCGGTCATGGGGATCGGTGTCATCGAGCCCATTGCGACGGATGCGCCATCAGCGAGGAGCGATACGTTCGGCCACGCGCTTGGCCACGAGGCCCAATCCGGCGCCGACGAGCACTCCGCCGATCACGTCGGATGCATGGTGGATGCGGACGTAGACCCGACTTGTCGCCACGAGCAGCCCGACGGCTGCCCAGCCGGCGACACGCGTTGGACGCTCCCACGTCGACAGCAGGACGACGGCGAACGTTGCTGCACTGGCGTGACCGGATGGGAACGACGAGGTCGAAGGTTGACGGACCTCGAGACCCGACTCGCCCTGTTCGGTCGGACGAGGCCGGCGGAACAGCCGCTTGATGCCCTGATTCACGATCAAGCTCTCGAGCCCCAACCCGACCGCCAACACCAGCACTTGATCGGCGCGCCGGGTCGCCAATCCACGGATCCCGCCGAGGGCGTGCCAGACCAGCGAGAAGTCGCCAGCGGTACTCGCTGAGCGGAACAGTTGGTCGAGCATCTCGCTGCCGCGCCACTGGTCGAAGGCGGCGTCGACGCGACGGTCAAAGCGCTCGACCACCGGCCCGAGCGTCCCCTCGCCGGGCACCGGGGCTCCGGCATCGTCGGGTCGGTTCGCCGGTGCGCTCATGCTCGATCGGTCAGCCGGCGACAGAGACGACCTGGTCATCGCGCGGCCAAGCATGGTCGAGGAGTGCCGCGTATGCCGCTGGCGCCTCGGTGAGGGCCTGATCGGGATCGCCGCCGAATGCCGGACACCAGCGTTGGAACGAGCAGTGGTCGCACAACCGGCTCGTGCGCGGTCGGAAGTCGCCGGTGACGCACGCCCGCTCGACGGCGTTCCACACGGCCGCGGTGCGAGTGGTGATGAACCGCACCGACTGCTCGTTCGGCACGGTTTCGATCGTCTCGCCCGAGCTGAGGTACATCAGCCGGATCAGTGCCGGGCGGCGGCCCAGCACCTCTTGGCAGAGGAAGGCGTAGAAGTGCACCCCGGCCAGCGACTTCTGCTCGTAGTTGCTCGATGGTGGTCGACCGGTTTTGTAGTCGGTGACGATGAGCTCGCCGTTGGCGTCGAGCTCGAGGCGATCGATGATGCCGCGCAGCGAGAGATTGCCGACGGCGGCTTCCATCCGCAGCTCGAGTCCGATCTCGCGGACAGCGGTGGGATCCTCCATCGTGAAGTAGCGCTCGACCAGGCGTGAGCACTCGCGCTCGAACGCTGCTGCATCGTCGGTGTCGAGGCCCAGCCCGACCCAGTCGGGGTGCGTGCGGTACTCGGCGAGTGCTGTCGCGAGGTCGGTATCGAGTGCTGCTGGGGTGCGTTGTGCCGCTGGGCGGATGAACAACAGCTCGAGGGCGCGGTGCACGATCGTGCCGCGGGTCGTGGCGCGTCCTGGTGGTTCGGGGAGCTTGTCGATGCTCGAGAACCGGAACTGCATCGGGCACGTCGTGAACGACGACACGCGCGACGGTGACAGCGAAGTCGGTGTGTCGTACGCCGGCGTCGGCGGAGCTGATTCGGTCATTACGTCGATGGTACGTCGAGGGTGTCACACGTCCGTTCCATGGTCGTGCCCTCGTTTCGCACGAACCGCTGTAGCACGTCGCCATGAGACGCCGCTACGAGACGTCGCCACTACACGTCGGAGGTGTTCTCGAGGATCAGCTTGGCGAACGCACTCGGGTGAACGAACGGCCCGAAGTGGTTCCACTCGGGCTGCTGGATGAACGTGCTGTTCGGGAGGCGGTCGGCCACCCGCGGCGCGGCGTCGGGCGGTCCGGAGCCGTCGCTGGCGCCGGCGACGACCACGACAGGAGTGTCGATGTCGGGCAGGCGATCCCAGGTCGAGTGTGTTCCACCGGTCTCGAACGTGCGCGCTTCATGCTCGGGGTCGCACTTCAGCCGCACACCTTCCGGGGCCGGCCAAAAGCCATGAGCGACGTATAGCCGCACGACATCGGGCTCGAACGATGCCATCGGGGGTTTGCTCGTGTAGTTGTCGATGGCCTCGTCGAAGGAGGCGAACGAAGCGCGTCGGCGGCGGGCGCCCTCGACGAGCGGGACCGGGCCGCGCTCGGTGTCGCTGTCGACAGGAGGGAACACGATGGGCTCGTACGCGATGATCAAGTCGAACAAGTCCGGCTCGCGCGCCGCAGCCATCAACAATGCGGCGCCACCCATGGAGTGACCGACCCCGATCAGTCCGCCGTCAGGGGCGACGGCGCGCGCGACGGCGACGGCGTCGTCGCCATAGCGGGTCCAATCAACTGCCCAGTCGTCTGGGCGAACTGTGTCGCCGTGGCCGCGGTAGTCGAGCGCATACACCGCGAAGCGGTCGCCCAACCCGTCGGCGACGGGGAGGTAGCAGTAGGCATGAAACCCGGTGGCGTGGGACATCAACAACGGCGCGCCCGTGCCGCCGAAGTCGTGGACCGCAACGCGCACGCCGTCAGACGACAGCACCCTCATGATCGACTCCGTTCGAGTCAGACGCGTGACGAGTCGCCGAGCGCCTTCAAGAACATGCCGGTCTCTTCGGCGATGCTCGCCGGCACCTCGAAGCCCTTGCGGTCCTCGACGGTTTCCCAGTTGTCGCGGAGGTTCTCAGGAGTCAGGTTCTCGGTGTTCGTGTAACCCTGCGTCTCGCCGATGAAGACTTCGGCGACGCGCCCCCCGCCGACCGAGAAGATCCGACCGCTGGCTTCACACGACTCGTGCACCAGGTAGGTCACCAACGGCGAGACCAACTCGGGCTGCAGGCGCTCGCCGAGTGGACCGAGGAGATCCTCGGTCATTCTGGTGAATGCCAGTGGGGCGATTGCGTTGGCCCGGATGTTGTACTTCGCCCCCTCGACGGCGAGCACGTTGGTCATACCGACCAGCCCCATCTTGGCGGCGCCGTAGTTCGACTGACCGAAGTTGCCGAAGATGCCGGCCGCCGACGAGGTCGACACGATGCGCCCGTAGCCCTGCTCGCGCATCAGCGGCCATGCCGGACGGGTGACGTGGAAGGCGCCGCGCAGGTGCACGTCGATCACGGCGTCGATGTGATCGGGATCGATGTTGTGGAACGCCTTGTCGCGCAAGATGCCAGCGTTGTTGATGACGATGTCGACGCGACCGAACGCATCGACGGCCGACTGGACGATGGCCTCACCGCCGTCGCGGGTCGACACCGAGTCGGTGTTGGCCACGGCCTCGCCGCCGGCCGCAGTGATCTCGTCGACGACGAGCTGGGCGGCGCCCTTGTCGCTCCCGGTGCCGTCGACGGCGCCACCGAGGTCGTTGACGACGATCAACGCGCCCCGTTGGGCGAGCATCAGCGCGTGCTGCTTGCCGAGGCCACCACCTGCGCCGGTGATGATCGCTACCTTGCCGTCGAAACCGAGATCGCTCATCGGCGGGACGCTACCCGCGGGTCACGACCATCGGGACATCTGACCGCAGACCGCCGATGGGCGGCGTCAGGGCTTGGCCGGAATGCGGTACGGCTGGCCGGGCTCGACCATCAGGCGATTGTCACCGTCGATGATCGGCACACCGGCACCATCGGTCACCTCGAGCGTGCAGCCGTCGCGATCGAGGTCGATGCGCAGGACCGACCCGTGGCGGTGGATTTTGAATGCGAGGCCCTCCCACTTCGCCGGTAGGCGCGGCGAGAACTCGAGGTAGTCACCCCACTCGACCATGCCTGCAAAGCCGTGCACGACACCGGCCCACACACCGCCGAGCGACGCGACATGCACGCCATCGGCGGTATTGCCGTGGGTGTCGCACAGATCGAGATAGAGCGACTGTTCGAAATACTCCAGAGCGAGATCGTCGTAGCCGACCTCTGCGGCGACGATCGCCTGGACACACGCCGACAGCGACGAGTCGCCCGTGGTGATCGGGTCGTAGTAGTCGAAGTTGCGACGCATCTGCTCGATCGAGAAGTGCTCGCGGCGCAGGAACATCGCCAACACCACGTCGGCCTGCTTGAGCACCTGATGGCGGTAAATCACCAGAGGGTGGAAGTTGAGCAGGAGCGGGTACTTCTCTTTCGGCACCCCGTCCCAGTTCCACGGTTCGAGTTCGAGGAACGACGAGTCTTGTGGGTGGATACCCAACCGGTCGTCGAAGGGAATGAACATCGCGTCGGCCGCGGCATCCCACTCGTCGAGTTCCTCCAATCGCAGGTTCGTGGCTCGACGGAGCGCAGCGAACTGCTCGGGGTTCCATTCGGCGAGAAACCGCACGGTGCGCGCGGCGTACCGCAGATTGAATCGAGCCATCACGTTCGTGTAGGCGTTGTCGTTGACGACGGTGGTGTATTCGTCGGGGCCCGTCACTCGATGGATGTGGAACGTGCGGTTGCCGTTGGTCGAGTAGAACCCGAGGTCGGCCCACAGGCGCGCCGTCTCGACGAGCACCTCAGCGCCTTCGCGGGCGAGAAACTCGAGGTCGCCCGATGCTTCGAGGTACCGACGCAGCGCAAAGACGATGGCGCTGTTGATGTGGTATTGCGCAGTGCCCGCGGCGTAGTAGGCCGAGGCTTCCTCGCCATTGATCGTGCGCCACGGATACAACGCGCCGCGTTGGCTCAGTTCGGCGGCTCGTTCGCGGGCCGCGTCGAGCATCTTCCAGCGGAAGCGCACGACCTTGCGCGCCGCTTCGGGGCTGGTGTAGGCGAGAAATGGAGCGACGTACACCTCGGTGTCCCAGAAGTAGTGGCCGTCGTAGCCGCCGCCCGTGACCCCTTTTGCTGCGATGCCTTGTTCTTGGGTGCGTGCCGAGGCTTGACCGAGCTGAAACACGTTCCATCGCAGCGCCTGTTGGGCGCGATCGTCGCCGCGCAGTTCGATGTCGCTGCGCTCCCAGAACTCGTCGAGCCATTCCCGCTGTTCGGAGAACAGTTGCTCGATGCCATCGCCCGCGGCCCGCTTCAACGTGCGCGTGCAGCGGTCGGCCAGCTCGGGCGTCGGGACACCCTTGGAGTCGTGGTACGCCACGAGCTTGGTCACCCGAATCGGGTCGCCTGGCGTGGCCCGTACCGTGTAGACGGTCTTGGCGAGGTCGTCGGCGACGCTGGTCGCCACGTTGACGCTGCACGGAGTGTCGATCAGGTGGCGGGTGCCGCAGGCCAACGTCATCTTGCTGTGGTTGCAGCGATATCCGAGCACGATCTCGTTGTCGCGCTCGCGCGTCAGCTTCGGTTCGAGGACACGTTCGGTGAACTTGCGGGCTTGGCGCGGGTCTTTGCCCTCACCGAGCGAGGCGGCCTCGACGTGGTATTCGTCTTCGCCGTCTTGGCGGTTCATCAGCTGGCTGGAGATCACCACCGGCGCTGGTGAATCGAGCAGCGTCACCTCGAGCGTCATCACGGCGAGGTGGCGGTGCGTGAAGCTGACCATGCGGCGCGACGAGATGCGCACCCGCTTGCCGGCCGGTGTGCGCCAGACGACGTTGCGTTCGAGCACCCCGCTGCGGAAGTCGAGGACTCGCTCGTACTGGTCGAGGTCGGCGGTCGCCAGCAGGAACGGTTCGTCGTCGACGTACAACTTCATCAGCTTGGCGTCGGGGACGTTGACGACGGTCTGGCCCGTCTTGGCGAACGCATAGGCGTCTTCGGCGTGATGGATCTGCCACGTCTCGTGGAATCCATTGAGGAACGTGCCGTGACTGTGCGCCTCGCGGCCCTCTTCGGGGTTGGCACGCATGCCGAGATAGCCATTGCCCAAGGCGAACAACGTCTCGGTCGTCCCGAGATCGTCGCCGCGGTACTCGCGCTCGATGAGTCGCCACGGGTCGATTGGGAAGCGGTACTCGGGCAACTTGTCGAGCATCGGCGTACGGATCACGGCTCGAGCCTATGTCTCGAGCCCATCGGGAGCGGTGGCATCGTGCGTTGCGTGGTGTGATCGATCCGACACCGATGGATTCATTGGGTGCTGTCTGCGGCGAGTGCCTCGTCGCGCAACGACCGGTAGTCGAGTTTGCCGTTGGCCGCCCGACCGATCGAGGGCACCTGATGGATGCGTTTCGGCGCCTTGTACCGGGCGAGGCGACCCTTCACGTGATCGATCAATCCAGGTTCGTCCAGTGTGCCGTCGGGATGGAGTTCGACGAGTGCGACGATGGCTTCGCCCCATCGCTCGTCTGGCACCCCGACGACAGCGGCGTCGGCGACCGCTGCGTCGAGCTTCAGGCACTCTTCGACCTCCTCGGGGTACACCTTCTCGCCGCCGGTATTGATGCACTGACTGCCGCGGCCGAGCAGATGTACCGTGCCGTCGGCATCGACGCTGGCGTAGTCGCCGGGGATCGAGTACCGGTGGCCGTCGATCGTCACAAAGGTCGCCGCGGTCTTCTCGGGGTCCTTGTAGTAGCCGACCGGCACGCGGCCGCGCTGCGCCACGCGACCGATTTGGCCCGAGCCCGGCACGACCTCGACCCCGTCGTCGGTGATCACCTTGGTGTTGTCGCTGAGCTGGAACGTGGCGGTGCTGTTCGACGGTGCACCTGCGTCGCCGTCGCCGCGGGTGGTGTTGGTCGCCATCCCGATCGCTTCGCTCGACCCGAGGCTGTCGACCATGATCAGTCGCGGGTTGTGGCGCAACAATCCGTCCTTGGTTTCCTTCGACCACATCACGCCCGATGACACGATGACCCGCAAGCTCGAGATGTCCCAGCGGTCGGGCTCGGCGTCGAGCGCCCGCAAGATCGGTTTGGCGAATGCATCGCCCACGATCGACGTCGAGTTGATGCCGTCACGCTCGACCGCATCGAGGAACACCGTCGCGTCGAAGTGTCGCTCTTCCAAGGTGGTCACGCTGCCGCCGACGATCAGGTTGCTGATCGCGTTGAACAAACCGGTGCCGTGCATCAGTGGCGCTGCGGGCATGTTGCGTGGACCTGCTCGCTCGACGCGTGCCGCCGCGGCGTCGAGGTTCTGCTCGGGCGGGAGGCGACGACGGTTGTTCGCGTCGAGGATCGAGAAGAGGTCGTCTTGGCGCCACATCACGCCCTTGGGCATGCCGGTGGTGCCTCCGGTGTACAGCAACATCAAGTGGTCGCCCGACCGGCCCCACGGCCCGGTCACGCCGGGTTCGACAGCGCTTGTCGCGGCGGCTTCATAGGGTGTTGCCCAGTCGGGGCAGGCCCCGCTGCCATCGTCGACCCACAGCCAGGTGCGCACTCGCGGCACGCGGGCGCGCAATGGCTCGATCGTGTCGGCGAACGTGCCGTGGAAGACGACGGCGGTGACATCGCCGTTGTCCCACAGGTACACCAGCTCGTCGGCGGCGTAGCGGTAGTTGGTGTTGACCACCGCCAGCCCGGCCTTGAATGCCGCAAACATCGACTCGAGGTACTCGGGCGAGTTGTACAGGTACTGCGCCACCTTGTCTTGCTCGGCGACGCCGTCGGCGGCCAACAACGTCGACGCGACTCCGTCAGCGCGGGCGCTGAACTCGTGCCAGGCGATGGTCCGCCCACCCTGTTGCTGTGCGAGTGCTTCGGGAATCGCCGTAGCGATCGACTCCCACACGTCGGCGAGGTTCCATCCGGACGAAGCTGGCGTCACGCCGCGAAAGTAGCGGGGACGGCGCGTCCGTTCGCATCCGTGGGCGTGCAACCGGTTGGTGGGCACCTGTGGGTCGGCTACTGGAACGAGCGCTACGGTCGGCGTCATGACGAGCGCAGTTCTCGAGGGCGCCGAAGCGGTTGCCGGCGTGGTCGAAGCCAATGCGGCTGACGCCGAGCGGGGACGGCGCCTCCCGCCCGCCACTGTCGAGGCGCTGACCTCCGCCGGCTTGATGCGAATGTGTGTGCCTGCCGCATACGGCGGGCCCGAGGTGGACCCGCTGACCATGGTGCGGGCGATCGCTGCTGTTGCGCATGCCGATGGCGCCGCCGGGTGGTGCTCGATGATCGCATCGACCACCTCGTCGATGTCGGCGTTCTTGCCCGCCGAGGCAGCGGCCGAGATCTACGCCGATCCGTCCGTGGTCACCGGTGGCGTGTTCGCCCCGAATGGCATCGGGACCTCGGTCAGCGCCGATGGGCATGACGGCTTCTCGGTCACCGGTCGATGGCCATGGGGGAGCGGCACCCAACATTGCCACTGGGTCCTCGGTGGAGCGCGTTGTGACGACGACACGTTCCGGCTGTGTTGGTTCCCGCAGTCTGCGGTGGTCTTCCACGACACCTGGTACACGTCGGGGATGCGCGGCTCGGGTTCGCTCGATTACTCCGTCGACGGTGCGTTCGTGCCGGCGGTGCGCACGATGCAACCGGGGGTGAGTGCGCCCGTGGTCGACGCGCCGCTGGCCCGCTTCCCCAACTTCACCCTTCTGGCTGCCGGTGTTGCCGCGGTGGGTGTCGGCGTCGCCCGTCGTGCTCTCGACGAGTTGGTCGACATCGCCGAAGGCAAACGACCGCAATTCTCGTCGCGCACGTTGGCACAGAGCGGGTTCACCCAGGTCGAGCTGTCGCGCGCGGAAGGGCAGTGGCGTGCGGCGCAGGCGTTTCTGTTCGACTCGCTCGGCGAGGCGTGGGAGTCGGTGCAGCGCAGGGCCGCTGCGACAATCGAGCAACGCACGGCAATTCGCCTGGCGGCGGTGCATGCTGCCACGGTGAACGCGGAGGTCGCTGACACCGCGTTCACCCTCGCCGGGGGCACTGCGGTGTACGACACGAGTCCGCTCGGCCGTTGCGCCCGCGACGCGCACGTTGTGACACAGCACATCCAAACAGCGCCGAAGTTGCACGAGACCATCGGCAAGCTGCTCCTCGGTCAGGATGCCGACACCGCCATGTTCTGATCGGTTGTCGGCGCGAGGGAGCGCACCTGCGGCTCGTCAACCCGTCACTCCTGGTCGATCCGACATTCCGGTCAGCTCGTCATTGAACGAACCGATGCGGTCGCGCAGTACGGTCGGCTGATGGACGCGTTGGAAGCGATCATGACCACACGGGCGATCCGCCGGTACAGCGATGAGCCCGTCACCGACGACGAGATCGCCACGTGTCTGGCCGCCGCACAACAGGCCCCGAGCGGGGGGAACGTGCAACCCCAGCAGTACGTCGTCGCTCGCGATCAGGTCCGCCGCCAGGAGATCGCCAACTGGTACCGACGGGCCTACGACCGGTACGAACTGACCCTCCCGGACGGTTCGGCGTTCAAGGACGCAGCGGCAGCGGAGTCGTGGAACAAGACCAGGGCGGCCAGCCGGCATCTCGCCGAGAACATCCAGCACGCGCCGGCGATCGTGCTGTTCCTCCAGCCGGTCATTCCGTGGGAGCCGGCCGATGATCTCGGTCCGCTCGACATCGGGCGGCTCGACGCCAGCGTCTATCCGGCCGTCCAGAATTTCTGTGTGGCGGCGAGATCGCTCGGGATCGGTACCGCGCTCACCACGGTGATCCGCATCTACACGGCCGAGGTGCTCGATGCGTTCGAGGTGCCGCGCCACCCCGATGGCTCGGTCGGCTATGAGATTGCTGCGTGTGTCCCGATGGGCCGGCCGGCTGGCAAATTCGGCGTCGCCCCGCGTAAACCAGCGCCGAAGGTGACGCACTGGGACACCTTCGGCAACCGCCGCTGACCCGCCGCTCCGAAAAACCGGGGATTTCGTGCGCTTCTCGCACGGCACCGCGACAATTTCGGGTTGAAGTTCGATGAGGGCCTTGGTGTCACCGTCGTGTCTGGTCCCGGCGTCGACCCTCGGTGCACGATGAGGGCGGTCGACTCGAGGTGGCGGCGCACCAGCGGCGCGATCTCACCAGCATCGCGACCAACGCCGCCGATGAAGTGTGACGAGCGGCGACGCATCAGCGGGAGTCCCAATGCGAACAGACCAGGCCGCGCCAGCACGCCGCCGTCGTGGACGATCGCGCCCTTGCGGTCCACCAGATCGGGCTCGAGGTAAGGCGCCGAGGGCCGAAACCCGGTCGCCCACACCACCGTGTCGAATCGATCGAGGTCGAGTTCGAGGCACGGATCGGGAACCACCGTCGCAGCCGGACGCCACCGTGCCGATGGCTGTGTGAAGCGGGCGGGCGTCGAATGCTGGCACGCCTGGTGCGAGCGGCTTCCGCCGCCTCTGCCACGATCGTTGCCATGACAACCGACGCGCCGAGCGCGCCCGAACGGGTCGAGGCCGACCTCCTCGACCCCGAGCTCTACCGTCGCGACCCGCACGACGTGTGGTCGTGGATGCGGGCCAACGAACCGGTGTATCGCGACGCCCGCAATGGCCTGTGGGGCGTGACGCGCCACGCCGACATCGTCGATGTCGAGCGGCGGAGCACAGTGTTCATCTCCGGCCAGGGCTACCGCGCCATCTGGTCTCCCGAAGAGGCCAACATGATCGCTCAGGACGACCCCCGGCATCGCCAGCAGCGGATGCTGGTGCAGCGGCGATTCACCAAGCAGGGAGTCGCCGAACGGCGTGGCGACATCGAGGGTCTGGCAACGGAATTGGTCGACGCGATCCTCCAAGGCCTGGGCTCTGGCGATCGATGCGAGTTCGAGGTCGTCGACGCCCTGGCTGGTCAACTTCCGGCGCGCCTGACTGCGCAGCTCATCGGCTATCCCGAAGAGATGTGGCCGGACATCAAGGTGTGGTCGGAAAAGCTGATGCGCACCGACATGCGCGAGCGCGACGGCGCCACGTTCCGGGAGTTCTTCGACGCCAACATGGAGTTCGCTGGCGTGCTCGGCGAGATCGCCGGGCAGAAGCTCGCCGAACCTGCCGACGACTTGATCAGTGATTGGTTGCACGGTCGGATCGACGGTGAACCGCTCCCGCCCGAGTCGATCGTGCACGAGGTCGGCCTGTTCATTTCCGGCGGCGCGGAGACGACACGTACGGCGATCAGTCACGGACTGCGGACCTTTGTCGACCACCCCGGGCAGTGGGACGCGCTCGCCGCCGATCCCGAGCTGGTGCCCGGCGCGGTCGAAGAGGTGTTGCGGTGGGTGACACCGCTGTCGAACATGTTCCGCCGGGCCATTGCCGACGACCGCATCGGGGACCAACCCGTCGGCGCCGGCGACCGCATCATCTTGCTGTACCCGTCGGCCAATCGCGACGAGGACGTGTTCGACGATCCGTTCACCTTCGACATCCGTCGCGCCCCGAATCCGCATGTGGCGTTCGGGTTCGGCACCCATCTCTGCATCGGTACCCACGTCGCGCGAGCGACGCTCGGCGCGGTGTTCGGCCGGCTTGCGGCGCGCCTGCGCGACCTCGAGGCCGTGACCGAGCCCGACGTCGAGTCGAACATGTTCGCCCGCGCCGTCCGTTCGTTCACCCTCGCCGGCACCGTCCGATAGCCACACCGAGCGGTGAGGGAGGGGGCTCGCTGTGGGCCGCGTCGCTCACCGTTCCGACGGTCTGAGCGGGGTGCTGGCGTGACTACGGTCACGGACATGACCACCGCCTCATTGGACGACCTGCCGACCGGGACGATCCACTCGATCGCCGACGTGCTCCGAACGCACGCCGAACGCACACCCGACCGCGTGTCGTTGATCCTCGACGACCGCGAACAGACCTGGCGCGAGCTGCTCGATCGGGCGTCGCAGGTCGCGCAAGGAATGGCCGCCGCCGGCGTGGCAGCACAGGACCGGGTGGCATTCCTCGACAAGAACGGGATCGAGCACTTCGAGGTGTTCTTCGGAGCGTCGCTGCTGAACGCCGTGTGTGTCGACGTCAACTGGCGCCTCGCGGCGCCGGAGGTCGAGTACATCGTGAACGACGCCGAAGCCAAGGTGCTGGTGGTCGGACCCGACTTCGTCCCCATCCTCGACGCCATCGGCGACAAGCTCACGACGGTCGCCAAGACGCTGGTGATCGGCGCGGCAGCGGCTGATCTCGACTACGACGACTACGACGAGTGGGTGGCCTCGTTTCCGGCCGATGATCCCCGCGCCCCGTCGGCGGAAGGCGACATCGCCTTCCAGCTGTATTCGTCGGGCACCACCGGTCGACCCAAAGGCGTGATGTTGTCGAACGCCAACTTCTTCGGGCTGCTGCCACTGGCCAAGGAGATCTGGGAACTCGACAGCGACTCGGTGAACCTCGTGGCGATGCCGCTGTTCCACATCGGTGGCGGCGGTTGGGCGCTCGCTGGGATGTACGAGGGGGCGACGTCGGTGATCTTCCGCGAGCTCGACCCTGCGGCGCTCGTGAACACCCTCGTCGAGCGCAAGGTGACCCACGGGTTCCTCGTGCCGGCGGTGTTGCAGTTCATGCTGATGGTGCCGGGGGTGGAAGACGCTGACTACTCCAACCTCAAGGTGCTGGTATACGGCGCGTCGCCGATCAGCGAGGAGGTGCTTGCGGCCTGCGTCAAGATGTTCGCCCCGTGCAAGTTCTGGCAGGCCTACGGCCTCACTGAAACCACCGGGGCTGTCGTCAACCTGCCGCCGGAGGATCATGATCCCGACGGTCCGAACAAGCACCGCCTGCGCTCGTGCGGCGTACCCGGACCGGGCGTCGAAGTACGCATCGTGCGCGACGACGGCGAGACCGACGCCGACACCGGCGAGGTCGGCGAGATCTGGATCCGTACTCCGCAGAACATGGTGGGCTATTGGAAGATGCCCGACGAGACGGCCAAGGCGTTGACCGACGACGGCTGGTTCAAGTCCGGGGACGCCGGGTACCTCGATGCCGATGGTTACCTCTATATCCACGATCGCGTGAAGGACATGATCGTGTCGGGCGGCGAGAACGTGTATCCCGCGGAGGTGGAGAACGTCCTGATGGCCCATCCCGCCATCGCCGACGTCGCCGTGATCGGCGTACCGCACGACAAGTGGGGCGAAACCGCCAAGGCGATCGTGGTGAAGGCTGCCGAGGTCGACGTGACCGAAGACGAGATCATCAAGTATGCAAAGGAGCGGCTGGCCGCGTTCAAGTGTCCGACCAGCGTCGACTGGACCGACATGTTGCCGCGCAACCCGAGCGGCAAGATCCTCAAGAAAGACCTGCGCGAGCCCTTCTGGGAAGGTCACCAACGCCGGGTCGGCTGACCGCAGCGCCGCCCCGGGTGGCGCGCAGATTCGTTCGGTGTGACAGCGGTCATTAGCCGTGCGCCGGTCATGGACACCGGTAACACCGCATGGGTGCTGATTGGCGTTTTTCTACGTGGGGATGGTGCGCTCGAACAACGTGCTCGAGATGCTGATGCAGAACATCTTCGCGATGGTCACCATCTCGACGCTGTGGGCGATCGTGGGCTTCTCGTTGGTCTTCGGACCGAGCGGGAACGACATCATCGGCAACTTCGACTACGTGCTGTTGTGGAACGTGACCGACCTCGACGGCGACATACCCGGAATGGCGATCGTTGCGTTCCAGATGATGTTCGCCGTGATCACCCCAGCGCTGATCGCCGCAGCGACGGCCGACTGGCTGAAGTTCGGTTCAGATTCGCTCCTGGTCGCGATCTGGTCGCTGCTCGTTTACGTCCGGTCGCGAAGTGGGTGTGGAACGGGTGGATCCTCGCGATGGGCGCGCTCGACTTTGCCGGAGGTACGGCGATCCACATCAACGCCGGCGTCGCCGGCCTTGCGGTGGTACTGGTGATCGGCAATCGCATCGGATACGGCAAGGAACCGATGTCCCCGCACAACCTGCCACTCACGGTGCTCGGTACCGGGATCTTGTGGTTGGGATGGATTGGATTCAATGCCGGATCGGCGTTGGCGGCACACGGCGTTGCGGCGCAGGCAGTCGTCAACACGCACCTTGCCGCTGCGACCGGCATGCTCGGTTGGTTGCTCGTCGAGCGGTGACGAACGGGCCACGCCACGACCCTCGGCGCGGCGTCGGGCGCGGTCGCCGGACTTGCGGCGATCACGCCATGTGCCGGGTTCGTCGGCGGCGCATCGCCGCTGGTCATCGGAGCGCTTGCGGGCATTCTCTGTCACCTGGCGCTCGGCATCAAGAAGGCGATGAACTGGGACGACGGTCTCGACGTCATCGCCGTGCACCTGGTGGGGGCGTCGTCGCGACGATGCTCCTCGGGTTGTTCGCTGACACCACCGTCAATGACGAGTTCGACGGCTTGTTCTACGGCGGCGGCTTGGAGTTGCTGAGGGATCAAGCCGTCGCGGCGATCGTCGTCGGGCTGTTCTCGTTCGCGGTCACCTACGCGATCGCGTTCGGAATCCAGCGAACGATTGGCCTCCGCCTCGATACGAACGACGAGGAGATCGGCCTCGATCAAAGCCAGCACACCGAGACCGCGTATACATCGTGATGGAGGGCACGCAATGAAGCTGATTACCGCCATTATCAAGCCACACAAGCTCGATGCCGTGAAAGAGGAACTGAAGTCGGCTGGGGTCACGGGCATCACCGTCGACGAGGTGCGCGGCTTCGGTCGACAAGGCGGCCACACCGAGACGTACCGCAGCGCCGAATACAAAATCGACTTCGTCCCGAAGGTGATGGTCGAGATCGTGATCGACGACGAACGTGTTGATCAGACCGTCGACCTGATCGCATCCGCAGCGCGCACCGACAAGATCGGTGACGGCAAGGTATGGGTGACCAGTGTCGACCGGCTCGTGCGCATCCGAACAGGAGAGGAGGGGGCCGATGCCCTCTGAGACCATGCGCATGCTGCGCTCCACGATCCGCGATGACGGCACGATTGCCGTCACCATCATCGAAGAACCGACGCCCGAACTCTCCGACGACCAGCTCCTGGTCGAGGTCGGCGCATCACCGATCAACCCGTCCGATCTCGGCACGTTGCTCGCCGGCATCGACCCAGAGTCGCTGCATACCGGCAACGTCGACGGTCGACCGGCGCTCGTTGCCAACCTGCTGCCTGGTGTGGCCACGGCACAAGCGGCGCGGGTCGGCCTGGCGATGCCCGTCGGCAACGAGGGCGCCGGCACCGTCGTGGCGACCGGCGCCGGGTCCGACGCGCAAGCCTTGCTCGGGCGCACCGTGGCGGCGATCCCCGGTGGCATGTATGCCACCCATCGCGTGGTCCATCACAGCCAGGCTCTGCCGCTGCCCGAGGGCGTGACGGCCGAACAAGGTGCCTCGTGCTTCGTCAACCCGCTCACCGTGTTGGGGATGATCGAGACGATGCGCCTCGACGGCCACAGCGGCATCGTCCACACGGCGGCCGCATCGAATCTGGGCCAGATGCTCGTGAAGGCGTGCAACAGCGAAAACGTGCCCCTGGTGAATGTGGTGCGTCGCTCCGAACAAGCCGATCTGCTGCGCAGCCTCGGGGCCGAGCACGTCGTCGTGTCGAGCGACGATTCCTTCCGCGCCGACCTGGTCGAGGCGCTCACGTCCACAGGGGCCACGATCGCCTTCGATGCCATCGGTGGTGGCGACACGTTGTCGAGCATTCTCAGCGCGATGGAGCGTGCGGCCGGCGAGAACGATCCAGCCAACCGATACGGATCGACCGTGCTCAAGCAGGGCTACATCTACGGCGGCCTCGACAGCGGCCCGACCGTGCTCGACCGCACGTACGGCATGGCCTGGAGCATCGGCGGTTTCCTGATGCCGAACTTCCTCGCCCGCGTCGGCGACGCGCGGGCCAGCGAGCTGCGCGCCAAGGTGGCCGACGAGATCACGACCACGTTCGCCAGCAGCTACACCGATCGCATCTCCCTCGATCAGGTGATCGACCCCGAGGTCACCCGCCGATACGCCCGCATGGCCACCGGTGAGAAGTATCTCGTCGTGCCGTAACGACCTGGGCTCAGTCGCCCTGGCGGGCTTGCCCTCGCCTCCCGTGCTCGCGCCCTTGGCGCTCGCCCACCTGACTCTGCGTATTGATCGGCTCGGCCTTGCTGCACATCGGCGATGCCGGCCCTCGAACGGCCGAGCCTCGAGCTGCTCGCTCGCCGGTAGCGTCAGGTGGTGTGCCCCCCCACACGCCTGTGGCTACCCCTGCCCTGACGCGCGACGACTTGCGTAACGTGGCCATCGTCGCGCACGTCGATCATGGCAAGACGACGCTCGTCGATGCGCTGCTCCATCAGTCGGGGGCGTTCCGTGCCAACCAGGACGTCGCCGAACGGGTGATGGACTCGATGGATCTCGAGCGCGAGAAGGGCATCACCATTCTTGCCAAGAACACATCGGTGGCCTGGACCGATCGTCGTTCGGCCGAGGCCGTCACCATCAACATCGTCGACACCCCCGGCCACGCTGACTTCGGGGGCGAGGTCGAGCGGGCGCTCACGATGGTCGATGGCATCGTCCTCCTCGTCGACGCCGCCGAAGGCCCGCTCCCGCAGACTCGCTTCGTGTTGCGTAAGGCGCTGGCCCGAGATCTCCCCGTGATGTTGGCGATCAACAAGATCGACCGACCCGATGCCCGGGTCAGCGAAGTGGTCGACGAGGTATACGAACTGTTCTTCGACCTCGATGCGGGTGATCACCAGGTCGACTTCCCGATCGTCTACTGCTCTGGCCGCGACGGGTGGTCGACGCGCGACCTCGACGAGGCGCATCGCTTCGCCAGCGGCGCTGCCGCCCCCGATCAACCCGGCCTGGAGATGTTCGTCGAGATGCTGCTCGACACCGTCCCGGCACCGACGTACCACGACGGTGCGCCGCTGCAAGCGTGGGTCACCAACCTCGATGCGTCGCCGTATCTCGGCCGACTCGCACTGCTACGAATCACGGAAGGCGAACTACGCAAGGGCCAATCGGTGGCGTGGTGCAAACGCGACGGCACGATCGCCAGAGCCAGAATCGCCGAGCTGTTCCTGACCGAGCACCTCGAACGCGTGCCCGTCGAGCAGGCCCGCGCCGGCGACCTCGTCGCCGTTGCCGGGATCGACGACATCTTCATCGGCGAGACGCTCGCCGACCCCGAGGATCCGCGCCCGCTCCCGACGATCACCGTCGACGAGCCGGCGCTCTCGATGACCGTCGGCATCAACACCTCGCCGCTCGCCGGCCGCGACGGTAAGCAGCTCACGGCGCGGCTGGTGAAGAACCGACTCGAGGCCGAACTCGTTGGCAATGTCAGCCTGCGTGTCCATCCCACCGAACGCCCCGACGCCTGGGAAGTGCAGGCGCGCGGCGAGTTGCAACTGGCCGTGTTGGTCGAGCAGATGCGCCGCGAGGGATTCGAGCTCACCGTCGGCAAGCCTGAAGTGTTGACCCGGGACATCGACGGGATCCGCCATGAGCCCGTCGAGCGGGTCACCGTCGACGTCCCCGACGAACACCTCGGTGCCGTCACCCAGCTGCTCGCCGGCCGTAAAGGTCGCATGGAGAACATGGCCGGCAGCGGATGGGTGCGCCTCGATTACATCGTGCCCTCGCGTGGGTTGATCGGCCTGCGCACCGAGTTCCTCACCGAAACGCGGGGGACCGGCGTGATCGCCAGCACCTTCGAGGCATGGGAGCCATGGGTCGGTGAGATTCGTAGCCGGCAGACCGGTGTGCTCGTCGCCGACCGGGTTGGCCCGGCGACCACATACGCCATGCTCAACCTGCAGGATCGGGCCGAGCTGTTCGTCGGCCCTGGCACCGAGGTGTACTGCGGAATGATCGTCGGCGAGAACTCGCGTGCTGGCGACATGGACGTGAACATCTGCAAGGAGAAGAAGCTGACCAACGTGCGTGCGTCCGCAGCTGACGAGACCGTCAAGCTCACGCCGCACCGACAGCTGAGCCTGGAAGGCGCGCTCGAGTTCATCGCCGCGGATGAGTGTGTCGAGGTCACGCCAAGCACGTTGCGCCTCCGCAAGGTCGAGCTCGACCCGACCATTCGGGCGCGCGCCGCCAAACGCGAGCGCACGGCCTGACACCGGCACCGATGCGCGGTCTGCGCTGACTGCCCGACCGAGCGACGGTCAGGGGCCCGACACGAACGTGTCGGCGGGGTCGTGCAGATCGACGGCCTGGTTCCCCTCGGCGCGCACCTCGGGTGCATCCCATGTCAGCAAGCCGACGCGGCAGCGCTCCCAGTAGTTGCCGCTGACGACGCACTCGGCGGCGCCCGACTGCACGAGACACCCGCTGTCGCCGTCGAACACGGCGTTGCCGTCGACGAGGACACGATCGCCGCCGTCGACATCGACGGCGCGCATCGTCCGATGGATCTGATTGCGGTGGGCGTGGGTGCCGATGGTCCGCTCGAGGCGGAGACCCCACCAACGCGCCCAGATGTCGTTGCCCCGGACGACGGCGTCGGTGGTGTCGGCGAGTCTGACGGCGCAGAGGTGGTCGACGAACTGACACGAGTCGATGTCGTGGTCGGTGCCGCCCACGATCGCGACACCGACGTCCCAACGCATGCCGACGAAACGGCAACGCGACAGCGTCAGTCGGGCGGGGCCGGTGCTGATGACGCCGCGAGCCTGTGTCGCCCGCATCGTCGCGCCGTGGGCGCGCACGTCGACATGACCATCGACCTCGCATCCGAGCACCGTCGCGTAGTCGCCTTCGACGAGGACAGCCACGGACGGTCGCCAGGTGACGCGTTCGGCGGCACCGCCGACTCGCACGTGCTCGAGACGGGTGTTGCGCTGCAGCGAGATCGCGGCGGCGCCGTCGCCATCGAGCACGGTACGTCCGGCGCCGAGGCCTCGAACGACCACGCCGGGCGGCACCGTCGCCGGGCCGTGGTAGACGCCATCGCCGAGTTGCACGATGTCGCCGGCTGCGGCGTGCTCGACGAGTGGCCCCAACGCGGTGCGCTCTGGCGTCGTCGGGGCGAACAGTTCTGCCGGACGCTCGACCTCGGCCACCCGGATGCGATACACAGCGACATCGTCGAGCCGGCGACCACCGTGCCCCCCGGCGTCGAGGCGACGTTGGACCGGTGACACTCGGCGCGCCGTCTCGACGTGCAGTCCGTTGTCGTCGTGCGCGAATGCTGCGGGGTGTGCCTCGATGGCGCCATCGGGATCGCCGAGCACGTCGATCGACTCGACTCGAAACCGCCGACGGTCGATCGCGGTGAACTCGCCGCGCCCGGCGAGATCGATGGCGATGACGTCGCCACCGCTGTGCATGAGCCGAGTCGTGTCGTCGCCCCACGAGACCCATGGCGTCGAGGGTTCGAGCACGTCGGCGAATCGACGGATCCATTCCCCCGCGGCGCGCATCGGTGCTGCCTGCAGCTCTGGAATCGAGCCGTCGAGTGCCGGGCCGACGTTGAGCAGGAGGTTGCCGCCTTTCGCAAGCACCTCGGTGTAGAGCGCGACGATGTCGAAGCTCCCGAGATGGTGTTCGGCACGTTCAGCGCGGTTGTGACCGAAGCTCGACCCGACGCCCCTACAGAGTTCCCAGGGTTCGCGCACGATGCCGGCCGGCGGTTGGTGCTCGAACGTTCGCACCGGCGGGCGGCCGGGATGATCGCCGTTCAACCACCATCGGTCGTTGACCAACACGTCGGCATCGATCGAGTGCAGCTTCGCCGCCAGCGATGCGCTGTCCCAACGTGCGGGGTCGCCGTCCCAGTGCCCGTCGCCCCACACGTAGCTGGCGCCGTAGCGTTCGACGAGATCGACGACGTGCTCGTGAAGAACCTCGCCGGTGTATTCGGGGGTGCCGTAACGCGGGTCGGCCCAGTCGAGCAGCGAGTAGTACGCGCCGAACACGAGGTCGTTGCGCTCGCAGGCCGCCGCGTACTCAGCGAGAACGTTGCGTCGCGGGCCGCCGCGTGTCACCGTGCGTTCGGTGTTCGGCGCATCCCACCAGCACAACCCATCGTGGTGTTTGCTGACCATCACCGTGTAACCCATGCCCGACTCGACCGCCAGCCGGGCCCACTCCTCACCGTCGAATCGGTCGAAGTGCAACAGCGGCAGGAACTCGTCGAATCCGCCCAGGTGCTCCCAACGGTCCCGGTGATGGGCGAGGACCTCGACCATCGGCTGCGGGTGCAGCAACACCCCGGGAAGCGAATCGCCGAGGTGACTCCAGTACCACTCGGCGTACTGGCCGATCGGAGCCCAGGCGGGGACGGTCGCCAGGCTGGCGTGGACGAACATCCCGTAGCGACGCTGCGACCACCACCCGGGCATCCCCATCGGCGGGAGTCTCGCGCGGCCGCTCTGTGCGGGCATACTCGGTGAGTGGACGCGCCGGGAATTGACGACGTCGACGGCAACGCCGGCGCGCTCGACCCGCAACTCGATGCCAAGCTCCGGCGGCTCGAGTCCGAGATCCGGCGTCACCACCGGCTCGTGGTGGCGTTCAGCGGCGGGGTCGACTCGGCCCTGCTCGCGGCGGTCGCGCACCGCACGCTCGGGCCGGACAACGCCTTGGCGGTCACGGCCGTATCGCCGTCGCTCGCCGGCGCCGAGGCCGACGAATGCCAGGCGTTGGCGGTCGAGTGGGGTCTTCGGTGGGAGGGTGTCGAGACCGCCGAGATGGAACGCGCCGCATACCGGCGCAACGACACCGACCGCTGCTACCACTGCAAGGCCGAGCTGATGGATGTCGTCGCGCCCATCGCTGCCCGCGAGGGCGCAACCGTTGCGCTCGGCGTCAATGTCGACGATCTCGGCGATCATCGACCCGGGCAACAGGCGGCCGTCGAGGCCGGGGCGGTGTTTCCGTTCGTTGCCGCTGGGCTCACCAAGGCCGACGTGCGGAGTGCTTCGCAGTCGCTCGGCCTGCGCACATGGGACAAGCCGGCGATGGCCTGTTTGGCCAGCCGCATCCCGTACGGCACGGAGGTCAGCGTGGAACTACTCGGTCGAGTCGAACGCGCCGAGGCCGCCCTGCGTGCGCTCGGGCTGCGCCAAGTGCGCGTCCGGCACTACGACGACACCGCCCGCATCGAAGTCGACATCGACGAGCTCGACGCCGTGCTCGCAGCGCGATCCGACGTCGTCGTGGCAGTGCGTGCGGCGGGCTACCGGTATGTGACGTTGGATCTTGAGGGCTTCCGCTCGGGCAACCTCAACTCCTGATCGATTGAGGACTGATGCAGATCGAAACCGACTACCTGATCATCGGCGCTGGGTGCGTCGGCATGTCGTTTGCCGATGTCTTCGTCGACGAGAGTGACGCCGACGTCGTGATGGTCGACATCCACGCCAAACCAGGTGGACACTGGAACGACGCCTACCCGTTCGTCACGCTGCACCAGCCGTCGTCGTTCTACGGCGTGAGTTCAGCACCGCTCGGCCGCGACCGTGTCGACCAGCGTGGCCTGAACGCCGGGCTCGGCGAGTTGGCCACCGGCGCTGAGGTCGCCAACTACTTCGACAACGTGATGCGCGACCACCTCCTGCCCACCGGGCGGGTCCGCTACTTCCCGATGAGTCGCTACGCCGACGGGCAGATCACCTCACTGGTGTCGGGTGCGACCACCGACGTGACCGCACGCCGCCGAGTCGTCGACACGACGCACCTGACGACCACGGTGCCGTCCACCCACACCCCGTCGTTCGAGATCGACGACGGGGTTCGTTTCATGCCGCTCAACGATCTCCCGCGCGTGGGCGAACCGCCTGCCGGCTGGGTGGTCGTCGGCGGCGGCAAGACGGGGATCGACGCCTGCTTATGGCTGCTCGAGCACGGCACCGACCCCGACGCGATCACCTGGATCATGCCCCGTGACGGGTGGTTGATCCCACGGGAGACCACGCAACCGCGGCTCGAGCACTTCGAAGCGGTGATGGGGGCGCAGGCTGCGCAATACGAGGCGTCGGCCGCAGCGACGTCGGTCGACGATTTGTTCCACCGGCTCGAGGCGGGCGGCGTGCTGGTGCGCCTCGATCCGAACGTCGAACCAGCGATGTTCCACGCAGCGACCGTGTCGGCGCCCGAACTCGACGCGCTGGGCAGCATTCGCAATGTGGTGCGCCTGGGGCGGGTCAGTCGCATCGGGCGCGACCGCATCGAGTTGCGCGATGGCTCGATCGCCACGTCGCCCGATCACATCCACGTCGATTGCAGCGCCAGCGCGATCCCCAAGCAGGAACCGGTGACGATCTTCGATGGCGACGTCATCACACCGCAAACCGTGCGCGCCTACCAGCCCGCGTTCAGCGCAGCCGTGATCGCGTGGGTCGAGGCGCACTACGACGACGACGCCAAGAAGAACGAGATCTGCGGGGTCGTGCCGATCCCCAACGACCGCACCGACTGGATCGGCCTGACGATCGCCAACGCACTCAACATGCGCCAATGGCTCGGCGAACCGGAGCTGAACGAATTTCTGTCGAGCAATCGCCTGAACGGTTTCGCCGCCACGGTCGCAGCGGTCGACCCCAACGACGAGGCCAGGCAAGCGGTACTCGAGCGGGTCCGCGCCTCGATCGTGCCGGGTGTCGCCAACCTGATGCAGCTGGCCGAGACGATCGAGCGCTGAACGGTCGGGGCTGAATATCGTTGGGGACACTGCGGTTCCCTGCGCTCGAGGTCGAACCCCTATCGTCGGCGCCATGAAGCTGTCGATGATGATCAACTACTCGGGCGACTTCCATGCCGATGTGGAGCAAGTGGTGGCCCTCGAGAAGGCGGGCCTCGACGTCGTGTGGGTGCCCGAGGCGTACAGCTTCGATGCGGTCTCGCAAATGGGCTACTTGGCGGCCAAGACGTCCACGATCCAGATCGGTTCGGGCATTCTCAACGTGTACTCCCGCACGGCGACGTGTATGGCGCAAACCGCAGCGGGGCTCGACTTCGTGTCGGGCGGCCGGTTCATTCTCGGGCTCGGTGCCTCGGGTCCGCAGGTGATCGAGGGCTTCCACGGGGTGCCCTACGAAAAGCCCATGCCGCGAATCCGTGACTACATCAACGTGTGCCGTATGACGTGGCGACGCGAGCGGGTGGTGTACGACGGCCCGACCACGAAGATTCCGCTGCCCGAAGGCGAGGGCACCGGGCTCGGCAAGCCGCTCAAGATCATCAACCATCCCGTCCGTGCCGACATCCCGATCTACTGGGCGAGTCTCATGGAGCTCTCGGTGAAGGCGACGGCGCGCTACGCCGACGGATGGCTCCCGGTCTTCTTCGAGCCGGAGAAGTTCCAGAACGTCTGGGGCGACGACCTGAAGGCCGGGCAGGCCGATCGTGATCCCGAGCTCGGCCAGCTGGAGATCAGCGCCGGCGGCATGGTGGCGATCGGTGACGACCTGGTGGGCGACAAGCAGCAGCAGATCCTCGACATGGGCCGTCCGTCGGTCGCGCTCTACGTCGGGGGCATGGGCGCTCGCGACAAGAACTTCTACAACACGATCTTCCAGCGCTACGGCTACGTCGATGAGGCGATCGAGATCCAAGATCTGTATCTCGACGGCAAGAGGGAAGAGGCGGCTGCGGTGGTGCCGGCCTCGATGCTGGCCAACTCGAACCTCGTCGGTCCGGCGAGTTACGTGAAAGAACGCATTGCCGCCTACAAGGAAGCCGGCGTGACCCACCTGTCGGTGAGCCCGGTCGGCGGTGATCCGGTGGCCACGATCGATCAACTCAAGTCGCTTTTGTAGGTCATTCACGCCAACCAAACCGGCGGCCGACGGAAGCGCAGGTGGGTCCGTCGACGTCCAACTCCGCACGGGGCACAAATCAGGGGTACGCACGACGGTGGCGCTGGCGGCCGCACCTGCGCTGTTGGTCGCAGCATGTGGATCCGATGACGACGCAACGTCGCCGGGCGATGGTGCGACATCGACGAGCGTGGCGACGAGGCCGTCGACTGTGGCGCCCACCGGGGGATGGATCGACGGCGAGCCCGAGTGGGCGGCGAGCGAGAGCCGCAGCGGTCTGGCGACCGAGGCCGAGAGTGCCGAGATAGCCGCTGCTTCCCGACGTCACCCGTCGCGGGCGGGAAGTGTCGATGACAATGCCGATTAGCAGCGGTTTCTCGACTACATCCAACGGATACGCGACCTCGGGACTGCGCTGCGTGACCTTGATCCGACCGATCGGTTGATCGTCACCGTGACCGCCCCTGATGGTACTGCGGTCGCCGGCGCCGCGGTCACGGTCACCGCCGACGGCACGGCGCGCTTCCTGCCAGCGTTGTATCCGGCGTTCGCCGATGTCGCCGGGCCGTTCACCGCATCGACCGCCGACGCGACGAGCGAGTTCGCCCGCAGCGCAGGCACCGTGCTCACGGTGGGCGCGCCGCCACCATCGGCAACTCCAGTGCCGCTCGACGTGGCCTTTCTCCTCGATGCGACCGGTTCGATGGGTGACGAGATCGACCGGCTCAAAGAAACGATCGACACGGTCGCCGAGCGTGTCGCCGCGCTCGATCCGGCGCCCGACGTGCGCTTTGCGATGACGTTGTACCGCGACGAGGGAGATGTGTTCGTCACCTCGACCTATGACTTCACCGGCGACGTCGCTGAGTTTCGCGCTGCGCTCTCACGGGTCGTCGCCGACGGGGGAGAGGACTACCCCGAGGCGCTCGACGAGGGGTTCGCCGAGGTGCTTGCCGCGCCCGCGTGGCGCCGGCCGACGCCGCGGTGCAGCTCGTGTTCCTGGTTGCTGACGCGCCGCCGCAGGTGACCCGACAGGTCGCCGTCGATTATCCCGACTCGGTGCGGGCAGCGATCGAACGCGGCGTCAAGCTGTTCCTGATCGCGTCGTCGGACAGCGATGACCAGGCCGAGGCGGTGTTCCGCCAGATCGCCCAGGCCACTGGCGCTCCGTTCGTGTTCATCAGCGACGGCGCTGGGGGAGCAGCCACCGGCGGTTCGACCGACATCGAGCGCACCGATGACGAGGAGCTGGCACTCGACGAACTCGTCGTCCGCCTGATCGCTGAGGAACTCGCGGCGCTCGCGGGCAGCGCCGTCACTCCGCCGCCGACCACGACGCCACCGACCACCCACCCCGAGGGTCAGTAGCCGCGACCACAGATCAACCGCCGCTCGGACCCGTCAGACCATGCCGCGCAGCCACCACAGGCTGAGCGCCCAGGCGGCGGCGAGCAGGAAGAACGCAACGAGGGCCCACCGCCAGGTGAGCTCGGTGACGATCTCGATCTCGTCGCCCAAGGTCTCGCCGAGCGACTCCTGGATCTGGTCGTACGCGTCGGCCAGCTCATCACCCGTCTCGGCAACGAAGGCTTGCCCGCCAGTGGTCTCGGCGATGCCCTCCAGCTCGGCCGGTCGCACGGGGACGGGCACGATTTCCCCCGACTCGGGGTCGACGATCGTGCCGAACTCGGTACCGAAGGCGATGGTGTACACGGGGATGCCGGCGGCGGCGGCCTCGGCGGCGCCTTCGGCGGTCGGACGGCCGACGGTGGTCTCACCATCTGTGAGGAGCACCATCACACCCGGGGGCGGGCCGTCGTCTTCGGCTGTCTCGCCGTCGGTGTCATCGCTCGAGCCGTCGCTCGAGGTCTCGGTGGAACCGTCCGTCGGCTCGGCTGCGTTCACCAGCAGTCGGGTCCCTGCAGCGAGGGCGTCGCCGATCGCTGTTGACTCGGCCAATTCGAGGTTGTCGATGCCGTTGATCATCGTGGTGCGATTGAGCGTCGGGTCGACCTCGACTCCCACCGCCCCGGAGAACGACACGAGTCCGACTTCCACTCCTTGGTCGACCTCGTCGACGAACGTGCGGGCAGCGTCTTGTGCAGCGATGAAGCGGTTGGGATCGACATCGCTGGCGTCCATCGACAACGACACGTCGAACAACACCAGGATGCGCCCCTCGGTGGTGGTGCGCTCGATGTCACGATCGACCGGACGGGCGACGGCGACCACTGCTGCCGCCAAGCCGAGGAGTTGGAGCCCGGCCACCACATGGCGTCGCCACTTCGGTCGCTGCGGGGCGACCTCGTCGAGCAGCTCGACCTGCGTGAACCGCACCGCGGCGCGTCCGCGCCAGCGCAGCACCACGACGTACAACACGACGAGTCCGAGGGGTACCAGCAGCAGCCACAGTCGACCCGGATCGAGGAAGTCGGTCGTCGTCATCGGCGCAACACTCCGCCGCGCACGGCTTGGGCCCGCTTGCGTTGTGTGTGCTGGACGATCTCACGTAGCCAGTCGCCGTCGGTCGTCAGTTCGATCAGTTCGGCGCCCGCGCGGCCGATCTCCGCCCGACGGGCCGCGCTGCGCTCGGCGGCCGCGGCAGCGAACTTGCGCTGCACGGTCGGAGTCACGTTGACCTCGCGTGCAGTGCCAGAGGCCGGGTCGACGAACTCGACCAGCCCGACGGGCGGGACGTCGGCCTCCCGCGGGTCGCGGACGGTGATCGCCAAGAGATCGTGGCGCAACGCAAGACGGGCAAGAGCGTCGCTCCAGTCGGCTCCATCGAAGTCGGCGATCACCGAGATGAATCCGCGGCGCTTGGCAAGAGCGCCGACCCGATCGAGCGCGCCGGCTAGATCGGATCTCCCGCGTCCTTCGGTGTCAGGTGCAGCGGCGATGGTCGACAAGATCGCCCGGACCTGGTTGGCTCCGCTGCGCGGCGGCACGACGTGCACTTCTGGACCGGCGACGAGCACTGCGCCGAGTCGGTTCTGGTTGCGGGCGGTCAGAAAACCGATGCACGCAGCTGCGGCCAGCGCAACGTTCGACTTGTTGTCGGCAACCGTGCCGAAACGCATCGCCGCCGAGCCGTCGACGACGAGCCAGGCCGTGAGGTCACGATCGGCGATCTGCTCGCGGATGTAGGTCTCGTTCGTGCGCGCCGTCACGTTCCAGTCGATGCGCCGGACGTCGTCGCCGGGCTGATACGGGCGCGACTCGCCGGGCTCGGAGCCGTGACCTGGAGTGAGCCCCTGGTAGTTGCCGTGGAGCACGCCGTCGAGCCGGCCGAGGATCGTCAGCTCGAGTGAGCGCAGCAGCTCGGCGACGGTGGCCGTCGGCGGGCCCTGCGCCCAGTGTGCATCATTGGTGGCGGTCGGTGCGCCGTGTGCGGGGGGCACGCTGCGCGGACCGAGCTGGTCCACGTCAGCTCCGCTCGAAGGAGTCGTTCGGTTTCGGGGATACCCAGGCGGCGGGCACGGTGGCGAGGATGCGCTGGATCACGTCGTCGGGGGTGATGTCTCGGGCGAGCGCGTCGTAGGTCAGCAGCAGACGGTGCCGCAGCACCTCTGGAGCAATGTCGAACACGTCCTGCGGTGTGGCGTAGGTGCGGCCGCGCAACATGGCCATCGCCCGCGCCCCCTTGACCAGGTTGAGTGAAGCGCGCGGGCTGGCGCCGAGGCCGATCACCGTCAGCAGGTCGCCGAGATTGAACCGGTCGGGATATCGGGTGCACTGCACGAGGTCGATCGCGTACTGCGACACCGAACGATCGACGAATACCTGGTCGGCTCGTTGCTGCAGTGCGATCAACTCGTCGAGGGAGATCACCTGTTGGGGGACGGGAGGTGACACGCTCATCCGATCGATGATCGTCATCTCCTCATCCGCAGTCGGGTGATCGAGGACGATCTTCATCATGAAACGGTCGCGCTGCGCGTCGGGCAGCTGGTAGACCCCCTCGCTCTCGATCGGGTTCTGGGTGGCGACGACGAAGAACGGCTTCGGCACCGGGTGGGTGACCCCACCGATCGTCACCTGTTGTTCGGCCATCACCTCGAGCAGTGCCGACTGGACCTTGGCGGGGGCTCGGTTGATCTCGTCGGTGAGCAAGAAGTTGACGAATACCGGCCCGAACTCGACATCGAAGGTCTCGCTGCTCCCGCGGTAGATGCGCGTGCCGACGATGTCGGAGGGCAACAGGTCGGGCGTGAACTGGATGCGTGCGAACGAGCCGCCGACAACGTCGGCGAGGGTCTCAGCGGCGAGCGTCTTGGCCAGGCCGGGCACGGATTCGAGGAGGCAGTGGCCGCGACACAACACGCCGACGAGCAGGCGTTCGAGCAGCCGCGTCTGGCCGACGATGACCTTGCGGAGTTCGAAGAAGATCTTCTCGAAGGTCTCGGCGGTGGCCTGGTCGTCCATCGCCGCAACGGCTTGTTGCGGCGCCGTCGTGATCGGGTTCTGGTCGGCGTCAGACATCAATAATCGACGGTACCGGGCGCCAACGGGCATGTGCTGTCGTGCCAGAAATCCTTACCTCCGAGCCGCTCGCCGATGGGTCGCCGACTCGATCGCGGTCCGGTGCGTCGTGGGCTGTCAGGATGGCCGACCGTGCAGGAGTTCCGACGAGCGTTGCCGGGCCTCGGCGTGGTGGTCGTCGGTGTTGCGATCGCCTTTGCCGTCACCGCGGTGGTCGATGTCTCCACGCTCGTCGTCGGCGTCGTCCTCGGTGCGATCGCCGCCAACGCGGGCGTCTTACGGCCGACGTTCGACGCCGGGATCACGTTCGCGTCGAAGCGACTGCTGCGCGCCGGCATCGTGCTCCTCGGTCTCCGACTGTCAATGGACGAGGTGCGCGCGCTCGGCATCGAGGGTGCGGTTGCGGTGGTCATCGTCGTGCTGGCCACATTCTTCGGCGTGCAGGCCTTGGCGCGTGCGATGGGCGTATCCCAACCGCTCGGACTGCTGTTGGCCACTGGCTACTCGATTTGTGGAGCATCGGCGGTCGCGGCGATGGAGCCGTTGACCGATGCCGACGAAGAGGAGACGGCCTACGCGATCGGGCTGGTCACGCTGTGCGGCACGATGTCGATCTTCGTTTTTCCGCTCGTCGGGCGCGCCCTCGGGATGTCCGACGAGCTGTTCGGCACGTGGGTGGGCGCCGGGGTACACGACGTCGGGCAGGTCACGGCGACGGCATCGGCGTTCGGGGCCACGGCCTTGGCGACGGCCACGCTGGTCAAGCTGACCCGCGTCGTGTTGCTCGCGCCGATGGTGTTCGGCGTGGGCTACGCACGGCGGCGCCGCCTCGCCGGTACGAGCGCTGACGACCCTGCCGTCGACGGCGCAAACGACGCTGCACCCAATGTCCCCCTCGTGCCGTTGTTCGTCGTGCTGTTCCTCGGGGCGATTGCGCTGCGGGCGACCGGATGGCTCTCCGACGACGCGCTGGGCGCGGCGAAGGACCTCGAGGAGATCCTGTTGACCGCCGGCATGTTCGGCCTCGGCGCCGGGGTTCGTTTCGCACGGCTCCGGCGACTGGGCGGTCGCCCGCTGGTGTTGGGCGTCGTGTCGTGGGTTCTCGTATCAGGAGCGGCGATGATCGCCGCCTACGTCGTAGCCTGACACCATGTCGGCGGCCAGCGACATCGATCCCCCGCGTGACGACCACGGCGACGAGTCACTGGCCGACGACGATCCGGCCAGCGGCGCCTCGGCCGACGAACTCGCCGACATCACCGGAGTCGACCCCGACCCGGCGCGCGTCCTCCGCATCGAGCACGAAGAACGGGCTGCCCAGCGGCGTCTCTCGTCGATCGAGGCCGGTCGGCGCAAGGGCGGTGCCCTCGGTGCTGCCGCCGCTGGCGCAATGCTCGGACTGCGCGACATCTACGAGGGTCCGCCGAAGGACGAGGCCGTCGTAGATGTGTCCGAAGCGTCTGGTGATCCGGGCGACATCGACGAAGACGGGATCGACGTCACCGTCGGCGACGTCGATGTGTGGGCACCGCCTCCGCCGCCTGGCGATGACCTCGGTCCGACCAACGACGCTCAGGTGTAGGCGCCCGGCCGCGCGAGCAGTCGGCGGTGCCACCGTGACGGCGTGAGCAACACGGCCCGCGGCTCGTCTTCGAACATCCAGCGGGCGAAGTTCTGCCGTCCCCAGTTGCCGCTCGCCTCCACGACGCGAATCGCCCCGCGGGCGCCCCGTTCGTGCGCAAGGATGTCGCCGAGCGCAGCCGACATCTTGTGGTCGGCCCGGAGATGGTGGCCCACGGACGCCGAATACTGGCTCGTGGCCTCGTTGGGCGCGAGCGCCCCGGCGGCGAGGATGGCCTCGGCCGCCAGCCGGCCGGTGAGGAGCGCTTGACCAATGCCTTCGCCGGTGAGCACGTCGGTCGCCATCGCGGCGTCGCCGGTGAACAGCACTCGTCCGTCGGCGAGCACTGCTTCGTCGATGCGCGCCGGGATCGGCCACGCAGTGTGGCGATCTTCCAGCTCGGCGTCGGGGCCGAGGGCATCGACGACGTGCGGTCGCTGCAGCAGGTCGCGCCAGAGGTCGCCCATCTGACCGGTCGGGTGCGTGCCGTCGCGGCGCACGCCGAAGCCGACGTTGGCGCGGCCGTCAGGCAGGGGAAACGACCACGCATAACCCGGCAGAAGGTCTGGCTCGAACCACACGTAGAGCCGCTTCGCCGCCGGTCCGGTCACCTCCCGTACGTACTGGCGAATTCCATGCCACTCGCCGAGGTAGCGCTCGGGCCCGAGGCCGAGCACCTTGCGGACGCGGCTCCACATGCCGTCGGCGGCGACGACGTAGCGCGCTTCGATCGGCCCGTGCGATGTGGTGGCGACCACGCGGTCGGAGCGCTGTTCGAGGTCGATCAGCGCACACCCGTCGATCACCTTGGCGCCGGTGTGTGCGGCCGCAGTGAGGACGGCGGCGTCGAGATCGAGGCGTGGTGCCACGGCGGCGTATCGGCCCCGCCGGGGGAGCGGCACGAAGACCTCACGTCCCGACGGCGAACGAATCGCGGCGCCGTCGACATCGACCCACCGCTCGACTGCGGCCGGTGTGACCCCGAGATGTTCGAGCTCGCGCAGCGCCAGCGTGGTGAGCCCGTCGCCGCAACACTTGTCGCGCGGAAACGTCGCCTTGTCGATCACAGTGACTTCGCGTCCGCCGCGGGCCACTTCGATCGCCGCAGCTGCACCAGCGGGTCCACCGCCAATCACGAGCACGTCGGTGACGAGGGTCGTCGCGGCGGTGGACTCGTCGGTCATCGTCCAGAGGCTACGAGAGGTGCACGCCGAGACGTCGGGCTGTGCGATACGGCGCGTCTGGATCCGGCGCGGCGTGCAAGCGATTGGCGTGCACCAGTGAACGCCAGCGGGGGATCAGCGCGTAGGCCGCATCGCCGGGGCAGGCGGTGAGCGTACAATCTCGATGCCCCGAGATCGTGCGGACGGTCGAAGCGCTGCCGGCCGGGAGTTTGTTCGAGCCGCGCGACACGAACGTCGTCGTCGCGGTGGGGCCGGTGTCGATGTCGTAACGGTCGGCGAGCCACCACAACACGCGAACGAGCGACTCCTGGGCCGCCGGTGTTGGTGTTACCGACGTGTAGTCGCCGATGAAACACACCAGCTGGGCGAAACCCTGGTTGCCGCCCGTGGCGTCGGCGACCACCGGTCCGTGGAGTGCACCAGCGCGGGTCTCCCAGACGCTGCCGTCGGGCGCAATCATGAAGTGGTAGGCGATGTCGGGCCAGCGCTTCTCGGGGCCGGTGTGGAACGCGTACGTCGCACGGAGTAGCGCCCGCACGTCGGCGACGTCGTTGGGCGAGAACGTGTGGTGCACCAGCAGAAACCGCACGTCCTCGGTGCCGATCGCGCCTTGCGGCGGCAGGTCCGGACCCCACGCCGATCGGCGGGCGATGCGGAGCCCGGGAGCCACCTCGACCGACGGTGTGCCGAGCGAACTGGCCGGCGACTGGCCGAACCCGAGCGCCGCCGCGCCGGCCGCAGCCGTCGCCAAACCGAGCGCGCGACGTCGACTGACGCGCGGCGTCGGACACGTCGGCTCGCAGTCGCACATGTCTGGGACTCTACGATCGCCGAGGCGCTCCTGGCGCCGCGGTCGCAGGGCGCCGCGAACCATCAACGATCGAACAGGCAAGGAGACCATCGAATGAGCGGACTGTGTGAAGGACGTGTGGCCATCGTGACCGGCGCCGGCCGGGGGATCGGGCGAGAGCACGCCCTCAGCTTGGCCCGCCAGGGCGCCAAGGTGGTCGTCAACGACCTCGGTGGCGAAGTCGATGGCAGCGGCGGCGATCTGTCGCCCGCCCACCAGGTGGTCGAAGAGATCAAGGGAATGGGCGGCGAGGCGATCGCCAACGGCGACAACGTCGCCGACTGGGAAGGCGCGCAGCGCATGGTCAACATGGCCGTGGAGACGTTCGGCGACCTCCATGCCGTGGTCAACAACGCCGGCATTCTGCGCGACCGCGTCCTGGCCAACATGACCGAAGAAGAGTGGGACGCGGTGATCAACGTCCACCTCAAGGGCACCTTCGCACCCTCTCGCTGGGCCGTGGCCTACTGGCGCGAACGCTCGAAGGCTGGCGAGCCGGTCAGCGGCCGCATCGTCAACACCACGTCGGTGTCGGGGATCTACGGCAATCCCGGACAGTCGAACTACGGCGCCGCCAAGGCCGGGATCGCCGCATTCACCAACATCGTCGCCCTCGAGGTCGCCCGCTACGGCGTGACCGTCAACGCCGTGGGCCCGGTGGCGCTCACCCGCATGACCGAGGGGCTCGGGCCGGCGCCCGAGACCGAGGAGGAGAAGTACGCCCGGTCGCCGCACTGGATCGCGCCGATCGTCACCTGGTTGTGCTCGGACGAGGCGGCTGGAGTGACCGGCCGCGTGTTCGAGGCGTCGGGACAGACGCTGGCGATCGCTGAAGGCTGGGCTCGCGGCCCGTCGACCGACCCGATCGACGACCCGACACAGCTCGGCCCGGTGGTCGAGCAACTTCTCGGACAGGCACGGGCCAACGCCGGCATGAACGGTGAGCCAGGAGCGTGGCCACAAACCATGCTCGACGGCTGACGCCGTCGGTGGATACGAGCGCCGGGCGTCGCCGGGCCAGCTGGCGACCTCGGCGCGCACGCCGCTCATCAGCCGATGGGCGACCTCGGCGTCGGCCGTGTTGCGGTGCGTGAGGTTGATTCCGACAAACGCGGCCGTGAGCATCTCGGCGCGCTGGTCGACGACCTCGGCTGACACCTCACCTGCGTCGACGCCACGCGTGAGCGCGGCCCGAAATCCGGTGCGCAGGATGTCGAGGTAACGGTGGGTAGGGCGGTCTCCCCGACGCTGCCGATGTCGTTGACGATGTCGCAGCCGCGCGGCTGCCCGGCCCGATGGCTCGCGGCCAACGTGTCGATGATGGCGAGGATGTCGGCGACCCCGGCGTCGCCGTCGTGCAGCACCGAGAACAGCTGCTCGGTCGCCATGGCGATGTAGGCGTCGGCGGCGCTCGCGTAGAGGCCGTCTTTGCCGCCGAAGCTCTTGTACAACGTCGAGCGGTCGATCCCCGTGGTGTCCTCGAGCACGCCGACGGTGGTCGCCCCGACGATCTGGTGGCGGCGAGCGAGCGAGAGGTGGTGCGCCATTGAGCGGCCTGAGGGAATCGTCGATTTCACGCCCGACGCCGATCTGTATCTGTTCGAATCGAAGTGGTTCCAGAGCTCGGTCCGTCCGATCCACTACGTCGACGAGGGCGCCGGCCGGCCGCTCGTGATGTTCCACGGCAACCCCGACTGGAGCTTCCTCTACCGGGGCGTCATCACCGCGTTGCGCGGCCAGTTCGGGTGTATCGCCATGGACGACCCGGGCTTGGGTCTGTCGGTCCATCCCGGTGATGGCTACGGGTGCACGCCTGGCGAGCACGCCGCAGTGGTCGGAGAACTCATCGACCACCTCGAACTCC
>JABSQH010000019.1 GCA_013213745.1 Ilumatobacteraceae bacterium | reverse complement strand
TATCGTTTACGTGGGTACTTGGCTTGGAAGAATGAGATGATTCATTCATTTGACCCTAACCATGATAACGATACATTTGCATGCCCACGAACCAATGAAGCTATGAGCGACTTGCTCAAGGTATGGGGAGATGGTGCAGTCAATGCTACCAAGCTACCTTTAATGATTGGTACAACAGGTCCAGCGCACGCTAATGGACTGTATGGCTATTGCAGAATCTTTGCTAACTTACCCTCTATTACAGAATTGGCGGATAATCCGTTATCAGTAGTAGTACCTAAGCAGCCAGATGTGCGAGCAGCATTGTCTACCTTAATTGGTGAAGCAATATCGCCTAAGAACTGTCCTGACATGATGGTACTTATTCAGAAACTGCCACTTGAATTCCAAGTGCTAGCTATGACAAGTGCAGCAGAGTCATGCCCTGAAATACAAGTCGAACCTGATGTAATCAATTGGTTCGTACAACATGCAGAGGAATTATACTAATGATGGGCTCATTGAAGACATGGACACTGCAAGATGCTATCGACGAAATGATGTTACAGCGTGCCGAAATGGGACGTGGCAACATCACATTCGAAGATGCTATAGCAGTTAAGCAAGGGGCAGTATTGCTCCTATGCTGTGTCGGTGATGAAGATGAAATACATATTGGCATGTTCGAAGCTCACCTAGCCGAAGTTGATTATAGAATTAGGCTCATGTTAGAGCACAATATGTTTGCGGAGGCGGAGCAATATGGAACCGATTATGAACTTATGGCTCCTTGATGGAGATATGTTTATCATTGTGATTATCATAATGTCCTCATTACTAATATTTATGAAGACAGGTGGTAAAAATGGCGAATGAAGCAGCTCAGAAAGCTATGGACATATGCAAATACAAAATCATTACGAAGGCAGAACATGTCTTTGTAATGAGCATTATGTTCAACATGATGTTCGAATGGCGTACCAAGGATGTCTGGACAGCGGCAACCGATGGTAAGACCATATTTATTAATCCTGACCGGTGGGTAAAACTGGACAACCAATACAGAACTTTTGTACTGCTACATGAAACATACCACGTTGTGTTCAAGCACTGTACGAGAGCAAAGCGTATGCCTCACCTCAATCATGAAAAAATGAATGCGGCAGAGGATTACATGATTAACCTCATCATACATGATGAGATGGGATGGCACCCTGATGACTGCTTATTCGATGAGCAGTATCGCGATATGTCATCAATGCAAATTTACAACTCTCTACCAGAAGATGCTAAACCGCCTGAATTGGATGTAATACAAGCAGGCACTCCGTCTAGTGATGTAGAATCCAGTGAAGCAGACGATATGGATGCCCACATTGATACTATGATTATCACAGCAGCCGTAGCTCATGAGAAAAAGAATGGGCCACAATCAGGCGTGATGGGTTATGGTAGTAGCTTAGGCCGAATGGTCGAAGACTTGATGAACCCAACAATTGATTGGATGCCTATTGCACGTAAGCATATGGTGAAGCACTCAAGAGAACGTTTATCAATGCGTAAACCAAACAGACGATACTTGGCTAACCGAATCATACTACCTAGTCGCTGTGGCAAAGCCATGGACGATGTTTGTGTATGGTGTGATAGCAGTGGCTCAGTTTCAGAAAAAGAGCTTAGAGAGTACGTCTCGTTCGTTAGATTCATGCATAAACAACTCAAACCTGAACATATTTATCTTGGCAGCTTTGACCATGAACTCCACCCAGGAGGAGTGTATAAGCGCAGAGAAAAAATACCTGCAATCACACTGGAAGGTGGTGGTGGCACGGACATTCAAAAAGTAATTGATGATTGCATCGAGAAGAAACCAGCTTTAGTGGTGATATTCACTGATGGTTACTTCTATGCACAAAAACAAGACAAAGTCCCCTTTGACCTAGTATGGATAATACTCGACAACCCTAACTTCAAATCGAATATAGGCAGAGTTATCCATCATACAACCAAGTAGGTATAATCATGGCTAAATCAGAAAAACAAACACTACGCTTACAAGCTATCGAAGATAGCGGTTCAGCACCAACTCGCAGCTCACGCTCAGAAGGCACGGGCGGTATCGACCAAGCAGCATTTGACCGCAGTCCTTTAGTTCCACTGAATGACCGTCAAGGCGAATACATTTATGCAATTAACAACAAACCAATCGTGTTATGCACAGGTGTACTTGGTTCAAGTAAGACATACGTCCCTACCATCATTGCATGTGACCTATTGCGTGATGCTAAAATCGAAAAAATCATTGTAGCTCGACCTTGTGAAGGTAAAGCTAAATCAGCCGGTTTCTTTAAAGGCAGCAAGAACGAAAAACTTGAAGGTTGGTGTAAACCAGTTACTGACACGATGAAGAAACGCCTTGGTCGTGGCAACTTCGAAGCTTATCTAGCGATGGGCAAAATTGAATTAATGGCACTGGAACAAGTTAAAGGTTTAAGCCTTGATGATACTTTCCTCATCTTAGATGAAGCGGAAGATTTGGAACCAGCAGTTGCGAAGTCAGTTGTGACCCGTATGGGCCAGAACTCTACTATCGTTATCGCGGGTGACATTGCTCAACAAGACCTTAAGCATAACTCCGGTCTAGAAATCTTATTGAAAGTCATTCCATTTGCAGTAGGCTTACGCTTCACTCATATTGACTTTGATTCATGGGATTACTGTGTGCGTTCAGCCGAAGCGAAAGCTTGGGGTATGGCGTTCGAGAAATACGAGCAATCTTTGGAGAAATAGATGCCTGTAACAACATCACCACATGGCATACAGCCGTTGATGACTACTCACTTATGCGACTACTCGGGCCCACGCCGCAATAACTTCACAATAGGAGTTATGTATGAATGTCAAGATATGGGTGAACGTTACCGCGTAAGGGACGACGACGGTAGAATGTGCAGAATACTTAAAAGTTCTTTTACAGTTCTTCAAGAAGTAGATTCCATGGGAAACCCTATCATGTCAGGTACTCCCGCCAAAGACCCATTTAAGGATGGGTTCTTTAAACAGTTAATGAACGTTGATAAACCCAAGGCAGACCTATTAGCAGGAGAGACTAAAAAGAATGCGCCAACTTATAGCCACAAAAACGCGACTCGAAGAGTTAACGAAGTCAACGAAGATACCGAGAGCACAGAAGAGCTCAGAAAGTATCGTTTCACACCGGAGCAGTAACATGGTTAATAAAATCTTATTAGGAGGACTAATAGTCCTCTTTATCGGCGGTATGTCATTCATGGCTAATGCCGGGGTTAAGCAAGACCTGACAATAGAACAAACTGCAATGTGTGCAACAATGGCAGTAGGCTCAGAATACACTAATGAAGCTGCACGATTAGCTGATAAAGTACAGCCTTACTACGAAAATAACAAAAAGTACTTCACTGATATAGTGCGGGAAATTCGTCGTCTAGTAGAACTGGATGCCCAAAGTAATGGTGCAGAGTTGAAAGACGAGTACCGCAGAAACTTCCATACTCTATGTATGGAATCGAACCGGAGCACTTAAATGGAAGTATCCACTAACACAGAAATATCCTACAGCCTCCGGTTAACCCCAACCGAGGCACGCAAGCTGCACGCAATGTTTTGCAAAATAGCACATTCTAACTCAAGTATAATTACAGTGGCCGACCGCTACATATGTAAAGATTTAGCGGCATGCTTGAAAAATGAAGTGTTGCGTACGGAAGGCACGGACTTAACCGAGCTATAACACAACTACGTTGGTGTTGGGGAATTTCCCTGACGCCAATTTTTTTATTTAGGACATCATTATGCTATACAAATTTAAAGTAAGTATTAACACAGACACCATCTCTATGAAAATGGATGGAGATATTTTAGGCGATACAGTGTCACAAGCACGCACTCGCATTAAGACAGCATTAGCCGGACAGATGGGCGTAGACGAAAGTAAAATTGATGTGCTATCTATTACGCCTAAAAGAGGCCGATAAGATGAAATTCAAATTTAAAGCCTTAATTATAGGCGAGCAAATGACTACAGAAGTGGAAGGTAGAGCTATTGGGCAGACATCTGCAGAGGCTTCTAATTATGTTAGAAAAGGTCTAGCCAAGCAGTTCAGTACAGATACTCGGTCAATTGAAATTGAGGTAACTGAGCTATGAGATACCATTATCAACTAAGAATTAAAATCAAGGGCGACCATTTAGAGTACGGGTACTTCATGCGCTGCGAAGAAGACCATGCAGATTCTTGTATGCTGACTACGATATGCTACATAGCCCGCAAACGTAATATACCTATGTCGGACGTATCAGCGAAGATAGTTAGTAAATCTGCCCGAGCATCCAAGACATTTGGAGGTAAGGCAACATGAGTTTATCTCCCGACCAAGAACTGTGTACCACAGAATTCTTAAAGTTCCTTATGAGTAAGACGCAACCTGAGTTAGTTATTACAGCTCCGCCTGGACGTGGCAAGACCTTTATCACCAAACATCTTATGAAGAAGACTAGGGATATTGGGCACCTACTTACTACTATTGGTTTCGAAAAGGGACAGTTAGCTATCCATGTGACAGCAACAACTAACAAAGCAGCGGAAGTAGCTTGCGTTATGTTAGATGCCCCGGTTCAGACAATACATTCGTTTCTTGGCTTAGTGCCGAAGCTTAACTACAGAACAGGCAAGGAAGACCTAACTAAATCTAAACGTTTCAAAATCCTTAAACCAATGCTAGTGGTCATTGATGAGGCGGGTACAGTGAGCACTGAGCTACTTGCGTTCATTCGTGAAGCATGTATTCATTGTAAGATATGTTACGTCGGTGATGACGCACAGACATCCCCAGTGGGTGAAGCATTCTGCCCCGTATTTGAACAAGGCATACCAACTGTCTATCTAACTACCAATCACCGTAACGCTGGCGCTATTGGTGACTTAGCTGATGAGATGCGTAAAGCCGTATACACCACAGCAGAAGTTATGCGCTGTGACTTAGCTATCAAAGAACTTGTCTTAGATGGCATAGCAGTACCGGACGACATGCGTGTAGAATTACGTGCAGCACAATCGTTAGTAGTATTTCCAGACATTGTAGACAATGGTTATGACATTATTCGAGTAGATGGGAACCAGTTTCAATCAATGGTTGATTACGACTACCAACTTGCTGGCCGTGATGTAAATGACGGTAAGATAGTTGCATGGCGCAATGACGTAGTGAACGAGTTCAACGCATATGTACGTTCACTATATACTACTGACCCGTACTTAGTAGCTGGCGAAGAAGCAATAACCAACAAAGCTATTACTGTAGGTGGCGTTATGATGGCAAGTGCAGATAGTGTGCTATCTATCACCATTGCACGAACTGACTCAGTAGAAATGGGTATCGACGGTAACTGGCTAGAAATAGGCGGCAACTTCGACGTATTCCAAGCACATGACTTAAAGCAAGTTAAAGCACTGCTTAATGGCTATTACAAAGTAGGCGATTTCGAGAACTACCATATAGCTAAAGAGCTATTTGCAGACCTCAGACCGTCACATGCCTGCACAGTACATAAGTCACAAGGTAGTACTTACAAGACAGTATATATTGACTTGGGTGATATTGGTTCATGTTATGAGGCCAATGCAGTTGCCCGTATGTTAAACACTGCAATATCCAGAGCATCAGAACGTCTAGTTCTATTTGGAGAATTGCCACTAAAATACCGGAGTTAATTATGAGTATGGGATTAGGCCCAATGGAGCGTCGTAGCGCCAGAGAGTACATAGTCGGTCAGTTCTTTGCATGTGTTGGAGACAAACAGGTCGTTGACCTGGACGTCTTTATGACAAAGCATGCCCTTAAAGAATTTCACTTCAAAGGAATTTCGTACCACAATTCAAGTACAATTTCCTCACCGTTCTACCACCCACTAGAAGAAGAATATCATGAAGAGTTCAATAAATACCTACAGGTATACTCAGGACTAGACATGGAAATGGCAAGTCTATCTTCTCTACTCACGCGCCTATTCCGTAAATGTAATTCACTTAAGGATATGGACGCTGTGTTACCAGCAGTACTACAGCCGTATATTCGTATGATTGATATACCAGCAGACGTGTCAGATGACTACCTCACTCAGTACATTACCGAGGCCGACATCGCCACATTGCACAAAGCTAACTTTAACGAGATTAGTCAACTTAAGGTACGCGCTATGCGTGATGAGGTATTCCGATGAGAATGACGCAACTTGAAATGAGGGCAGAAGAAAAGAGAGCCCGATTCGCCTCACTATATGGCGGTTCAGTCAGTACCACAATTCACTCCCCATTAAGCGCTATGAGTAAACGACAGATAACTGCATGGATGTTAGCGGCACAAGCTCAAACTCTGAAAGCACAAGCCGACATGTGGGCTAAAATGATGCCTATTAACAAAATGGAAGTAGTGCTACTCAAGTCTGCAGTAATGATGCTTGATATTATGGGTGACGGAGTTCCTAAATACTGGGGCAAGCCATACAAGAAAACCAAGCATCTCTATTACTGGAAAGATATTAACGACTCACGTACCGCTATTGCATGTCTTAGCGATAAGATGTGGGATTTTTTCCCTGCGGGTTCGTTTTTCGTAAGCTGGACTAATTCTCGCGGTACTGAACGTCACCATATTGGAGATGCTAAAAAGTTTAGTATGACGGTAGGCGCTCCGCGCTTCGGTGACAATTTTGTAGAACCCTTCTTCATGAACAGTCACGATGATTGTGTAGAGGAAGAATGGCAAGGCAAATGGGATTTTGACGAGGAGGACGAATCCAAATGAGACATGTAGTTTTTGGCAAAAAATCGGGTCGATGTAAGATAGCTATTCTGATTAAGGAAGCCTCCTTAAAGCAGTATGAGCTTGAGAAACATTACGTTGACCCGTTAATAAGTTTAGGTGTGGACGAATCAGAAATGGTTGCGTTCAGCTTAGATTACAACGCAAAAGGTAAGGCTCCTGCTAAGACAGTAAAGGAATGTATACCTGTACTGCTTAGAGCGTTAGACGGGCTAGGATGTGAAGTCATGTATGTGGCTGATGCAACCTATTTTAAATCTTTAACCGGTTGCAAAAAGGCAGACCCTAATTATGGCTACGTCATCAAATGCAAATGGGATGGGTTTGAGCACATTAATGTTGTGCTTGGCACTAATTATGGCAGCTTATTTCACAACCCTCTCAACATTCCTAAGCTAGAAGCCTCACTAAAATGCTTGGCATCTCATGTAGGCGGATACTACAAAGAGCCGGGTGAAGGTATTATTGAACATGCAGAATACCCTAAGACATACGACGAGATAAAGGCGTTTTTAGATAGTCTCATGGACCATCCTGAAATCACTGCCGACTTCGAAGCGTTCTCTCTCAAGCATTATGACTCTGGCTTAGGCACAGTAGGCTTTGCATGGGACGAGCATAATGGCGGAGCATTCTGTATTGACTATCTACCACTGGAAGAGCCCCTACCCATACGCAATGACAAAGGCGTGGAAGTCGGCATTCGCTACGGAAAGCAAATTAAGAATACTAAAATAAGAGGGCTTTTACGTAAGTTCTTAGAGGGGTACAAGGGTAAGATAATTTGGCACAATATCTCTTATGATGCCACCATAGCAGTTTACAACCTATGGATGAATCACCTATTAGATAGACCCGGATTAGTCACTGGCTTATACCATATGACTAAGAACTTTGATTGCACTAAGATTATGTCTTATGTAGCTACCAACAGTTGCACAGGGAACGATTTAGGTTTGAAGGCACAAGGACAAGAGTTCGCAGGAAACTACGCAGAGGATGAGATACATGACATCCGGCGCATACCTGAGAGCCAGCTTCTAGAATACAACCTAGTTGATTGCCTGACTACTTGGTTCACTCGTAACAAGAATAGACCGATTATGATTGCCGACGACCAAGAGGAAGTTTACGAAGGCATACTAAAACGAACGGCACGTACTATCATAGAGATGCAGCTCACTGGGATGCCTATGATACCGGAGCGGGTTCAAGAGGTGAAGGGCATCTTACAAGATAGAGCAGATGTTGCTCTTGCTAACTTGATGGGAGTACCCGAACTTCAAGGCTTTATTCACTCTAATATCAAAGATAAGATTGCGGAGGATAATGAAAAACTTAAAACTAAGAAACGGACTTATGCGGAAGCGGCTAAGAAGTGCAAGTTCAACCCAGGGTCAACGACACAGCTCGCTAAGTTATTCTATGTACATATGGGCTTGCCTGTATTGGACTACACCAAAACAAAGAAACCTGCTTGTGGAGCTAAGACGATTAAGAAGTTGCTTAATCATACGAGTAATCCAGCTTATCTGAAGATACTTGAGAGCATCCGTGCTTTTGCCAAAGTAGAAAAGATATTGAATACCTTTATACCGGCATTCGAGAAAGCTATTGATGGTGGCGATGGCCGAGTATATCTATTCGGTAGCTTTAATCTAGGTGGTACATTCACCGGACGATTATCAAGTAGTGGCCCAAATATGCAAAACCTTCCCGCTTCTGGTGAGATAGGCAAGCTTATCAAGTCATGCTTTGCAGCGCCTGACGGGTGGTTATTCGGTGGAGCAGATTTTGCATCACTAGAAGATTACGTATCAGCATTAACTACCAAAGACCCAAACAAGTTGAAAGTATACTTAGACGGTTACGATGGTCATTGCCTACGGGCATATAGTTACTTTAAAGACCAGATGCCGGATATTGTGAATACGGTAGAAAGTATTAATTCTATCAAAACCAAGTACCCTAAATTGCGTAAGCTATCTAAAGTACCGACATTCCTATTAACGTATGATGGAACATACCACGGCCTAATGAACAGCTTGGGCTTGGAAGAAGGAGTCGCTAAGTCGATTGAAGCTAATTACCACAGATTGTATGAACATTCCGATAAGTGGAAACGAGCCAAAATCAAACAAGCAACAGTAGATGGTTACGTGATAGTAGCATTTGGATTACGTGTTCGCACGCCAATACTAGCACGCACTATCTTGAATACATCAAGCACACCATACGAAGCACAAGCGGAAGTAAGGAAAGCTGGTAATGCACTTGGACAAAGCTACGGCTTACTTAACTGTCGTGCAGCCAACGAATTCTTTGACCGTGTTCGTAACTCACCATACATTAACGACGTTAAGATAGCATGTCAGATTCATGACGCAATCTATCTAATATGGAGAGATGTTATGGAAGTTACTCAGTGGGTAAACCAGAATCTTACAGAGTGCATGGCATGGCAAGACCTGCCAGAGCTTGAACATGATAAGGTCAAGTTACACGCTGAACTAGACGTATTTGCTCCGCATTGGGGTAACGGAATTACTCTGTTGCCCGGTGACAATATGGACCAGATATTCGATAAGTGCGTTGATGGATATAATGATTATATGGATGAGGCAGCGTAGCACCTGCCAGCCTCTCGCGCTCGACAAGTCTCACTTGAGGCTTCGGGCGCAACACTACCAAGGAGTAGTAAATGATTAGTATTAACTATGAAGACAACAAGTATTTAGAGTATTGCAATCAGCACCAACTCAAATGCTTTACATGTTACCGTACGGCCAAAGGCCATTTAGGTGATGGAGCCAAATTAGCAGGGATGAATTACGGCCCATTCCGAGATGTTATTAAACGTATTGAAATGAAGGCAGCGAAGAGCGGTTACGCGCCTGACCATGATATGAAACAGACTTGTCCTGACGGGTTTCTAGTTAAAGGGGTATCCACTCTCTATGACCAAGAAGGCAACCCTAAAATTCAATGGGTAAAGACAGAACGTGATAACGAACGTCGCGCAGAGATGATGGCAGAAGCCATTAAAGCTATGTGTGATGACATGCCAGCACTACCGGCAGTTCCACTGTTGGACACTCTAAATATCAATCCCGACCTAATGGCTATCTACCCACTAGGCGACCCTCACATAGGCATGCTTGCATGGGCCGAAGAAACTGGTCAGGACTGGGACTTGAAAATAGCTGAGTCTAAAATGTGCGGTGTTTTCCATCGTCTAGTCTTCGCCTCTCCTCCGTGTGAACGCGCGGTCATTGTGAATTTAGGTGACTTCTTTCACACTGATAATATGGATGGTACAACTAGCCGTAGTGGTCACTCACTTGATACCGATGGGCGTTATGCCAAGATGGTACAAGTAGGTGTGAAAATCATTCGACAAATGGTTGATTCATGTTTGATGCGTCATAAGCACGTAGAAATCATTAACGCAGTGGGCAACCACGATGATACAGGCGCTCTATTCCTATCGGTATGCTTGGCTAACTTGTACGAGGATGAACCAAGAGTAACAGTTCAAGACTTACCAGCGCCATTCCATTACTTCCGTTGGGGAACCTCACTATTTGGTGTCCATCACGGGCACACTTGTAAGGCAGCTAATCTACCGCTAGTAATGGCAACAGACCAAGCGAAACTATGGGGTGATACCGAATTCCGTACATGGCTAACAGGGCACATTCACCATGACACACGAAAAGAATACGCAGGCTGTGACGTTGAATCATTCAGAACGCTTTCTGCTAAAGATGCTTATGCAACATGGGGAGGATACCGAGCCAGACAAGATAGCAAATGCCTTGTCATTCATAAGGATTATGGCGAAGTTGAACGACATACGGTCAACATCAAACAAGTAATTTAACGCAACTCCGTTGCTTACTTTGGATTCTTTAACAAGGAATAGAAGATGGCTAAGTATAGCAACATAGCTAACGTATCGCTTTCAGTAGCGGTATGGCTAGCGCACGATGAATATGATTACAATGACGACCCAAACACCTTGAGTGTTACGTCACTTATTAAACCCATTCGTGAGATAGTATTATCCCGGCGAATACAAGTTGATGATGGTTTTGAACCAGACCCTATTGAGGTCATCGGTCAAGTAGCATCATCTATGGGAACAGCATTCCATGAAAGTATTGAACGTTCATGGCGGTCGCCTAAGTTAGTAGAAACTTTGGTTCTATTGGGAACACCTCGAAGTGTAGCAAAACGAATCAAGATTAATCCTACGGCTGAGATGATGGAAGCCGACCCAAAAATCATACCTGTTTACATGGAGCAACGCGCTTCTAGAAAAGTAGGCAAGTATACAATATCAGGTAAGTTTGACTTTATTAAGGCAGGACGCTTGGAAGATTTTAAATCCACCAGCACGTTCACCTATGTAAATAAAACCAATGATAAGAAGTTCCAACTCCAAGGCAGCTTATATCGTTGGCTCAATCCTGACAAAATTACAGACGACTACATGGCAATCCAGTTTATATTTACTGATTGGCAAGCAGCTCGTGCTAAAAGCGACCCTAAGTACCCTCAGACGCGTGTATTGGAATACCCAATAGAACTGCATTCAGTGATGAAGACAGACCGCTACGTGAAGGCTAGGCTCAAACAAATGGACGATTTAGTAGATACTGAACAACAGTACTTACCAGATTGTACTCCCGAAGAACTGTGGCAGAAAGACCCAGTATTCAAATATTACAAGAATCCTGCAACAGCGGCGAAAGGTGGACGAGCCACCAAAAACTTCATGACCCTATTAGAAGCCAATCAGCTTAAAGCTAAGAATGGCGGTGTAGGTGTAGTGAAAACCGTATTCGGTGAAGCTAAGGCATGTAACTATTGTAAAGCATGCTCTATCTGTGAACAACGAGATAGGCTAATCGAAGAAGGCATTCTGTGCATAATGGTATAAGGAAAAAATAGATGAAGGATTTGAAAAACGTTCCGTACAACCCAATCGCTGAGAAAATCGTTGATGTTCTTTGTCTAAAGACCCAAAATAGCGACCGCAGCTTTTATCGCATCTCAGTAGGTTACTTTCTTTGTAAAGTAGCTGCGTCAATGCGCTGCAATATCAAAACTCATGACCGAGGCATTATACCGGTAAACATGTATGCTATTAACCTAGCCGCTTCTGGCTATGGTAAAGGGCACTCGACCAATATCATTGAAGATAATATTATTAACCAGTTCCGTGAACGATTCATGAATGAAACCTTTCCGCTAGTAGCCGCTAAAGAGATTGAACGATTAGCTCTTAAACGTGCAGCGAAAGATAACATTGATGAAGACAAGGCACTGGAAAAAGTACATAAAGAATACTATGGTCAAGGCACCGAAGTATTCGATTTTGATAGTGCAACTCCCGCAGCGATTAAACAAGTACGCCATAAATTTCTAATGGCTGGTGCTGGTTCAATCAACATGCAAATAGATGAAATCGGTTCCAACCTGATTGAGTCTCAAGATGCCTTTAAGGTATTCCTTGAACTGTATGATGTAGGTAAAGTTAAACAGAAAATAACAAAGAATACATCTGAAAATGTACGTGCAGAAGAAATCAACGGTCGGACTCCAACCAACTGTCTAATGTATGGTACTCCCGCTAAACTCCTAGATGGCGGTAAAGTTGAAGCAGAAATGGTAAGCATGTTCGATACAGGCTACGCTCGTCGTAGTTTCTTTGGCTTTGCTAGAGATATGCCGCCTGAGTCTAAGCTCTCTCCAGAAGAGCGTTATGACCTCCTAACAGATGGCACATGTGATTCTTACTTCGCACAACTATCAGATGACTTCGGCGAGTTAGCCGACATTGATAACTTTGGTGTGACACTCTTAATGAGCAAGGAAACCAGTATTCTAATTATGGAATACCAAGACCATTGCACAGCCAGAGCACGTCTAATGCCAGAGCATAAGCAAATCCAACAGGCTGAGATGACACATCGTTATTTCAAAGCTCTTAAGTTGGCTGGCGCTTACGCATTCATAGAAGAAAGTCATGAAGTAACTAGTGACCATTTCTATGCTGCTGTAAGACTAGCGGAAGACTCGGGCGTAGCCTTAGAAAACATTTTGAAACGTGAACAGAACTATGTGAAATTAGCTAAGTATGTATGCTCTCTTGATAGAGAAGTAACACATGCTGATTTGACAGAAGAGCTACCATTCTACAAAGGTAATGCCGGTTTCAAAGCTGACATGCTAACACTAGCAATCGCTTACGGTTATCGTAATAACCTGGTCCTTAAAAAGTCCTACCTAGATGGTATCGAGTTCTTATCAGGTGATAAGTTAGCAGATACTAAGTTAAACGACATAACAATTTCATACTCAGACCATTCAGCTTATCGTTACAGCGATGGCTACAATGAAGATGGTTCAAGAGAAACATGTGCTTTCGAAGACATAGGCAACTTAACTCAGTTAAACAATATGCATTGGACAACACACCATTTCTTAGATGACCACCGCTGTGGTGAGAATGTTATAGCTGGTTTCGACTTACTGGTACTGGACGTAGATGAAGGTGTAGACATAGCGACTGTACGGTTACTAATGTCGGATTACGCTTATCATATCCACACTACCAAACGTCACCAGACTTTTGACAAAGAGAAGAATATTCAGTACGGGGATAGATTCCGTGTAGTAATTCCTCTCAACTATCACTTGACACTAAGTGAAGAAGATTACCATGAGTTCATGATGAATATCGCAGAGGGCTTGCCCTTCGAGATTGACCATAGTACGTTCCAGCGTAGTAAAAAATGGTTAACACATAAAGGCGTTACTTATGATAACGAAGGTATTCTATTTGATGCACTCCCATTCATTCCTAAAACAACTAAGAATGAGTCACGTAAACAAGTCATCGTTGACCAAAAATCCTTGAACAATATGGAACGTTGGTTCATGAATAATACAGGCACAGGCAATCGCAGTAACCAGTTGGTTAAATATGCCTATATGCTAGTTGACTCGGGTATGGACATTACCGCTGTCACCGAAACTGTATTGGACTTAAATCAAAAGCTCCCTGAACCAATGAAAGAGGCCGAAGTAATGGCGACCATCATGGTATCTGCAGGTAGGGCTATCAAAAAGAGAGACGGACTATGAACTTAAAAGGCATGTCAGAGCAAGGTATGTATAAAATGACTAAGCTTGTTCACGCTTTCCCAATGAACCGCGCTGAATACAATCAGATGCGGGGATGGACAGTACTACTAAAAGAAGACCCAGAAGACAAGGGTATGCTAGTAGTGACAGACATGGATACTGAGGACGAGCACATTTGCTGGAAAACCTTAGCAGTATTCGAATCCAGTTTCAAAATGATAACTACAGAAGAATAGACCTTAAGGCCACCTCCGGTGGTCGAATGGTTCTCAAAGGAGATTAAAATGCAACCTAAACCAACTCCCGAAGAATGTAAAACCTGTGAAAGAGTATTACAGTTCTTCCATGATAGTATTTCAGAACATGAATCTTATGCGGTGATGGACATCAAAGCCCTAAGACACATTATTGATTCAAACACCTTTGACCCTCGTGATTACGAAGCGGTATCAGATAAGGTGGTGCCTAGTGGCGAATAATAACCTAGTACTAATATGCGGAACCAGTGCAGTTGGTAAGACAGCATCCCTCCGACATATGCGAAATCAGCAAGGTGTAGCATACCTTAACTGTGAAAATGGCAAACGACTACCGTTCAAAAGCAAATTTTTGGCCGGAGCCGATGGCCGACCGGGTATCAAAATTGCTGACCCGCTGGAAATCTTTGCGATGTTTACGGCGGCAGAAGAAGACGATAGTGTTCATTCAATCATTATCGACACAGCCACTTACATGATGGACATGTACGAATCAATCTACGTGATTGGCTCAACTAACACCATGCAAGCGTGGGGCGAGTACGCTCAATTCTGGAAAACCTTAATGCGAGACTACGTTGGTCAGAGCACTAAGAATGTAATTATGTTAGCGCATACTTCGGATAAGCTAGACGCAGAAGGTATACCTACTGACCATCTAGTGCAAATCAAAGGCTCTATTATGAAAATCGGTGTCGAGTCATTCTTCACCACAGTAGTAGCAGCTAAAAAAGTGAAAATTAAGCAGCTCAAGAAATTCAAAAATGACTACTTAAATATAACACCAGAAGAAGAAGCACTCGGCTTCAAGTACGTCTACCAGACTTTGCTTACAAAGGAAACAATGGTTGAGCGTATACGTGCCCCATTTGAAATGTGGTCACAGCAAGAAACATTCATCGACAGCAATGTCCAATTAGTCTTAGATAGATTCGCAGAATACTATGAAGACGACGAAGATTTTTAATCAAAATAGAGAGATATTATTATGGCTGGATTCGGCAATTTAGGCAAAAATAAACGTGTTAAACCAGAAGCTGATAAAGTATTTTCAGGCGGTTTTGGCGCATTAGATTCACAAGTATTAGACGGCGTAATTGAAGTCGCATACTTGGATAAATCGAAAGGTGGTGCTACGTCACTGACCTTACATGTTAAGCACAAAGATGGTGTATTTAAAACCTCACTGTGGCTTACAGGCGGTGACAAAAAAGGTAACAATAATTTCTACACCAAAGACGGTGAAGACCATTATCTACCGGGTTTTGTTATTGCAGACCATATCGCATTGATTGCGACAGGTGAAGACATTGGTACATTGTGTGAAGACACAGTTACTAAAGCAATTAAAGTACGTGATTTCAAATTGAAAGCAGATGTTAATAAAGAGTTCGAAACAATTGAAGAACTCCAAGGCCAGGAAGTATCTCTTGGTGTAATTAAATCACTTGTGGACAAGAAAGACAAAGTTGAAGACGCTAACGGCAAAGTAACTTATGTGCCTAACGGTGAAACTCGCGAAGAAAATGAAATCACTAAAGTGTTCAGCCCTGATGACGGTCGTACCGTTACAGAGATGATTGCCGAAGCGGATGAAGCTGAATTCATCACTGAATGGAAAGAAGCCTATGACGGTGTTGTTATCAACAAAGCCAAAGGCGCTGCTCAGAATGGTTCAGCCGGTTCCCCTAAACAATCAGGCGGCGGCGATGCAGACGCTAAGAAAAAAGCAGGCGGCATTTTCAACAAGAATAAATAATGGAACCTTGGGAACAGCTCCCTAGCGTATGGAAGACTAAGGCCGCTTACTTCAAGTGGATTACGAACCAAATACGTAAGGCATGGAGCCGTCACCCTATAAAGGTAGAGTTCAAGAAGAGCAAATCCTTCTTGGCTCCATTAGGGAAACTTAAGGATAAGAAGACTGGTTTACCTAAAATGGTCAAATGTCAGAAGTGTAATGTATGCGGAGAAACGTTCCGTGACAAGGATACTCAGATAGACCACATTGGCCGTGCAGGCGCTTTTAAAGACTGGGACGATTGTGCCCCATACATGAAAGGACTTATGCACGTAACCTTTGAATCACTACAGGTGATATGTAAAGTATGCCACGACCACAAATCCTATTCTGAAAATAATCATTGTACTCTAGAGGAAGCATACGCACGCAAATCTTATCTCGTTTGGAAGGCAGAGACACCTATACCTGAACAGCAGGCACTATTAGCTGGTGAGGGTTATAGCGATACCAGTAATGAGAAGAAACGCAAAGCGGCTTACTTAGACCTATACAGGAACGCCACATGAAAATCAATTACAGTGTCACATTGGAACCATCCGATGTGGAAGAAGCAATCAATACTTATCTACAAGCTAATGGTGTTAACGCTACCGTTAC
>JABSQH010000018.1 GCA_013213745.1 Ilumatobacteraceae bacterium | reverse complement strand
TGCGGTCGACGCCAGCGACGAAATGGCTGCACAGCTCGGCACCCACGACGCGCGGGTGGCCGAGTTGCGAACAGCTCGAGCTCGCCGACGGCGACATCGTCTTCGTGTTCGGCGCCGGATCGGTGGGCAGCGCCGGTGAGGGCATCGACGACTCCGTGCAGGCAATCGTCGACAGCCCTCTGTCTCCGACGCTGCGCATCGCCTCCAACGGCGGAATCACGGTCGTCGATCCGCCGGCGTGGCAGCAGGGCGGGCTCCCAGCAGCGTTGTTCATCCTCGACGATGTCGAGGAGACACTGTCGGTAACGAGCTAACGCGCCGGTGTGATCGCTGCGATGATCTCGGGCTCGCGCCGGCGCCAGTTCGCTAGCGCATAGCGCACCCCACCGACGCGCACGGCCCAGCCAGCGACGAGCGTCGCTGCGCCGAACGTGGTCACCAGCGGCACCGATCCGCGATCGAGGGCCCATAGAAGTGCGAGGGCGACGGGCAGCGTGACGACCGCCAACACGATCAGCACCGCAGCCAGCATCAGTCCGGCGATACAGCCGCGACCCGAGTCGCCGGCGGCCAGCGGGTTGTCCGAGTCGGGGATGGCGATCGGTACCAGTGTGGACTGCACGATGGCCCCGCCGACGCCAGCGAGCAGCCCGCCGAGTCCGACCAGGAATCCGGCGGGGAGGTAGCGCCACTCGCCGGTGATCGCGGCAGCGATCGTTGGGCCTACCAGCGCAAGTGGCAGACCGACGATGGCGATCGAGCGGGCCTTGCCGACCACGAGGTTCGCCGGGTCGGTGCCGGAGAGCAATTCGGTGGTCAGTGCCGGACCGTCGGAGCCGAAGCTGTTGCCGGCCATGAACAACACGGCGAGCTGGACCGCGCCGCCGATCAGTACGGCGCCCGCACCCGCCGCGTCGCGCGCCAATGCGGGGACGAGTACAAGCGCCAGTCCGACCCCGGCGCCGGTGAACGTTTCGAGGGCGGACCGTGGCGTGCGCAACCGTGTCAGCAACCCTCGCCACGCCACCGCGCCAACGGCCCCCGCTCCACACATCTGGCGAACGACGCGACGCAGTGGCGACGTCGATCGCGTTGCACCTTTCGCCGAGGTCTGCTTGACGGCCACCACCAGGTAACGCGTCGACCAGGCGAAGACGACTGCGAGGACGATGAGCCACACTGCGCCGAGGGCGGCGCGTCCGAGGGCGGACACAGCTGCCCCATCGGCGTCGGCGAGCGCCCGACCGAGCTGGCCGGGTGGAGTCCATTGCAGAACACCGGCAGCGTCGTTGCGTTCGTTCGAGTCGAGGCCGGTGACCAACTGCGGGATGAACTGCAAGGTGCCGTAGAACACGAGCGCTGACAGGCCGGCGACGACCTGGCCGATCCTCGGCATGCGGGTCGCCAGCACCGCGAGCAGGTTGATCGCCGTACGTGACACGAGGAGCAGGGTGGCGCCGAACGCCAAGACGGCCATCGTTACCGGAACCCACGTCGCCGGCCCGCGCACGGCGCCCACGAAGAACCCGATGCACAGCAGCGCGCCGCCGATACCCGGGGGGCCGACGAGTGACGCCATCAACACGCCTGCGGCGAGGCGCCGATCGTCGATTGGCTCGGTGGCCAACACACGCGGATCGAGCGGCTGGCTGACACCGGTGATGATGCCGATCATCGCCACTGCGCCGACCACCACGGCAGCGGCGATGATGAAAAGCGACCGAGGATCGTCTGTGCTGCGGCCGGCGACGGCGATGATGCCACCGCCGAGCGCGCCGGCGACCAACGCCGCAGCGAGTCCGATGAGAATCGCCCACCGCTGTGACCCTTCACCGCGCACGGTACCGGCGATGGTGCGCCAGCGCAGTCGCGCGAACAGGGTGAGGACGCGGGGCCACGGCAACGAGGGCCGGCCAGCCGAGTCGGTCACCGGTGGCGCCGCCTCGATCATCAGCTCAGCCAGTGCAGGGCATGCTCATCGACATCAGTGCCGCCGACGACGTCGATGAATGCATCTTCCAGGCGCCGACCACCGCGCAGTTCCTCGATGTGGCCGGCCGCGACGATGCGGCCGTCATCGATCACGCCGACGTGATCACACACCCGCTCGACGATGTCCATGACATGCGTCGACAGCACGACGGTTCCGCCACCCGCCCGGAAGCGGTCGAGCATGCGGCGCATCGCCCGTGTCGATACGGGATCAACTCCCTCGAACGGTTCGTCGAGCAGGAGCAGGCGGGGGCGTGCCACGAGCGCCGCAGCGAGCGCTGTCTTCTTGCGCATGCCGTGGCTGTAGCCGGCGATCTGTCGGTCGGCGTCGTCGGTCAGATCGAGCACGTCGAACAGCTCAGTGCTGCGAGCGCGCAATGTGTCAGCGTCGAGTTCGCGTAGTTCGCCGATCGTCTCCACGAACTCCCAGGCGCTCAATCGGTCGAACAGCTGCAGCGGGTCGAGCATCACGCCCATCGCGCGTCGTGCGGCGAGCACGTCGGTGGCCACGTGATGGCCACACACCTCGACCGTACCGGCATCGGGTCGGACCAGACCCACCACCGAGCGCATCGTGGTCGATTTGCCCGAGCCATTTGGCCCGACGAGACCGAAGCACGCTCCGAGCGGAACGGTGAGGTCGAGCCCGTCGAGCGCGAGCGTGTCGCCGAACCGCTTTGTCAACCCCTCGATGCGCAGCGGTGACGCCGGCGGCGCAACTGGAGGCGGCAGGGCAGTGTGCACCGCACCAGTGTGCACGTACTCGAACCCGAACCCTCAGTACGGCGTCACGCCCCAGATGTGACGAAGGCGCGAGCGGCGGTGACGTCCATCGCGGCGACGGCGCCGATGACGATGGTCGCAGGGGAGTCGACCGGGGCGTCGGCCAGCGCGTCGAGTCGGCCACGCCAGATCGTTTCGTTGTCGGTGGTCGCCGACTGGATCGCCGCAACGGGGGTGTCGTCGGTGAGGCCACCGGCGCGCAACTCCGCAGCGATCGTGGCCCGTTGGGACACGCCCATCAACACGACGATCGTCGTGCCCACCCGCGCCAGCGACCGCCAGTCGACGTCGTGCTCCCCAGCGCGTCGATGCCCGGTCACCACGGTGACGCCGGCAGACACTCCGCGGTGGGTGACCGGGATGCCCGCCGCAGCCGGCGCGGCGACCGAGGAGGTGATCCCCGGAACGACCTCGAAGTCGACGCCGGCGTCGGCCAGCACCAGCGCTTCTTCGCCGCCGCGACCGAATACGAACGGATCGCCGCCTTTGACCCGCACCACGCGCTTGCCTTGCCGAGCGAGCTCGACGAGCAACGTGCAGATGAGCTCCTGCGGTACTCCCCGACCCGGGCGCTTGCCCACATCGATCTGCTCGACGTGCGCCGGCACGAGGTCGAGGACGCCGGCACCGACGAGTGCATCGTGGACGACCACGTCGGCCGACTCGATTGCTCGCAATGCTCGGATCGTCAGCAGGTCGGGGTCGCCTGGGCCGGCGCCGACGAGTGCGACCGAGCCGGTCATGCTCGTCCCCGTCCCCGTCGTCGGCCGGTCGGCTCCGCAAGGAGTGCCTGCAGGTCGTCCCAGTTCTGCTCGACCGCCCAGTCGCCGAAGCTCGTGGCATCGCCGGCGGTAGCGCTGAAGCGTTCGAGGAGGGGGCGCAGCAGCTCGGGCACGTCGGTGAGGGGCACGTCCTCTCGCAGCCGGCGGGCCAGACGGTCACCGGCCGGAGACCCGCCGACGAACACGTCGTAGTTCTTCTTCGTGCGGCCGACGATCCCGAGTTCGGCGGCATAGGGACGCGAGCACCCATTTGGGCAGCCGGTCATGTTCAGACGGAGCGGGAGACCGGTGTTGCCCGTGTCGGCGAGCACCTTCTCGATGCGGTCGACCACGTCGGGGAGCACGCGCTCTGCTTCGCCGAGTGCCTTGGTGCATGTCGGGAGCGCGGGGCATGCGATCGCCAGATTGCGTGTCGGGCTCTGGTCGCTGGCGAGCACCACATCGTTGGCGCGCAGCACTGCCTCGATCGCCGACCGATCGCGGACGCCGACCAACAACAGATCCTGTCGAGGCGTCACGCGGAGCTCGCGCACCGCTCCGTCGGCGATCAGGCGACGCAATGCGGTCCGCAACCCACCGGCGACTGTGCCTGAGGGAACCGGGAGGCCCAGGACGTGCTCGCCGTTGATCTCGTGCCAACCGTGATGGGTGTGGACTTCCCACGCCGGCAGCTCGACCGGTGCGGCCAAGGAGCGACCCGTTCGGATCTCGATCTGTTTGCGGAGCCACACCACGCCGCGTGCCTCCAGGAGATACTTGAGGCGAGCGCGTGACCGGTCCTCGCGGTCGCCATGATCGCGTTGGGTGGTGACGATCGCCTCGACCACGTCGCCGAGATGTTGCGGTGGCACCCAGGCGACCGGCTGGGCGAGCAGCGGATACGTGTCGGCGGGGCGATTGTGCGACATGCCCATCCCGCCGCCGGCGAGCACCACGAAGCCCGTCAGGTCGCCACGGGTGCCTTCGCTGAGTGTGGGCACGATCCCGACGTCGTGGGTGTAGATGTCGACGCAGTTGTCGCCCGGCCAGGCAACGCCGATCTTGAACTTGCGCGGTAGGTAGGCGTCGCCGTAGATCGGCTCGACGTCGTCGATGGTGTCGAGTACCTCGGGCCGCTCGGCGGGTTCGGCCGTGACGGCCTGTTCGCCGTCGACCCACAGCTCCCAGTACGTCGAGGTGTACGGCCGGAATCGGGCGACGAGATCGTCGACCACCGGCTGCAGCACCGCCTGCTGTTCGGGTTCGGGCAGCGGGCACGCCATGACGTTGCGCACCACGTCGCCGCAGGCCCCGAGGGTGGTCAGCAGGCTTGCGTTGATGCCGGCGACCAGCTCGCGCAGCTCGCCCTTGTGCACCATGTGGAACTGGACACCTTGGCGGGTGGTGAGGCGGAGTTTGCCGTTGGCCAGCGAGGCCACTCGGTCGAGGGCCAGCCATTGCTCGGCGCTGATGATCCCTCCGGGCACGGACGCCCGCACCATGCACGAGTAGTCGAGCGGGAGCTTGGCCTGCGCACGTGCCCGCCGAACGTCGCGATCGTCCTGCTGGTAGATCCCGTGGAACTTCAACAACAGCTCGGCGTCGTGTTCGAAGTCGGGTCGATCGTCGGCCAGCTCCGCGCCGATCGTGCCGGCGAGATAGCCGCTCTCGATCTTGATCGTCTCTGCGCTCATGGGATGCTCTTCCTGCTTCTCAGACCTGATGCAGGCCGCACTCGGTCTTGTCGCTGTCCGCCCACCGGCCGGCACGTTGATCGTCGCCCTCAGCGACGGGTCGTGTGCACGGCCAGCAGCCGATCGACGGGTAGCCGCGATCGGCGAGCGGGTGGTCGGGGATCTCGTGTCGCTCGACGTACGCGGCGACGTGGTCGTCGGTCCACGCGGCGATCGGGTTGATCTTCACGACGCCTTTGAGGAGGTCGTCGTGCACGAAGGGGGCGCGCCGTCGCGATTCGCTGTCGCTGCGTCGCAGACCGGTGACCCAGGCGTCGCGATCGCGTAGCGCACGCTGCAGCGGCTCGACCTTGCGCGCTGCACAACAGGCGTCGGGATCGGTCTGCCACACGTTGCGATCGAGGTCGGCGTCAGGACGGATCACCCGCACGTTGAGATCGAAGCGATGCGCGAGATCGTCGGCGTACCACTCTGTCTCCGCGAAGAGGTACCCGGTATCGAGCAACGTGATCTCGACGCCGGGCACGGCTGCGTTGGCGAGATGGGCCAGCACGCCGTCGCCGAAGCTGGCGGTCACACACAGCCGGTCGCCGAATCGCCGGTGGGCCCACTGCAGCACCCCGATGGCGTCGGTGATGGGGTCGATCGTCTCAGCTGGACGAGGTTCGGCGACTGCCACCTGGCGCCGGGGGGAGCGGTGCACGTGACGTAGTCAATCAATTCCGACCAAAAAGATCAACTTTGTCGGTTATTGCCGATCCGGCGCCTCATCTTGCTGCATATGCTGCGGTCGTGACGGTCGCCGCCCGCTTCTCGTACCCGATCTGTCTCGACCTCGACGACGTGCTGGTCTTGGTGGTCGGTGGTGGGCGCATCGGTGCCCGCAAGGCGGATGCGCTGATCGCCGGTGGCGCCCGCGTTCGTCTCGTTGCCGCCGAGGTCAGCGAACATGTTGACCGGGCCGCAATGCACGAGGTCCGCGAGCGTCCGTTCGAAGACGCCGACCTCCACGACGTGCGGCTGGTGATCACTGCCACGGGTGATGTCGACACCGACCAGACGATCTCGGTCGCCGCCCGCTCGGCCGGCATCTGGACCAACGCGGCAGACCAACCAGTCGACTGCGAGTTCATCCTTCCGGCCATCGCTCGTGCTGGCCGTGTCTCAGCGGCGATCAGCACCGACGGGGCCAGTCCGGCGCTGGCGCGCTACCTCCGCGACCGCGTCGCCGAGCTGCTGACCGACGACGTCGCCGCTTTCGCCGAAGAGTTGGCCACGGCGCGGACAGACCACCAGGCTGGCGGCGGTTCCACCGAGGACGTCGACTGGATGCCGCGCATACGCGCTCGTCTCGACGAGCTGCTCGGATAGCGTCGCCCGTCGATGACGATGCGGGCTCGTGCGAAGCGCGCGGCCGCCGGGTTGGTCGCTGCGGCAGCGATCTGTGGCTGCACCGCTGGATCGTCCGACAACATCGCCGATCCGACGTCGTCGACAGCAACGATTGACAGCGGGTCGGGAACTCCGCCGTCGAACACGTCGACGGTGTCGACCGGCTCGGCGCCGCCCGCCTCGGTCCCGAGGCCGATCGACGACTCGACACCCGTCGTCGCTCCGGTCGCCGATGGGTTGCCGTCGATCAGCGAGCCCGACCCAGAGATCGTCAGCGGCGTGCTCGACAACGGTCTGCGTTATCTCATCCGCCGGAACGACAGCCCGGGTCGCCGTGTGGAGATGCGCCTCGCGGTCGACGCCGGCTCGGGGTTGGAGGCCGACGACCAGGGCGGTGGCGCGCACTATCTCGAGCACATGCTGTTCAACGGCACCGAGCGATATCCCCGCAATGAACTGATCGACGTGCTGCGCAGCTTCGGTGCGGCATTCGGCGCTGATATCAACGCCTCGACCGGGTACGACGAAACGATCTACCAACTCACGATGTCGACCGACGACGCCGACGTGGTAGCCACGGGCGTCGACGTACTGCACGAGTGGCTCACCGCAGCGACCATCGCCGAGGACGACGTGGAGGCCGAGCGCGGCATCATCCTCGACGAGTGGCGCGGCTCGGCGAGCGACTCGGGTGGGCGCATCTTCGAGGCAGTCGAAGAGCTGCTGTTGGCTGGCACGCCGTACGAGGGGCGCAAGCCGATCGGTACGCGCGAGGCGATCGAAGCGACCACGTCCGAGCCGCTGCGGAGGTTCTACGACGAGTGGTACCGGCCTGAGAACGTCGGGATCGTGATCGTCGGCGACATCGACCCGGCCGAGATGGAAGCGCAGGTCGTCGAGACGTTCTCGAGTGCGACTGATCGCGGTTCGGGCGCAGAGCGGCCTGAGCTCGACGTGTCGCCATCAGTGGAGCCACGTGCGGTCGTGCACCTCGACCCCGACGTCCCGGAAGGTTTCGCCATCGTCACGCTGCCGGTTGCCATGGACGCAACGCCGTCGCCCGAAGCCGCGTTCCAGTCGGCTGTGCTCGATTCGTTGCTGTTCGACATCATCGCCACACGCTTGAACGACGATGCGTTGCGTGGCGAGGCGCCGTACGACGACGCCTCGTTCAACGACACGAGCATCGTCCGCCTGCTCGATTCGCCGGGCATCGTCGTCTCCGCCGACGGGCCAGAGGTCGAGGCGGCCACGCAGGCCGTGCTCGACGAGATCGAGCGCGTGCGTCGATTCGGCGTGACCGAGGCCGAAGTCGCGCAGGCGGCCGCTTCGGCACGCAGCGCCGCCGAGACGACCTATGCCGGTCGCGAGACTCGCCAGGATGCTTCGTTCGCCGACGAGTACGTGCGGCACCTGATGACCGCCGAGCCGATCCCGACCGCCGACGATCAACTCGCGCTCCAGTTCGCCGTCCTCGACCGCGCGACTCCCGAGACCGTCGCCTACGGACTCGTCGATCGGCTGCGGCGCGCCGCCCCGCATCTTCTCGTGGTCGCTCCAGAGACCGAGTCGGCCGAGGTGCCCGATGCTGGTGTGTTCATCGCGCAGGCGCTCGACATGCGCTCCCGCGACATCGAGCCACGCACGACCGCAGCGGTGGTTGGCGACAGCCTGATGGCCGCGCCAGACCCGGTTGCGCCGAGCGACATCCGCGAGCTGGCCGATGGATCCGAGATCAGCTTCGTCGCACCGGTCGTGCTGGAGTACTCCAACGGTGCGCAAGCGGTGTTCAACCAGACGAACATCGTCGACGGAGCCGTGTCGTTCGAAGCGCGCCGCGCCGGCGGCCTCCACGCCGTCGCCGACGCCGACGTGGCGAGTGCGGTGGCGGCCGGTCCCGTCGTCGGCGCAAGTGGCGTGGCCGACTTCGGACCCGTTGAATTGGAGGCGTTCCTCGACCAACGCGAGGTCGGCGTCGCCCGCGCGATCGACGTCTCAACCGAGGGCTTCGTCGGTGGTACGTCGACGGCGGACCTCGAGACGCTGTTCCAGCTGGTGCATCTGTCGATCGTCGAACCGCGGGTCGACGAGGTGGCGTTGGAGCGGTACCTCGACGATGAACTGCCGCTGGCGCAAGACCCGGGACTCGACCCGAGCTACGCCGAGTTCGTGGCCCTGTCGAACGCGCGCTACGACGATCCCAGGTATCTGCCGCCGACTCCCGACTCATTGGCGACCGTCGACGCCGACACCGTCGACCGGGTGTACCGCGACCGTTTCAGCGGCGCGGGTGGTTGGGTGTTCTCGTTCAGCGGCGACTTCGATCCAGCGACCGCGCGTGACCTCGCCGATCGATACATCGGATCGCTGCCAGCGGATGATGTGCAAGCGCCGGATCCGATCGTCGAGCCAGATCCGCCGCCCGGCATCGTCCAGGACACGATCGCGGCAGGCGATAGCGAGACCGCTTCGGTTGCGCTGCTGTACACCGTGCCCGGTAGTACCGATCCGCAACTCGACGTGCTCGCCGAGATGGCGCAGGCAGTCATTACCACCCGCTTGACCGACACGATCCGCGAAGAGCTCGGCGAGTCGTACTCGCCGTTCGCAGTGGTACAAGTGGGCGGCGGCGGCGAGCCGTTCATCGACACGTATCTGTCGAACAGCACTGGGCCCGATCTCGTCGCCGAAGTGTCAGAGTCGGTGCAGGAGCAGCTCGACGACCTGCGCAGCGTTGGTCCGAACGAGCAGGAGTTCGCTGCCGCGTCTGCCGCGGTGCGTCAGGGGCTGGAGTTGTACAGCAACCCGCAGATCAACGACGAGGTGCTCCGTCTGCTCACCGATCCCGCTGGAACGGCGTCGTTCGACGAGTTCCTGAACCGCGAGCGCCTCGCCGCCACGATCGGGCGCGACGACGTTGCGGAGTTCCTGGCCCGCACCCTCCCCGCCGATCGGTACATCGAAATCCGCACCGTCCCCCGCTAGCACCGCATGTGTGCGCGGTCAGCGGCGGCTGGCGGCGGCAACGTTGCGTTGGCTCACCTCGACGAGTTCACCGCGACGCACTTCGTAGCTGACGACGTGCTCGACCGACAGCTGACCGCCGCGCGCCTTGCTCGATACGACGTCGAGTTCGGTGCCGTCGACCAGCGCCACGAGGGCGACGGCGCGGAACCCGTCGCGTGCCCCGGGTGTCGACCGCTTGTCTTCGCGCACCAGCAGTTCCGACTCCCATACCCAGGTGTTGTTCACCGATGCGAAACGAGAGCGGTGTGACGTCTTCGATTTGGCCATGAAGCCGCCGGGGCAGATGATCAGATTGCCGACGATCCACGGCTCGGTGCCGAGGCCGTCGCGGCCGAAGCCCGACTCGAACGCCTCGGCGATGAGCGCATCCTGATCGCCTGCTTCGATCGCCCGCTCCTGTTGCACCTGGCGGACCACCTCGGCGAGGTTGTGGAGCTGGTCGTCGTCGAGCGAACGCACATCGGCGAGCACCTGGTCGGGATCGGTGGTGCGGTCGGTCGGGCTCATCGGGCCCAGTGTTGTCGGCGGATCGAGCGATGTGGCGCACGGTCTACGTTGCGTGCATGCAGACAACCGCTGCGGTTTTGCGCGCCCACCACCAGCCCTGGAGCGTGGAGGAGATCGAACTCGACCCGCCAGGTCCGCACGAGGTGCTCGTCGAGCTCGCCGCGTCGGGGATCTGCCACACCCAGGAACACTTCGTGACCGGCGACCTCGGCGGGCCACCGATGCCGATGATCGGTGGCCACGAGGGCGCAGGCGTCATCACCGCAGTCGGTCAATCGGTCGTCAGCGTGCAACCCGGCGACCACGTCGTGCTCGGTTTTATCCCCGCCTGTGGGCGCTGCCCATCATGCGCAACCGGGCACTCCAACGTGTGCGACGTCGGCGGCGCCGCCCTCGGGACGGGCCGACAGATGGCTGATGGCACCGCTCGCCACCACGACCTCGCCGGCAACGACATCTCTCTCGACTGCCTGATCGGGACCTTTGCGCACCACACGGTCGTCAACGAAGCGAGCGCTGTGAAGATCGATGCTGACATCCCCCTCCGCAGCGCAGCCCTGCTCGGGTGTGGCGTGGTCACGGGGTGGGGCTCTGCGGTCTATGCCGCCGACATCTCGCCCGGCGACTTCGTTGCGGTCGTCGGCGTCGGAGGGATCGGTGCCAACGCGGTGCAGGGCGCGAGATACGCCGGCGCGCGCGTCGTCGCGGCGATCGATCCTGTCGAGTTCAAGCGCGAGAAGGCCGAGCACTTCGGTGCGACGCACTCGTTCGACTCGATGTCTGCTGCGATGGAGGCGCTCGGCGAGGTCACCTTCGAGCGCGGGTTCGACAAGGTGATCATGGCCATGGGAGTCGGTGACGGCGACGCCCTCGGCGAGGCGTTTCACCTCGCCGGCAAGCGCGGCCGCATCGTGGTCACCAACATGCATCCCAGCGCTGAACAGTCGCTGGCGATTCCGGCCTCGTTGCTCACGCTATTCGAGAAGCGACTCGTCGGGTCGTTGTTCGGGTCGGGCAATATCCGCAAGGACATCCCCCAGCTGCTCGAGCTGTACACCCAGGGCCAGCTCGATCTCGACGAGGTGGTCACCCGGACGTACCCCCTGGAGGACGTCAACCAGGGCTTCGAGGATCTCCGAGAGAATCGCAACGTGCGCGGCCTCCTCGTGTACGACTGAGCGCCGGTGCGCCCGGTGAACGTGACGGTCGACACGTCGCCTACCATCGCCGTCATGAAGACGAAGGCAGCCATCCTGCGCGAACGCAACCAGCCCTGGAGCGTCGAGGAGATCGAACTCGACCCACCCAAGGCGGGTGAGGTCCTCATCAAGATGAAGGCGTCGGGCATCTGTCACAGCCAAGACCACATCAAGACCGGGGATCTGGCCGGACTGACGCCCGACCCACCCGTGATCGGTGGTCATGAGGGATCGGGAGTGGTGCTCGAGGTCGGTGACACCGTCACCAGCGTCGAACCCGGTGACCATGTCGTGCTCGGCTTCATTCCGGCCTGCGGGCGCTGCCCGTCGTGTGCGTCGGGCCATTCGAACGTGTGCGACACCGGTGGAGCGGCGTTGCCGACCGGCCTGCAGATCACCGATCTGACCGCCCGGCACCACGACCTCGACGGCAACGACCTCACCCTCGACTGCCTGATCGGCACCTTCGCCCATCACACCGTGGTCAATGAGGCCAGCGTGGTCAAGATCGACAAGGACATCCCCCTCGACAAAGCGGCGCTGCTCGGCTGCGGCGTGGTCACGGGTTGGGGTTCCGCGGTGTACGCCGCCGAGGTCGGGGCAGGCGACTTCGTCGCCGTCGTGGGTGTCGGTGGTGTCGGCTCCAATGCCGTGCAGGGCGCCAAGCTCGCCGGAGCGCGCGTCGTGGCCGCAATCGACCCGTCGGAGTTCAAGCGCGAGCAGGCGCAGGAGTTCGGTGCTACGCACTCGTTCGCATCGATCACCGAGGCGATGGAGGCGCTCGGCGAGGTCACCTTCGAACGCGGCTTCGACAAGGTGATCATGACGATGGGTGTCGGCGACGGCGATGCCCTCGGCGAAGCCTTCCATCTCGCTGGCAAGCGTGGTCGCATCGTGGTCACCAACATCCACCCGACCAGCGAGCAGTCGATCGCCGTCCCCGGCTCGCTGCTCACGCTGTTCGAGAAGCAGCTGGTCGGCTCGTTGTTCGGTTCCGCAAACATCCGCAAGGACATCCCGCAGCTCCTCGAGTTGTACACGCAGGGGCAGCTCGAACTCGATGGGCTGGTCACCAACACCTACCCGCTCGAAGAGGTCAACCAGGGCTTCGAAGACATGCTGGCGCACAAGAACGTGCGCGGCTTGCTCGTCTTCGACTGACGTGATGCCGGCGGCGCCGGGGCCTGATCCTCGGTGTCGGCGCACGACCTGTCATCATCGGCGCCGTGAGTGAGCTCGTCGATCGAATCGAAGCCGACGTCGTCGGACGCCGACGCGAAATCGAACTCGTCGTATCGGCGCTGCTGGCCGACCGCCACGTCGTGCTCGAAGGTCCACCGGGCACCGGCAAGTCGACCTTGTTGCGCACCGTGGCCAAAGAGCTCGGTGTCGGATTCGAATTCGTCGAGGGGAATGCCGAACTCACGCCTGCACGTCTGGTCGGACACTTCGACCCCGCGCGCGTACTGGCTGAGGGGTACGACCCCGAGGTGTTCGTCGACGGTCCGCTGACCACAGCGCTGCGCGACGGGGCGCTGTTGTACATCGAGGAGATCAACCGTGTCCCCGAAGAGACGCTCAACGTGTTGATCACGGTGATGAGCGAAGGCGAGTTGCACGTGCCGCGCCTGGGTCATGTTCCGGCTGCGCCGGGGTTCCGGCTCGTGGCCGCGATGAACCCGTTCGACGCCATCGGGACGGCGCGCATCTCCGGTGCGGTGTACGACCGGGTGTGTCGCGTGGCGGTCGACTACCAGAGCGCCGACGATGAGGCGGCGATCACGGAGCGAGCGGCGGACGGGCCGACGCTCGATCCTGCGTGGATCGGCCAGGTGGTCGATCTCGTGCGCCGCACGCGGCAGCATCCCGACCTGCGCGTCGGGTCATCGGTGCGCGGCGCGATCGACATGGTCGCAGTGGCCGAGTCGCTCGGTGAGGTGCGTGCCGTGTCGCCGGACGATGCCGGCGTCTCGCTCGACGCCGCACTGGTTGCATTATCGGGGCGCGTGCGGTTGCGCGAGGGAACCACGCGTAGCGCCGAGGACATCGTGCGCGAGCTGTGGCAGGCGGTGTTCGAGCCGGCCGAGACGGCTCCGGGCGGCGCGGGAAAAGCGACGGCCCCGACAGGGGCGACGACGGGCTGAGCCCGCCACCGGCGGAAGGTGATGCCGCAGACGACGAAGTCGCCGCCCACCGCAAGCGAACCTCGACGCGACGCCAGCTCGAGCAGCGGCACGAACAACTCGACGAGGTGTCGCCGGAGATCGGTGTGCTCGACGAGGAGGCCTTCGAAAAACTGCTCGAGGAGTCTCCCGACGATGCTCTGGCGATGCTCGCCGACCTGACGGGCGCCACCGACCCGCAGTTGCGGGCGCTGGCTCGCCGGCTGGCCGCACAGGTGTTCTTGCAGCTCGCCGCTCGCGGTCCGACGCGGCCCCGCGGAGTCGGCCGGTTGGCCACGCATCGGCTGCGCGACGAACCCGGTGACCTCGATGTCGATGCGTCGATCGACGCGTTGGTGTCGGCGCGGGCCGCCGGCGCGGCGCCGGACCCCGACGAGCTGTGGGTTCGCCAGTGGCGCAGCCCAGCGACGGCGCTCTCGCTCGTGGTCGATCGCAGCGCCTCGATGACCGGACGCCCGCTCGCCACCGCAGCCGTGGCCGCTGCAGCTGTCGCCTGGCGAGCGCCGGTCGACTACTCGGTGGTGTCGTTCGGCTCCGACGTGGTGATCGCCCGATCGCAGGGTTCGAGCCTCCCGCCAGAGACGGTGATCGACCGGGTACTCGCCCTGCGGGGGTTCGGTACCACCGATGTTGCTGCCGGGTTGTCCGCTGCGGAGGAGCAACTCGCCCGGTCGCCCGCAAAGCGCAAGGTCACCGTGTTGTTGTCGGATTGCCGCTCCACGGTCGACACCGATCCGTTGCCCGTTGCGCGGCGGCTCGACGAGCTGGTGATCGTTGGACCCGAGGGCGACGCCGACGAGGCGATCGAACTGGCCGACGCCGTGGGCGCTCGCTGCACCGTCGTGTCGGGACCGAGCGATGCCGCCGCTGCGTTGACCCGTGTCCTCGACCGCTAGCTGACGCGCCGATGCGACAGCAGGTGCCAGGCACCAGGTGTCGTGGCGCCACGAGATGAACGCCGGCGGTGACATGCGACGGCAGGTGCCTGGCACCGACTGTCGTGACAGCGTCAGGTGCAGGTGACCGAGGCGTCGGGGAAGACGCCCCTCTGGATTTCGTCGACCTCGACGACCGGTGGCTCGGCAACACCGGCGTCGGTCGAGTTGTTCGGTGCAACGCTCGTGTCAGCCGTGGTCGGCGGGGCCACGATGGTGTTCTCGGCGGCCAGTTCCTGCTCTGGCGCGCTGGCCAGGGTGGCCTGGCCACGGAACACTTCGAGGATTGCACGCATGTTGTCGCCCTCGATCTGCGGGATCAGCACTGCGTTCCCTTGGATCGTCGCGTTGCGCGCCTCGATCTGATACGACGTGATGGCTTCGGGATCGATGCCGTTGAGCACTCCGGCCAACTCCAGCTGCTTGCTGAGAGTGAGGTCCTCGTTGAACGCCACGTACTCGCTGCTCGTCTCGATGAGGCCGCGGGCGACGTCGGGATCCCATGGCCCGTTCGAGAGCAGTTCGTCGGCGACGCGCCGGATGAAGTCCTGCTGGCGGGAGATGCGGCCGAGGTCAGACGTGCCGTCGGTGGTCCAGGAGCCGTCCTCATTCATCGTTTGCAGCTTCCGGGAGCGCACGTACGCCAGCGCATGATCGCCATCGAAGGTGTAGCAGCCGGCCTGCGGAACGTTCAGTCCGGTGTTCACGTCGCGGACCGGTGTGTCGAACGGCACCGCCACGCCGCCAACGGCATCGACCAGAGTCTTGAAGGCGCAGAAGTCGACCTGGATCCAGTAGTCGACCGGGACGAAGAAGTTGGCGAAGATCGTGTCGCGCAGCAGCTCCGGGTTGTCGCGTTCGTAGGCCACGTTGATGCGCTGTTGACTCTGGCGACCGGCGATCGTCACCCAGAGGTCACGGGGGAACGACAACACGGCGACTTGGTTCGTCGCCGGGTTCACCCGCCACACCATGATCGTGTCGCTGCGCTCGCCGATGGCGCTGCGGTCGCCGAATGCGCCTGCGTATGGCGAATCCGGGTCGACGCAGTCGTTGTTGTCGGCGCCGGTGATCAGGATGTTCCGAGCTTCGGGCTCGGCGGGCGGAAACGTCTCGACGGGAACCGTCCCATCGGACTCTGGGGCAGGTGCGGCACCGTCCGCCGTGCCCTTCGCTCCGGGCTCGAAGCCAGCATCGGCCGGAACCTGTTGTGGTTCGAAGGCTGGTACGACATTGCGGTCCTCGACCACACGCTGACCCATGTACAGCGCCCCCGACGCAGCAAAGGTGCCCAACGCGGCGATGAAGATCGCGGTGATCATCAACCGTTGCGTCCACGGGCGACCGCGACGCCGATTGGGTGGGTCCTCGGGCGTCAGCCCGAGCGCCGCAGGGGGACTTGGCGGAGGCGGCGGGGGGTCGGTCGACATGACCCCGGAAATGTATCGGCGCTACGGCCCCGCGTTACGGCAGGACGACGACCTTGGTGCCGAGCTGTGCCCAGCCCCACATCCAGATGGCGTCGGGCGTCGACTGCCGGACGCAGCCGCCCGACAGCGGTTGTCCGAGCTGCGAGATCGATTGCACCGGGCGCCCGTACTGAAACGGGATCTCGTGGAAGCCGATGTTGCCGCCTTCACCGCCGTGGGCGAAACGGACCATGTATTTCCAGGTGATCGTCGGGTTCTGGATTGCGAAGGTATGCAGCGAGCGGGACCACACCGCGTACGTACCCGGCCGTGGGTCGAGCGGGGTCTGGCGGCCCGAGACCTTGTGGGTCTTGGCGACGACGCCGTTGCCGTCGACCGCCCACACCCGTTGGATCGACTTGGAATAGACGACGCGGCGACCTGCACCGGAGTTCGCTGGGAGGACCCATTCCGGTGGGGGCGGCGGCGGTGGTGGGGGCGGCGGTTCGACCAGCTGCACCTGTGTGCCGCGGCGCGGGGTCTGGTCGGCGGCCTCGATCGGCGACAGCGCTGGGGCCGTGGTGGTGGTGGATTCGGCCGATTCAGTGGTCGCGTCATCACCATCGGCGACGGCCTCGGTGTTCTCGTTCGCCTCCGGCTCCTCAGGCGCGGCAACAACCGGCGCAGCCACCAAGAGCGCGGACACGACGGCGATCCCAACGATTCCCGCCAACCTCGACATGGCTGACGAGTGTAGGAGGCGATTGGTGTGAAGTGGGTCACACTATTACGAAACAGTTACGAACGTGCACTCACGTCACCTGCGGCGAGGGACTGCGCCCTCTGTGGGCCGTTTCGCTCACCGGTGGAGGCGGTTGCTGCGAACTACGTCAGCTCGACGCGGGCTCGGCCAGCGTCACGTCGGCGCGTAGCTCGTCGGAGCCATCAGCCACGACGAGATCGAGGATCGAGCCCGCGTCGAGGAGGTCGCGGCGCCCGACGTCGATGGCGTCGTGCAGCGTCAATGGGGCGGACACCTGCACTGTGGCGACTTCGGATCGCTGACTTTGCTTGGCTTCGGTTTTGGCACGGCGCACCAGCGTCAGCAGCTCGATCGTCGGGTCGATCAGCGTGGCATCGGCGTCGAGTCCGCTGGCCGCCGGCCAGCTGGCGCGATGCACGCTGCCCTGTTGCCACCAGCTCCACGCCTCTTCGGTGGCGTAGGGGAGGAATGGTGCGAGCAGTCGCTGCAGGGTCGACAGTCCCCGGCGCAGCGCGGCGCGCGCCGACGCTGCGGCGTCGATGCCATGGGCCTCGTAGGCCCGACTCTTCACCAGCTCGACGTAGTTGTCGCAGAACCACCAGAACAGGTGCTCGGTGCGTTCGAGGGCGCGGGCGTAGTCGAGATCGTCGAAGTCGGCGGTCGTTTCGGTGGTGAGTGCGTCGAGCTTGGCGAGCATCGATCGATCGATCGGCTCGGTGACGGTGTCGGCGAGCGCGCTGTCGTCGAGTTCGGCACCCGACTCGTGACCGGGGATTTCGCCGAGGCCGAGCACGAACTTGCTGACGTTGAGAATCTTGTTTGCCAGCTTGCGGCCGACCTTCATCTGGTCCTCGCTGAACGCGGTGTCGACGCCGGGCCGCGCCGACCCAGCCCAGTACCGCACCGCGTCGGTGCCGTACGAGTCGAAGAGGTCCATCGGCGTCACGACGTTGCCCTTCGACTTCGACATCTTCTTGCGGTCGGGGTCGAGGATCCAACCCGACAGTGCGGCGTTGGTCCACGGGACCGAGTCGAATTCGAAATGGCTGCGCACGACTGAGGAGAACAGCCACGTGCGGATGATGTCGTGACCCTGTGGGCGCAGATCCATCGGAAACACGCGCTTGAACAGCTCGGGGTCTTCCTCCCAGCCGCCCGCGATTTGCGGAGTCAGCGACGAGGTGGCCCAGGTGTCGAAAATGTCCGGGTCGGCGACGAACCCGCCCGGCTGGTCGCGCTGGCTGGCCTCGAAACCATCGGGGACGTCAACCGACGGGTCGACGGGCAGTGCCGACTCGTCCGGGGTGATCGGGTCGTCGTAGAGCGGCTCGCCCGCATCGTCGAGGCGGTACCAGACGGGGACCGGCACGCCGAAGAAGCGCTGCCGGCTGATCAGCCAGTCGCCGTTGAGGCCCTCGACCCAGTTGTCGTAGCGATGGCGCATGTAGTCGGGGTGCCAGGTGAGCTCGGTGCCGCGGTTGATGAGGGCTGAGCGAAGGTCGGCCTCCCGTCCACCGTTGCGGATGTACCACTGGCGGGAGGTCACGATCTCGAGCGGCCGTTCGCCGCGTTCGTAGAACTTCACCGGATGCTGGATCGGGCGTGGTTCGCCGATGAGGTCGCCCGATTCGGTGAGTTGCTCGACCACGGCGCGTTGGGCTTGCTTGGTGGTCAGGCCGGCGATCGATTCGTAGGCAGCTGGATCGACGCCATCCGGTGGGTCGGCGACGATGCGCCCGTCGCGCCCGACGATCGCACGCATGGGCAGGTTGAGTTCGCGCCACCACGTGACGTCGGTGGTGTCGCCGAACGTACAGATCATGGCGATGCCCGTTCCCTTCTCGGGCTCGGCCAATTCGTGGGCCACCACCGGCACCTCCACCCCGTACAGCGGTGTGCGCACGGAGCTGCCGAACAGCGACTGATACCGCTCGTCGTCGGGGTGGGCGACCAGCGCCACACACGCCGCGATCAGTTCGGGACGCGTGGTGTCGATCTCGATTGCCCCAGCGCCGTCGGATCGTGGGAAGCCGATCTTGTGGTACGCCCCCGGGCGCTCGCGGTCTTCGAGTTCGGCCTGAGCAACCGCCGTTCGGAAGTCGATGTCCCACAGCGTCGGCGCATCCTGGCTGTAGGCCTCGCCGCGTGCAACGTTGCGCAGAAAGGCGCGTTGGCACGCTCGGCGGGAACGTTCGTCGATGGTGGCGTAGTGGTGGTTCCAGTCGAACGACAACCCAAGGCGACGCAGGACGTTCTCGAAGACCTTCTCGTCGATGGCCACCAGTTCGTCGCACAGCTCGAGGAAGTTGGGACGAGAGACCGGGATGGCGCGGTGCTTCTTCGGCGGTTCGCCGCGGAACGGCGGTTCGAAGTTCTCGATGTACGGCTCATTCGGATCGCAGCGCACGCCGTAGTAGTTCTGCACGCGACGCTCGGTGGGTAGTCCGTTGTCGTCCCAACCGATCGGGTAGAACACGGCCTTGCCGCGCATCCGCTGGTGGCGGGCGACGATGTCGGTGTGGGTGTAACTGAACATGTGGCCCATGTGCAGCGAACCGCTCACCGTCGGCGGCGGGGTGTCGATCGAGAACACCTGCTCCCGGGGTACCGACGCGTCGAAGCGGTAGGTGTCATCGGCGCGCCACTGGTCGATCCAGCGGGCTTCGATGCCGTCGAGCGTCGGCTTGTCGGGAACTGTGGCCATCGCGCCCGAGGCTACCGACCTGCAACGCCCGCCCGAAGGTGCGTTCTCGGCGCGCTCCGGTGAGGGAAGGGGCCGACAGGGGGCTGTTTCGCTCACCGGTGGAACCACGGCGGTCTGGGTGTCGCCGGCTCGTAGGCTGCACGGCTGTGCTGCACCTCTACGACTCCGCCACCCGCCAGGTGCGCGAGCTTGCTCTGCGCGAGCCCGGGAAGGTCAGCATCTACCTGTGTGGCCCGACGGTGTACGGCCCCCCGCACCTCGGCCATGGTCGGGCCACGCTCGTGTACGACGTGCTGCGGCGGTATCTCGAATGGACGGGGCTCGAGGTCCGCTTCGTGTCGAACATCACCGACATCGAGGACAAGATCATCGAGCGCGCCCAGCGTGAGAACCGGCCGTGGGAGGACATCACCACCAAGTGCGAAGCCGTGTGGTGGGAGGCGATGGACGCGGTCAACTTCCAACGCCCGACCGACACGCCACATGCCACCGAGTACGTCGACGAGATGATCGAGATGATCTCCGACTTGATCGAGCGCGGTCACGCCTACACGACCGACGATGGCATCTACTTCGACGTGCAGTCGGTGCCCGACTACGGACTGCTGGCGTACCAGTCGCTCGACGACATGCGCGCCGGTGGCGGCGAGCGCGAGGTCCACGGAGCCGCGGCCAAGCGGCATCCGGCCGACTTCGTGTTGTGGAAGCTGTCCAAGCCTGGCGAGCCGGCGTGGCCTGCGCCGTGGGGCGACGGACGCCCCGGTTGGCACTCCGAGTGCGTCGTCATGAGCCTCGGAATCTTGGGTGAAGGTTTCGACCTCCACGGTGGCGGTCAGGACCTGCGCTTCCCGCACCATGAAAACGAACGCGCCCAAGCGGTGGCCCTCGGGCAACGGTTCGCCAACCATTGGATGCACAACGGGTTCGTCGTCGACGCCGAGGGCGAAAAGATGTCGAAGAGCCTCGGCAACGTCTCGAACCTGCTCGACTTGATCGAGCACTACGACCCGCGCACGTACCGGATGGTGCTCTTGCAGTCGCACTACCGCAGCCCGGTCAAGATCACCCAGGACAACCTCGACGCGGCTGTCAAGGCGCTCGCCGGTCTCGACGCGTTCGCCGCGCGGACCTCAGAGGTTCCGACGGCGCATCCGGACGGATCGGTGCTGGCGGAGTTCCGCTCGCTGATGGACGACGACCTCGACACACCACGGGCGACGGCGCTGTTGTTCGACACCGTGCGCGCCGCCAATGCCGCGCTCGATGCCGGCGACGACGAACGCACCGGTGCGCTTGTTGCGACCATCGACGAGATCTGCACAGCGCTCGGCCTCGAGCTCGGCGCGAGCGACGAAGTCCCGACGGACGCGATCGACAAAGCCGCGACCCTGGATGCGGCCCGTGCAGCCAAGGACTACGCCACCGCCGACGCGCTTCGTGCCGAGTTGCAGGCCGATGGCTGGACGGTCGAGACCGGTCCCTCCGGCACGACGGTCCGCCGTTAGCGATCACACCGGCCGTCTCACCGAAAAACCGGGGATTGCGTGCGAAATCCGCACGTCCCCGCGAACAGAACGGGTCGGCGCGCACTGGATGGGCGACGCACCAGATGTCGGCGGCTCGACTTCGCGGTTACCCGGCGGTAACTTGTGGGCATGTCCGAGTTTTCCCTCCAACTCAACGAAGACCAGTTGCAGATTCAGAAGTGGATCCACGACTTCGCCGAAGGCACCATCCGCCCCGCTGCCCACGAGTGGGACGAGCGCGAAGAGTTCCCGTGGCCGGTCGTCGAAGAGGCGGCCGAGATCGGTCTGTACAGCACCGACTTCCTGCTCAACGCAATGGGTGATCCAACCGGCATCACGTTGCCGATGGCCGTCGAGGAGATCTTCTGGGGCGACGCCGGCATCGGGATGGCGATCATGGGTTCAGCCCTCGCCGCTGCGGGCATCGCCGGCAACGGCACGCCGGAGCAGATGATGGAGTGGGTGCCGCAGTGCTACGGCACCGCCGGCGACGTGAAACTCGGTGCGTTCTGCGTGAGCGAGCCCGATGCGGGGTCCGACGTGTCGAGCCTGCGGACCCGCGCCGTGTACGACGAGGCCAAGGATCAGTGGACCCTCAACGGCACCAAGGCGTGGATCACCAACGGCGGCATCGCCGACGTCCACGTGGTGGTGGCCACGGTCGATCCGGAGCTCGGCTCGAAGGGTCAGGCGAGCTTCATCGTCCCGCCGAATACGCCTGGTCTGTCGCAGGGGCAGAAGTACCTGAAGCACGGCATCCGTGCCAGCCACACGTCAGAGGTGGTACTCGACGATGTGGTGGTGCCCGGCTCGTGCCTGCTCGGTGGGAAAGAGAAGCTCGAGGCCAAGTTGGCCAAGGCGCGCAACAAGGAGCGTTCGGGCAAGCAACCGGCGATGGCCACCTTCGAGGCCACGCGCCCCGCCGTCGGCGCCCAGGCGCTCGGTGTCGCTCGGGCGGCCTACGAGTATTCGCTCGAGTACGCCAAGGAGCGCCACGCCTTCGGCAAGCCGATCATCATGAACCAGGCCATCGCCTTCAAGCTGGCCAACATGATCACCGAGATCGATGCCAGCCGGCTCCTGATCTGGCGCGCCGCATGGCTCGCCAAGAACGGCCAGTTCGTCAACGGGGAAGGCTCGATGTCGAAGTGGAAGGCGTCGGAGGTCGCCGTGCGTGTGACCGAAGAAGCAATCCAGATCCTGGGCGGCTACGGCTACACCCGCGAGTACCCCGTCGAGCGTTGGCACCGCGACGCCAAGATCCACACGATCTTCGAAGGCACCAGCGAGATTCAACAGCTGGTGATCAGTCGGGCGATCTCCGGTCTGCGCATCGAGTGACACCGCGGTTTCAACCCGCGACCCCCAAGACGCAGTGACCGTCGGCTGAAGTACCCATCACCGGCTGCTCAGCATCCGGTGCGCCTGCGCCGAGATCGCAGTACCACATGGTGGTCTGGGCGAGGCTCGCGGGCGGGACCCATCCGGCGATCGCGTCGTCGCCGGCGATCAACAGGTCGTACTGCTCGATCTCGTAGGTCTGCACCTTGATCTGCGTCTCAGCGAGGCGCGTGACCTTCTCGCTCGTCACGAGGTCGAGCGCGGCGGTCGCCATCGCCACGCCACTGACGTGGTGTGCCCGCATCAGTTCCAGCCAGAACCGCCAGCGCGCGATACCGTCCGCCTCGAACAGGGTGCTCATCGCATCGTCGGAGGCGTGTCCCTACATCTGTTCGATGGGGACTCCGGCTCCGTTGTTCGCGCCCATCCACACCATCACCACGTCGCGGGTGGCGGTCGACCGGCCCCAGTCGACCGGCACCGTCGATCTCGTCGTCGAGCAGTCGTCGATCCCACTGCTCGACGCCGATCGCCGACAGCTGCGGGCCGTGCGGTCGCAGCGGATCGCGTATCTCGCCCGGGATCCGGGTCGCAGTCTCACTCCAACGATGCGCATCGGAGCGGCGATCGCGGAGCGGTTGCCGCCTTCGGTCGATCGCGGCGCGCGAGCGGCTGCCGTGTCCGAATTGTTTGAGGCGGTGGGACTGCCCGGCGACGAGGACTTCACCCGGTGTTATCCGTTCGCGCTGTCGGGTGGTCAGGCACAATGTGTCGTATTTACCCGAGCGCTCGCGGCGTCGGGGTGGAACTCGCGCAGCGTCGAGTTGATAGAGGCTTCGGGGAAGTGCGTGCCGACTTCGAACTCCTGGGCGATGCGCTCCAGCACGATGCGCCGCTTGACGCGGCGTGTCGGAACCTCGGTGAGGCGCCGCCCCCGGAAGAACCGCTCGAGCACCGCCTGATCGTCTGGCGTCGCGCCGGCAACGATCACAGGGTCGACGGCGTCGATCTCGGCCGTGGCAGCAGCGACACGCTCGAGGGTGTCGACGTCGAGGCGATACGTGCTGTCGACGACCACCACGAGACCGGCGGAGCGCAACGCTCCCAGCGCTTCCAGCGACGATCGGCGGTCCTGGCCGGTGGCGGCGACGAGTTCGTCGGTCGTGCGATCGCCACCGACGAGTGCGCCCGCGACGGCGAGACGCGACGGGTCGAGGAGCGCCCGCAGCGCCGTGATGGAGTCGATCGGTGTGTCGTCGTCCATGCGCGCACGGTAACTACGACATCATCGGCGGGCGCCGCCGGTTTCCGATCGCGCCACGGCGACACGTTATGGCGGGCGCAGGCGCTATTCGCCCGCTGTGTTCACCGTGATGACGACGAGGTCCGTCGAGCGGCGTTGTTCGTTGTCGAGCAACGGAGTCACTTCTGAGCGCCCGCCGACGACCTGCACCAGGACCGGTCCTGGCGGGTCGATGAGGTCGATCACCGCTTTGGCGCGGGCGATGCTGCGCCCTGGAAACCGATCGGGGAGGCCAGACACCAACCCGTCGAGCTGCTCCCGGGTCATCGCGTGGTCGACATCGATCGAGTGCGTCTCGTGGAGGTCGAACAGCGTCGGCCCGACCACCCCGGCGGGATGATGCTCGCAGTGTCCGCCGAGCGCGAGGAACCGACCCAGCGCGCCCGGTTCGCGGCGGCCGCGGCTGCCATCGACCACAGGAACACCGGGCGCCAGCCTGGCGAGCCGGTCCCGCGCCTCGTCGATGGCCGTTTGGTCGGCCTGATCGGTTTTGGTCAACACCAGCAGGTCGGCGACGCCGATCTGTGCTTCGACGTGGAGACGGATCCACTCTGGAAGCTCGTCGTCGAGCAGCTGGTCGATGGCGACGACGATGACGACCCCGTCAAGGAGGAACCCGGCCGAGTGCCCCCACGGGAGCACGTTCTGTGGTTCGGCGATCCCCGACAACTCGATCACCAGATGGTCGGGTGGCTCGGCCCGGGCTCGCACGACATCGAGTGCCTCGCCCATGTCGTCGATCGAGGTGCAGCACACACAGCCGTCGGTCAGCTCGATCGAGGCGCCGTCGCACCCTTTGATGAGTCGTGCGTCGATGTTGATCGCGCCGGCGTCGTTGACGACCACGGCGATCGGACGTTCGGCGACCTCGAGCACCTCGTTGATCGCCGTCGTCTTCCCGGCACCTAAGTAGCCGCCGACGAACGTGATCGGTACGCGTCGACCCTCCCAAGGGAGGAACTCGGGCTCCTGGTACGGCACCCTGGCCACCCTACGACCCGCTCCGCGCAAAGTGAGAACGATTCTCGATACGGTGCAGGCGTGGCACCGTCAACAGTCCTGCGTGGTGGAGAAGTCATCGACGAACTCGGTACGCGTCGCGCCGAGCTACGGCTGGCTGACGGCCACATCGTCGAGGTCGCCAACTCGATCGATCCCGGTCCTGATGCCGATGTGATCGATGCGCTCGGCTGCGTCATCGTTCCCGGATTGGTCGACCTCCAAACGCACTTGCGTGAGCCGGGCGACGGTCACGTCGACACGATCGAATCCGGCACTGCTGCGGCGGCGCAGGGCGGGTTCACCGCCGTGGTCTCGATGCCCAACACGACGCCCTGTATCGACCATCCCGACCTCGTGCGGATGGTCAACGACCTGGCGCGGGCGGCGGCGCACTGCGATGTCATGTCATCGGCGGCGATGAGTGTCGGCCGCGCCGGTGATCGGCCCACCGACATCGCGGCGTTGTACGACGCCGGCGCCCGACTGTTCACTGATGACGGCACTGCCGTCATGGATTCGGCCGTCGTACGCTCCGTCATGGAGCGTGTTGCGACGCTGCCTGGCGCCTATGTCGGGCAACACGCCGAAGACGAAGCGTTGATTGCCGGCGGTCACATCAACGAAGGCGTGGTCTCTGCCGAACTCGGTATTCGGGGTCGACCGGTGGCAGCCGAGGCGATCGTCGTCGATCGCGATCTCCGGCTCGCCGAACTCACCGGAGCGCGGTACCACGTCCTCCACGCGTCGTGCGCGCAGACGCTCGACCTCGTGCGAGCTGCTCGTCGACGTGGTGTCGACGTATCCGTCGAAGTCACACCGCAACACCTGGCGCTGACCGAAGAGATGCTCCGTGGCGGTGACGCGCTTTACAAGATGAACCCGCCGCTCCGAACAACAGCCGACCAGGCTGCGCTGCGTCAGGCTCTGGCCGATGGCCAGATCGACGCGATCGCCACCGATCACGCTCCGCACCCCGACGAGCGCAAGTCGCTCCCGCTCCACGAAGCGGCGCCGGGCATGACCGGCCTCGAGACGTCGCTCGCGGCCGCGCTCACCGAACTCGTCGAGCCGGGCATCGCCGCCCTCGAGACGGTGATTGCCGCCCTGAGTTGGAAGCCAGCCCGTATCGCCGCCCTCAACGAGTGGGGGCACGGTGGCCCGCTCGTGGCCGGGGCGCCTGCGAATCTGGCTGTGATCGATCCGCACGAGCGGTGGACGGTCGACACCGCTGAGTTGTCGTCGCGCTCGTCGAACAACCCATTCCGCGGTCGTGTGCTCAACGGCCGCGTCCGACACACGTTCTTGCGTGGATCGTCGACGTGGTCGGTCGACCGGGTGCCGTCAGCGGCGGGCTGAACCCGAGATCGCGTTCACAGCACCCCGGCGAGCCATTCGCGGGCGTCGATCATCATCTCGATCGTCTGGCTGTGAGCCATGTCGTAAGCGTGGTCGCTGAGGTTCCAGCCGCCGTCGTCGAGCGCGGCGATGACCTCTTTCGGTCGATCCTGGCCGATGAACGCATCGCGGGTGCCCCACTGGAACAGGGCGGGCCGGCCGTCGCCGTTCGACAAATCGACCTCGAGCCCCGGAGCCTCGGGGAGTCCGCAGCAGATCGCCCACACCCCGGCGTAGCGCGGCGCGCCCGGCTTGCCAGCGAGCGCAAGCGACAGAAAGCCGCCTTGACTGAACCCGCCGATCACACACCGCTCGAGGGGAACGCCAGCCTTGTCGGCTTCGTCGGCGATGAATCCCTCGAGCGTTGTCAGCGACGGGACGAACTGCGACAGATCGGACTCGAATGTGTCGAGGTCGATCGACCACCACCCCGCACCGTCGCCGTCTGGCATGTCGATCGGACCTCTGGGAGCGATCGCCGTGAACCGTTCATCTGGATCGACGAGCGGCACGTACGATGCGAGGTGATGTTGCTCGGCGGTATAGCCGTGCATCAGAAACAACAAGCGGTCGACTCCGTCGCGATCGATTCGGTACTGCGTGAGGGGCATGGGTGCAGTCTCGTCGGAGCGGCTCGCCGTGTCGAGCTTGGGCGTGCCCCAGCCGTTATGACCGGGGGATCGGCGACGGCGGCGGGTTGAACTCGTCGGCGATGTCGCGCCGCAAGTCGTCCGAGGCCAGGCAGTCGACCATGGTCAGCGCGAGCGTGAGTGCGCCGTCGGTCACCGCACGGTCACCCTCCTCGCCGCCGGCGAACACCTCGAAGTCCGGTGTGTGGATCGCGGTCCCTTCGGGTGCGGCCTTGACCATCGGGTGGATCGACGGTACGGCGTAACTGACGTTGCCCATATCGGTCGACCCGACCACCATTGCGCCCTCTTGCTCTGGGACCGGGTGTCGCCCCACCTCGATGGCGTTCTGGACGTAGCGATCGAGCAGCGGATGATTGTCGATCATGTCGAAGAACGGTGGATCGAGCCACTCCGCATGCATTTCACAACCGGCCGCATCGGCGCCGCCCTGGAGACAGCGTTGTACTCGCTCTTTCAGTGTCTCGAGGCTCGACATGTTGCCACTGCGCACGTACCACTCGGCCACGGCGCGTGATGGCACGATGTTCGGCTTCACGCCTGCCTCGGTGAAGATGCCGTGGATGCGCTCTTCGGGGCGGATGTGCTGGCGCAGCGCAGCCACCGCGTTGTAGCCGAGCACCGCTGCATCGAGGGCGTTGCGACCCTTGTGCGGCGCCGCGGCCGCATGGGCCGCCTTGCCGTCGTAGGTCGCATTCACCCGCTGGATGGCGATGGTGTGCATCGTGTGCAGATCGCGGTCGGCGGGATGGATCATCATCGCCAGATCGACGTCGTCGAACGCGCCGCGACGGATCATGAACTCCTTGCCCCCGCCACCTTCTTCGGCGGGCGTGCCGAGGATGGCGACGCGCCCGCCCAGGGCCTCCGCCACCTTGGCCACCGCGATGCCGGCGCCCAGGCCGGCAGAGCCGATGATGTTGTGCCCGCACGCGTGCCCGATTTCGGGGAGTGCGTCGTACTCGCAGAGCACAGCGACAGTTGGCCCCTCGGTCGCGCCGACTCGGGCGTCGAAGGCCGTCGGCATGTCGTATGCGCCCCGAGCGACGTCGATACCGTTGTCGTCGAGCACCCCGGTGAGCGCCTCGTGTGCATGGTGCTCTTCGAAGTTGAGTTCGGGATGGGCGTGAATCGAGTGTGACAGGTCGAGCAATGCCGGCGTCAGCCGCTCGATCTCGTCGCGCACGATGGCCTTGGCGTCCGTGACGTCCATGAGACGACGCTACTCGCAGTGCGCGACGTGAGACCGGCTGTCGTTCTTGGCCGCCGGTCGGCGATCTGCGTTCACCCCTCGAGATCGCAGGCGATGTCCCACTCCGGCAGCGGGTCGTCGTAACGAGCCCACGCCTCGGGGCCCTTCTCGAACTCGTCGCCGGTGACAACACAACGGTCCAGGCGTTCGCGAATCGCCGTCTCGTCCATGTCGACGCCGATGAACACGATTTCGGTCTGGCGGTCACCGACCACCGGGTCCCAACGCGACTGCAGCTCGGCGACCTCGTCCTGTGTCTCGAGCTCCCACTCATCTTCAGGCATCGCGGCGTACCACAGCGCCAGCGGTTCGAGCATGACCGACAGGCCGGCTTGGCTCCACAGTGCTTGTACGTCGGGTCGAGATGCCAGCCACAAGAAGCCCTTGCTGCGCAGCACGCCGGGCCACGCGTCTGCGAGCTCGCTCGCCAGCCGATCGGGATGGAACGGCCAACGGTGCCGGTAGACGAACGAGGTGATGCCGTACTCGTCGGTCTCGGGGGTCTGGTCGCCGTTGAGCGCTTTGACCCACCCGGGCGCGGTCGACGCTTCGTCTTCGTCGAACAGCCCGGTGTCGAGCACCGCGTCGAGCGGGACGTCGCCCCGTTCGGCGACGATGACCTTGGCGCGCGGGTTGAGCTGGCGGACGAGAGCGACGACCTGCTCGAGTCGTTCGGTGTCGACGAGGTCGGGCTTGGACACCACGAGCACATCGGCGAACTCGACCTGATCGACGAGGAGATCGCTCACGGTGCGGTCGTCTTCGTCGTCGCGTCCGACGCCGATCTCGGCGAGTTCTTCGAGCACCTCGAAGCGTTCGATGAACGTCGCTGCGTCGACGACGCTGACCATCGTGTCGAGCTGGGCCACCGACGACAGGCTCTTGCCATCGATGTCTTCGAACAAGAAGGTGGCGGCCACCGGCATCGGCTCGCTGATGCCGGTCGACTCGATGAGCAGGTAGTCGAAGCGGCCTTCACGAGCGAGTCGATCCACCTCCAACAGTAGGTCTTCGCGCAGGGTGCAGCAGATGCAGCCGTTGGACATCTCGACGAGACGCTCTTCGGTGCGGTCGAGGGCCGCGCCGTCCGCGACCAGCGAGGCGTCGATGTTGACCTCGCTCATGTCGTTGACGATCACGGCCACCCGCCGACCCTCGCGGTTGGCGAGCACTTGATTGAGCAGCGTGGTCTTGCCCGCGCCCAAGAACCCGGACAGCACGGTGACCGGCAATAGGTCGTTCATTCGGTCAGCGTAACTGAAATGAGAACGATTCTCACCGTGTTCGGAATGATCGGTGACCAATCGCTCATCACCAGGGTGGCAGCGGATCGGGGAGCGCAGCCCATCGATCCGGATGCCACAACTGTTCCTCGTCGGTGAGCAGTGCCCGGTCGAGGAGCTTCTCGAGGTGCGGGCGATTGAGCTTGGCGCCGATGAAGGCGACCTCTTGGCGGCAGTCGCCGACATTGGGGTCCCAGATGCTGTCGATCCACTCGATCGTGGCCGGATCGTCGGGCCACTCTTCTCGTGGCTTCGTCGCCCACCAATGCCCGAACGGCTCGATGGTCAATGCGGGGCCGGCCTGCGACCACACCCCCGACACGAACAGCCGGCTCGCCAACCAGCACGTGCCCTTCGACCGCACCACGTTGGGGAGGCCGCGCGTGAACAGCTCAGCGAGACGCTCGGGGTGGAACGGCACCCGCCGGCGATACACGAAGCTCTCGATGCCGTACTTCTCGATCTCGGGTGTGTGAAAGCCCTCGAGTTCGCGCGCCCATCCGGCCGAATGCGACGCGGTCTCGACGTCATACACGCCGGTTTCGAGGACGGCGTCGAGGGGGACGTCGGCGTGGTGTGCGCGCATGATCCGTGCGCCGGGGTTGAGGTGCTCGATGATGCCCTCGACCTCTTCGAGGCTGCGGCGGCTGGCCCGGTCGGTCTTGTTGATGATGATCACGTTGGCGAACTCGATCTGATCGATCAGCAGCTGCGAGATCCGGCGATCATCGCCCTCGACCGCTCCAATGTCGCGATCGACCAGTCGGTCGCGGGTGCCGATCTCGCGTTGGATCGTCTCGGCGTCGACGACCGTGACCATGGTGTCGAGCTCGGCCACGTCGCCGAGCGACACGCCGTCCTCATCGCGGAACGCAAACGTCGTGGCCACCGGCATCGGCTCGCTGATCCCGGTGGACTCGATCACGATGCAGTCGAAGTGGCCCTCCGCTGCCAGACGGCCGACCTCGACCACGAGGTCTTCACGCAAGGTGCAACAGATGCAGCCGTTGGTCATCTCGACCAGTTGCTCGTCGGCGCGCAACACGTCGGCGTTGCGCACGATCTCGGCGTCGACATTGATCTCGCTCATGTCGTTGACGATCACTGCCACTCGGCGATCTTCCCGGTTGTCGAGCACGCGTTGCAGCAAGGTGGTCTTGCCGGCGCCGAGGAATCCCGACAACACCGTGACCGGAACCTTCGAACGTTCGACGTTGGCGGTCGTCGTCATGGAGCGTGCTCGCAAGAATGTGGGGCGGCCGGGCGGTCAGGCCAGTCGCATCGATGCCGCGTGATCGAGCAGCGTCGGTGGGACGTGCACCCCTGGCGTGAGGACACCCCGGGTGGAGGGGTCGACTCGGGCCTTCACGCCCGACCCATGGAACGTGATCGTGACCGTGCCGTCGATCTCCAGCACGAGGCGGTGCGTGGGTTGCCCAAAGCAGTCGATGAGATCTTCGGTGACGAGGGGGATGCCGTAGTCGTTGCTCACTTCGCTGCGCCTATCGTGCTGTTGGGTCGGATGGTCGTGACCGAATCGGTGTCGAGGTCGACGTCGGTCAGCGCACGGGTGATCCGTCGGGCGGCTGTGCGTGCGCCCCAGAGGTTGCCGGCAGCCGGTCCGAGTTCCATCAGCGCGAGGCGGCCCGTCATGTACACGTCTCGGCCGCGCACGCGCAGGTTCGGGTCGATGAGCGGGAACCCGTCGATGTGGTCGTCGATCACCGTGCGGAGTGCGTGGTCGGCGCGTACGTCGGGGCGAGTACCGGTGGCCAGCCAGCAGCGATCGAACGCCAGCGGCCCATCACCGAGTTGGAGGGTGCGCTCCTCGGCGTCGCACGGCGCCGTGTCGATCCGGTCGATGCAATGGGCGATCCGGCCAGCGCGGATCTGGTCGAGTATCTGACGGCGCATCCATCTGGGCATCGTGCCCCCGCCACGCGCAGCCCGGGCGGTATCGATGCGGCGCTGCGGGTCGCCAGCTCGCCAGAAGCCGGCGAGGTGGCGCGGCCCGAGCCAGCCTGGCTCGACGTCGAAGTCGCGCTCGACGATCGGGCGTCGAGTGATGAGCGTGACTCGTGCCCTGCGTTCGACAGCGCCCATCGCCAGGTGGCCCGCGGTGAGGCCGCCGCCGACGATCACGACGTGTTCGCCGTCGAGCGAACCGATCGATGGCAGATCGACCGACAACCCGTGCTGGGCGACGCCCGAATCGACGGCGGGGCGCAGCGCCCAGGGGATGATCGGCGTGGCGGTGTTGGCGGCCCACACGATGTGCCGCGCCTGGATCGTCCCCGCGGTGGTGGTGATGGTGTTCGCTTCATCGGTGGTCAGCTCGGTGACACGTCCGGTGGTGACCGCGTCGCCGAGCTCGAACCGTTCGATGACTTCGCTGCAGAACGAGGTGAACACGTCGACCAGTGGGGGATCGTACGGGAGGTTCGACCGTTGCTTGCGGTGGTCGTCCACGTACCGAGCCAATGCCCCCGGGTCCACGTCGGGGTGATGCACGATCGGCGAGCGCAGCACGCCGATCTCGAGCCGGGCGAACTGGTCGTGCCAGGTACGCATCCAGCAACCGGTCGGGTCGACGATGGCGAGCCGCTCGCGCAGCGCCGGCTTGGCGGTCAACAGGTGCGCAACGATCGCCAACCCATGAGGGCCGGCGCCGATCACGCAGATGTCTGCGTCGGTGGGCGGCATGTCGGAGGGAGGGCCAACGCCCACGTCAGTTGCCCGCGTCGACGGCGACAGCATTGATGGGAATGATTCTCACTTCGGCCAAGTGTACGCCTCCCTACTGCGCTCCGGCGCGTCGGAACCAACCAATGGGAATGGGAACACGTGGATTTCGGACTGAAGGTCGCCCCGGCCGTGCTCATCTTTGCCGCCGGCTGAGCCGGCGGGATCATCCCGCTTCGCCGCAAGGACGTGAACCTGCATTCACGGTTGCTGGCGTGGGGGAATGCGCTTGCGGCCCTTCGAACACGTCATCGTCGCCACGCGCACCGCACACGACGTGGTCGATCTGCTCGAAGGTCCGGACTCGCCGGGAGGCACTGCGCTGCCCTGCGCCCAGACGACACGGGCTACCGCCGTCGCCGTGTAGACCTTGCAAGAGCGGCCGGCGATCTATCCGTACGTGTTGATCGCCTTGTTGTCGGTGCACCGCATTATCGCCGGCCTCGCCCTCGGCGCGCCGGTCGACACCGAGGACATCTGGGTGATCTTCGTGGCGATCATCGCTCACAAGTCGTCGGCGGCCTTTGCGCTCGCAGTGAGCTGTGTTCGCGCCGGGTTGGAGTGGGGTCTGTCGATACGCCTCTTGGCGTTCTTCACCGTGACCACGCCGGCCGGTGTCTTGATCGGTACGGCGGTGAGCAGCTTCTTTGACAATCGCGCCGAGATCTCCTTCGACGCCACGTTCACTGCGTTGGCCGCGGGCACGTTCGTCTACATCGCCAGCCTCGACATCGTTCGTGAGGAGTTCCTCCACGGCAAAGAGCGCTGACAGAAGTGGTTCCTGCGGGCGGCGGCCCACGGCGGAGCTGCGGTGCTCGCTCTGTGGTTGTGACCGCCCCGAGCGCTGCCGCAGAGTGAGGCGGTCAGCCGCAACAGGTGTGTTCGAGCGAGTCCGCCGTGAATGTGCGCGCTGCCATCCACGCCGCCGCGGCCGCAATCGTCAGCCCAGCCACGGGGTCGGCCCACCACCAACCCAGCGCAGCGTTGGCCGAAAGACCGACCAGCAGCGCCGCCGACAGCAGCGTGCACACGTTTGTCTGCGCAGCCTCGGCGACCGCGGCCTGTGAGCCGAGCTGCAGCGCCACTGTCCGCTTGGCGGCGGCGAGCACGGGCATCACGAGCAGTGACAGTGCGGCGATCGCAATGCCGAGTCCTGATGCCTCCGGCTCGTGTCTGCCGATGAGGTCGAGCGTCGCCGAGATCGAGACGTAACTGGCGAGCGCAACGAACGACCACGCCACGAGCTTCTGGGCGCGATCGTCGGCCTCGAGCTTGCATCCGTCACGTCGTTCTTGATGGAGCCGCCACGCAAGGATCAGCGCCGCGGACACTTCGATGCCGGAGTCGAGACCGAACGCAACGAGGCCAATCGACGACGCCGCAACGCCAGCCGCAATCGCCACGATGCCTTCGACCGCATTCCAGCCGATCGTCAGTCGATTCAGCAGCGTTGCTCGGCGTACGACCCGTTGGCGATCGACCCCCGGTGGCGACGCGGTGACCTCAGCGCTCATGATTGCGTCGCCGTTGTTTCGTCGCAGTCGTCGAGCGTGGCGGCGACGACGAGGAGTGCACGAAGTGCATCGGCCAGCTGGTCGGAGACCAGTCCGTAGTAGAGGTGTCGGCCGGCGCGGTCTGCGTCGATCAGTCCGCAGCCACGAAGGCATGCGAGATGGTTCGACAGATTCGAGCGCGATGTGCCGATCGCCGCAGCGAGGTCGCTCGGTCGCTGTGTCCCGTCGAGCAGTCGTACGAGCACCTCGCGGCGAATCGGATCAGCAAGCGCCAGTCCGATGCGATCGAGGCCGTCGACCGGAGCCCGACCGATGTGGCCAGGGAGCTCGACCACTGTGGAGAGTTCAGGCATGCCTGAACTATAACGGTTCAGCAGCCGCTGAATTCATTCTGAAATGAATTATTGCCGATTATTCGGTCGCTGCGGCTCTCGGTGATTCCCCGCTCCCCGTGGGAGGCGTCAGTGTCTCCGCTGCCGCGAGGAGGGCTCGCAGTGCGCCAGCCAGCTGGTCGGACACGAGCTGGTAGTGCAGGTGACGGCCGGATCGCTCCGCCTGGATCAACCCACAGCCGCGCAGGCACGTGAGGTGGTTGGAGAGATTGGATCGGGAGGTCCCAATCGCTGCGGCGAGGTCGCTCGGACGGTGCGTGCCGCGAAGCAGGCGGATGAGCACCTCTCGACGGATCGGGTCGGCAAGGGCCAACCCGAGACGATCGAGCCCGTCGGCGACATCGATGGGCGGCGTGACGGCGTTGTCGTCCAGGGAATCCGGGATGCTCATCGATCGGCCGTCCACCACTCGCGTAGGGCACGCTCAGCCTCGGCGCGGTCGAGTGGCGGGTCCGCCGCCATCAGCATCTTGATCGCTTGGCCGACGGCGGGCCCCGGAGGAATCCGGAGCAGCTCCATGATCTCGTCGCCGCTCAGCGGCGGACGCCGGCGGGCCTCGGCATCCGCGGCGGCCAACGCCCGAATGCGCGCTTCGAGATCGTCGACCATGCGCTGCAGCGCCGCGGCCTTCTTGGCGTTGCGCGTCGTGCAGTCGTGGCGGACCAGCAGGTTGAGGTCACCCAGTAGGGCACCCGCATCGACGACGTACCGGCGAACAGCGCTGTCGGTCCACCCGTCACCGAACCCTTTGAATCGACCGCTCAGCTCGACGAGGTGCGCCACCTCGGTGACGAATTGCTCGTCGAAGCCCATCGCGTCCAGTCGTCGCTTGGCGATTCGGGCGCCGACCGCCTCGTGGTGCCAGAACGTGACACCCCCAGGTCCGAACCGGCGGGTCGCCGGTTTGCCGACATCGTGCAGCAGCGCAGCCATTCGAAGGCGCAGCGCTGGTGGTGTCGACGCGGTGACCGCAATCGAATGGGCGAGCACGTCCTTGTGGCGGTGGACGGGATCCTGCTCCATCTCCATCTCGACGATCTCGGGAATCCACCTGTCGAAGAAGCCGTCGTCGACCATTGCAACGAGTCCGTTGCTGGGGTCGGCTCCTTGCAGCGTGGTGCACAAACGCGCTCGAGCATCGCTCGCGTCTGGCGAGCGTGCGACGTCCGAAACGAGACCCGTTCTCACTCTGACCTAGTGTGCCACGCATGGACATCAGTCGACTGAATCTGTTCCCGATCAAGAGCATCCACCCGACTCCTGCAGCGTTGCTCGGACCGGGCGCACACGAGATGATCGGTGTGTCGGCGGCGCAACTCGGGATGCAGCGAGTCCTGTTGATGACGACCGGCTTGCGCGGCACTGGGATCGTCGACGAGGTGAAGGGCATCATCGAAGCAGCAGGCGTCAGTGTCGAGGTGTTCGACAAGGTCGAGTCGAATCCCAAGGATTACAACGTGATGGACGCGCACGTGGCCTACGGCGATGCCGAGTGCGACGGGTTCATCTCGCTCGGTGGCGGATCGAGCCACGACTGCGCCAAAGCCACGCGGGTCGTGGCGGCTCACGATGGTCGCACCATCAACGACTTTCAGGGCATGCTCGAACTCGAGAACCCGATCCTGCCACCCCATATCGCGGTGTCGACCACGGCGGGTACGGCCTCGGAAATGAGCTTCGCATTCGTCGTCACCGACACCACGACCGGTCCGAACAACAACAAGTTCATCGGTGCCGCCGATCAGATCGCGCCGTCGATGTCGATCGACGACCCGGTGCTGTTCATGCCGCTGCCTGCCGACCTCACCGCCTATTGCGGCATGGACGTGCTCGCGCACGCCTCGGGCGCGTATCTATCGATCCTCGACAACACCCCGTCGCAAGGCCCTGCCCTGCAGGCGATCGAGCTGACGTTCCAGTGGCTGCCGATCGCGGTCGGTAACGGCTACGACCCGGTGGCCCGCGAGAAGATGATGTACGCGCAGTACATCGCCGGAATGGCGTTCAACTCCGCCGGTCTCGACATCACCCACGCGATCTCCCACGCGTTGTCGGCGCGCTTCGACACCCACCACGGAGTCGGCAACGGCATCTCCATCACGCGGACGTGGGAGCACAACCTCTCTGGCAACTACCCGAAGTTCGCACGTATGGCTGGTGCCATGGGCTACGACACACGCGGGCTGAGCGACGTCGCTGCGGCCGACCTGGCCCTCGAAGGAATGATCCGCCTCGCCGACGACCTCGACATCCCCCAGAGCTTCACCACCTTGCCCGACTACACGAAGAGCCGCGTCGGCACCAACGGCTTCCCGTCGGTGTCCGCCGAACCAGCCGACATCGAGCATCTGACGTCGCATGCCATGGTCGACGTCTGCACGGCGACCAACCCGAAGCTGATGACGCCGGAGTCGATGTCGGCGTTGATCACGGACGCATTGGTCGGCACGCGCTCGTGACCGAGCCGGGTACTCATCCGCCGAGCACCCATCCGCCGGGCTCCCCTGCGCCCAGTTCGCGCAGTCTGGGAGACGATCCCACCGAGGTGGGTCGAGCGCTCGGTGCCGCTGGCTACGTGGCCGACGACGAGATCGCTGCTGCAGTCCACCTGACGATCGCACTACGCCGCCCGCTGCTGCTCGAAGGTCCGCCCGGTGTCGGCAAGACGTCGCTTGCCCGCGCCGTGTCCCAGGCCAGCGGGCGGTCCCTCGTGCGCTTGCAGTGCCACGAAGGCATCGACGCGCAGCACGCGTTGTACGAGTGGGACTACGGCCGTCAGCTGCTGGCCACGCAGATCCTCGCTGCCGAGCGTGCGTCGGCGCCAGACGGCGACGGCGAACTCGCCGCCGCCACCTCGGCGCTGTTCGCCGAGGAGTTCCTGCTCGAACGCCCGCTGCTCACGGCGCTCCGATCTGCCGACCCCGTCGTGTTGCTGGTGGACGAACTCGACCGCGCCGACGACGCCCTCGACGCGCTCTTACTGGAAACACTCGACGAGCGCCAGGTGACCATTCCCGAGCTCGGGACGATCGAGGCTCGCTCGGACCCATGGGTGTTCATCACCTCCAACGAGTCGCGCGAGCTCGCCGATGCCGTTCGCCGACGCTGTCTGCGCATCGGGTTGAGTTACCCCGATCCGGACCGTGAGGCTGAGATCATCGAGTCCGCCGTGCCCGGCATCACTCGCGACCTGCAGGACGCCGTTGTCGACGCCCTCAACCGGCTGCGCACCCTCGGGCTCGAACAACCGCCCGGAGTGTCGGAAGGGCTCGACTGGGCGAAAGCCCTCCTCCTCCTCGGTGCCGATGAACTCGACGATGCGACCATCGACCGGACGCTGCTGACGCTGGTGAAACGCAACCGCGACGTCGAGGCCGCCCGCACCGAACTCGCTGCTGGCTGACTGTGCTTCTCGCGCTGTGCGGATTCGCCGACTTGGTCCGACGACACGGAGGTGATGTCGGCTCTGCCGAACTGATCGACGCTGCCCAAGCATTGACGCTGGTCGACCTGGCCGACCGCCGCTGCGTTCATCGGGCGCTGCGCTTGTCGATGGCATGGTCGAGTGTTCGTCCAGACGTCTTCGACAACCTGTTCGCCCAGTGGTTCTCGGGCGACGACGTGCAACTGCCGACCCCGGTCGACGACGAGCTGTCCGCTGGTGACTCGGCGGTCACGCTCGACGCCGATGCCATCGAAGCTCTCGACGTCCACCACCACGATGCGATCTCGGTCGAGGTCCGCGACGACCAAGCCGACCGCAACGACGACATCGCCGCGCGCGGCGACGCCGATCCGAGCCCGACCCGCGCCACCGCAACGCCGGCAATCGATGACGGTGCCCGGACGAACGCAACGGGCGGGATCGCGCCGCGCCCGCCCGGCGACGACGACGATGCCGAGGCCCAACGCGGCCTCGCAGTCGTCGAACTTCCGAACGACCCGGTGGCGGCGGAACTCGAGTTGGCCCGTCGTGCACTCGATGAGGCCGTACAGCGACGGCGACGCGTCGTGGCGAAGGCGGCGGCCAGACGGGTGACCACGGTGAGCGATCCGTTGACCCAGCTGGAACGGTCGCAACTCGTGCACGCCGTTCGGCGTATCGGTCAACGCCTCGACGGCGCACCGTCGTGGCAGCACAGGCGCAGCCATGCCGGGTCGATCGACCTGCGTCGCACGATGCGCGCATCGGTGACCACCGCAGGGATTCCGATCGAACTGAGACACACGAATCGTCGGGCCAGCGCAGCGCGCCTCGTGGTGCTCGCCGACCTCAGCCTGTCGGTGCGCGGCACGGCGAGGGTTGTCATGAACCTGCTGCATCGCATGCGCTCGATGAGTGGCGACGTCCGGGCGTTCGGTTTCGTCGATGTGTGCGTGGCTCTCGATCGTGCGCTGCGCGTCGCTGATCCGGCACGTGCGATTGCTCAGGTCTTCGGCTCCGTCGACGCCGACGCCGCCTCCGATCCTGGGGCTGCGTTCCGGCAGTGGTGGTCACGCTGGAATCTGCTGGTGACGCCCCAGACCCACGTGATGGTGCTGAGCGACGGTCGCTGCAACGGCCGCGACCCTGCACTCGACATCATCGACCGGATCGCGCGACGGAGCGCGTCGACCAGCTGGATCTCTCCTGAACCGCAAGGCGCGTGGTCGCTCGGGCGTGGCGAGATGGCGCTGTACGCCGAGCGTGTCGACCGGGCCGTCACGGTCAGATCGTTCGACGATCTCGATCAGTTGGTCGCAGACGGTGGTGCCGCTACGCGACGGCGCCCGGCGTGACGTCGTACACGGCCAGCTCACCGCACATCGAAGCGACGGCGAGGCGGGACCCGTCGGATGACCATTCCGAGGCGACGATCTCGGAGTCGAGGGTCATCGTCGCCACCGGATGGTCGGTCACCCATGGCGACCAGACGTGAATGCGTCCTGCGGCGTCACCAGTGGTGACCAGGCCGTCTGAACTCATTGCGAGCGCCGTCACCGGATGCTCGTGGACGACGGCTCGTTCGGGCATGTCGTCGGGATCGCCCTCGTCATCGATCCGCCACCACGTGAGCTCGTCGTCGGCGGCCGCGACCAGCAGCCCGCCGTCGGCTGAGATGGCGAGGTGGCGCACGGGGTCGGGGTAGCCGTCGAGTTCCACTCCGCGTGCCGGATCGTGGATCCCGATGAGGTGGAGGGATCCCGCGAGATCGGCGGCGACGAGTCGCTCTGCGTCATCAGCCCATGCCACGGCGCGTACTCCATCCATCTCGAGACGGACATCGATCTCGCCCATGGCGCCGTCGATCAGGACCAGCCCTGAGCTTCCCCCGACTGCCCACATCCCGCCGACGGTGTGACAGAGCGCGTGGCTCTGGCCTGCGCCGGTCGTGATTGTCGTGGCGGGAGCGTCTTCGTTGGTGTCACCGAAGAGCGCGACGACGTTCGCTCCGCCGACGATCGTGCGACCTTGTGCGCTGTCGACACAGCGGGCTCCATCGACCGGCTGCGCGTCGATTGCGCCGGATCCGGCGAACACGACACCACCGACCGTGTCGACAACGGCCACGCGCCGTTCGCCGAGCCATGCGGCGTCGACGGGGTCTGGAGCCATCGGGGCGGTGAGCTGGCTCGGATCGTCGATGAGCGACGAACCGTCGGCGGCGATGACGAACAGTCTGCCGCCGGGTGACCAAGCCACCGACCGGCAACCGTCGTCGAGACGCGTGCGCCAACGTTCGTTGGCGGACGTGAGCAGGTGGTCGGTCATCGCACGCGCGTTGCTGCGAACTCGCTGCTGAGATCCCCGGCATCGAGATCGTGCCCGACGATCACCACGAGGCTCTCCCCACGTCGCGATGCCGGAGGGTCGGCCGATTCGGAGTGACTCATGGCGTATGACCGCACCCCGTGGCAACAGACCCGCGCTGGCGCGGAATCGATGGCGAGCGCTCCTTGCAGCCGCACGAGGCGCTGGGCATGCGATTCGATCACCCGATCGAGCCAGGCGTCGACGGCGTCTGGGTCGAGTGGGGCGCGTTGACGGAGTATGAGCGTGTGCGGTCCATCGTCGGGTCCTCGGAGCTCGACGTCGATGCGTGCTCCGACTGCCGGAGCGCCGTGCCACGCGTCGATCCCGATCAGCCGCTGGCGCTGTGCGCTGAGAAGAGCGGCGTCCGCAGTGCGCTCGAGCGTCGATCCGATGGCATTGATTGCGCCGAGTGAGTGACGTATCGAGATGATCGCATCGTTGGTCAGCTCCGAGGCGCGGTCGAGCACGATTGCGTCGGCGATTGCCAGCGTCTCGAGTTCGGGGCCCGAGCCCAACGGCGCGCCGCCTGCTTTGCGGGTCGCCATCGCCACCGCATCGAGCGACACGACCACACCATCGAGGCGGACGTGGCGCGCCAGGTCGGCGTCGGACAGCACCGTGTAGGCGATGGTGGTGACGTCGTCGCCGGGCTCTGCGACCAACAGCACGTGGGCGGGCGGATTCGGTCGCCGCACGGCGCGCAGGAGGCCATCGATCACATCGAGCCGCAGCGCACAACACGAGCAGCCAGGCGTCCGGTGAGCGGTGTCGGCGTCGATCTGCACCGAGCCGGGGCCGTGCCATGAGCCGGCGAGGATGCCATGATCGGGCGCTCTGAGCGTTCGTGCGAGGTCCTCGGCGCCGGCGCCACCCACGATGGTGACGGGGACCGGAGAGCGATTGACCATCGTCGTCAGTGTATGGGAATGAGAGCAGTTCTCAGTATGCTCCGCCGGATGTCTCGTCGCTGCCAGCTCACCGGGGTCGGACCGTCGTTCGGCAAGTCGGTGTCGCACTCCCATCGCCGGACGAACCGGCGCTTCAATGCCAACATCCAGAACAAGCGCTTCTGGTTGCCGTCCGAACGACGCTACGTGCGTCTCCGGCTGTCGGCGCGAGCGATCAAGACGGTCGACCGTCGTGGCATCGAATCGGTGGTCGCCGAGCTGCGGCGCAAGGGAGTGAAGGTCTGATGGCCAGTGCGAGCAAGGACAAGCGACCGATCATCAAGCTGCGCAGCACCGCTGGCACCGGCTACACCTACGTCACCAAGAAGAGCAAGATCAACACTCGCGAACGCTTGACGCTCATGAAGTACGACCCGGTGGTGCGCCGTCACGTCGAGTTCAAGGAAGAGCGATGAAACCCGACATCCACCCCGACTATCGACAGGTCGTGTTCGAGGACTCCACCGGCGGGCAGCGCTGGGTGTGTGGATCGACGATCTCGACCAACCGCACCACGGTGTGGGAAGAGGACGGGCAGGAGTATCCACACGTTCTGCTCGACATCTCGATGTACACCCATCCCTTCTACACCGGCAACATGACCATCGTGGACACCGCCGGCCGCGTCGAGCGGTTCAACCGGCGCTACGGCCGCCGCGACCGCAACAAGGCTTCGACCGACGAGTAGTCGCCATCCGCCGGCCTTGGGTCGGCGCGGTGGGTCCCGCATCGCCGGCTGCTGAATCGGGGCGAGAACGGCGGGCGTGTGGCCCGACTCTTTCGGAGCCACAACGGTGGTCAACGGCGATCGCGCGCTGGTCAACACCGGGAGCTCTTGGTTGCTCGTGAACCTGCCGTGAAGGGTCGTCAGTCGCACTGACCGAGTTGGCACCGGCTGGCCGCTGTTGGTTGCCAACCTGGGGCGTTGATCGTGTGGAACGTGGGCCGGTACACCCACGACGCCACTCCATCCCACCGGTTGTGCGACAGCCCGAAGGTGAGTGTCGAGGGAGTATCGGTCGGGATCCAGCTGGCGAAGTAGTGGTTGCAATCGTCGGCGCACTTCACGGCCGGCCAGCGCTCGTCGTAGAACTGATACGGCCCGGCCGGGTGCAGGGCTCGCTCGACGATGACTCGCTGGCCCCACCAGTCGTCGAGCTTGGTGATCGCCATCCACTGGTTGTGGTGGCGGATGAACTGGGTCGGGTTGGCCAGCCGTCCCGCAGTTTCGATGATCGTTGCTGCTCGCGTTGGCGACGACTGCCAGCGGGTCCCGTCCCAATACGCAGGCGGTGAGAGCAGCTGTCCGCGCGGGACGCGTGCGATGTGGACTCGGTCGGCACACGTTCGGTCGTGACCGAATACGAACAACACAGGGTCATAGCCGAACTGTCGATGACACTGGGCGAACAGATACGTCCAGTGTTGGTCGGACTCGATGGCGAAGCCGTACAGGTCGGCTCCACCATTCGCCGGTTGCCCATACCACTCGACGTCCCACGTGGTGGTGTCGATCGCGGCCACGTACGTCCCCGATGGCACGACGTGGGTGAGGTACTCCTCGCCGAGTTCGTTCATCTCGGCGAGGTAGACGTAGAGGCGCTCGTCGCTGCCCATTGCCGCGCCCAGTGGCCAGAACCAGCGAAACTGGCTGGCGGTGTGTTCGGCGTACAGCCAGGGCTGGGGGTCGGTGCGGCCGCCGCTCATCAAGAAGGTGAAGCAGTTGCCTTCCTGGACAGCGCCGACGTTGTGGACGACGCGCGACCCGCCGCCGGGGATGCGGACTTCTGCGTCTTGGAACGTCCACAGCGTGGTGTCCTCGTCGATCTGCGTCGCCCGTTGGTAGTCGGCGCCGATGATGTTGGCCGGCTCGCTGTCGAACAGTCGGGTGAGGTCGGGGGCGGTGGCCGACGGCAGGCACACGTCGTCGGCGAACCACGTTCTCGACACGGTCCGCAGCGACGTGCGTTCATCGGCGTACAGCGGCGGTGGCCGGTCGTCTGCGGCGGTGCGCGGGCTCGCAGCCATCGTCATGCCGGTGATCACGACGATCACCCAGGCGATGACCACGCCGCGACGGACGCGGATCCCACCAACGATCCGCTGCACCCATACATTGTCGTCGTCCCGACCGCGGAAATTCCATTTCGTCGGACAGGTTCGGACGGAGCACACCGTCCACGGCCCGCCGACGCCACGTCGCAGCGCTGTGGTGAGCGAAGTGGCCCACAGGGGCCTGTTCCCTCACCGGTGGGGCGGGTGGTCCTCCACGGGTTGGGAGTTGGGTGCGGGGGGCGCGCCGCCCCCGACATTGATCACCGGTGTGATCCGGTCGAGCCAACGCGGACACCACCATGCTCGCCGGCCGAGCAGATGAAGTACCGCCGGCACGATCATCAGGCGGCCGATCAACGCGTCGGTGAGTACGCCAACGCCCAACCGAAGCCGATCATCTTCACCACCGGTGATGGGTTCGTGACGAACACGAAGAAGACGCTGCCCATGATCACCGCGGCCGACAAGATCACCTTGCCGGTGTTCGTCAAGCCGGTGATGATCGATTGATCCGGGTCGTCGGTGACGGCGTAGTCCTCGAGCACGCGGCTCACGAGGATGGCGACGACGATTGAGATCGCCTCGGCGTACTGCGACAACGTGTTGCGAGGCGGGTTGTCGGCGTCCATGACGACTGCCTCCGAACTCGACCTGCAGGCCGGCGACCTATACCGGTTCGACCGCCGAGACGAGGTCGTCGAAGGTGTCCTCGGAGAGGTCGGCGACGCCCTGCGTGAACGTCATGGTGGAGAAGGCGATCGTGCCGTCAGCGGAGATGTTGGAGCGCTGGTTGAGCGGGTCGGTGGGGTTGGTCACGTCCGCCGCGTCCGGAACTTCGAGGAGACCCGCGATCGCCTCGTCGTCAGTGCTTAGTTGGCAGCGTCGAGGATCTGGCTGCCGTCTTCTGTGGCATAAACCACCGTCACGATCGGGTTGACGAGGGTCGGGTAACTCTCGCCGAGCACGTCGAGTGCGTCGGCCGAGCCGCTGCCCGGAACGGTGAAGGAGTGGCGCGACTGGCTCGGCACTCGTTCGGATGAGTTCGGAAGTGGGTAGACCGTCGGCGGCCGACGGTCGAGGACTGCGGTCGCAATCTGGGACCATCTCGGTCACCGAACGTATGGATTCCCTCAAGCGATCGACCACCTGGAGCGGTTGTGGGACACAGAGCGTGAGGAATCGCTTTCAGCGCTCACGCACATTCCAGCTTGCGGTCGCAGCATACGTAAAGATAGGGTTAAGACTCTATAGGAAGCGGTGTGTCGCATCGGGGTGGCGCAGCGCGGATATTGACACGGTCCCGTGAGGGGTCGGTGGAACGGAGATCAAGATGACGCACGCGATTGCGCTCACCCGCAGTGGGCCCACTGGCGGGGGGCTCGACACCGAACTCGAGCATGTCTCGCTCGGTGTGGACGACAGCTCGGGCGGCAAACGCCCGAAGCGGTTCGCCATAGCTGCGGCGGCCCTGGCCCTCGGTGCGACGGCGTTCGTTGTCGCCGACCCACTCGACTCGAGAAGCGGTCAGTCGGTCGAGTCCGTGGTCGAGGCACCGGTTGCAGCTGGCGACCTTGCTCCAGGATCGATGTACCACGTGGTCGACCAGATCGGCGCCCGGGCTCTGTGGGAGCGGGGCATCACCGGCGCTGGCGTGAACGTTGCGGTGATCGACACCGGTGCCACGCCGGTCGAGTCGCTGTCTGGCGACGGCAAGATCGTGGCGGTGGCCGATCTCAGCGCAGAGGCCGCCTCGCCATCGACCGCCTTCGTCGACGGCAACGGTCATGGGACACATCTCGCAGCGATCATCGCGGGTCGCGAGCCTGGTGCGTCGCCCGCTGACTCCGCCGCTCATCCCGAGACCTTCCTCGGTGTCGCCCCCGATAGCGGCATCGTTTCGGTGAAGGTTGCCGACCGTGCTGGCGACACTCGTCAGGCCGACGTCATTGCGGGAATCGACTGGGTGGTCGAGAACTCCGCCGATCTCGATATTCAGGTCATCAACCTTGCGTTCGATAGTGGCTCGCCCCTCGATTACACGAGCGACGCTCTCTCGGCTGCGGTCGAGCGCGCCTGGAACGCGGGCATCACCGTCGTTGTCGCAGCGGGCAACAACGGAGACGAGACCGTCGGTCTGGCGTCGCCGGCCAACAACCCGTTCGTGATTGCCGTTGGTGGCGCGCTCACCGGCGACGAGCTTGGCGTGGCCGAGTGGTCCGCCATTGGCGATGGAGTGCGCAACCCCGATGTCGTCGCCCCCGGTGTGAGCATCGAGAGTGCTCGCGTTGCCGGGTCGGACGCCGACGTGAACCACGGCAGCACCGGGTACGTCGACGATGAGACGTTCAAGGGCACGGGTTCGTCACAGAGCGCAGCGGTGACTGCGGGTCTGGTGGCCTTGCTGCTCGAGGCACATCCCGAGTGGACACCGGACGAGGTGAAGGCAGCGCTGACCCGTTCGGCGACCCCGATCCCGGGCGTCGAGGTGGAACGCGCCGGTGCCGGCGTGATCGATGCAGCGGGCGCGCTTACCGCAGACGTTACCGAGGCGACCCAACGGTTTGCTGCGGCAACACAACCGGCCGACGTGCCCTCAGTTGCCGCCATCCAAGACCTCGCGCCGGGAACCGAATGGGCTGGTGCTCATTGGGCTGGTGCTCATTGGGCTGGTG
>JABSQH010000017.1 GCA_013213745.1 Ilumatobacteraceae bacterium | reverse complement strand
TGTCTTTTAACTGCTAAATCAAATAATGGGCCTTTAGTACCTCCAATTACTTGTTCAAACTCTCTAAAATCGAATGTTGCTCCGGCGCGTTCTAAGGCCTCATGTCTTTTAGCGAATTGTGTAGCATCTAATTTACCTGTTGTACCATCTGGGAGCTTATAACGTACCTTAGATTTGGTTTTAGCGACCGTATCATCAAAATCAAATACGCTTATTCCTTTCTTTTTCTTATTTTGTTCTCTAGCAAATTCTAAAGCTTTATCTCTATTTTTTAATTGACCCAAATACTCGGCATTGCTCATATCTTTACTATAAAGCATATTGCCAGCTTGAGTTAATTTTTGGTTTCTAGTTCGCGCAGATAAATAATCTTTAGGAAATTCTACTCGCTTCTTAACCTGCACCCCAATAGATGTTAAATCTCTACCAGGGGTTTCAGCAATAATATCTCTAGCATATCTAGTCCCAGTAATATAAATCATATCAGTTAAAGTAGTAGGATTATAAATATTATTTCCTTCTAAACTAATAATATTATCCCAACTTTTCTTACCACCCATTGTGATATTTAATATAGGGTCATAATACCATTTATAAGTTTTACCTGGTGCATCTTTTATTTCAGATATTCTAGCACCAATTAAGCCCTGCATTAAATCTTGCACCTCTCTATCTAATCTTTTATTATATAGATCTAGGTCTATTTTACCTTCTAATAAACTTTTAGTATTACGTAAAAATTGTTTATTTGCATTAAACAATTCACGCATATGTTCTGTATAATAATTTTCTGCCTTTCCTTTATAGCTATCTATTCCTTTCTTAGGGGCTAGGTCTAAAAATAATACAGGTACTAAAGTTTTTAATATTCCAGTCGCCCTATTAGTTTGTGGCTTTAAAAAATCTTGTATACTTTGTAAAATCTCTACATTGGTTTTACCTTGATTTTTCATTTCGAGTGCTACAGTTCCCATAGCTGCATACATGTCTTTTAATACTTTTAGATTAGCATCTACGGTTACATCAAACTCTTGTCCATCTTTTGCAAATAATTCTTGTAATTTTTGAAATTTTTGAGAATTAGTTAATTTTGTATTTTTCATAATTCCCTGCCCAACTTCTGTATTTAAAACTTTTCCCCACGCACTAGGGGCCGATGCTACTTCCCAATAATATGGAACATCTTTGGTGCTTTTCCAATCCTTACCAAATGTTTTTTCCATTAACTCAGTATATTGCCCTCTAGATAATCCCATGGATGAAAAAGTCATTTGCTTCCCATCTACTACAAAACTACCTCTAGTATCTCCAAAGCCCATCAGATCTGCAAGTTTCTTTTGCATCTCTGGGTTTAATTTATCCCAGTTAGGTAATTCTTTTAATAAAGTTTTTGCAAACTCCAATGCATTAGCATTTTTACGTAAATACGGAATAGTGCTATCTGCTGTCCCCAGCTCAACTGATAAATCCTTATAATCTTTTACTTTATCTTTGTACTCGGCTTTATAATTCTCCAAAGTCATGTTTAATTCAATTGCCTGTCTCCTAGCATATAAATTATCCCTTGCAGTCATATCACCTTTAAAAGCCTGCCTAAGTTCTTTTAATATATCTTTAGCAAAAGTTGATAAACTTTTATATTCTGCATCACCAATAATATTTTTTACACCTTTAATAGTCGTGGGTCTTTCATTGCTTATTCTTCTCCATGTTCTATCATTTAAAATTTTAGAATCTTTAGAATAAAGCTCAGGAGCTAATCCCTCTCTTAATCTAGCCCTGCTTTCTCTTACAAATGCAGCCATAGCATTATCTATTCTTTTTATAGCTTGATTAATATCGCTTTCTCTTAATTCTAAAATTTCTCCCCTTTCTCTAGCATTTTCTATACGTTCAAATTCTTTAGTATAAAGTTGTTCTAAATTAGATATTTGTTCTTTTACCTTGGCATCTTGTACAGAAAAATCTAATAAAGATTCTTGTAATTTTGTTTTAGATGGATCACGTAATAACTGATTAGCTAAACCACGCATAGCTAAATTAATTACACCTTTAATTTTAGCTTGCGAATTTGTATATCCTTTTTGTCCAGGTTGTAAATTAAAACCTAAGAAATCTATAAGTTGTTGTGGAGTACGTGGCTCTTTAGTTCTTAAATCTAATCCAGCACCACCAGCACCTTCACTCATTTTTGATCTAGGTCCTTTGCCATAAGCAAAATTAAGAACATTAGTTCCTACACCTAAAGATTTACCACTCTGAGTCTGATTTAATTCTGGCCATATAGCCATTAAGGTTTCTGCGTTTTCTCTAATATACTTTTCTCTTTCAGCACGGGTACGACCAAATATTTCATTAACTACGCCTTTTGGCCATGTAGTTCTAAATTTTTCATAAGATAATAAATCTAAATCTGTTGCTAAATCAATTTCTTCTTTTAATTTATTTTCAAATTCTGTTAAAACCTCGTTTTTAATCTTAAGCTCTCTAGCTATCATTAAATCACCAGCTAATTCTGTTGTACGAGTTTCAGCAGCTATATCTTGAGTTATTCTTCCGCCGGCTTCTGGTGTTTTACCTTTTTCTGCAGCTAATATATTACCATATCTTCTAGGTAGGTTTTTAGTAATATATGCCCCAAAAGGAATTCTTTTACCAGTTTGCATATTAATTGGCTCATAAGAGTTAATCATTTCTATTAATTGTTGATTAAATCCTTGTCTCCAATCTTTTAAAGGAATTCGTAACCCCTGTTCTAATCCTGCGATATTAGGATTATTATAAGCTTTTTGCGCTAATAGTTCAACTAGTCCTTGATTATTTTCTATCAAAGCATTTTTAATTTCATCAGCTAATACTTTATTTTCTAATTCACCAAGCTTCCAAACGCCTTCTTGAATTAATCTTTCTTCTTGTATTTTATTACGCTCGGCAATTTCTTTTAATTTTTGACTAACTTGCTTATCTTTAGCATATAAATTTTCTAAATCAAATATTTTATATTCTCCTTGCCTTGGTCTACCAGGGCCCTCTACTGTACGAGTAGTTAATAATGGATCTCTTAATTGATCTAAGTTTTGAGCTACTCTAATTTTTTGACCACCACTTTTATTAAAAGTCATTTCTTGTGCCAAACGAGCTAAAATATCTAATGCTTGTACATTGTCTAATTCAGCTATACTTTTTTCTGTATATCTTTTTAATCCCGAGCCTTCTAATAAATTTAATATTTGATTTTTAGTATTTTTCCAAAATCCTTTACCAACTGTAGAATAATAAATTTGCGGATTTGCCATTAGCTCTACATACATAGCTAAAATTTCTTCACCTTTTAAACCTTCATTTAGTTCATATTTTCCTGTTTCTTTATTATATTTACCATATCTCGACATTACATCAGTAGATAATAAATCAAAATTTAAATCAGTTGTTTCAAGAATTTTATCTATACCTTCTTTTAACTTTGGTGTCCATGCGGCTAGTAACTGCGGGTTTTGAGCTAATCTTGAACGAATACCCCAGTGAACAATCATTTCATGAGGTACCACCCCTTCGTTAAATATTAATTGTCCTTTTGCATTTTTAGCTAGTGGATTAATTTGTATAGTATTACCAATAAAAGAATATGCGCCTTTAGCACCAGGAGGTAAATTGTCTACAATTTCTACAGTAGGTGCTTTGCTATTACCTTGTTTCGCTAACTCATTTAATAAGTTTTGTGTTTTAGTTTTAAATTCTGGGTTAACTTCCCATGCCCCTTCTTTGCCTTTAGACTGATTCCATTTTAAAGCTGACATACTGCCTAAATCTCTTTTATTAGCCTCCATCATCATAATAGTGCTACTAGTTTCTGTTAGAGTTTTTATTTGTTGCTCTAACGTTTTAGTATCTCTACCTAATGCTTGTTCTTCTTTTAATTGAATTTCTAATTCAGTTATTTTTTTATTTATTTTATTCATAGCAGAGATATTCCCACGTGAACCTCTCCATAAACTTAGGGTTGCTGCATCCCCTGTTGCTGTTTTTCTATAAACATCCTTCATGCCATATAGGTTGAATAGCACAGCATTTTTTATTATTCTTTGGGTAGTCTCATCAAAGCTACCATAATGGTGGCCCCACCATTGATTAAAAGAATCTTGGTCATTAATATCTCTAAACATTGGTTCCACAACGCCACCCGCTAGTTCAGCCGCAGTAGCACCACCTAATGATGCTTTAATACCCATATCAATTATCTTAGCGGACTCAGGGAAAAATTTAGAAAATAATTTTAAGTTTCTAGTTGCGTTACCAAATACACTAAATGTAGCACCAGATCCGAGGTCAAAACCAGCTAATTGAGTTTCCGCTTCCATCTTAGCACCCGTTGTAAGATAATACATGGCTTTGTTAATTCCCGTAGACTTATGGCTTAGCCCTTTTAAATACATACGTGCGTACCTAGTATATTTACTTATATTGGCAAGACCCGCTGCTGTACCTAATCCAGTTTCTACTAATGCCACAGAAGCTGCTAAATCAGCAATTACAGGTACAAATCCACCAGTAGTTTGTCCCCAGCCTTCTGCACCCCATGCATCCACTGCTAAAGCATCTACTTCTTCAGGTGTAATAGTAACTGGGGCTACACCTTCATCAGCTCTTACCTCATTAATTTCGCTTATTAAATCTTGATAAGTATCAAGCTTATATCTCCCTTCAAGAGTACTTGGTAAATTTCCAGTACCAGATGGATCTCTAGAAAATTCTCTTCGAGTATATTTCAATCCACCCATAAATCCCATACTAGCTGCAGTTTCAATAGCTGTTCCCCAAAATCCTATTTCATCTTCTTGACGTTTAAGGTCTGGTTGTATATTAATTTTTTCATATAATACTTCAAGCTTATCTTGATTAGCCATCATCCATTCGGTATTCAAAGCCGCCTTTTTAATATCTTCAGTATTTAATCCTGGAAATACTAAGCCATATCCACCAGCTTCACTTTCTGGGCTTCTGCCAAACCAGTATGCATTTTCATCTAAATAGTCTGCCTGCCAGCCAGATTGAAATTCATTAAAAACTTTACTAGTTCTCAAAAGAGATAAATATTCATTTAAATTTATCTCTACCGAATCGCCGCTTACATCATACCCATTTTGTTTTAGTTTATTATATAACCAATAATTTTGATCATAATCAAATGCCGTTAGGGCTTCGCCTTCTGTATCTAAATTTAAGTTTAGCTTATTTAAATCTATCGATACTATTTCATTAGCAGCATCTTGCTGTATCATTAACCTTTGCTTTTTTAGATTATTATAATAAGCAGTTATATTGGTTAACTCGCTAAGATTATTAACTCCATTTTCTATTTCAATTTCTGTTGTAGCCGCAGCTAATCTTTGCCATTTTTGTTCACTTACATTGGAATCTTCTGGTCTTTGTCCCGTATAATCATATTGTAATGGATCTTGGTCTTCCAATTTATCCAATTTTTGCTGAGTAGCAAAGTATTGAGTTTTGAACTTATTATATTGATTAGTTAAAGCATTTAATTTTTTTTCATCTTTCACCGGATCTAATTCATTAATTTGTAATTGAATTTTTTCTATTTCCGATTGAATAAGATTAAGATCTTTTATAATAGTAATACGAGGTTTTAAATCAGGATTCTTAGTGGTAAACAATGTCTCTATATTAGTATCCATAGACTGCAATAGCCCTAGCTCATCAGGTAAAGTTCCTGCTTGTGCCGAGGCATTAAAATTTTGTTTTGCAATTTTAGATTTTACATCTGCTTCACCCATTTGAAATACAGGAGTCCATGCGCTAAAGTTATCTTGGAAAGATTCTTCATCTATCCACATATTCATTCCTGCTAATTCTTTATTGAGATTTTCCCATACTACTGTATTCAAATCTTGCATTTGACCAGAGGATAACGATGCTTCATCTAAAGTATTTATACTTGCATTAGCTACTGCATCTTGAGTGAGTCCATAGCTTTCGGGATTAGCTAAAATATCAGTCCATAAATTACTTGCCATAGTGGCAATATTATCCATAGTATTTATCCTTTCCTCATAATCCATATTTTTTAAAGGCTGAGTGGGCTTAGTTCCAGCCGTTCTAATTTCATTTAAAGTATATATCCCAGTATTATAATTAATATTTAAATCCTCTATTTTTTTTGCTTTTTGGCTAGTCTCATATCTATCAGTTAAATATTTTTTATAGTCAGGACTAAGATTTTCATCTGCTTCTATTGCCCCTGGTGAAATTTGTTTTAAAAAAGCTTGAAAATTATCATATGCGTTTGGCGCATCTTCTAAATTAAGATTAGATAGTCCTGAAAATATATTACCCCCATCGCGATTATATTGAGTATTTAAAACAATTTCATTCCATAAATTACTATGCTTATCTTTTACTTTAATAGCATCTATACCGCCAGCTATTTCTTCAATATCTATATCATCACCATAGAGTTGCTTAAGTACTGGTACTAAGTTTTCTTCAGAATTATTATCAAACTGTTCACGTGAAATACCTTTTATTTTTGGCGCAACTGCTTTTTCTTTTACAGTAAAAGGCTGTGATTTCAACCAACTTTTTAAAGATGTATCTTGGCTAATTTCATTATTTTCCTTAGCGCGTTCGTACATACCTGTTATTTCTTGACCAGTATATGTCCAACCACTAGAAGTATCTAGAAATTCTAATTGTTCCATTTATATCTCTCTTTTACCCTCTACGTTAACTCCTATTTTATTTAATTCTTTTAAAAGTAAATTCCAAATTTCATTTGCTTTTCTGTTTGTTGGTGCATCACCTGGAATATCTATATTTTTTCCATAACCTCTTGCATTATTATTTCCATACCACCCATCAAATTGTGGAACTAATTCATCGCTAAATTTACCACTTGTAGGTTTAACAATTATACTAAATTTTTTTGATGTTTTGCCCACCGGTTTTATACTAACAGAAATTCCTTCTTCACCAACTTTTAAACTCTGCAGGAAATCAGTAACTGGGACTAAATCTTCTTCATTAACAACACCATCTTTATTAACATCTCCATAATCCTTGAAATGAACACCTACTTTATTCATATTTTCAATTAGTTCCGTCATATTATAAGCGTCCCATCCAGCTTGCAGAGAAAGTGCTTTATCAATCTCAAGAGCGACCTTTTGCATTGATCCTCTAACAGGTTGGTTAGAAGGCGGTGGATCATCTGTGTCATCAATGACTTCTTCATCAACTCCACTTTGCTCAGCTGCATATTCAGTTGCTTTTGTCCAAAAATCTTGTGTTGCCGCGTTGGTTCCCTCCATGTATTTATAAGGATTAGCACCAAAATCGCTAAACTGCGCGTCTTTTAAAAAGTCCCCTAAGTTGCCATTATAAGTAGTATCTATAAGCTCTTTATATTCGTCTTTTATTTTTAACATTAAATTACTTGGCATCAGGTTAGTACTCTCTAAAGCCATTGATGTTAATTTATCTCGTGCAGGTATAAATACACTAGAGTCAGACATATTCCATGGCTTAACTCTTTCTATTTCATTTCCATTATCATCATAATCAATCAACCATTCTACTTCGCCACTTTCATTATAATAAGGTTGATAATCTTGATATAGAACATTTGCATAATATGAATCAAAATTTTCATTATCCATAAAAGCCGTATGCTCTTCTGTCCCTAACCACATTGGAGCTCCCCTGCTTGGATCATCACCACCTGAATTAGATCCACCGTTATTTAAAGCATATTTTAAAAAATCTTGATTAATAAAAGAAATCTGTGTAGTAGCATCAGTTTCTTGACCATCTTTCATTATAGGAATTTTATAATCTAATTGAATTCCTGGATAAGTTTTAATAGCCGCATTAACTATAGGCTCCATTCCTATATCATCTTTAGTCCATCTTTTTCTTATAATCTTATTTAGATTATCCATAATTTTTTCTTCAGTGCCCTCATAAGTTCCAACACCAATACTAGTTAAAAATTGTTCTAAATCTAAATCATAAGCCCATGGCATCATTTCCCCTGTTCCATTACCATTAGAATCTAATCTTTCCATTTCACCAGATCCAGATAATACAAGTTTATCACCAACACGATTTAAAGTAACACTACCATCATTCCTTTGCATAGCAGAAAATAAAGCTTCTAAATTAGGATTATTAAGTTTATCAGAATATCCACTTAAATTATATTCTTTTACTACTTCACCTAATGAAGCAATATAAGGTGCGGCTTGTGTCCAAGTACCCCATATCTTTTCTATTTTTGCTTGTTCGTTTTGTGCATCACTAACACTAGATGTACCTTTCATTACACCTGTTTGTGCACCAGCAAATAAACCAATTTGCTCATTCCAGAAATCCTCTACATGAGTAGAAAACTTCGGTGCATTTTGAAATTGCTTTAATTCATTAATACGAGTATTCCATGATGCATTATTTTGTTGGATAGTTTTTTGTACTGATAATTGAAAAGCATTTAAACCTCCAGTATTTTTAGGTGCGGGTATATTTGTCGGGTAATAATAAGTTCCGTTTGCCATAATTATTTATTTTAAGTTGAGAATAATCCTCCTGGAGCAAAAAAGCCCATTCCTGTTTCTAATACTCCTCCAATTGCTTGAGCCTTATCTCTTTCGTATCCCATAGATGCTTGTTGCCACATTTGATATTCTTGATGGTGTCTAGCTATATCTGCATTTCTTCTATTTTCCTCACCTTCAAATTGATAAGCTGTACCAGCTGCTTCAGCCTCTTGTATTCTCTGAGCTTCACCAATTTGTACTCCTTGTATTCTTGCTTGTTCTGCGGCTACTCTCGCTTCTAAGTTAGCCTGACCCTGAGCTCTTAATTTCTCATTTTGTGCTTCTTGTGTTTCAATGCTTGCTGCAATACCTTTCTTACTTCTTAATGCTGCTTGTGCTAAAGCTGTGGCTCCACCTGCGCCTGCTCCTGTTGCACGTAAAGTATCTAAAGTATTAGCTAATGCAATATCGGCTTCTTCGGCTTGCATCTCAGCGGCTTGTGTTGCTACTGCTAGATTAGCCATAGGATTAGTCATATTTCTACTTAAATCAGTAGCCATATCAGCCAGATTTTCATAGTTAGCATAAGGATCAGGTACTGCTCCCCTAGTCCTTTTAATATCTGCGATAGCGCTTTGTGCTGCATTGGCACGAGCTTTAGCTCTGGAAGCTTGCCTAGAAGCATGCATCCCACTCATCACACCACCAATCAAAGCGGCTCCCGCTTGCATTATCATTGGAAACATATTATAAATTTTTAATTAATTTGTTTATTGTTATATCTTCTTTCCACCCTAAGGCTTTATAACTATTATTTAACATTTCATCTGTATTTATTATAACTACAGTTTTAAATCCTAATTCTTTTAAAGTTTGTTCAAATGCTACAATTAATAAATCTAAACTATTATGTAATAATTTTTTATCTTTATTTTTATCATATATTATATCATTTATAAAAGCTAATTTAGAATTAGTTAAATAAATAAAACCGGCAGCTATAGGTAAATGCTCTACATGAACCATCAAACCACCTGTACCATCTTTAGGTAAAAGATCTTTATCTTTATCAATTCCCCATTTGATTAGTGTATCCCAATCATCTGGAGATATATTTCTTATATCCATTTAATTTTATTTTAATTTGTTGCAAAATTACTACCTACTGTAAATAGTTGTTTTTGACTACCAGGATCAGTAGTTAAGTCTGTTTGCATTATTACATTCGCATAGAATGCTTTAATTCCTGTTGATGATGAACCATCAAATATTACTTCACCATCTCTTGGCCCAGAGTTATTAAGTAGAGAAGCCATATAAACATTTTGTTTTCTATCAAATCCTTGTCTATATGTAATGTTAGTTGCGGGATCTACCCACTGGCCTTCAAAATAACTAGGGACTGTTAATGTTGTATCTGAATAATTTACCCATGCACCATTAACTTCATCTGCACCTGTTACTTCTGAATAAAAATCTATTACTTCCCATCCACTACTTCCTTCATAGTTAATAGTTTTGAAGGTTTTCATTTTAATAGGATTAGGATTTAAGATTAAATGTACACTAGAACGATAACTTGTGTTATAAAAATTATTAGCATCAGCATTACTATAGTGTTGCCATAATTTATTATCTTGCCATGAATAAAATTGTCCTAAACAACTAGTCATTAATTGTGGATTATAACTATAGAAAGAAGTCCAACCATTGCTGGATTCATCAAAACTTAAAGTATTACTTTGAGTATTAGTTATATTCAATGTATAATTTTTATTATACATATCCCATCCACCTGTTATTTCTCCATTAGAAGTAGTTACACTGCTTAAGTTATCTCTAAACCAGTCAATCATACCGTAATTATTAATTTCGGTAATACCATCCATCGATAATCTTAACACTGCATTTCTATCTCTATCTGTAAAATATTTTCTATATCCATATACAGCAAATGATCCCGGGTCTTGGCTTATACCAAAGTTACCGCCATAAGCTTGGAATTGTCCAATAACTTGTTGACCACTTGTTGTTATAGCTTGTCCTTCTGCAGTATAAATAGCATCTTTATCTATTAAAGCTCTATTTACTTTTTTCTCTTGGAATACTATTAAATTAGTATCTTCTGCATATAATTTTTGTATAGTTCCCTCTATAGGATCTAAAGCTCTTGTAATTTCTTCTGCAACACTAAATTGATTAGTTTGATTAATACCTGTTCTAGAATTATAAATACCAGAATAAATTAGTGTATTACCAAATGTTTGTTGCCTTGGCTCATCTTCTACTATATATGCTTTTACTCCATAATCAGTACTTACATTATTATAACCACCTCTTATTCTAGCTTCTTCAATATACCAATCATTTTGTAAGTTTGGAGCATTATATCCATCTTCAATATTAATAGATGGTCCAGTTCTAGGTGTGCCATTAGTAGTTCCTGGAAGATTATATAACCTCTTCATCCAGAAGGAATTAAAATATTGAACTTCTAAGGTAATAGCCATATTTATATAATTACTTGTTTTTCTTTATTTTTAATCAATACCTGAACATATGGTTTCACATCCAACTGCTGGGTAATATAAATCCCCAAAATCAACAAAGAATTTTATATCATTTGGATTTAATACAATTCCGCTTCCTGTAATTTCTTTATTAAGTACCGCATATTCTCCTGGTGTATTAAAATGATATGTATAGGTAACTGTGCTTGCCGCAGCCCCGGTTATTTGAGTAACTACTCCTGGTGATGTTGATAATGGAGTTCCTGGTGAATCAGGAGATACATAAGTCCCACCCGCAATAGGTGTTGCTGCTTGCCATGATGCCAGCCCTACAGGTCTTACTAATATAGTATGGGCAGTAGTATAATTTACAGGACTAGCTGTAAGATTTTTCTCAAAAGTAATTGTCATGTAAATTCCCTCATCTGTACTTATTCCTGCTGTAGTATAATTAAGCGGCCAACCCGGAGGTAAACATAATCCTGGATTATAATTTTCATTTTTAACATTATAATAAAGATCTGTTGTTACTCCAGCTCCAGGGAATACAGCTGCAGTACCACTACCAAATGCCCCTACTGCATTATTAATATAGTTATTAGGCCCAAAATAATATTCAATAGATTTTTGACCCGTGTTACCATCTGATATACCATCACCTGGTCTTCTACCTGCACAAACCGCTTTAGGCGCATGTGCATATCCTACAATAAAATTCACTGTACATGCTGCAGAAGCAAGGGAGCCGCCTCCAGAAATACCAAATGCATCTGTTGCATCTTTTACTCTAACAGAAATTTCATAAGTTCCTAATTCTAATGATCCACTTTGTACTTCTAATATACCTGTTGCCGGGGATGGTGCTTGCCAGCCAAATACTGCTGTACTAACAGTTCCTCCAATTAATGGTACAAAATTAACATTTGTAATTTCCCAATACAATTCTGTAGTATCATTACCGCCCGCGGCTGGTGAACCATTTACTCCAGTAAAAGTATAAAATACTCTTTGACTAGTATCGTAACTTCCAGGCTGTGGCCAATTTTGACCACAAATAGTAGCTGGAGGTGCTGGCGGAATAGAGAATACATTTGTAATAGTTGGGGCTAAATTATTCAAAGCTAATGGACCCGCTGTAATTGTATCTAAATAAGTTTCACCTGCATTTATATATTGAGTTTGGAAAGTAACATTAAATACCCCTTGCACTGCAGAATCTACGCCATACCAAAAATAAGTACCTGCGCTAATTCTAAATTTCCAAGTTGCTGGTGCAGCGCCTGGTAATAAATCAAATTGACTTGTTACATCTATTCCATTCCCATCTAGTATAGTATAAGATAATACAGATATTCCTGTTGTTATTTGAGAACCTGATCCGTCTAAAAAGCTAAAATCTGGTGTTATATCAGCGCCTGGTATAACATCTTCATCAAAGCTATTAAATCCTAATTCTGATGTTACTACGCCATCATATGCATCATTAAGATTTCTATTTAATTCCACAATATCACCTGTGTCTCCTGTTTCCCAAAATAATTGAAGAGCTGAAGTATCAGGCTCTGTTTCTGATACTGATAAGAATGGGCGCATAGAAGCAACAGTTGGTGGAGCAGCGGCTCCTCCTTCATCAGTTACTAAAGCGCCTAAAGTATATGTACCTAATGCATCCGGTCCTGTTCTATCATTTAAATTAGGTTGATTTTCTTCTAATCCTACATTTATTTGTACAGCCAATGGATTTGACTCTACCCCATAAAAAGCTTGATTTGCTCCGCCGGCGAAGTTGGTACCTGTGGCTGGTTTAAAAGGTAATTGTGCTTCTGAGACTAAAGATCCTGGCCCACCTGACCCATCATATAAAGCCCCATTTCTAAAATCACCAAATATTGCTTGAGAATTAAAAGGAGAATTAGCAATTTCAAATCCTTGAGCACCAACTAAACCAATTTGATTTACTTCGTCACCTACACGACCAGGGTAATATTGGCAGTTCCATGGTTCTCCATCAGAATTCCAAATAGTTCCTGGCTCATTAGTATTATCTGGGTTATTTATTCTTCCGTATAATACTACATCACTATTAAATAATTGATCGTTTGGCCCTACACTTGTTAAAGTTCTAGGGACTTTATTTATATTATCAGATAATAGAATAGCAAAAGAAGTTTGGCCAGCTTCATTACCATAATTTAAAGCCCAAGTAGTTGCTTGGCCGTCAATTGTAGTATTAGGCCAACCCCTTGTGAAACCTGGGAAATATACATTATAATATTCTTGTTCTTGCTGTTTAACTACAAACTTATATGAATACCACCCTAATACATTTGGTGGATTTACTGTTAAAGTAAGAGTAGCATCATTACCTCCACCTACTATGGTTACTACTTCACCATTGGCATATCCACTTCCAGGATTTACAATTTTTACTCCTGTTACTGGGCCAGGGCTCGCGGCACATACTACTTGTACTGTTAATCCACTTCCTAAACCACCGGTATAAGTAGTAGAATAAGTTGTACCATCTACATAATTAGTACCTGCTGTTGTAATAACTAACCCATCTACCGAAGTATCTTCATAGGCTTTATTAGTTCCTGGTTGCCCAGTATTTGGGTCGGCAACAGACGTAGTGGCTGCTGAATTAATTTGTATTCTCATAATATCCCCTAACCATTCATAAGTAGTTAAAGCTTGGACATCTGAATAAGATTTATATGGGGCGTATACTGTAGAGCCATTTACATCATCTTTATCATCATTAGAAGATAATATTACTGATGATGCTCTACCATACTTATCTGCTAATACCCAACCAACTTGATAATTTCTATTTTGTTTTAAAGTATGATTAGGATACTGGGCATAATTATTTCTTGGGCCGGGATTTCCGCCTGGTATAATATTATTTATTAATGCTTTATTATCTACTGTAATAGAATAGTCAATACTAGAAGGAGGAGTATAACTTTGTACAAAATTACCATAAGCCACTCTATTGCCTGTTATTTCTTGTCCTAATGCTTTTACTGGTACTTTATCATATACACGTGTAGTTTGTGCTTCAGGAAGCGTCTTATAAGCTTCTGATGATTTATAATTAAAATTATAATAATATCTTATATTTTCATTAGCTACATTATAAGGGCCAGGAATAATACTTGTATCACTTGGGGTTATAATATCAGTATTTATAGTATCTAAAACTTTTATAGAAGTACCATCAGATTCTTTATATAAAATATCTATAGATTTTACTTTATAATTATCTATTAAATAATCAATATTTTCTTGTGCTGTTCTACCAACTCCTTTTAATAAAGGTAAAGGAATTTTTAACCCTACAGTATCTACATTATTTTCAAACCAACTAACAATTGTAGATTTAAAAGTATTATCCATATCTGTAACAGAAGATTGTTGTCCAGCTCCGAATAATCCACCTTGTTTAGGTATAAAACAAATTTGACTAAAAGGTGCTGTTAAGGAATATTCATTATCTATAAATTTAAATCTATAGCTGAATCTTGCAAATACTTCTTCTATTAGCTCTGGATCACCACTAAAGTCAGTTCTATAATTAGGGTTATTGCCTATATTTAATACGTGAGTTCCGGCTGCATAGTCAATATCTTTAGTTAATGTTATAGCTAATTTAGGTACAGGTGCACCAGGAGCTGGTATAGCAATTATAGCAGCAATTCTTACATCTTCATCTGAACCTGGTGTTATAGTACCATCACTTAAAAACCCACCATCTGGTCCAGTAACACTAGTACTAGTTACTAAATCTCCAACTTGTGGGAGAGGGAAACTATTATCCCCATCATTTCTTGAATAAAGTACTAAAATTGGGTCACCAGCAATAACTGTTGCAGGAGCCGCAGGAGAATCTATTTCAGCTGAAAAATAATTAGCATTATAAGGATCTGCTTGATTAGTAGATGTTGGACGACTAAATGTTAAAGGTACTACATAAGCACCACTTGGAGTAGGTGCATTAAAAGGAGTATCATATAATTGATTATAAATAACTAGTTGTTGATCACTTAATACTAATCCGCCACCTAAAGTCGGCGTAGGACCAATAGTAGTAACGGTCCACAATTCTTGCTGTGGATCTGCTCCGCCCCATGTTCTAGGTTCAAATCCTATAACTATATCTCCAATTTTTATATTAGGGTCTACAGGTGCGCCCATATCTAAAACATACCCTCTAGGATGTGTAGCTGCAGGTACTAAATTAGCAAATGTTTCTCCATTAGCACTAGTTTGGGTAACTTGCTCTAAAACCTTAGGAGATTCATAAGGATAATATTTACATACAGAAATTGAATCCTCATTAGTATAATAAGTTGGATGTGCTATAGCATTAGGATTAGCTAAATCTACATTAATTTTTCTAGGTTGATTTCTATTGTCTGTCCAAAATAATTGAGTTTCTAAAAGATTAACCCCATATATTCTATTTAAAGTACTAAAGTTTAAAAATCCACCTTCAACTAATAGAGTAGTAGTTTGGTTTCTAATATCGTAAACATGTATTTTATTACACCAGCCAATAGTAAAAGGTAAGCCAGAAGCAATACTGCCCGCTGTATCCCAACTTATAGTAATATTAGCATTAGTAACTTGTGTAACATAAGGGTCAAAATCAGCGTTAAGCGAACTATCTATAGCATCTCCCCATAATAACATGCCTTCCTTAACACCTAAAGCCACTGGGTCTAATACATTACCGGCACCATCATATAATACAAAAGTACTTCCAATTACCGGAACTCCACCTCCTGTAAATACCTGAATATCTCTTGGGGTAACTCCAGCGCCTGTATAACCTGTGCTAAAAGTATATAATTTACCATTAGCTTCATCTGTATATTGGCCTATAACTTTACCTGCATAAGTTTTAATTCCTGTAAGAGAATCAAATGCAGAACCTAATTTTAAATAAGCTAATTCAGTAGTACCAAGCATAGTTTCGAATTCACCTACGTCTGAGCCTTCAGATCTGCTAATTTGTAAATTTACTGCATTTCTATACTCGCCATTTGGTACTAATCTATCGTCCAAGTCTTTATTCATCTTGGCCTTTAGAAAATTATTTTTAATTTCTGGCATTTAATTAATGTTTAATCCATTTAGATTTATTACGCATTACTTGTACTATTTCATTAAGTTTAATATTTGATAACCTAATTTTAGCATTTCTTAATTTTGCGCTTCTTTCTTTTTTAAGTCGAGCAACTACATATTCTGGTTGTCCCATTCTGCTTGCCATGATCGCATGAATTATCCATGCATAAATCGCATCTTCAGCTAATTTAGGGATTTTAATATCTTGGTCATAAGCTAATCCGTCAGATATATAATCTAATATTATTATTCTTCCATCAATTAGATTACTTGAAAAAGCTATTTTACCTTCTCTTTCATCTAAATTAAACCAACCATTCATTTGACTAGTTTGTGGCTCTAAACCATATCTTTGACCCAATTGAGTTAACCATAAATAAGGATAACCATCAAACCAAAAATCTGTATTATATGCAAAATTAATCCACCAGTTTCCTGTTATTAATCTTGTATTAGCAGCTCTCCATCTGGCATCTGTAATAGAAGTTCCTTCTATCATATTCATATTAGCATCAGATATTGGAATACCCGCTGAGTCTTGTAAAGGTCTTTGATAAGGGGATGAAGTTAAATTATCTGCAGGATATATTGGGTGTTTAACACCTAGCCCATCTACATAAGATAATCCAACATAATTTACATAATCTGGTGGTAGGGGAATTTGTCCTGATGGCGGAATAGTTAATTCTTGAGACTTAACAGATTTTAAAGTATCATAACTAAATTCTTGTAATCCTCTTTTAGCATGAAATATAACTTCATTTCTTCCTACATTTTGAATTAGCTTTTGATAACCAACATATGCAAACATAAAGTTATTAATTACATCTTCTAAACTAATATATGAATATCCGCCATAATTTTCCCATATTGCACCTTCTCTTAATTTTACCATAAATACATTAGCCGCTGCTAAAGGATTAGCTAATGTGATAGTATTACCTACTACATTTCCTGTAGGCAATGCATATAAAGGATTAGCTTGTGGTGTATAAGGAGTAAAAGTAATTCCTCCATCTACACTTATAAACATGTCAAAATTGTTTAGTGGAAAATTTAATGCGGTTGTATCATTAGTATAATATATTAAGTCGGTATTAAAAGTAGTTGTAAAGGGCCCAGATAAAGCCGCGGGATCAACTACAAATAATTGTTCTCCAACATAATATTGAGTATTGTTTTCAGTTATAAGTGCCATCTAATTATGATTTTTCATTTTGATCTTCTTGTTGTACTATTCCTGCAGCCAACTGAATTACCGCTGGGTCTTCAATTACTATTCCTGCATATACTAATATTCTTAATATAAGTTCAGTTTGCTCTGATGGATGTAATTCAAAATCTTGACTTCCATTTGCATTATATATATATTCTCCTTGTCCTCCAGTTGTATAATTCCATACTACATCTAATGGAGTTCTTAAATAAGAAACTTGAATTCCACTTTGTATAGTTTGTGGATAAATATATAAATCATTTCTTTCGTATAAATATACGGGAAACATTTCTGTAGGTCTAGTTATTGGAGATAATTCTTGTTTGATTAATTCATTTCGTTGAATATATTGAACCTCTTTACTTACATTATATGGATTAGTATATATAACTGTACCAATTCTATAAAATTGATTTGGAAATAATTGTATTAATAATGTATCACCAATTAATGGCGCTACAGCCATATTAAGTATATTACTATTGCTGCTCCATGTATAAGCTGCTGGTGCTTGCTCTACACCATTTAAAAATACTTTAACATCAGCATTTTGAGACTGTGCTGTAGTCCAAGCCGTAACAGTAAATACAGTATTCACACCGTCAATTGGTGGATTACCTACAAATGTTTGTGAAAAAGCTGGAGTAGTAGAAATACCAGGAAGGGTAAATCTATCAGTGTTAAAGGATGCTGGCCCAATAGATTGGAAAGGCTCTAGCATTTGTTCAATGTTTTTTACACGATTACCATATTCGGTATCGTTTTGAGGTAAACGGTATTGTTGATTTAAATCACTAGCATAGCTTTCAAACATTGTTCTTTGAACCTGTGTAGCAAATTTATTAAATTCGTCTGGTGTGACATATCCTCTTTGTTGTTGGTTAAGGATTAATAAAACCGTTTTATAAACTATATCTACGTTTACCGCCATTTTAATTTCTTTATAATAAAAAAGGCGGCGTTGTTGGCCGCCCTTCCTATGTTATTGTTTAGATGATTTTCTTTTCAATTGTTTTATAAACTTCTACTCCTTCATCTGTTTTAAACCATGCAGCTAATGCTGAATATGGATTTTCATCAAAAGGTATAGTCATTAACTTACGATCATTACTTCCCCACATAAAATATCTTTGATCTTGCGATAATTTTACTATATGTTGTTCTGTTGCTTTAATCGCAAAGTTTCTTAATTCAACATTATCATCTTGTACTAAACTAATGAATAGTCTAGGGTTACGTTTTGCTAACCTTAAAATATCTCTTCTAATTTCTTTGGAAGACATATTAGCTACTTTGCTGCCTACTTCTACTCTTAAGATTGCTTCAGCATGACCTACTTCAATTTCCCTTGCAGCATTTAATGCCATAATTTCCATTTCTAAATCTACTAAATCATCTTTAGCTTCATTTACTGCATTATATTCATTATAATCTTTTCCTTTTCTTGGATGATATAATGATAATAATTTTTGTAAATTTACTTTTTCTTTAGGTACAAATAATGTTCCATCTTTAAAAACAATATGTTCTAATGTTGCTTCGCCTTTTTGTTCATCTTCAAATGGGGAAGGTTGATTAGTTGCATATCTTAATGCTCTCTGTTCTTTTTTTTCTGCATCAAAATACAATAAAGGATGCTTTCTTGTGTGTCTACTTGGTATAGTATAAGTAACAGGAGTGTGATGTGAATTTAAGTAATAAGTTCTATCTTTTACTTCCCAGTCATCAACCTGAGTTTCGTGAGTTTCTTTACTCTTTTTTGCCATAATATAATATAATTAAATAGTTAAAAAATAAAGGTTCAGGGCGTTCATTGAGCTAAGCTTTTTAACGCCCTTTCCCTTTTATAAATGCTTATGCACTAAATAGTACAAAGTTATTAGCAGCCTGTACACAAAGACATCTTTCTGATAAGAAGTTTACTTGCATAACATCAACGTCAGAAGTGTAAGCACCACCAACAGATCCAGTTAACCAAGATTTCATTCTTCTATCATCAGCTTGAGAAGCTCTATATCTTACGTGTAAGAAAGGACGTCTAATGTTAGTACCAAGAACTTGGTCATAAACAGTAGATGTACCAGCAGGTACTAATACT
>JABSQH010000163.1 GCA_013213745.1 Ilumatobacteraceae bacterium | reverse complement strand
CAGCGGGTGCGCGGCGGCGGACTCCACGACGCCGAGCGCCAGGTTCGAACCCGGACACACGTCGCATGCGACACCGCGTTCGACGAGCATTCGCACCACCGCCGGGTCGCGCATCACGCCGACGCCGTGTTGGATGCGCACCGCCTGGAATTTTTCGATCGCGAAGCGCACCTCGGCTGCTTCACCGTGTTCGGCCGCGTGCGCTACGGCCGGCAACCCGAACGATCGCGCTTTGTCGTAGATCGGCGAGAAGTCCTCGGTCCACCACGTGTCGGCGGGACCACCCATACCGACCGCCACGATGTGATCGAGGTCGTAGGCGAGCACCTCGTCCATCGCGCTCTCACAGGTCGCCGCCCCGAGATGCGGGGAGACGTCGGGGATGAGCGCCCAGCTGATCCCCGAAGTCGCAGCCGCATCGGTGCAGCCGGCAACGATGCCGTCGTGAATAGATGGCCACGACGCCCGGTTCTCGATGATGTGGCCGGTGGCCGAGACGTGGAACTCGACGTGGACCACGCCTTGTGCGTGAGCCGCAGCAAGGTACCGCTCGGCGACGTCAGCGAAGTCGTCGGGATCTCTGAGCAGGCCGATCACGGTGAAGTACCGCTCGAGAAACATGTCGAAGTCGTCGAACTGGTACCACGCTTCGACGCCGTCGACATCGTCGGCCGGCGGCCGCACACGATGACGCTCGGCAAGCTCCAGCAGCGTCGGCGCGTCGACCGTCCCCTCGAGGTGCACGTGCAGTTCGGCTTTGGGCATCGCCCGCACGGCCTCCCGCGGAAACTCGGCCGTCTGCGTCACCCGCCGCACGCTACAGAGGAGGCGTTGCGACAACGGTCCTGCGCATCGGGTCCGGTGGACAACGACACGAGCGGATCACGAAGCGACGACGTTGATCGGCGGGTTGTTGCCCTCCCCGATGGTCACCAACCGATCACCGGCGAAGGCGACCGCCTCGCCCTGCTGCTCGAAGACCGCAGTGATCTCACACGGCACACCAGCCAAAGCGTCGGGGATGCTCACACCAGTGGCCCGATCCCACAACCACACGGTCTCGTACGTGCGCAACGCGATCAGCGATCCGTCGGCCGCCACGTCGCCGCCGGTCGCAACGCCGGCAGCACCCAGGAGGGCGAACGGATGCGCTCGGGACCTCGTCGCTTGGTCGCTCAACGCCGGGAGGTCGATCGTGCCACGAGCCACGAGCTCGATGGGCTCCCCGCCGGGAGCGCTGTCGAGGGGCCCTTCGTAGATCACTGCAGGCAGCGTCGGGCCCAGTCCCTGGGGAGCACTGGTCGACTCGTCCTGATCTTTTGTGACGATGAAGAACAGACCGGCATCGGCATCGACGAGCAGAGTCTCGGCATTGTGTGGGCCATCGGGGTACACGAAATCGATCGCCTGCGCCTCGACAACCTCCGACGGTGACGACAGATCGGGTTCCGGTACCTCGATGAGCTGAATCGACTCCCGTTCGCGCAGATTGTCGCCGAAGTCGGCGATCAACAGCTCCGAGACCCCCTCGCGGTCGATCAACGCGATGTCTTCGATGTCGCGCGCCGCAATCCCGCCCGCTGCCCCGACGTCGAACACCCCGAGGTCGCTGCCGTCCTCCCCGACCGCGAACAGCCGAGTGTCCGAACCGTCGTTGTGCGTCCAGTACACACCGGGCTGATTCCGGCTGGCGACGAGACCGGACGCTTCGACGATGTCGGCACCGTTGACGGTGCCAATGCGTTCAGTGCCGCTTCGCGCGCACCAATCAGCAGCGACGGACGTCGACTCGGTGGTCGTCGCTGGCTCCGTGCCCGTTATCGGCTCCGTAGTGGCCTGAGACTCGGTGCTGGACGTCACGTCAATCCTCGGTGTCGCCGGCTCTTGCGTCGTCGCCGGGGTGGTGTTCGGCGACGGCGCTGGGCCGGACACGACCGCCGGCGTGGTGTTCGCCGCTTGTCCTCCAGGATTGCGTTCTGACGAGCAGCCAGCGAGCAGCCCAATGACGAACACAGTTGCGATCACCCGCACCGTGCAACTGTCGCGCGTTCGAGCGCGTGGCCGCCTCGGCCTTGCCTGACGGCCGCTGTATTTCGTGCAGTTCGCGATCTCGCGAGTGTCCGTGCTCACCGTGCTGGTACTGGGCAATCTGGGTCCCCTCGCGACCCATACCCTCGAACTGTTCGATCTGCGGCTGTCCGTCACAGCCGCATCCGGCGCAGCCACCGCACTCACCTGCATCGGGATCATCTGGTATGCGATCGTCACGCGACAGATTGACGAGCGGGCGGCGACCGCACAGTCCGCGTGTGCGCCGTCACTCAATCGGCGCCGCGGGCCTCGGCGACCAGGTCCTGCAACTCGTGGATGTGATGGTCGTGAATCGACCGGGGCGTTGCGCCGTACTTGACCGCGAGCGCTGCCGCGACCGCAGTAGCGATTGCGTGTTGTGCCCCGTTGCCCATGAATTTGCAGACAGAACCGGCAACGTGGGTGACGCTGATGTGCTTGCCAGCCATCATCAGGTTGCTGATGTCCGCTGAATACAAGCAGCGGAACGGAACGTCGAACGGCTCATCGTCACGCGTGTCCCACGTCCAGCTCTTGAGCCGGAAGTCGTAGTCTTCATGGATGGGGTGGTGCAGACAGAACGCACCGGAGTTCTGCACCACCGCATCGGGGAACTCGACGTGTCCGCGGATGTCGTTCTCCGAGAGCACGTGGTCGCCGACGTAGCGCCGGAACTCGCCTTGGCCGGCGACGTGGCCGACCCAGTCGAACTCGAGATTGGCCCACGTCTCGGCCTCCATCGATTTCACGTTCGACATCGTCCCGTAGACGGCTTGGAGCAGATGGTCGCGGATGTGCTCGCCTTCGGTGTACGGGTCGCACCACTGCCCGTACTCCCAGTAGTGCGTGAGCCGGCGGGTGAGGTTGGCGATCTCGTCATCGGGCTGCGGCCGGAAGGCCTCGACGACGGGACCGTCGCCGTTGTCCTTGCCCGGCTCTCTCGCCTGCCCGCCGAGGTCGGCGAAGTCCTTGGCGACCTCGAGGGCCCACGGAACGTCGGGAAACTCGACCGGCTCATCGGCCATCTGGGTACGAAAGAAGATCGTGTGGCCGTGGTGCTGGTCGAGGCGTTCCGGAGGAGCAAGGCTCTCGCCGTACTCGTCGGCCGCCTCGATGCCAAACATCGTCGGCACCCCAGCGAAGATCCCGAGGATCGCCGTGCCGGTACAGTCGATGAACTGGGAACCGGCGATCCTGATCTCGCGGCCCGAGACGGCCTCGCGGGCATCGACCGACTCGATGGCATCACCGTTCATCGTGAGATCGAAGACCTGGTGATGGAGAAACACCGTTGCGTTGGGCTCGGCCTCGAGGAGTCGACCGACCTGCAGCTGGCCGTCGTCGGTTCGCGCAATCGCTTCGGCAACGGTGGCGCCCTTCTCGCCGCGCGGACCGATGCCGATTTCCACGCTGGCGTTGCCGCCGAGCGTGGGACGGTTCTGCACCACGGCAACACGCATTCCGTGGCGGGCGGCGACGAGCGCGGCCACCGAACCGGTGACTCCGCCGCCGACCACGACCACGTCGAACGGATCGACCGGTGCTGGCTCTTCTGGGAGCCCACGCAAGCGCCGCCGCCAGGCTCGTGCCTCGGGTCCGGCGCCGTCGATGGGCTCGTGACCGTCGCGGCTCAAGAAGATCGCGTCGCAGCGACCGTCGAATCCCGTCAGATCGTGCAGTGTGATCTGCAGCGGGCCGGCGTGGAGCTCGACCGTGCCGGCCGGCTGCCACATCCAGTCCTGTCCGTTCGCCCCGAACTCGGTGCCGAGTCGTTCGGTCCCGAGCGAGATCTCGAACCGACCTGGGTGATGGGCGGGAACCCAGTCCTTCGCCCGCACCCACACCGAGTACGTACCGCTCTCCCCGATGTCGACAACGGTGCGCGCGTCGGCAACGGGCCGGCCGTTGCCGTGGGCGAGCAGGTAGGGCGACCCCATCTCGAGGTCGAATTGGGAGTCGAGCGTCCAGCCGCCGTAGTCGTCGAACGCCTCGGCTTCGATCAGCACGTCGCCGACCTGCGAGTCGCTCATACCCGCAACCATACGGGCCGGTGGAACCGCTCGGCTCGACCACCGCACGCGCGGTGTCGTGACCCGTCACGATCTCGGGGGCGTCGTCGGGGTGAGCCAAAACCTGCGCATTTCGATCGCATTCCCTCTTCAGAGGCGCCTGCTGCAATCCACACTTCGGGCCGGTGTCCGTCGCCCGCAAACGCTCCGAACTCTGCTTGCGCCACACACGACGAGATGTGACGTGCGTTGCTCGCCGGCCACACCACCTCAGACACACCGTCCAACTGCGCCTGCGCGTCGATGACGTTCTCTTCGGCTCCGTCTTCAGCCTCTTGCAGGCACGCGCCGAGCACAAGTCCGACGCAGATCACGCCGAGAACGTTCTAGCCCAACATGGTTCGGTATCGGCGCGCAGTCGCGTCTGTTTGAAGACCGCTTCCGCAGCGCCGTCAGTCGGCGCCGTCGAGCACCGATTGGCCGGCGCGCACGACGGGAACCCAGTCGTGCACCGGAGATGGCGCCCCGAGTACCTCCGCGGTGCGGTCCTCGGTCCCAGCTGCGGCGAAGTGAAACACCATCGCAGCGCGAATGCCGTCGCTGTCGTTGTCCGTCGAGCGATGCATGAGGTGGCTGTCGAACACGAGTAAATCGCCTGGATTCATGAGCACCGGGACCGCGCCGGACATGTCGTGGTCGACGATCTCGACGTATCCCAGATTCGCACCGGGACGCCGATCATCGATGTGCTCGTGGACGGGCTCGTGATGTGAACCCGGCAACACGTGCAGACAACCGTTCTCGAGCGTTGCTGCCGTCACAGCGAGCCACAAGCCGAGAACGGGCCGGGCCGGACGAAACGGAAAGTAGTACGAGTCCTGGTGCCAGGGTTGACCCCATGCTCCGGGGTTCTTGAAGATGAACTGGCTCAAGAAGCAATCGATGTCGGGCCCAAGTCGGTTAACGACGACATCGACCACGGCCCGGCTCGCGAGGAACCGGGCGAAGTGGGTGCGACGGTGCAGCTTGAACACCTTCGAGGTGACCTCTTCGGGGCGACCGCCGCTCCCCGCAAGGTTCGCCTCCGGCAGCACGAGCGGTCCGTCGAGATCTCGCGGCTGGGCTCGGGTGAGGCCGACCACGTCGTCGAGCATCGCCTGGCCGACCTCGGGCGATGCGAAGGCGTCGAGCCGGTACGAGCCGTCCCGCGCGAACGACGTACGGTGCGCGTCGGTGACGACCGTCCCAGCGGTCATTTGGCCACCACCGAGTGTCCGTCGCGCACGACGGGGAACTGGCGATCGGGTGCGTCGGCCCGCTGTCGCGACCTCGGCGGCGAGGGTGGATCCCCGACCAGCACCTCGGCTCCGGTCGGGGCGTATTGCAGGATGTACGCCTTGCGCACCTCGTCGGTGTGGTTCGGTCCGGTGAGGTGTGGCGTGAGGCTCGAGAAGAGCACGACCCCACCGGCGGACACCTCGGCGACGACCACGTCGTCGGGGTCGGGCGTCTGCACCAGTTCGAAACCGAGGGGATCACGGTACGTGTGCGCCAACGTGCCCTGCCGGTGCACGCCCGGCAGCACGCGCGGACAACCGTTCTCCGCCGTGGCATCGGTCAGAGCCAACCAACAGGTCAGGTACTGCTGCGGCTCGACGTACGCATAGCCGTTGTCCTGGTGCCAAGGGAATCGACGGGGCTTCTGATGTTTCTTGTACACCGCCTGATCCCAGTAGAGGTTGACATCGGGACCGATCAAGTCGTGACACACTCCAGCGAAGAACGGACCAGCCGCGAAGGCCCGCAACTGCGACGACCGAGCGACCAGGTGGGGAGCGAAGGTGATCGCTCCGGATTCAGCAATGGCGATACGGCCGTCCTCGCTCTGCTCGAGCAGGGCATCGACCGTGGCGATGGCCTCGTCGATCTCGGCGACCAGCGGATCGAGAAGGTCGGCATCGAACACGTCGGGCACGACGACGAAACCGTCGCGGTCGAACTGCTCGACCTGCGCGTCGGTGAGCTGTCGGAACGGAGGCTCGCCCACCCGCCACGAGAACGACGCGTTCCACGGGTGACGTGGTGGATCGACAGTCGCAGCCGACGGCACGGACGAAGACTACCCACAGCCTTCGAGCGGCGCGACCCCGAACGCATGCCGCCGCTCCCCGCGCCATCACACCACGCCGAACCGACAGCGACGCTGGCGGTTCTCGCGACATTCGCCTTTGCCGCATGCGGATCGAGTGACGCCACCATCCATGCGACCGTCGGTCTCGGGATCGGGCTCGTCGCCGGTCCCGCACTGATCGCCGTTGACCCGGCGTTCCTGCCGGACCCGACGATCATGGCGACACTCCTCTTGACGGTCCGGCACGTCATCGTCGACGGGCATCACGCTGACCGCGGAACCGTCGGACGGGCGGCGCTCGGCGTGCCCGTCGGCCTCGCAGTCGGCCTTGCGGTGGTGGCGCTCGCTGACGACCGGACGATGCGGATCGTCATCGGCGCCGCGATCGTCATCGCTGCAGTTGCACTGCTGCTCGGACTCCATGCCACCCGAACGTCTCGAACCGATGTGGCCGGCGGCAGGGTCTTCGCCCTCGGCATGATCACCGCTGGAATCCCCGACCCGGCGGCGGCGGTGGCGTTCAACGATCTGCCGGCCAGTGTGTACCGGGGCACGATGGGTGACCTCGCGACCCCGGCAAGCATCGTGTCGCTGGCCCGGTCGGCGGCGGTCGGCGGTGCGGCCGTCGCCGTGCGGGCGGTCACCTCTGGCTGACGCCACCGACCGGCGCTGCGCACAGGCGTGCACCGGGCCAAGATGGCCCCGTCGGGCGTCGCTGGTGAGCCGACCCGTTTCATGGGCCGGCCTCATATCCTCCGACTGGGTGCGGCTTGCGGAATCACCGCCTGGACACGTCACCGTGAGCGACGTCTTGCACCATGCCCTGTGGGACGCCTGGATCCACGAACGCGACGTGCTCCTGCCGCTCAGAGTGTCTCCGACCGAGGAACCCGACGAGGTCGCCGCATGCCTGCGATATGTCGCTGCGTTCAGCCCCGCACTGGCGCTCTGTGGTGGGAGCACCAACACCGGTGCGTTCACCGTTTCAGCCTCTGACCCGGATGTCGCCTTTCACGTCGTCATCGATGGCGACGTGGCTGTGCACGACGGGGCAGCAGGCGCGGGCTTCGTGTTGGGTGGCCGTGCCGTGGACCTGGTCGAAGGTCTGAGTTTGCGCATTCGACGTTGACGATCAATAACACGGCGTGCGACGACCAATGGGCGCAGCGGGACTGCCCCGCCATGGCGCACCGACGGGCATTGCCGTGCTGGGGCACGGGAGCGGGCCGACCAGTGTCGAACTCTCGGCGGAAGTACAGTGATCGAGGTGAGATTGCGGGCGGCTCTGGCGGCCATCGCCGCTGCGCTGTTGCTCGCCTCTTGCTCACAAGATTCGGCCAAGCAGCTACCACTGACGTCAGCCATATCGGCGACGACATCCGTGCCTGCGACGCAGGGAACCGAACAGACGACCTCAACCACGACCACGGCGTCGACCGCGACACCGTCGACCGCTGCGGAGTCCGCTGCGACGACGCCACCCGCTGACGCAGCAGTCCAAGACGGCCTGACAGTGCTGTACGCCGGACACAGCTTCGGCCGACCGTTCGCCGAAGAAATGGCCGACGCCACTCGTCGTGCAGGTATCGCCGGGCACGAGCAGCGGGTGGTATTCCGGGGAGGTGAAAAGGGTTCCCCCCAAGCGATGTGGGAGGACCCGAATGTCCAGGCTCTCATCAAAGAGCAGCTCGACGACGGCGCCGTGGACCTCGTCGTTTTGATCTGCTGCTCGAGTGAGTTCCGCGAGGCGGCCAGCCCAGGCAACCACGTCATCAAAGACCACACACTCAGCGACCAGGCGATCCTCGAGATCGTCGCGTATGCAGTCGCGCAGAATCCCGAGACACGGTTCGGGCTGGCAATGCCATGGGCGGACTTCCCGGGTGAGTACGCGACCGCCGCCGACCATCGAGCACTCACCGATGCCGCCTACCCGCTGTACCAGCAACTGGCTGAGAACATCAGCGAGGCGTCACAGGGAGTCGACGTGTTCACCTTCTACCACGGCACAGCGTTGTACGAGATCCGCTCCCGATTCGAGCAGGGCCTGATCCCCGAGCTGATGGCTCTGGTCGGGCCGAAGAGCTCGTCGGTGTTCACCGACGCGAAGGGTCACGCGGCGACCATGGCCAAAGACACGGGAACGCTGATCTGGCTTGACGCGATCTACGGTGTCGACCCGCTCGACATGCCTCCCGACCAGAGCTACGACGTCGACATCCGAGATATCGCAGCGTCAGCGTTGACCACCGCTCCGTAGTTGCGACGGGCGGTGCGATCCCGATTGTCAGCCTTCGTGCGCGACATCGTCACGGGTGTTCTCGGCGAGCTCCTTGATGCCGTCAACCGTGCGCTGCATATTCGCCGCCGACTGTCCGAGTCGACCAGCGACGATGTCCTCCTCGCGCTCGGGCATGCGTTCGATTGCCGGCGCGAAACCCGACGGCGCTGGGCCCATCTCGGCGCTGAATCGGAGCCTCGACCCCTGCGCTCCTGCGGGCTCGAGATCGAAGCGCCAACGAGCGACCTCGAAGTTGACGTCGCCGACGGTCCACTCGAGCACCCTCGCCGGCTCCATCGCCGTGACGGTGCAGACCACGCTCCCTTCCCCGACCGCCTCGTGTCGATGGTGACCGCGAGAACGTCGCCCCGACCTCCGCCCCGTCGTCGATCCACTCCCCCCGGACGAACTCCTCGGAGAATCGGCCGGGCAGGTTGATGTCGGACAACAGGGGCCACACCGACGACGGCGGCACATCGATGTCGATTGCGACGCTCGTCGAGGGGCTATCTGCCTACTTCATCATGGGTGATGTGCCGGCTGGTGCTCTGACCTCGACGCCGGAACGGGGCACGACCGAAGGTCATCTCCGACCGACTCGAGCGGATCTCTGTCGGCGGGCGCCGGCGGTCAGTCGGCGACGAGCTGCACGGCTTGGCGGGCGGCTCCGAAGGCCACCGCCTCGTCGATCTCCGGAACGATGATCGGTTGCCCGCCAAGGTCGACCGCACGCTGTTGGTAGGCATGCGACCGTGCACCACCCCCGACCAGATATCGGCGACCGGCTGTGTTGGCGCCGGCAGCGGCGAGTGCGTCGACGCCGGCCAGCAACCCGCGGAGCACGCCGTCATGGGCGGCGAGCGCGATCTGCTCTCGGGTGGTCTCGTTGGTGAGACCGTGGAACTCGCCCATCGCGTCCGGCAGATTCGGGGTCCGCTCCCCGTCGAAGTACGGCGTCAGCGAGACGGAGCCGGGGTCGTCGCGGGCGGCGAGCGCCATTTCCGACAGCCCCGTTGCGTCGGTGGCGAGCCACGTTGCGACCGTGTCGGTCACCTTCGTTGCATTCAGCGTGCAGACGAGCGGCAGGTACGCACCATCGGCGCTCGCGAACCCGGCGACCGCGCCGGACGCATCGTGTGTCGGCGTCGACGAACGCGCATACGCCGTCCCGGAGGTACCAAGCGAGATCACCACGTCACCGTCGATCAGACCGAGGCCAAGGGCCGCCGCCATGTTGTCGCCAGTGCCAGCCGCAACACGGACGCCCTCCGGCAGACCCGTCGCCTCGGCGGCCTCCGCGGTGAGTGATCCCGCTGGCTCGGTGTGGGCCAGCACCAGCGGGAGACAGGCGGCAAGTCGCGCCCCGTCACCGGTGGCAGCCTCGAGCAGGTCGACTCGCACCTCGTTGGCCACCGGATCGAACCATCCGGTCCCGGACGCGTCGCCGCGATCGGTCACGTGGTGTCCGGTCAACCGCCACGTCAGATCGTCGTGCGGCAGGCCGATCCAACGAGTCGCCCCCACCACGTCTGGTTCGTGACGAGCGAGATGCGCCAGCTTGGCGATGGTGAAGGCCGCGAGCGGAACACTGCCGGTGGCCCGGGCCCATGTTTCTGCACCAAGTTCCTGCACCAGCTCGGCGATCGTCGGCGCCGCGGTCGTGTCGTTCCACAAGACAGCCGGACGCAGCGGCTGGCGATCCGCACCCCGAACGACAAGCCCGTGCTGCTGACCTGCGACGGACAGCGCCACCACGCGCCTGCGCACATCGACCGGAACGTCGGCGAGCGCACGACAGAGTGCACCCCACCATGCATCGGGATGTTGCTCCGACACGGGTGGCGTCGTCGCCGGGTGCCGCGCCGACGCCTCGGCCACCGCTCGGCCCGATGGCACCTCGACCACGAGCACCTTCGTCGACTGCGTCGAGCAGTCGACACCGAGCGCGAGGTCGGGCGGCAGCGCAGTCATCAGCGCACCTGATCGATGTGCCTCGCCACCAAACGCTCGAGCAGCTCCTGACGTCCGCTCTCCGGAACGGGATCGTGCTCGCGTGAGATCAGCTCGTCGTGAATCTCACCCAGTGTCACCGTGCCGTCGAGGATCTCACGCCCGCGGGGCTCAGACCACCCGGCGTATCGCTGCCGACGACGCCGATCAAGTTCGCCGTCGTCGAGAATCGACTGGGCGACGAGGAGCGCCTTGGCCAACGTGTCCATTCCGCCGATGTGCGCGATGAACAGGTCGTCGCGGCTCGTCGACTGGCGTCGCAGTTTGCAGTCGAACAGCAATCCACCGGTCGTGAAGCCTCCGCCTCGGAGTATCTCGAGCAATCCGAGCGACATCTGCTCGACCGACATCGGGAACAGATCGAGATCCCAGCCGAGGCGGTCGTCGCCGGCGTTGGCATCGACGGACCCAAAGATGTCAGCGGCGACCGCGGCCGCAACTTCGTGGTGGAAGTCGTGTCCCGACAGCGTGGCGTGGTTCACCTCGATGTTGACCTTGATCTCTTGGTCGAGACCGAACTCCTGCAAGAACGCGTGCACCGTCGACACGTCGAAGTCGTACTGGTGCTTGGTCGGTTCCATCGGCTTGGGCTCGATGAGCAGCGTGCCCTCGAAACCAATCGCGTACTTGTGCTCGACGACCATGTTCATGAAACGGCCGAGGTGCTCCCGCTCACGTCGCATGTCGGTGTTGAGCAACGTCTCGTAGCCCTCGCGGCCGCCCCACAACACGTAGTTCGCGCCGCCGAGTTCGTGGGTCTTCTGCATGCAATGCGCGACTTGTGCAGCCGCGTACCGGAACAGCTCTGGATCGGGATTGGTCGCGGCTCCCGACATGAACCGAGGGTGAGAGAACGCATTCGTCGTGCCCCACAACAGACGGACACCGGTCTCCGCCATCTTCTTTGCGGCGTACTCCACCATCTCGTCGAGATTGCGGCACGACTCGGCAAAGGTCGCTCCAGCGGGCGCGATGTCGACATCGTGGAACGAGAAGAAGGGTGCCCCGAGTTTCGAGAAGAACTCGAACGCCGCATCCATCTTCATGCGCGCGGCAGCCATCGGCGCCATGGTGGGCGCGTTGTTCGGGTGCCAGGGTCGGTCGAGCGTGCCGGCGCCGAAGATGTCGAACCCGTCCCACGCGAACGAGTGCCAGTAGCACACGCCGAATCGCAGGTGTTCGGCCATGGTGCGATCGCCGACGATCCGGTCGGCTTGGTACCAGCGGAACGCAAGCGGACTGTCGCTCTCCGGTCCTTCGTACCGAATCGAGTCGGTCTGCGAGAAGAAGCTGTCGTCCATTTCGGTCCCCGTGAAGTCAGCCGGCCGGGCGGCGCCGTGAAAGCGGCTCGACCGACAGCGAGATTTGTTCTAGGTTACTACAAACTCCAGGACGGCGGACGAAACAACGAACCGCGTCGGCCCGATCGAAGGATGGCGCGAGTGGCGACGGGAAGTGCAGGCGCAAGAAGTGAGCAGATCCGCCAGAGAAATCTTGGCATCGTCCTGCGACATCTCCATTGCTCAGGTCCGGTGACGCGGTCGGACCTCGGCGCGACCACCGGACTGACCCGCAGTGCGGTCAAGACCATCGTCGGCGACCTCGCGCGCCTCGGCCTCGTCACCGAGAACAGTTCTGTGTCGAGCGGAAGCCCTGGCCGGCCGTCAACGCTCGTCGCGCCCAATGCCTTGCACGTGACACTCGCAATGGAGATCCTCGTCGACACCGTTGCGATTGCGGTCGTTTCGCTTGGGGGCACGATCCGCAGCGTCGTGCGCGTCGAACGACGCGCCGACGCCTCCCCGGTCGACACGGTCGACCAACTGGCACAGCTACTTGGTTCAGCGCTCGACGACTGCGGCGACGCAGCTGTCCACGGCATCACGGTGGCCGTCCCCGGATCGGTTCGCCGATCCGACAACGCCGTTGTTCTTGCCCCAAACCTCGGCTGGCGCGAAGTGCCGCTCGGCGAGATACTCCGGGCTCACCTCAACACCCCGGTTCCGGTGACGGTCGTGAACGACGGCGACGCCGGCGCACTCGGTGAAACCCGGCGTGGCGCGGCGAAGGGAGTGAACGATGTCGTCTACGTGTACGCCGAGGTCGGTGTCGGCGGCGGCGTCGTGGTCGATGGCCAGCCGCTGCGTGGGGCGCGCGGGTTCGCCGCCGAGGTGGGTCACATTCCGGTGCGGACCGGCGGCCGGACGTGCAAGTGTGGATCGACCGGCTGTTGGGAGACCGAAGCCGGCGAGGTCGCGCTACTGAAGCGCGCCGGACGGCGCAACACACGGCGTCGCGCAGGTCTCGACGCCGTGATGAGCGCGGCGGCAGAAGGCGACCAACGCACGCTCGATGCGCTCGACGAACACGGGATATGGATCGGAGTCGGCGTGGCCGCACTCATCAACATCTTTGACCCACAGCGCGTGGTGCTCGGCGGGGCCCTCGTTCCGATCTATGCGCACATCGAGCGAGCGATGCAGCGCGAACTCGAGCGCCGCGTGTTCGACTCGTCAGGTAACTGGGCTGAGGTCGTTCCGGCGAAGCTGGGAGCCGAGGCGCCGCTAGTGGGCGCCGCCGAGTGGTCATGGGACGCACTGCTCACCAACCCTGCGGAGTCCTCCCCTGTCGCGGCCAACTCGATGGTCGCGTGAACAAGCGCTTGAAGCGCACCGTTGCAGCCATTGCCGCGTTGTCGATCGTGGCCGCTGCCTGCGGCGACGACGACTCGGCATCGTCAGCGCGTGAAGAAGCGTTCGATCGACCACTCATCGGAGAAGCCTGCGCCGATGCGGGCATCGAGTGCACGATCCAGAATGCCGAAGGCGCCACGCTCGTTGTCCGGAGTCTGGAGCGACACCAAGGCGCGCACTCCTCGCCTCCAAAGGGTGGGCTCGGCTGCCGAATCGCACTAATTACTCAAGGCCGAGATCTGCTGCTCGCCAGGGGCACACCCTCAAGTGAAGGGCCTTCTGTGCGTCAATCAGGTTGTTCGTGGTCCAGATGACCTTATACGAGAGGTCATCAGTGAGCTCTGTGTCGCACAGCTCCAAGGTCGCTTGGGCCGACTCATCGAGCAAGTCAATGTTCGGGACGTATCCGAACTCATCAGCTGTCTCAAACATCAAGTCCTTGACCTCTTCGATCGACGGAAGCTCGTTCGTAGCATCGTCTGACTGTTCATGGCCGTCTGACTGCTCAGAGCTGTTTGGCTGCTCAGGGCTGTTTGGCTGCTCAGGGCTGTTTGGCTGATCAGAGCCACCATCAGAGGATGAGCATCCGATGAGGGCGATCGCCACGAGTGCCGATGCAAGTACCTGCTTCATCCGTCCCTGTCGTTCTGCAAAGCGTCGTGCCTCGGCGATTGCGTGCTGTTCCATGTCATCTTTGGTGGCACGAGCGATCATGGCGGCCATTGTCCATCCAACGTTGTGCATCAGACCGTGCTCTGAACCTCACCGGGTTGCACGCAGGCGTGTCGGTGTGAGTCTCGGCCTGGTGGCCTGAGTCGTGTTGACGGTAGTGCAGTGTCTCGAACTCGGCCGGTGGGATGCGTCCGAGTTCGTGGAAGAGGCGACGGTGGTTGAAACAGTCGATCCATTCGAGGGCCGCGAGTTCGAGGTCGAGGCCGCGCCACGGGCCCGTGTTGCGGACGAGTTCGGTCTTGTAGAGCCCGTTGATGGACTCGGCGAGCGCGTTGTCGTAACTGTCGCCGCGTGACCCGACGGAGTTGACGACGCCGTTCACAGCGAGTCGTTCGGTGTTGCGAATCGCCACGTATTGAACTCGGCGATCCGAATGATCGACCAGCCCGTCGAGATCAGCGCCGGGATGACGACCGCAGGAGCAGATTCGCGATCCACGGCCGCCAGCCGCGCCACGTTGCACGACGACATCACCTCACCGCATTGGTTCGCTGGGCGAGCAACACTGTGACGGTCGAGTCGGCCGGCCATGCGGCTGCGCTCTGAGCAAGTCGACACGCCGGATCCCTTGCGACTCACGCTCTGCTGAACTACAACCGCGTGGGGTGCCAGAACGACTACGGGAGGCAACATGGCAGACGACCCAGCGACCGCCCACGACCTCGCAGTCGACATCGAAGATCTGGTCAAGACCTTCGGGTCGTTCACGGCGCTCGACCAGCTGACGCTGTCGGTCGCTCCCGGAGAGGTTCACGGGTTTCTCGGTCCGAACGGCGCAGGGAAATCGACGACGATCCGCGTACTGCTCGGCCTGCTGCGACCGGCGTCGGGCCGGGTCCGTTTGCTGGGCGCCGACCCGTGGACCGACGTGGTCGAACTGCATCGCCGACTCGCCTACGTCCCCGGCGATGTGACGCTGTGGCCAGGGCTGTCCGGCGGCGAGACGATCGATCTACTCGGCAACCTGCGCGGTGGGCTCGACCCGAAGCGGCGAGCGGAGCTTATCGATCGCTTCGAGCTCGATCCGACCAAAAAGGGGCGCACATACTCCAAAGGGAACCGCCAGAAGGTGGCGATCGTTGCGGCGTTGGCCGCTGACGTCGAAGTGCTGATCCTCGACGAGCCGACGTCGGGCCTCGACCCGTTGATGGAGTCGATCTTCCAGGACGAGATCGCCGCCGAAAAGACCAAGGGCACGACGGTGTTGCTGTCGAGCCACATCATGAGCGAGGTCGAGGCACTCGCCGACCGGGTCAGCATCATCCGCCAGGGGCGTATCGTCGAGACGGGCACACTCGACGACCTGCGGGGTCACACGCGGGTCACCATCGAGGCCACGCTCAACAACCCGCCGACCGACGTTGGATCGATCGGTGTCATCCACGACGCTCGCCTGGACGCACGAAACCGACTCACCGGCTCGGTCGACCCCGACCAGGTCAATGCCGCGATGGCTGCACTGGTCCCCCACGAGATGACGGCGCTCCGGGTCGAACCAGCGTCGCTGGAGGATCTCTTCCTGCAGCAATACGACAACCCACTCGACCGCGACGAGCTCTCAACGACGTGACGTCCTTCATCGGTACCCGACCGTTACTGAAGGTGACGGCGAGGCAAGACGCTCGCAACATCGCGCCGTGGATCGCCGTGATCACGATGCTGTCGGCGTCGTCGGTGCTGGCATATGCATGGGTGTTCCCCGATCAGAAGGACCGCCAAGAGCTGGCATCGGCCATCGGTGGCAACCCGGCGCTGTCCCTCATCTTCGGACCGGCTCGCGATCTGACGACTGCCGATGGGTTCAATGCCTGGCGAGCAGGACTGCTTGGTGCCTTCTTCGCCGGGCTGATGGCGATCTTGATCGTCGTGCGCAACAGTCGCGCCGATGAGGACTCCGGCCGCGCCGAGCTACTCGCCTCAGGTGTCCTGGCGCGGCCCTCTCGGCTGATGACGGCCGTCGCCCTGGCCTCGATGGCGTCGGTGGCACTCGGCGTGATCTGCTTCTTGGTCACCATCGCGTGCGGTGGTGGTGTCGTCAGTTCCGCGGTCTTGTCGGCCACCTTCGCAGCGTCGGGCCTCATGTTCGCCGGTGTCGCTGCAGTCACGGCGCAGCTCGGGTCCGAGGCGCGCACGGCCTCGAGCCTCGCCATGGCGACGCTCGGCATCTTGTATGTCGTGCGCGGCTACATCGACTCGAGCGGTACGGCAGAGTGGGCCATCTGGGTGACGCCGTTCGGGTGGCTGGAGGAGACCCGCCCGGCGACGGGCAACAACCCATGGCCGCTGCTGCTGGCGTTGGTGTTCTCGATTGCGATGGTTGCGATTGCGTTCGAACTGCAATCTCGCCGGGACTTCGGTGGTGGCATCATTGCGTCGCGGCCGGGCGCAGCACACGCCGGGATCGTCGGGAACGTCTGGGGCCTCGCCCTTCGGCTTCATCGAGGTGCGCTGATCTCGTGGCTGATCGCGCTCGCCATCCTCGGACTTATCTTCGGGAGTCTGTCGACCTCGATCAACGACATCGCCGCCAACAACCCGGCGATGGCCGACTTCGTCTCCTCCGGCGGCGCCGACGAGGCCGGTCTCACACTCGCCTTCTTGACGACCATTCTGCAGATGATCGGCATCTTGGCCGCCGTGTTGGGCGTGCAGGTGACCTTGCGGATCCGCACCGAGGAGTTCGAGT
>JABSQH010000162.1 GCA_013213745.1 Ilumatobacteraceae bacterium | reverse complement strand
CATCGCCATCTCCATCGCCATCTCCATCTCCATCGCCATCACCGTCTCCATCACCGTCTCCAGCTGGGTCGCAGTCGAACCCGTAGTCGACAACACAGGATGAACAGCCGTCACCGTCATCCATATTGCCGTCATCGCACTCCTCGGCTGCGTCACGAACGCCGTCGCCACACCAGGGCAACATGCAGTCGGTACGACAGGCGTCAGCGTCGAGGTCGGAGTTGTCGTCTCCGTCGTCGCAGGCCTCGCCGGCCGTCATGTTGAGGACGCCGTCGCCACAGGAGGCCGCCGTGCAATCTGAGTTGCACGCTTCGGACTCGCCGCCGTCATCACAATCTTCGCCGCGGTCAACAGTTCCGTCACCGCACTCACCATCACCGTCTCCGTCGCCACCTTCACCATCGCCGTCACCGTCGCCGCCGTCACCGTCACCATCGCCCGTGTCATCCACCGAATCGGTGGTGTCCTCGGTAGCCGAAGCATCGTTGCTTTCGGTCGCATCATCATCGGTGGAGTCGGTGCTGCCAGAGGCCGTGTCAGTGATTGTGCCGTCATCTGCACAACCAGCCAGCGCGAGCAGACCGATCAAAGAGCCAAGTCGAAGTACGTCCGTTTTCATTGGGGTGAGTTCCGGGTCGGAGCGCGTCTTGATGCCGAGGCTAAGCAGCGCCTCGCGCCCGCGCCATAACCCGCACTGACACGCAGCGCCAGCGTCCACCTAGCGGAAGGGCTCGCAGAACCCGTTCCATGGAGAGAGGGCATGTCCGCCGATTGCGTTTGTGGTGCTCGACGGGTGTTTTGAGGGTCAGGAACGGCGTCCGTGTCAGATGCGGTCTTGTCGCGTTTGCGGTGGCCTTGAACTCAAGCACTGGCAACTCGACTTGCCGCTAAGCGCCCACAACTAGGCTCCTGCGGGGTCTCCGGCCAAGGTTGGCCACGTTGGACCTCTGCTCTTTGACCTCAGCCGGGCGGGAGGATGTCGATCGGACCCCATACCAGAGGACCACCTTCGTACTCGTAGGCGGCGACGGTATACACAAACGGCGTGAAGTAGCTGCCGAGCGTCGTCAGCTCGTACCAGTGTGTGTCGGTCACAGCCTCCGTCGTATCCATGAAGTTGTGATAGGTCGTATTCCAAGTGAGGTCCTTGGGATCGCTCACGTCGACGACGCTCTCAGCTCGTCCCACACGGAAGGCCTCGAGGATGAAAGCCGTGGTACCGGAGGTCCCGATCGCGTCGGGGTCGACCGAGCGCTCGAGCCACACGCAAGTGTCTCCGTTCTCGCTTTCGAGCTGCCAGATAGTTGCCGCGTCGTCTAAGGGCTCCCACTCAAGACCGGTATCAAAGCCGCAGTCGGGGTTGTTGTCGCCGTCGCCGGTGTCGCCGCCATCGCCTGTATCGCCGTCGCCAGCATCGCCGTCGCCGTCGCCGTCGCCAGTATCGCCATCACCATCGCCAGTGTCGCCGTCGCCCGTGTCTGCTGTCGTGTCTTCCTTGGTTGACTCGTCGAGTTGGGTGTCGCTTGAGCTTCCCTCGGTCTCGCTATCATCCGCGGCGTCGTCGCTGCACGCGATGGGGGCCAAGAGGAGGACGCCGCTCAACAGCAGGTTTTGGTGACCAAGAAAGCGCT
>JABSQH010000161.1 GCA_013213745.1 Ilumatobacteraceae bacterium | reverse complement strand
TCAGGTCATATTGAAATATGCCGATGGTTCACAAGTGATTATCGATGAACATTTTAAAGTAAATGATGATGCTGACACGCCTGATGTAGCAATGGATGTGTTAGATGAAATTACCGCATCTAGTGATAAACCTGAACAAGACCAACCTCAAGTTAGTGACGATGTTTTAGCTGAAATTCGTGCCATTCAAGACTTAATCCTATCTGATGAAGAGTTTATTGATCCTGTTAGTACTGCTGCTGGTAGTGCTAGTGATGGCGGTCGTTCTTCTGCTATAACTGTAGAGCGTATCGGTGATGAAACTCTGGCGCATGCGGAATTTGAGACTGAAACCTTTACGCAAGCTGGGCAAAGTAAAATATTTGTAGATACAAGTATGACTGATACGGTTGGTTTGGCTGATACATCTGATATCAATAACGGCCTAGCGATAATCGTAACTCCAGCTACCGAGTTAGTTGAAGGTTCAGTTGATACTGAAACGACTATCGCGACGTCAGCAACGACGGATCCGGATGGCGGCACAGTTAGTTACGCTATCGATGATACGACTAACTATAAAATTGATGCGAGCACAGGTGAAGTGACACTGACGGCGGCAGGTGTGGCGATTGTTGAAGCAGGTAATGACTTACCAGACTTTACAGTTACGGCAACCAGCACCAGCGGTAATACAGATTCACAAGATGTTGATCCAGCGAATACCACAAATGTTGACGATGGTCTGGCGTTAACTGTTACGCCAACAACTGAGTTAGTGGAAGGTACAGTGGATACTGAAACCACTATTGCGACGTCAGCAACGACTGATCCGGATGACGGCACAGTTAGTTACGCTATCGATGATACGACTAACTATAAAATTGATGCGAGCACAGGTGAAATAACATTGACGGCGGCAGGTGTAGCGATTGTTGAAGCAGGTAATGACTTACCAGACTTTACAGTTACGGCAACCAGCACCAGCGGTAATACGGACTCACAAGATGTAAACCCTACTAATACCTCGGGTGTTAATGATGCACTTGAACTAACGCTCAATCCAGTAAGTACCTTTACAGAAGATGCAACGAATACTGGCGATACAGTGGTGACCGTGGACAGCGCTACAGATGAAGATGGCGGAGACATTGAATTCTCACTGGGCACGCCTAACGCATTCTTTTCAATTGATGGCGTCACGGGCACTGTGATCTTAACCCAAGCTGGTGCGGAGCATGTGAATGCAGGTAATGATTTACCGGCGTTCACGGTTGTTGCTAACTCAACAACGGGCAAGACTTCTGAAGCGTTAGTGAACGTTACCCTCGCGGGAACCATCTTGGTGAACGATGTGCCGGAGGCCGTTGATGATGCGATCACTGCAACAGAAGATACGCCGTTTACCTCAACAATAGAGTTAGACAGCAATGACATCGATTTAGACAGCGCTAACTTGAGCGTTGTGGCGGGTACATTTACCACGACGCAGGGCGGCACCTTGGTGCTGGCGGCAGATGGCAGTTATACCTACACGCCAGCGTTGAACTTTAACGGCACGGACTCGGTTGCTTACACCGTGACAGACGGGGCGTTAACCGATGTGGGCACGTTGACGATCACTGTGGCCGCGGTGAACGATGCGCCAGTGGCGGTTGATGCTACAGCAACGACTGGTGAAAATACCGTGCTTGAGGGCAAGGTACCAGCTGCTACTGATGTGGACGGCACAGACGTCAGTTACCAGTTAGTTGCTGATGTGAGTGACGGTAAAGGTAGCTTGAGCTTTAAAGATGACGGTAGCTATACGTTTACTCCTGGCAGCGATTTTGATGACTTGGCCGTGGGCGCGAACGAAAAAGTAACGTTCACCTACACCGCGACTGATAACGACAGTGGTGTGAGCGAAGCTAAAACTATCACTATTACCGTGAGTGGCAGTAACGATGCGCCGGTGTTCAATACCAATACCGGCTCAACTAAAGTTGAAAATGTCGGGCAAGCGGGTGATACGGTCGCCACCTTTATTGCCAGCGACCTGGACGGTGCCAATGTCACCTACAGCATCAGCAGCGGCAACGACAATAACTACTTCGAAATCAAAGATGACAGCAGTGGCGTGGTAACCTTAACAGTCGAGGGGGAAGCCGCACTGGCTAATGACGCGCTGGTTGATGTGATCTACACGTTAGGCGTAACGGCGAATGACGGCACGGTTGACTCAGTCGAGGCGACCGCGGATATAGTATTTGACGGCATCAATGATACCGCGACGGTAAGCAGTGAAACTAAAGTGGTCAGCGAAACCGATGCGCCGATCACCACAGGCGGCACATTAACGTCGACTGATGTTGATAATACAGACAATACATTCACAGCCAATACGACCACTGGCACCCATGGTGTGTTCGCGATCGGTACCGATGGCGTTTGGACATTCACAGCTAACTCGGCATTTAACGAATTAAATGTGGGTCAAAACGTGACTGAGACATTCAATGTCACCAGTGCAGATGGCACGCCATCAACGGTTACGGTTCTAATCAATGGTAGCAACGATACCGCGACGGTAAGCAGTGAAACTAAAGTGGTCAGCGAAACCGATGCGCCGATCACCACAGGCGGCACAT
>JABSQH010000160.1 GCA_013213745.1 Ilumatobacteraceae bacterium | reverse complement strand
GTACCGCGACTTCCCGGTGAGCGGGTCACGGCCGGCGTAGGCGCGCAGCTCCCAGTAGTCGGGGGGCCGCTTGAGCCGCATGCTGCCCTTGCTCACTCAAAACACATTAGTGAGATATGGGACAGATATGGGACAAACCCGTAGTTAGATGCGCTCGCAATGATATGGAGTCGATCTAGCTGGGGTTTTGTAGCGCCCCTGGCAGGGATCGAACCTGCGACGCACGGTTTAGGAAACCGACGCTCTATCCACTGAGCTACAGGGGCTCGACCCGGATCGTCACCCGGGCCACTCGCAGTAGTCAACTTGAGGCAACCGCCGGTCGCCAACGCCCCAGGAGAGTACGTCTCGACCTGAGATGACGCACTCCGGAGCAGGTCGCCCACCGAGGTCACCTCTACCTGCGGCAGCACGAGCGGCAACGTCACGTTCAGCGACTCGGTGCTCACCCGCGGTGTTCACGCCAGCCCCCTGACTCATCACATCCACGCCGGTCCCAGAAACATGGGCGGCGTGGACGACTTCACTCGATACGCCGGGTTCATCTCGGACAACGACCGATGGACCCGCTTCGAGCACGGCCCGGGCGACAGCGTGATCTCCACGCCACCGAAGTGCGGGACCACCTGGACGCAGATGTTGTGTGCGGTGATGGTGTTCGATGGTCCGACGTTTCCCGACAAGCTCGACGCCATCAGTCCGTGGCTCGACGTGAACACCCACTCTGCACGCGAGGTGTTCGCCACGTACGAACGCCAAGCCCATCGGCGGTTCATCAAGACCCACACCCCGCTCGACGGACTGCCGATGCGCGACGACGTTCACTACATCGTCGTGGCCCGCGACCGGCGAGACGTGTTCGAGTCGTGGCAAAACCATCGCGCCATCGAGTCGACCACGCCGAGGAGCCGAGCCCTCTACGAACGACACGGCTTCGAGGCCACCGGCGCGATCGAGCTCCCCGATGGCCCGACGTTGTGGCCGATCTGGCGTCCGCCAACGACATGACCGTGTCGGAATGATCACCGAACTGCCGCTGTTGTACGCGGTATGAGCGTTCCCGCCGACTACACCGATCTCTTCGACAAGAAGACCTTCTGGCACATCGCTACCACCGGCCCGAAAGGCGAACTCCAATCAACGCCTGTCTGGGGCGGTTGGACGGACGGCAAGTTCGTGTTCTCGCTCACCAAGGGACGCCAGAAATACCGCAACCTCACGAAGAACCCGGCCATCGCCATCTCGGGCATCGACCCCGACAACCCGTACCGCTACCTCGAGATGCGCGGCACCGTCGAACGGGTCGACGACGACTCGTCGAACGCCTTCATCGACTCGATGGCCAAGAAGTACATGGACGCCGACGCGTACCCGTTCCACCAGCCGGGCGACGAGCGCGTCGTCATGGTGGTCGACATCACCTCGACCTCTCAGATGGGCTGAGCCGTGACGCTCCCCAACACGCAAGAAGCGTTCCGCACGCTCAACTCAGTGATCCGTCCAGCAGTGCAGGCTGGAGTCTGCAACCCATGGCCGATCGGTGCCGGAGCGGTGGTCGTCGAAACCACCGGCCGGGTCTCCGGCAAGACTCGGGCGGTGCCACTCTTGGCGATGCGGCTCGGTGATCGCATCGAAGTGAGCACGGTGCGCGCAGACTCGCAATGGTTGGCCAACATCGAGGCCGGCGGCGACGTCGCCGTGTGGCTCGGCGGCGAACGTCGCGCCGTGTCCGCCGAGGTCGAGCGAGGACCGCTCAACCGAGTTCGACTACAACTCGGCTGACGGCACACGCCGCTAGTCGCTGCCAACGGGCAGACAGTCGTTGCTGCACCCTGTTGCACCGGTCGCCCCCGGCGCGGCTGGGCGGTGCAGCACCGCACCCGTGGGTGCAAAGGTGAGCACGTCATCGGCATCGACCGACGCCGACCCGTCGACGATCAGCGAATAACCGTCGTCGTCAGCGGGCGGGTAACACAGCGTGATCGTCGAACGAGAGCGGGCGTTGGCGGCCGTCCCGCGCCCGACCGACATGACGAGCTGGGAATCGGCCCACTGCGGATCGACAGCGACGACGTGTGGCGTCTGCGAATCCCGCACGGTCAACAGGTAGGCGAAGCCGCGCTCGTCGGTTGCTGCTTGCAGGTCCTCGATCTCCACCGGGATGCTCACGGCACCGACGTTACTCGGCGCTCGGGAACAACCGTCCGGGCAATTCCCGATCGCATTGGTCGGAAATAGGCGTTAGCGTGTCCGCCGCTGCACGCAGCACGTCCCCACAGGATCGACCCGAACACACCGAACCCGAACACCCACGAGGAGTAACCACCATGGCCGTCCGTCTCGGCGACACCGCACCCGACTTCACCGCCCCCACCACCCAGGGAGAGATCAGCTTCCACGAGTGGCTTGGCGACTCGTGGGGCGTGCTGTTCAGCCACCCCAAGGACTTCACCCCGGTGTGCACCACCGAGCTCGGCTACGTGGCCACGATCAAGCCCGAGTTCGACAAGCGCAACGTGAAGGTCATCGGCCTGTCCGTCGACCCGGTCGACAGCCACGTCGACTGGGAGAAGGACATCGAGGAGACGCAGGGCCAGGCCGTCAATTTCCCGATGATCGGCGACCCCGATCGCAACGTCGCCGACCTCTACGACATGATCCACGAGAACGCCAATGACACCCTCACGGTGCGCTCGGTGTTCGTCATCGGACCGGACAAGAAGGTCAAGCTGACCATCACGTACCCGGCCTCGACCGGCCGCAACTTCGATGAGATCCTGCGCGTCATCGACAGTCTGCAGCTCACCGCCGACCACAAGGTGGCCACGCCGGCCAACTGGACCGACGGCGAAGACGTGATCATCGTGCCGGCGCTGTCCGACGACGAGGCGCGCGACCTGTTCCCGGGCGGCTGGGAGCCGGTGAAGCCCTACCTGCGGGTCACCAAGCAACCGAACCGCTGATCACCACCCGTTTCTGTTGAGGATTCCGTGCGCTTTACGCACGGAATCCCCGGTTTTTTGGGGAAGATGTCAGAGCCACTCCGACTCGACCCACGCTCGGACGGGTGGGGCGAGGCGGTGGAGATGTTCGCCGGGGGCCTCGCGAATCTGGGTGGCGCTGATCGGCACGTTGGTCCGCTCGGCGTCGACGACCACCGCGGTGGCGTCGAGCCGACGGGCCAACTCGTCGATGTAGGGATCCGACGAGAACAACGCGTCGGGTCCAGCGGCATGCGGACCGTCAGCGAACGGCCAGCGGTCGCGGAACAGGGCGAGCCACTTCGCCCACAACGCTTCGTCGTCCCAGTCGGTGTGCAGCGAATGGGGGACGTGGATCACCTCGACGTGGGGGTGCAGCTCGGACAACCATGCCGCCCGCAGCTCGCCCGGCGCGGCATCGAGTTCGGTCGACGTGTTGACGTACACCACCAACTGCTCACAACGGTCAGCGGCCCAATCGATCATGTACGAGTGCCCGAGATGTGGCGGGTCGAATCGTCCGACGATCAGCCCGCTGCGGTGTCTGTCGAGGTCGCTCACGTCGACGGCTGTTCCGCCAGCTCCGGTCGAGCCCCCATCGCCGCCAAGTGGTCGACAACTCGCCGCCACCCTGGGCCCAGATGCTCGACATCGGTCGCCGTGGGAGCACCGAGCCATGTCGTCGACGCCACAGCCACCAGTGCACGGGCGACAGCGTCGCCCGCGGCTCTAGCCACACGCGCGGCACGGGCCAACCGATTGCGCGCATCGTCGGCGCGTCCACTGCGGACGTCGGCGGCGGCTGCGGCAACGTCGGCGATCACCCGATCGAGATACGTGGCACCATCATCGGCGATCACACCGTCGGCGAAATCGCAGGCCGCACGGTCGTCGCCGGTCATGGCGCTGGCGAGTGCATGGACGGCCCCCGCGTACGGTGACTCGCGGCTCACGTCGAGCAGGATCGCAAGCGCGATGTCGGGCTCGCCGACCTGACACCGGGCAAGCGCGAGCGTGATGCGGTTCTCGGACCCTTCGGCGCCCATCGCCAGCACACGGGCGAGCGACTCCTCGCCCACCGTGACCCCGCGTTCGCCCAGGCCCATGTGTACCGACGCACCGGCCACCGCCATCCATGGATAACTCAGATTCCCGAACGACTCCCCGAAGCTCATCATCTCTTCGAGCGTGCGCTCCGCCTCGTGGGTCCGCCCCAGTGCAACCAGAGCACGCAGACGCGGCGCTAGCGCTTGCACCATGCCGAACCGATCACCGAGCTCTTCAAACCCGATGAGAGCACGACGGCTGAGCTCTTCGGAGTCACTGAACCGCCCCGACCACAACCGAATCGACGCCACGAGCGAGTCCATCATCGACGGCGCCCAGCGATCACCGAGTTCGACGGCGTTCGATCGCACCTGGTTGGCCAAACGTTCCGCCTCGGCGAAGTCGCGTTCGAAGAAGCGCACATACGCCAGCAGACCGTTGGCCCACCCACTGCCCTGCCGGTCGCCGAGGTCGGCAAACTCCTCCCTCGCCAACGTCAGACGCTCCTCGGCGAGTTCGCCATCGCCCGACAAGAACGCCACCCACGCTTGGTGCTGGCGCACCCACGCGCGCCCTCGCCGATCATCGAGTTGCTCCGACATTGCCTCCGACTCGCCGAGCAGCCATTCGGCATCGCTCAGTGAGCCGCCGAAGATCTCCGCAAAGCCGCGATCGCGCAGACTGGCAGCGGTCTCGATGTCGTCACCGAGCTCGCGAAACAGCTCGACGCTGCGGCTCAGCTGAAATCGCGCCGCCTCGAGGTCGCCGTCGCGCTGATCGAGCACGCCGAGCAATCGGCGTGCCGCTGCCTCGGTGGCGCGGTCTCCCGCTTCGATCGAATCGGCCAGCACTGCGTCGCCGTCGGCGCGGGCCAGTCCTGCCATCCGCCGCTCGCGCAACGCCTCTCCACGCACCAGCAAGAGGTGTCGACGCACGTCAGGGTCGTCGGTACCCAGCTCGAGCCCGCGCGTCGCTTGCCGCTGGGCTTGGTGGAACGCGCCCACATCGAGCGAGCGACGAGCGGCGTCGTGGAGTAGCTGTACCGCCTGTTCGCGAATCGTCGCGAGCACGCCGGGCACGGGCCCGATCTCGGCGACCAACTCGGCGGCGCTCGCTGCGTGATACGCCACTTCATCGATGGCCGTCGACCCGTGCGCAAGCATCACCGTGGCCGTGCCGGCGTGGCGCTGCGCACGCACCTGCTTGGTGAGAGTCTGATAGGCCACCTCACGGACGACGTCGCTGCGGAAACGCCACCATCCGAGGCTGAGCTCGAAGACGCCGTCGGCGACCAATTCGTCGACCTCGTCATAGGTAAAGGGCTGACGCATCTCCTCCGCGAACTCGGCAAGTGCGACCACCGGTCCGGTCGTCCCCAAGACGGCGGCGTTGTCGACGATCGCCCGCTGCGTCGGCGACAGCCGATCGAGGCGCGAGGCGATCAAGGCCCGCAAGGTGCCCGGCAAGTCGGAGCTCTCCGGGTGTACCTGGGCGAGCTCTGTCAGCTCGGTGAGAAACAGCGGGTTGCCGCCGCTGCGCTCGTACAACCGCTCGGCTAACTCGCCATCGACGTCGGGCCCGAACGCCGCAGCGACCAGCGCCGCGGCCTCGTCGCGCTCGAGCGGTTCGAGCGGCATCCGCACCGTGATCGGCAGATCGTTCCCAGGAGGCCAGTCGAGCTCGACGTCGTCACGTTGCGCGGTGACCACCAGCACCGGACGATCGATCAACGAGCGAGCGATGCGATGCAGCAGGTCGATGAGCAGCGTGTCGGCCCACTGGAGATCGTCGATCCACAACACGACCGGGCCCTTGCGACTCCGTCGTCGGAGGCCTTCGACGATCATCGCGAATAGCGCTTCGCGGGCCTGCAGCGGCGGCACACGATCGAGTTCGCTGGGGTGACCCAGCAGGTGCAACACGCCTTCGACAAAACGGTCGACTGCCGGATCGTCGGCAAGGAAGTCATACAGCTCGACGGCGCGTTCGCGGACCACCCGCCGCAGCGTGGAAGCGGGCACGCTCGGATCGAAGTTGAGCCGCCGGAACAGTGCACTGGCGATCGGCGACCAGACGTTGGTGTCGCCGAACGGGGCGCAGACGCCAGCGAACACAACCACCTGCCGACTGGGGAACGACTCGAGCGCCTCGGCCACCAAACGCGACTTACCCGACCCAGCCTCGCCACTCACTGCGACGATCGCACTGCGACCGTTGGCCACCATGCCCATGATCGAGGTCATCAACTCCAGCTGCGTGGCGCGACCGACGAATGGAAGGCCGGAGCGGCCGATGCGTTCCGGGGATCGATGCTGTCGTCCGATGACGCGCCACACCTTCAGCTGCTGCTCGCGGCCACGCACGGTCACCTCGGGGTGGAGGTCGTCGACGAGCTCACGGATGATGTCGTCGGAGACCAGAGATGCGGTGTCGTCTCCGAGCAGGATGTCGCCCGGTTCGGCCATCGTCTGCAGCCGCGATGCCACGTTGACGACGTCGCCCATCGCCGTCGACTCGGTCGTGCCCGACACGGCTCCGAACAGCACCTCGCCGGTGTTCACACCGACGCGCAACCGCAGCGGACCCTCGACGTCGTCGTGTTCGTCGACGTACGTGGCCAGCGACTCGTGCATCTGCATTGCGGCCCATACGGCCCGGTCAGCGTCGTCCTCATGAGCAACCGGCGCACCGAACAAGGCGAGAATGCCATCACCCAGCACCTTGTCGACTCGCCCATCGAACGACTCGATGTCAGCGATCATCCGCTCGAAGGCGCCATCGATCAGGCGCTTCACCCGTTCAGGGTCGAGCTGTTCTGAGAGTGCGGTGTAGCCGACGATGTCGGCGAACACGACCGTGACGACGCGCCGCTCTTCGTTCGCGGATGCGACCACCTCGTGGCCGCAGAACGGGCAGAATCGGGCGCCCTCTGGGAGATCGCGTCCACACGACGAACAGTTCGCCATCAACCCTGGATCGTAGGGCACATCCACCCCTGGCCTGACGAGCGAATGGCAGTTCATCGGGGACGCATGAGCGGGTAGCAGCGAGTGGCAGGTCCGTCGAGGCCGGGTCGCGGCGAGTGGCGGGTCCGTCGAGGCCGGCCCGCGCCTCGGCGGCGGCTGGCTGGCGAGCGGACGACTGCCGCTGGGCTACGTCCCCACGCGTCCTGACCTCGGCGCGGAGATGGCGCAGTGATCAGGGTGATGCTGGTCGACGATCTGCTCGATGCGATTCGAGTCGTGCCTCGCGGCGACGCCCTCCGCGCTCCGGCCGTGACCCGCGCATTGATCGACGAAATCTCCCGCCGTCGGGCGGGCCGCCCCGATGCTGTTCCCGGGATCGATCAGCTCACCGAGCGCGAGCACGAGGCGTTGACGTTGATGGCCCGCGGCCTGACCAACGGCGAGATCGCCGACCGATTGTTTCTCGGCGAGGCGACGATCAAGACCCACGTCGGCCCCATCCTGGCCAAGCTCGGCGCCTACGACCGCGTCCAAGCGGTGGTCGCGGCCTACGAGTCCGGCATCGTCGTCCCCGGCGACCTCTAGCCGTTCCCACCAGAAAGGGAGTGCGATTCGCCGAAAGATGGATGGCGAAGCGCGCCAGGCGGAGTAGACCAACGAGCATGGATACCCCCGCTCCGCCCGCTCCACCTTCTCCTCCGCAAGTCGCCGCCGCCGGCGCCGTCGATGCCACCAAGATCTACGGCGTCGGAGACGCACAGGTGCGCGCCCTCGATGGCGTCACCGTCGCCTTCGAGTCAGCCAAGTTCACCGCCATCATGGGTCCGTCTGGCTCCGGTAAATCGACGCTCCTGCACGCGCTCGCCGGCCTCGACACCCTCACGTCGGGAGACACCTACATCGGCGACACCTATCTGTCGACGCTCGACGACAAGCAGCTCACCGAGCTCCGGCGCACACGGGTCGGCTTCATCTTCCAGGCGTACAACCTCATCCCGACGCTGACCGCAGAAGAGAACATCCGGCTGCCGATGATGCTCGGCGGAGAAAGCGGCGACGCCGAGTGGATCGACACCGTCGTCACCACCGTCGGACTGCGCGAGCGCCTCAGCCACCGCCCCAGCGAGTTGTCCGGCGGGCAACAGCAGCGCGTTGCGGTGGCCCGGGCGCTGGCCTCCCAGCCGCAGATCATCTTCGCCGACGAGCCGACCGGCAACCTCGACTCGACAGCCGGCGCCGAAATCCTCGACTTCATGCGTCGCGCCGTGCGTGAGTACGGCCAGACGATCGTGATGGTGACCCACGACCCCGGCGCGGCGTCGTACTCCGACCGAGTCGTGTTCGTCGGCGACGGCAAGATCACCGGCGACATGGACGACCCGACCGCCGACGACGTGCTCGACCACCTGAAACAGCACGGGGTCTGAGATGAGTACCTCATCGACTGCGCTGCTGGCGCGGCGCAGTATTCGCGCCCGACTCGGGCGCACCATCGCCATTGCGGTGGCAATCACTGCGGGAGTCTCCGTCGTTGTCGGGTCGTTCGTGCTCGCCGACAGCTTGCGCGAGGTCTTCACCGACCTTTTCGACGAACTCTCCGAAGATGTCGACCTGCAGGTACGCAGCGTCCAAGAGTTCGACACCAACGACGCCCGCGAGCCGATCGACGTGACACTTGTCGACGACGTTCGTGCGATCGACGGTGTCGAAGTCGCCGAGCCGACGCTGACCCGCTACGCCCAGTTGATCAACGACGAAGGCGAGGCGGTGTCGCCAACGGGCGGGCCAACCCTCGGTGTGTCGTGGGAAGCTGACGCAGGGATTCAAGGTGTCACCATCAAAGAAGGAGTCCCACCCGAGGGCCCCGACGAAGTGGCGATCGACAAGGCCACCGCCGACCGCGAGCGCATCTCCGTCGGTGATGAGGTGACCTACCTCACCGACACCGGACAACACACGGGAACGGTCACCGCAACGATCGGACTCGGCGACACAGACAGCTTCGGTGGCGCCGCGCTCGTCGCGCTCGACCTCGACACAGCGCTCGACAGGTTCGGCGCTGACGGCAAGGTCGACACCATCGACATCAAGGTCGCCGACGGTGCCGACATCGCCACCGTCGAGGCCGATCTCGAGTCGTCGCTCACCAGCACCGTCGAGGTGATCACCGGCGAACAGGTCGCCGAGGAATCCGCCGAGGGGGTCAACCAGTTCGTCGACCTGTTCGGCAACGGGCTGCTGATCTTTGCCTTCATCACGACCTTCGTGTCGGGCTTCATCATCAACAACGTGTTCCAGATCACGATCGGTCAGCGCCTGCGTGAGCTGGCGTTGATGCGTGCAGTCGGCGCCTCGGGCCGACAGGTCCGCCGCATGATCGTCGGCGAAGCCCTCATCTTGGGCATCGTCGCCACGATCCTCGGCGTGTTCGGTGGACTGGCAGTCGCCCGACTCCTGATCACGGCGTTCAACGCCGCTGGTGCCGGCTTCCCAACGTCGGCAACGGTGATCCAACCACGAACGATCATCATCGCCTTCCTCGTCGGAGTGGGCATCACGATGCTGTCGGTGCTCGTCCCGTCGCGGCGGGCGGCGCGGATTCCGCCGGTGGCGGCGATGCGTCCGGAGCTGGGCTTCGGAGCACTGGAACGGCGCCGACTGGTCGGCGGCGTGATCGTCACCGTCGTCGGACTGGCGATGTTCCTCGTGGGGATGTTCGCCCGACCGGGCGGCACGCAGGGGCTGATCTTCTTCGCCGGTGGCGGCGGACTGCTGCTGTTCATCGGGGTGGCTAGCGTGTCGTCGACCATCGCCCGGCCGGTGACGCGAGCGATCGGGTGGCCGATCGACAAGTTGTTCAAGGTGCCCGGCGCCCTGGCCCGAGAGAATGTCGCTCGCGCCCCGCGACGCACGTCATCGAGCGCGGCGGCGCTGATGATCGGCGTGTCGCTGGTGAGTGCAGCCGCCGTGTTCGCCTCGTCGCTGCGAACGACGTTCGTCGACACGCTCGAGAACGCGATCACCGCCGACTACATCGTCACCGACGACAGCTTCCAAGGCCTCTCCCCCGTGGTCGCCGAAACACTGGCTGAGGTCCCCGAACTGTCTGCCGTCACGCCGGTGCGTGGTATCAGCGGCCAGGTCGAGGGCGACACGAAGAACTTCGGCGCCGTCGACGCGGCTGCATTCGAGGAGTTGTTCGATCCCGACCTCGAAGAGGGAACGATCGGCGGACTCAGCGAGAACGGCGTGCTCGTGCACACCGACCCCGCCAGCGACCTCGACCTGGAGATCGGTTCGGAGATCGAGGTGCTGTACCAAAACGGCGCGACGTCCACCCTCACGGTCGAGGGCATCTACGGCGACGCCACCTTCGGCAACTGGCTGATCTCACTCGACACGCTCGAGTCGGTCAGCGATGCGCCGGCGCGTGACTTCTTCATCATCGGCAAGCTCGCCGACGGGGTCGACGCCGAGACCGGCGACGTTGCGGTGGCGGCGGCGATCGAGGAGTTCCCGCAGGTCAACCTGCAGACCAATGCGGAGTTCCGCGAGAGTCAGGAAGCGCAGATCAACCAGTTGCTGGTGATCATCTCGCTGCTGTTGGCCTTTGCCATCGTGATCGCGGTGCTCGGCATCTCGATCACCCTGGCGCTCGCCGTGTTCGAACGCACCCGCGAGATCGGCCTGCTCCGGGCCGTCGGCATGAACCGCCGACAGACCCGCCGATCGATCCGCTGGGAGGCGGTGATCGTGTCGACGTTCGGCGCAATCATCGGCATCGTGCTGGGGACGTTCCTCGGTGTGGTGCTGTCGTTGGCGGTGCCCGACGACATCATCAGCAAGCTGGCGTTCAACCCGACCATCATCGTGATCATCTTGATCGGCGGTGTGGTCGCCGGCCTGCTGGCCGCGCTGTATCCCTCGTTCAAGGCGTCGAACATGGACGTGCTCGACGCCATCGCGACCGAGTAGTAGCGCCAGACTGGAGCGATGGCTCTCGACCCTCGCACACTCGACGACGACGTGCGGACGTTCCTCACCGAACGCCACCTCGCCACCCTGACGACGCTGCGGTCGGATGGGACGCCCCACGTCGTCGCCGTCGGGTTCAGCTACGACGAGGACGCGGCGGTCGCTCGGGTGATCACCTGGGCGACATCACAGAAGGCGCTGAACGCCCAACGCATGGAGGCCGCTGGTCTGCACGCCGCCGTGTGCCAGGTCGATGGCGGTCGCTGGTTGTCGCTCGAAGGCCCGGTCCGCCTGGTCACCGACGCCGACGGCGTCAAGCCCGGCGTGGCCGGGTACGCGGCCCGCTACCAGCCGCCCAAGGAGCGTGACGACCGCGCCGTGGTCGAGATCGACGTGCAGCGCATCCTCGGCCGCGGTTAGTGCGACAACGGGTGCCAGGCACCAGTTGTCAATAGAGCGCAATGCGACACTTGGTGCCTGGCACCTGTTGTCGCATTAACCGGCGTCGCGGTTCCAGGGGAGGTCGGCAAGCCAGCGTTGTGCGGCTGGATGCGGATCCATCGGCGTGTCGTCGCCATCGCTACGGAACTGCGGGTCGAGCTTCGGGTCGAGGTGGTATTGACACCCTGGGCACCAATACAGCACCCGTTGGTGTTCGCCCATCCGCCGTGACTCGACGGTTTCACCGCAGCGGTGACAGCGCTGGCCGTTTCGGCCGTACACCGCGAGACCGCCCGGCACTGTCGGCGCCGTCACCCGTTGTGCGCTCGCCAGATTGGCGCGCAGCATCGACGCCGCGCTGTTGACCACACGAATCGCATCGTGTTCGGACAGCGTGCCGACCCGGGCGTACGGGCTGAGCTCTGTCGCCCACAAGACCTCGCAGCGATACACGTTGCCGACACCACACATCACCCGCTGATCGAGGAGCACCTCGCCGAGACGCGCTTCTGGTTCGGGGTGGGTCAGCAGCAGATTGACCACCGCACCGAGGTCGGTCTCCGGCTTGCACAGATCGGGTCCGAGACGCCCCATCCCCGGATGACGACGTTTGTCGAGCAGGCGGTACGTCTCGACGGTTGGTGCGCTAAAGCACACCGCCACCCAATCGGCGACCTCGATCGCGGCCCGCATCTGGCGGTGTGGGCGCCGCCAGCGGTCGCCCTCCCGATAGAGGTGCCACGAACCACTCATGCGCATGTGGGTGTGCAGCACGAGGCCGTCGTCCCAGATGATCTCCAGATGCTTGCCGTGGCTCTCCACGCGTTCGACGACCCGACCAGCTTGGGGTACGGGTCCGACGAGGCGCAGCGCATCGAATCGCAGCATCGGCTTGCCGGCGAGCGCCGTCCGCAGGGCGCTCGCCGCCCGGTGGATCGTGTCGCCCTCTGGCACATCCATAGGCTACGACGCCCGCACCGGGCAGGGGCGGACCATGCCGGCAATCGCGACGAACACAGCGGGCGAGGGCGAGCGGGCTGGCCAACCGAGTGTCGACGGGCACCTCGACCGGCCTACTGTCACCCCAATGTCCCTCCCGCGTCCCGACCTCAGCGCGGTCAAGGACGCCATCCCGTTGTTCATCCCAGCGATTCCATTCGGCCTCGTGCTGGGCGTCGCGATCATCGAGTCCGCAATGCCCGACGGCGTCGGCTGGTCGACGAACCTGTTCATCTTCGCCGGCGCCGCACAGCTCGCCACCGTCAGCCTCGCCGCAACGTCGACATGGGTCACCCTCGTGTTGACAGCCGCCGTGATCAACCTGCGTCATGTGATGTACAGCGCAGCCCTCGCACCGCGCTTCGAAACACAACCACGGTGGTTTCGATGGGTCGGGCCGTATTTCTTGATCGACCAGCTCTACGTGCTGGCGTCGGCCGCAACCGAGCGCGACGACGATGACTGGCGCCGCTACTACCTCTCGGTGGGCGTCTCGTTCTTCGTGTGTTGGATGGCCACAGTGACGCTCGGGCTGTTCGTCGGGTCCGCGATTCCCGAAGAGTGGCGCCTCGACGTGGCACCGGCAGTGATGTTTGCGGGACTCGTCATTATCGGCATCACCACTCGCCCAGCCGCAGTTGCCGCACTCGCCGCCGTGGTGACCACCTTCATCGCACTCGACGTACCGAACAACGGCGGCATCCTCATCGGAGCGATCGTCGGCGTGACCGCTGGGTATCTCGCCGAACGCGCCGCAGAGCGCGACGGCACGTCTGAGGAGCAGGCGCGGTGACGACGATCGCCGCGATCACCGCCGTGCTCAGCGTTGGCGTGTTGACCTATCTGTCGCGAGCAGGGCTCATCTTGTTCCTCGCCGAGCGCCCGTTGCCGCTGCAGATCCAGCGGGCGTTGCGTTATGTCGGTCCGGCGGTGCTCTCGGCGCTGACGGTCACTCTCGTCGCCGGCAGCGACGGGGTCAGCGGCGTCGAGTTCGCCGAAGTGACGGCGATCGCAGCCGGCGGGATCGTCGCTGCGCTCACGCGCAACCTCATCGCCTCGCTCGTCGCCGGCATGGCGGTGCTGTGGTTGGTGCTCCTGTCGACCTAACTGGCGAAGCAACCCGGCGTTACGGCAATGCATCGACGTGGGCCAGAGCGAGGCGAATCAGTCGATCATGTCCCGATGTCATCTGCTCGCGCACGTCCTCACTCACCGCCTCCTCCGGCGTGAACCAGGTGAGGTCAAGGGCCTGCTGGGTCGGCTCGCAATCGCCTTCGACAGGCACGACGTAGGCGAGGCTCACTGCGTGGTGCCGGGGGTCGTAGAACCCAGAGCGCTCCGGATTCGGGAAGTACTCGACGACGGTGAACGGAGATGGGTCCGTCGGGATGCGCGGGAGGGCCAACGGTCCGAGATCTTTCTCGCAGTGGCGGATGACCGCCTCGCGAATGCGTTCACCGAACAACACCCGGCCCGTCACGACCATGCGCGAGATCGTGCCGTCGGCGGCGACCCGCAAGAGCAGGCCCACTTCGGTGACCTTCCCTTGGCCATCGACGCGCACGGGCACCGCATCGACGTACACGATCGGCACGTTCGCGCGGACGAGTTCGAGGTCTTCTGGTGAGAGCCACCCGGTCTCGGTTTCGGTGGTGGCGTCAGCATCGATCTCGGTCACGAGTGCATGATCCCACGCCGTGCCCGTGGACGGGTGGTCATCAGTGGCTGAACGTGGTCGTCGTTCGCCCCGACCGGGGCAGCGGACTGTCGAGTCCGTCGAGGAAGGTCACTGCGGAGCGCAACGAGTCGAGGAGCTTGTCGGCGAGGTCGAGCGACATCCCGTTGCGCACCACGATGCGCTGCACGATGACGTCGGACATGTCGTCGGGCATCGGGTAGGTCGGCACGAGCCAACCGTCTTCGCGCAACTTGTTCGATAGGTCGTACAGATCCCAGTTCTCGGTGTGCCCCTCGGTCATGCGGTAGGCGAACACCGGAATGTCCGAGCCGTGATTCCAGAGCGTGAACGGCTCCATCTGACCGATCGCCAGTGCCAGATACTCAGCGACGTTGCGGGTCGCCGCCTGCACTTCGCGGTAACCCTCGTGACCGAGACGCAAGAACGCGTAGTACTGCAACAGCACCTGGGCGCCCGGTCGCGAGAAGTTGAGAGCGAACGTCGGCATCTCGCCACCGAGGTAGGTGACCTCGAACACGAGGTCTTCGGGGAGCAGCGCTCGGTCGGCCCACACCACCCAACCAACGCCTGGATACACCAGGCCGTACTTGTGGCCACTGGTGTTGATCGAGTGCACACGCTCGATGCGGAAGTCCCACTCGATCTCGGGTTGCAGAAACGGGGCGATCATCCCGCCGGAGGCGGCATCGACATGAATCGGAATGTCGAGCCCACGCTCCTGTTCGATGACGTCGAGGGCCGCAGCGATCTGTTGCACGGGCTCGTACATGCCGGTGTAGGTCACGCCCATGATCGCCACCACACCGATCGTGTTCTCGTCGATGTAGTCACCGATCACGTCTCCGTCGAGCGTGGGATGGTCGGCGCTGATCGGCACATATCGCGGCTCGATGTCGAAGTAGTTGGCGAACTTCTCCCAGCACACCTGCACCGCCGAGCTCATCACGAGGTTCGGCTTGTCGATGGGTTTCCCGGCGGACTTGCGTGCCTGTTGCCAGCGCCGCTTCAGCGCCAGCCCTCCGAGCATCGCCGCCTCTGACGATCCCGTTGTCGACGTCCCGATCGCCTTCTCGGGATCTGGCGCATGCCACAGATCGGCGATGATCCGCCAGCACCGCTCCTCGATCTCTGCGGTGGCTGGGTACTCGTCTTTGTCGATCATGTTCTTGTCGAACACGTCGGCGTACAGCTTCATCGCCATCGGATCCATCCAGGTGGTGACGAAGGTGGCGAGATTCAGGCGGGCGTTCCCGTCGAGCATCGCATCGTCGTGGACGACCTGATACGCCGTCTCGGGCAGCATCGGCGCCTCGCTCAGCTTGTACTTGTGACACCGACGTACTTCCCCACTGCGGGCGAAGATCGGGTTGACCTCGAACTCGTTGCGCTTGTTCATCTTCAGGGGATAGTAGGCGTTGAATCCGACGGCCAATCGACTGGGTCGAGCGGATCCTGCACACGGCTGGGGTGCACCGTTGTATTGAGCCAGGCGATGAAGTGCCGCGCGGCGAGCGGTCGCGAGATGCAGTATCCCTGCGCGACATCGCACCCGAAGGCGCGGAGTTGCTCGAGCACCTCGTTGTTCTCGACACCTTCAGCGACGACCTGGAGACCCAGGTTGTGACCGAGATCGATCGTCGAGCGCACGATCACCTCGTCCTGTTCGTCGATCAGCACGTTGGCGACGAAGCTGCGGTCGATCTTCAGCTCGGCCACGGGAAGACGGCGCAGATAACTGAGTGACGAGTACCCGGTTCCGAAGTCGTCGATCGACATTCGCACACCGATGTCGTTGAGGTCGGTGATCGTCGATCGCGAGCGCGGTGCGTCGCTGAGCAACGACGACTCGGTGATCTCCACCGTGAGGAGCGCAGGGTCGACCCCATGCATCGAGAGATACCCGGCGACACGGTCGGGCAGACGAGTATCGAGGAGGTCGTGCGTCGACAGGTTGACCGACAGCCCGAGGTGGAACCCGCGGTCGTGGATTTGTCGCAACGTGCCGATGCCGTTGGACAACATCAGGTCGGTGAGCTGCTTGATCAGGCCCGTGTCCTCGGCCACCCGCACGAAGTCCGTCGGTGGCACCTCGCCGCGCACCGGATGGGTCCATCGCATCAATGCTTCAGCACCGATGACGGTGCCCGTGGCGAGGTCGAGCTTGGGCTGATAGTGCACGTGCAGCCCGCTGCTTTCGATGGCTGCACGGAGATCGCCGAGCATCGACAAACGCGCCGGGGTCCGCCGGTCGAGTTCGTCGCGGTAGGTCTCAACGCCCAGTCGTTGGCTTTTGGCGTTGTACATCGCGATGTCGGCGCGACGCATCGGCCCCGCCGCATCGGGATCATGTTCTTCGAGTTCGGCGACGCCGACACTCGCGGTGACGACGATCTCGAGCCCGTCGAGGATGACCGGCCGGCTCGCCTCTTCGAGGCACAGGTTGGCGAGAGCCTGCATCTCTTCGTAGTTGTCTCGTCTGGCGATGATTGCGAACTCGTCGCCGGCGAGTCGGGCCATCTTGTCGTTGGGCCCGAGGCGAGCGGTCATACGCCGCGCGAACTCGACGAGCAGTTCATCGCCGGCGTGATGGCCGAGGGTGTCGTTGACTTCCTTGAACCGGTCGAGGTCGAGCATCAGCACGAACAACACACCCGAGCGATCGCGCTCTTCGAGAACCTCGATCACGTACCGCTCGAAGGCGGTCCGGTTGGGCAACCCGGTCAGGCCGTCGTGGCGCGCTTCGGTTTCGATCCGTTGGTGCAACATCCCTCGCCGCAAGCTGGACGCCAGCTGCTCGGTGAGGTTCTGCACGCGGGCGACGTCACCCTGGACAAAGCGGCCGCCTGCTTGTGATCGTCCGGTAAGCAGCAACATGCCGATCGGACCTGTCTCGTCGAGAATCGGCGATGCGACGTAGTCGCCCCGTGCCGAGAGGCGAGCCGTGCCCGCTCCGACTCCCACGAGCTGGGCGCGGTCAGACTGCAGAACGGCTGCCCACATCGCCTCACCGCTCCCCGACGGCAGTGCGACATCCAGATTGCCGACCACGGCACGTACTTCCACGTCTCCGGGGTCGAACAGCACGATCGCTGCGGTATCGCAGCGAAGAATTCGAGCTGCCTCGCTGACGGCCGCGTCTGCGATCTCCTGCGGATTGAGTGAACGGCCCACCCGGCCTGTGAAGCCGTGGACCGCGTCGAGATCGCGAAGCTGTTGATCGACCTCGCCAAACGCCTTGAGGACGCCCCACAGCGCGCCAACCGGGATAAGGCCGACAACAATCAGCCAGGGCGACACGAGTGACAGCGCGACCACCATGCCGCCAATCGATGCGTTGACGGCAAAGAGCCACCATGCGAGGTGAAGTTGGCTAGCGATTCGCGTCGCAAGCCCGCCCTCGTAACGGCTGATGACGAGGGAAACGAGCACGGAGGAGAACGTGCTCGGAATGACCAGCGCAACGAACACCGCTGGGACTATGGCAGCCGCAGAGTCACCCCATAGCCAGATCAGTGAATAGAAGATCGCGTACGCCGTCGCCAGTTCGACGGCGAAAAGACTCGTATTGAAGGCGAGTTTGTGTGGGCCGGGGCGCCGATAGACGAGCAGTACGAGGAACGCAACGCCGACCCGGAGTGGGACAGCGAGCTCTGGCGTGAGAAAGACCAGGGAGACTGCAACCGGCACCTCGCTGAGCGAGAATGCAATCGCTTCGCGCCGAAACTGATACTTGAATACGGAAAGTTGGGCAACGGCGAAGCCGAGGGCGAGCGCAACTGTGAGTGGCCAACCACCTGAACGAACTGGGCTTACGACGTTTGGCGCAAGCAGCACCAATACTGCCGATGCCAGGAACAACAGCGCTGACAGCGCAGCAACATCCCGGTTCGGCCGTGATCGGCTCACCAGGCTCCAAGAACCCGACTGCAAGGCCTCCGACGCTGTGCGTTCTGGTGTACTCAATGGTCGCTCCTCGACCAGGATCGACCCGCCAGCTCGCGTGACCCTGCTGGGTGTCTATCGGACCACGTATGGCGCTCCTTGAGCGACTGTTGTCAGGCCCAGTGAGCACCAGCCCAGTGAGC
>JABSQH010000016.1 GCA_013213745.1 Ilumatobacteraceae bacterium | reverse complement strand
ATCTACACCACCCGCGTCGACATCCCCCGCCACCCAACCGCCTACCCCTGACGGAAAAACCGGGGATTCCGTGCGCAAAGCGCACGGTCTGCTCACAATTTCGGGGACTGTCGCGCAAGCAGTTCGGCATCGAGTTCAACGTGCCGCTCGGCGGCGACAAGGTGATGATCTTCGACAAGGGCAACCTCGAGCTCGACGTCCAGCTCGTCGCCCCCGCCTGAGCAACGACCATTCGCCGGTGAAAGGATGCCGTCATGACGAGTGAAGCTCCAGAGTTTGGTACCGCCCGCGATGGCGACCATCCCGACCGCGACGACGAGTGGGCACGCCTGCGCGCCGCGCACCTCCGCCCTGCGGAGGAGCGCCCCGCCTCCACTGCGCGCGGCGTGCACCACCAGGCACTGATCTCCTCCGACGTCGAGCGGACGATCGACTTCTACCAAGGGCTCCTCGGCTTCCCGCTTACCGAGCTCTTCGAAAACCGCGACTACGAAGGCTCGACGCACTTCTTCTTCGACATCGGCAACGGAAACGCGCTGGCCTTCTTCGACTTCCCCGGCCTCGGCCTCGAGGAGTACGCAGAAGTACTCGGCGGCCACCACCACCTGGCGATCTCGATGGCGCGCGGCGACTGGGAGGCCGCCCGCGACCGGCTGCACGCGGCCGGGGTGGAGACGTTCCTCGTCGGCGACACGTCGTTGTACTTCGCCGGTCCCGACGGTGAGCGCATCGAAATCATCAGCGACCCGCTCGGGGAGATGTACGGCGCCAAGGTCGTCTGACCATCACCGGGTTCGCCGAAGCGGCCCAGTGCGCGACAGGATGGAGGGTGCGGGACGCACCCGCACGTCTGTCGTCGAGCGAAGGGGATCGCCATGGCCGTCATCGACAACCCGACCACACTGCAACTCACGCCGCAGTCACCGACGATCGGCGCCCTCGTCGATGGCATCGATCTACGCGCACCGCTGACCGACGAGCAGGTCGCCGAGATGCGCCAAGCGCTGCTCGACTGGAAGGTGCTGTTCTTCCGCGACCAGGACATCACCACCGACCAACACCTCGCCTTCGCGCAGAACTTCGGCGATCTCGAGGTACACCCGTTCAGCCCCCACAAACAGGGCTACCCCGAGGTCTTGGCGATCACTCACAACGCCGAGTTCCCCGGGCAGGAGAACGGCTGGCATTCCGATGTCACATGGCGCCTCGAACCGTCGCTCGGGTCGGTATTGCGCATCATCGACGCGCCGCCGGTAGGCGGCGACACCTTATTCGCCGACATGTACGCGGCATACGACGGCCTGCCCGAACGCATCAAAGAGCGCGTGGATGGCAAGGTGGCACGGCACGATTTCGAGCTCTTCCGCAAGCGTCATGAGCGAGCTGGCGCGACCGAAGAGGAACTGGCCGAATTCGACAAGCAGTATCCGAACCCACACCATCCGGTGATCCGCACGCATCCGGAGACGGGGCGCAAGGGCATCTACGTGAACGCCGGCTTCACTAAAGAGATCGTCGGCATGGATCCCGACGAGTCGGCCGAGCTCCTGGAGATCTTGTACCGCCAGGCGAGCTTCCCCGAGTACCAAGTGCGCTTCTCATGGGAGCCGAACTCGATCGCATTCTGGGACAACCGCTCGTGCCAGCACTACGCAGTCAGCGACTACTGGCCGAACCACCGGCGGGTCGAGCGGGTCACGATCATCGGCGACACGCCGTACTACGACCCCTCGCAAGACCCCGGCTTGGCGACCGACGAACGATTCCAAGGCGGCATTCGCCGCTGGAGCCAGAGTTAGACCTGGTACTGCACCGCAACACGCTCGGCCGCCGTGTCGACGATGTGCTCGGCGATGAACGCCTGGTGCTCGGGATGATCGCGGTACGTGTGAAAGTCGTCGACCGTTTCGAAGTCGGCGACGAGAACGTAATCGAAGGTCGTGTCTGACAGCTCCAAGTCGGGGCCGTGAACGTAGCTCACAATCTCGCCGATCACGGTCGGGAGCCGATCGAGTGCGGCATCGAGCGCAGCCACTGCGGCGCGATCGACATGGTCGTGCCACCGGAACATCACGACGTGGCGGATCACGCCGCCACCTCGTCGAGATGACGCAGTAACCCGTCGAGCGCAGCGACGTAGCTGATCGCACCGAAGCCGGAAACGACGCCGACGCACACAGGGCTGATCATCGAGTGCTGACGGAACGACTCGCGCGCAGCAACGTTCGACAGATGTACTTCGACCACCGCCAGGCCGGTTGCGGCGATCGCGTCACGGAGTGCGATCGAGGTGTGTGTGTACGCCCCGGGGTTGAACAACACACCGTCGGCCCAGTTGCGGGCGTCGTGCAGCATGTCGACCAGCCCTCCCTCGTGGTTCGACTGCTGGTCGCTCAGCTCGGCACCCCGCTCGATGGCTATCGTCCGCAGCTGGGCGACGATGTCGTCGAGCGTTGTGGCGCCGTAGACGTCGGGCTCGCGCGTGCCGAGCAGGTTGAGGTTCGGGCCATTGAGCAGCAGGATCTGGCGCGGCACGTCCGCATCCTACGACGCCACGGTGCGCGAGGATGAGGCCGATGTCGACCGACCACGACGTCGACCGCCAGGTTCGGTGGGCGGTGTACGACGCACTTTCGACAACGGGGGCGGCGCCGAGCCGTGCGGCGCTCGACGCGGCTGCCGACGATCCCGCGGCCGTCGCACCAGCGCTGCAACGCCTGCACGACGCCCACGCACTGGTGCTTGACGAGCGCAACGAGGTCGCCATGGCGCTGCCGTTCGCGACCCAACCCACCGAGCACGTGGTCACGTCGGGCGACGGCCGACGGTGGTGGGCCAACTGTGCGTGGGACGCGCTGGCCATTCCGCTGATGCTCGACGTCGACGGCACCATCACATCGCGCTGGCTCGACGACGGCACCGCTGCCCGATTCGAAGTGCGCGGCAGTCAGGTCTCGCCACGCAACGGCCTGGTGCACTTTGCCCGGCCAGCGGTGATCTGGTGGGACGACATCGTCGAGACTTGACGCACGATCCGGTTCCTCCGGTCGGAGGACGCAGCACCACATGGCGGTTCCGTCGTCACCATGACGGCACTGTTCGACTTGAGCCGCGATTGGTATGCCGGTCGCCTCGACATCAACTTCGAACCACGCACGCTCGCCGAGAGTCAGGCGTTGCTCACCGCCCGCGGATTCGACGGACCGTTCTGGCAGTTGACCTAGTCGAGCACGCCGCAGCGGTGTCGACGTGCCTCGGGGAGCACCGCGTCAGTCAGCCGGCTCGTCGACCAGCACCTCGATCTCGTCGCCGAGCGAGGCGCCGATCAGCTCCAGGCGGTCGCCGCTCCAGAACCGACCCGGGTCGTACCAGTTGGCCGGCCGCCGAGCGTCGAGCAGGCCCATTTCTTCGTAGGTCAATGCGACCAGCTCGGCGCAGTACAGGTGTTCCAGCGACACCTGCCGTCGAAAACGGCCGAGCACCCAGCGCCGACTGAGGGCCACCATTTTGGGGAACGGCTGCCCGTTGTGGGCCTCCATCGCCAGCAGCGCTGCGTCCTCTTGTTCCACGGTGACGTCGACGTCGAGACGGCGTGTGAAGGCGAGCTGCCCGTACCGCTGCGACCACGTGCGCACAGCATCGGTCAACAAATGCAGCTGCGCCCCGCGTTGGCGTTCGCCCGTCCACACGTCGGGCAACGATCGGCCGAGCTCGGCGTGCCACAACAGCGGCGGTAACCCGTCGAGCGCCAGCGCCATCCCAACGTGGTTCACCGGGCTGTTCGTGAAGGCCCGAATCGCACGGTCGGCGACCTTGCGTCCGCGGAACAGCCACACGTCGCCCGTGCGCGTCGTAGCCGCGGCCTCATCGAGCGTCAGCGACTGCGGCGTGGTGTGCCCGTGGCGGTGCATCCCGGCCCGTACGCTACGCATCCAGTGCGTGCATGGAAGTGGATCGGATTGGCAGGCGTCGTCGGCTTGGCGACGGCTGCAGGGTTCTACGTCGTCCGCCAAAGCCGGACGTGGGACGATGCCGAGCCCGACGAGCTACGGGATCGTCTGCACACCCGCGTCGATGCTGCTCGGTCGCGATCGGCAGCGAACGGGTCGGGTGACGCCGATCAGGTCAGCGCCTAACCGGCGGTACTGAACGTCGGCGTCAGGTGCGACGTGTCGTTGAAGCACCGCACGATCCATTGGTGACCGTCGACGACGATATGGGAGATCGACGCATTGTCGGCCCCGACGAAGGTGAACCCCGACGTGCCCGCCGCGATGTTGACGATCTGTCCGATGACCCCACCGTGGACCACCGCCACGACGACCTCATCGGGGTGCGCAGCCGCAATCCGTTCGATGCCGGCACGGACCCTGCGTTCGAAGTCGTCGGCCGGCTCACCGTTGGGAATCACGTCCCACCGCTGGGCTGCGCGCATCTCCAACGCAAGCGGATCACCATCGGCCACCCGTTTGCGGAACTCCCCGCCCTCCCAGTCGCCGAGGAACACCTCGCGTAAGTCGGGCTCGACCCGCGCCTCGAGTCCGATCCGATCGAGGAGTGGTTGCGCCGTCTGGCGGGTGCGCTGCAGCGACGTGACGTACACCGCGGCGATCTGCTCGCCGGTGGCGATGAGCCGTTCGGCGGCGAGCTCGGCCTGGGCGTGTCCGTCGGGCGCCAGCGGTGGGTCGCCGTGGCCGTCGACCAGCGGGAACGACTCACCTTCGACGTGCGGTGCCGACTCCCCGTGACGCACGAGCAGGATTTCACAGGCGCCGGGCGGGGGTTGGAAGCGGGACTGACGGAACTCTCGGTTGTTGCTCATCGCCTTGCGCACGGTAGCCGTGCGACTGTTCATCCGTCTCCGGCGGTGGTCGCCAGTTGCGACAGGAAGGCGGCGAGTCCGGCGGTGTCGAACCGCGCCGTCAGCGGCATGGGAAATCGAACGCATCGGACTCGTCGGCCACGAAGCGGCGAAATCCGACACCGTCGACTTCGCCACCACCCGACCGGTGAGCAGGGTGCTCCTCGACGTGCTCGGTGACACCGGCGCCCCCGACGTCGTTCGCATCCGCGCGTTCGGCAAACTCGCGCTCCAGCTGGCGCGCAACCCGCGCTGAGCCGGGCCCGTTTCGCTGGCCGGGGGCGCGCCCCGCGAGACTGCCCCGATGATGTTGCCGATCCGCTTCGACGAACAATGATCCGCGCCCTCGATGATCGCGTCGTGGCCATCACCGGGGCGGGCTCCGGTATCGGGCGGGCGTTGGCGATCGAGTGTGCTCGACGTGGCGCCCACGTGGCGTTGAGCGACGTCGACGCCGATGGACTCGACGTCACAGCTGCAACTGCCCGAGAGCACAGCATCGTGCGCGTGACGACGACGATCGTCGACGTCACCGACAGCGACGCGGTCGCCGCCTGGGCTCAGCAGACCAACAGCGGGTTCGGACGGGTCAACGCGATCATCAACAACGCCGGGATCGCGCTCGGCGCCGACGTCGTCGAGATGAAACTCACTGACTTCCGCCAGGTGATGGACATCAACTTCTGGGGGGTCGTCAACGGCACGACCTCGTTTTTGCCGTTGCTGGAGGCGAGCGGCGAGGGCCACGTCGTGAACATCTCCAGCGTGTTCGGCCTGCTCGGCATTCCGAGCCAGGCGGCCTACAACTCCTCCAAGTTCGCCGTGCGTGGCTACACCGAGGCACTCCGCACGGAACTCGACATCGCCGACAGCTGTGTGTCGGCAACAACGATCCATCCCGGCGGCATCCGTACGGACATCGCCCGCAACGCCATCTCCTTTCCCGACGAGATCGACCCCGAGGAAGCAGCAACGCAATTCGAGCAGCTGGCCCGCACCACGCCGGATCAGGCGGCCAGGTGGATCCTGGGCGCGATGCTCAAGAACAAGAGACGCGCCCTCATCGGGCCAGACGCCCACGTTTTCGACGTTGCCGCTCGTGTCTCACCACGGGGCGCACAGTGGTTGATCGGTCGGTTGGCCGGGCGGGCCCGCGAGAACAACGTCGCCATCGTCTGACCCGTCGTGCGGAGGCGCACGTCAACGGTGACGTTCGTATGTACTCGGCGCGCGTTCCGTGGGATGATCCCCGTCGGCGCAACGTGGCGCACACAAGGGAACCCGTCCGCGTAGTGGCGACGTGGACCTCGACGAAGTGGAGTTGGAATGACTGTCAGAGAAGTGCAGCACGGCCTCGAAGGCGTCGTCGCCTTCGAAACAACGATCGCCGAACCGGACCGAGAGGGTGGGTCGCTGCGATATCGAGGTGTTGACATCGAGGATCTCGTCGGTACCTACGACTACGGCAAAGTGTGGGGGCTCCTGGTCGACGGAGCGTTCGAACCGGGACTGCCGCCCGCAGAACCATTCCCGATCCCGGTGCACTCCGGCGACATCCGCGTCGACGTACAGAGTGCGCTCGCGATGCTCGCCCCCTTCTGGGGGATGCGCCAGATTCTCGACATCGATGCAGCACAGTTGCGCGAGGACTTGGCCAGGGCCTCGGTGATGGCGCTGTCGTTCGTTGCCCAATCGGCTCGCGGGCTCGGCCACCCGATGGTCCCGCAGAGCCACATCGACGGGTCGAAGACGATCACGGAACGGTTCATGCGTCGCTGGCGCGGCGACCCAGATCCCGATCACGTCGCAGCGGTCGACGCCTACTGGATCTCGGCGGCCGAGCACGGCATGAACGCGTCGACGTTCACCGGACGAGTGATCGCCTCGACGGGCGCCGACGCTGCGGCCTCATTGTCGGGGGCGGTCGGCGCACTGTCCGGCCCGCTCCACGGCGGCGCGCCATCGCGCGTGCTGCAGATGCTCGACGAGGTCGAACACGAAGGTGACGCCGGCGGCTGGGTCAAGCGGGCGATGGACCGCGGCGAACGACTGATGGGCTTCGGCCACCGCGTGTACCGCGCCGAAGACCCACGGGCACGCGTCTTGCGACAGACCGCCCGTGAGCTCGGTTCCAGTCGCGTCGAGGTCGCCGAGGCCCTCGAGCAGGCAGCACTGGCGGAGCTCGCCGAGCGTTATCCCGATCGGGTGCTCGCAACGAACGTCGAGTTCTGGTCGGCGGTCGTGCTCGACTTCGCAGAGGTGCCGGCACACATGTTCACCGCGATGTTCGCCTGCGCCCGCACAGCCGGGTGGAGCGCACACATCCTCGAACAGAAGCTGACCGGCCGACTGATCCGCCCGACGGCCAACTACACCGGTCCCGGCGCTCGACCGCCGACGGACATCTAGCCGGATTCCGTCACGATGGCGTTGCGCCGCCGTCGTGACGGACGGCGCCGGCGCGTCATGTCCACCCGAGGTGCCATCACTACGGACAGATCGTGCACGAGCCGTACACGTCGAGCGCGTGATTGCGCGGCACGAATCCTGCCGCGCGAGCGACGTCGGCGATCGACGCATCGAGTGTTTCCTCGACCCGTTCGGAGAGCACGACATCACGGACCAGCCCACACGAGTCGCACACCAGGTGGTGGTGGTGTTCGGTGAGCGCCTCGGCGAGCTCGAACCGCGCATGTTCGCCACCATGGACGAGGCGTCGAACCACGCCAGCCTCTTCCAGGAGTGACAAGTTTCGATAGGCCGAACTCTGCGCCAGATTCGGAGCGAGGTCGAGCAGCTCAGGCAGCGTCACCGGCCCACCGGCGGAGCGCAGTGCTTCGACCAGCGCGCGACGACCGGTGGTGTAGCGCAGCTCGTGGTCGAGCAATCGCTCGTTCACCGCTCGTTCGAGTTCCGTCGTCGGCGCCATCTCGAAGCCCACGCTACCGCCCTGATCGATGTCGCTCTCGATCGGCTTCCTCGGTGCCGGATTCATCAGCCGCACGCACCGCTTCTTCTTGAATCGTTGTTCCGTCGACCACCAGATCGTCGCCGTCCACGACCCCGATCCCGACAAGGCGAGCGCCTTTGCCGAGCGGCGCGGCGTCGCCGTGTTCTGCGAGAAGCCGCTCGCCGTTGATAGCGCAGCAGCAGGGCGAATGGTTGCAGCGGTCGAAGCAGCCGGCATCGCGAGCCAGGTCGGGGCCCGACGACGTGCGCCGCAGCATGCAGCACCACAACCGGCGCGGCGGCGACCACGCCCGCAGCCGCAGCTCGATGCCGGCCAACCGCTACGTGCGCCCAGCGCTATGGGCGGCGATCGTGCTCAATGTGACGTTCACACTTGCCGGCGCAGTCAACCCGTCGGCGTTCTATCTCGTGATCCAGGTGACGTTGCTGCTCGCTCTGAGCCGTCCGGTCAGCATGACCATCGCAGTGCGTCGAGCCGTGTTGTGGTGCACCGTCGGCGCAATGATCGTCGCGTTCATCGGAACCGTCGAACCAGAGGCGGTGATCGAAGACCCCGCAGCGATGCTCGTCGTCGTGACAGTGCTGGCGGCCGCAGGCACGGTGGCGCCGCACCGTCAAGCTCTGACCGAACTCACACTTGGCAAGATTCGGCGGATCAGCTATGGTGTTAACCGACCTTTATGACCACGGCAAGTATGAGTCAACTACGCATGGACACCGCAACGAGCACGCCACGGGGAGCGGTCTGACATGGTGGTGTGTCACTGCAACATGGTCAATGACAGGACGATTTACAAACTCGCCAATACCGCGGGGCGTGCCCTGACGGTCAGCGACGTGACCAACCACTGCGGCGCCGGCGGCGGCTGCGGCGGTTGCGTCGACACGATCGTCGAGGTGCTCCAAGCGCGGCCCAACGACGGTGCTCGACAGCACTAAATCCGACTACGGTCGGGCCTATGGAAGGGTCGCCCAAAATAATTGAGTTCCTCAACGAGGCACTCACTGCTGAGCTCACCGCCATCAATCAGTACTTCGCCCACTCGAAGCTGTGTGACAAGTGGGGCTGGAAGCGTCTCGCCGACAAGTACCGCGAAGAGTCGATCGAAGAGATGCACGACGCCGAGAAGCTGATCGATCGCATCATCATGCTCGACGGGATGCCGAACCTGCAGCGGATGGGCAGCGTGCGCATTGGCGAAACTGTGGAAGAACAGCTGGTCCTCGATGGTCAAGTCGAGCAAGCCGCAATCGAGCGGTATCGACGCGGCGTCGTCCTTGCGCAGGAGGAAGGCGACCCGGCCACCCGCGACATCCTCGAGTCGCTCGTCGCCGGCGAAGAGCATCACCTCGACTGGATCGAAACGCAGCAATCGATGATCGCCGACATGGGCATCGAGCGGTACCTGCTCGCCCAGGTCGGCGACTGAGATCCCTCGGCCACCAGCCGCCGTGGCGCACCCCACTGTCGATGCGGCAGCGCTGCCATGGATCAGTGCTGCGGACATGCGCGAGATCGATCGCGTGATGGTCGACGAGCTGCACATTGAGCTCGTGCAAATGATGGAAAACGCCGGTCGGGCGTTGGCCGAAGTGGTCGGCCTCGGTGCACCATCATCGGTCTCGGTGCTCGCCGGAAGCGGCGGCAATGGCGGCGGCGGCCTCGTCGCCGCACGACACCTCGCCAACATCGGAGTGGACGTACGGGTGCTCCTCGGCCAGGAGATCGACGCCATGGCGTCGGTGCCGAAGCATCAGCTCGACATCCTCGAACGGTTGGATGTCTCCGTGTCCGACGACTCGAAGATGATCGATGGCGAGGTCGTCGTCGATGCACTCGTCGGCTACAGCCTGCGTGGCGTGCTGCACGGACGTCGCGCCGAACTGGTCGAGACGATTCCGCCGGCTGCGCGCGTGATCAGTCTCGACGTCCCCTCCGGGATCGACGCGACCACCGGCGAACCCGGCGGTACTGCGGTGCGGCCGGATGCCACGGTGACGTTGTCCCTACCCAAGACCGGCCTGCGCGATCCCGCCAGCACCGGCGAGCTGTTCCTCGCCGACATCTCGGTGCCGCCGCGCGTCGTCAAGCGTGTCGGCTCAGCTCCGGCGCCGCCATTCGCGCGCGGCCGCGTGTTGCGAGTCACCGGCCGTTGACCGGTTCTCCCCCGTGCTTCACCGAGGCTGGCGAAACGGGGCGAGGTAGCCCAGGCCGGGACCTCATGCTGCGCCATGTCCGCACACTACGGGCGATGTGAGATCGAGCGGTACGACCAGCATCTGCAAGGCTGCGCCGGTGGACGTCACCGGACACGGAGTGCTCGTCACCGGCTCGGCATCTGGTCTCGGAGCCGCGACGGTCGACGAGTTGGACGCACTCGGCGCGCACGTGCACGGCATCGACCGTCGGAGCGATCCGTCCGTCGACGTCACCGATCCTGACGGCGTGGCCGCGACGGTCGACGCGATCACCGACCTCCGGGTACTCGTCTGTTGCGCAGGCATCGGCGGAACGGGAGGGATGGTTGTGCGCCGGGGTGAAGCACATTCGCTCGATGCGTTCGAGCACACGGTGCGGGTCAATTTGGTCGGGACGTTCAACTGCGTCCGTCTGGCCGCCGCAGCCATGAGTCGGCTCGACCCACTGCCGGACGGCGCGCGCGGGGTAATCGTGATGACGTCGTCGATCGCGGCAACCGACGGCGTGACAGGTGGCGTCGCCTACTCCGCTTCCAAAGCTGGTGTCACCGGCATGACGTTGCCCCTCGCCCGCGACCTCGGCGGCTCCGGCGTACGCGTCGTGACCATCGCGCCCGGCCCGATGGACACGTCGATGGCGGCGGGCCTCCCGGCGGCCTACGCCGACCAGCTGATCGACGACACTGCGTACCCGGCACGATTCGGGGCGCCGACAGAGTTCGCCAGGCTCGTGGCGCACATCATCGAGAACCCGATGCTCAACGGCGACGTGATCCGCCTCGATGGTGGGCTCCGCATGCGTGCCCCCGACCGATGAGCGGCGACGACATCGACTTTCTGTGCGCCGACGCCATCGAACGTCCGCATGAGTACTTCGGCAGGTGGCGCGATCGCGCTCCCGTGGCCTGGAGCCAACGACATCGGGCGTGGGTGTTCACGGGCCACGAAGAAGCCTTATGGGCGTTTACCAGCCCCACGATGTCGACCGACCGCATGGATGCCTTCACTGCTCGTCAGACGGGCGAGCGCGCAGCAGCGTTGGCCAGAGCGATCGAGCTCCTGCGTGGATGGATGCTGTTCCACGACCCACCGGAACACACCCGCCTGCGTGCGCCCTTTGCGCGCCGGCTCACGCCGAAGGCGGTGTCGGGTCTACACGACGACGTCGGCGCCGAGTGCGATCGATTGCTCGACGACATGGCGGCCGGACCGGTCGCAGTTGATCTCGTCGACACCTTCGCCCACGAACTCCCAGCTGCGGTCATCGGCCGACTGTTCGGCGTGCCGGTCGACCAGCAGGAGTGGCTCCGCGGGTGGTCGGAACGCTTCGGCGTGGTGGTGTTCGGCGCCACCGACCGCCCCGACTACCTCTCGGTCGCCCGCGCTGCCGGCGAGGAGTTCCACGACGTGCTCGGCAGCCTGCTCGCAGAACGGCGCGCTGATCCTCGCGACGATCTCGTCAGCGTGCTGGCGACCACCGATGAACTCTCGGACCTCGAGGTGTTGGGGGCGTGCAGCCTGCTGCTGTTCGCCGGGCACGACACCACGGCCTCGCAGATCGCGACTGCGACACTGACACTGCTCGACCACCCGGCGATCGCAGACATGCTCGCGACTGCCGCCGACGACGAGCGCAACGCGATCGTCGAAGAGCTGCTGCGCTTCGACGGCGGGGCCACGGCAATGATGCGCATCGTCGCCGACGACGTCGAGGTCGCCGGCCAACAGTTGCGACGCGGCGAAGCGGTATTCCTCAACCTACTCGCCGCCAACCGCGACTCGCGAGCGTTCGATCGACCCGACGACCTCGACCCGCATCGGTCACCGAACCCGCATCTCGCATTCGGGCAGGGCCCACACTTCTGCCTGGGCGCAGCTCTCGCCAGGTTGGAGCTCCGCATCGCGCTACCGGCCCTGTTCCGCCGATTCCCCGAGCTCGCCCTCGACGGGCAGGTCGGATGGAAGCGCGACATCAGCGATCGTTCGGCGGCTCGCCTCCCCGTGTCGCTCGGCTGACGGGCCTGGGAACATCACGGCTCGCCGCAGGGTTGATGGAGACATGGCCACCGCGACGTGGAACGGCACCGTCCTCGCCCAGTCAGACGACACCAAGATCGTCGAGGGCAACCACTACTTTCCACCCGAGTCGATCACCGAGGGTGTGCTGATCGTCAGCGAGTACACCTCGGTATGCCCGTGGAAGGGCACAGCCAGCTACTACACGATCGAGGTCGACGGACAGCGCAACGAGGACGCCGCGTGGTACTACCCGGTTCCCAAAGACGCGGCGGCCGAGATCCAGGACCACGTCGCGTTTTGGCGCGGGGTGGTCATCGAGACCGACTGATGAGCGAGCCCACGCGTTGCTCGTGGGCGACCGGCCACGCGGACTACACCGCCTACCACGACGACGAGTGGGGCCGACCCACCACCACAAGCGATCGGCTCTTCGAGAAGATCTGTCTCGAGGGGTTCCAGTCGGGGCTGAGTTGGTTGACCATTCTGCGCAAGCGCGAGAACTTTCGCGCCGCCTTCGCCGACTTCGACATTCACTTGGTCGCTGAGTTCGACGACGACGATGTCACCCGGCTGCTCGACGACGCTGGCATCATCCGTCACCGCGGCAAGATCGAAGCAACGATCAACAACGCCCAGCGGGCGATCGAATTGATCGATGCCGAGGGTCCGCTCGCCGACTGGATCTGGACGTGGGCGGTCGATGAGCCAAAGCGAGTGGACGGCGCCATCCCGGCATCGACGGACCGGTCGGCGGCATTGGCCAAGGACCTCAAACGTCGAGGCTGGCGCTACTTCGGCCCGACGACCGCGTACGCATTCATGCAGAGCGAGGGATTGACCAACGACCACGACGACGCCTGCCACGTCCGGCCCGCATGCGACGCGGCACGCGCCGAGTTCCTGCGCGGACGGGTGCTCCGATGAAACCTGGCATTCGTCCGTCCGACCGGATGACCGACGTCTCTACGCTGTCATCGTGAGCCTTCCCGCCCCTCCCCTTTTCGTCTTTGAGCACTCGTTCGCCGAGCAACTCGAAGGGCTGTACGTCGAGTGGGTGCCGGCCGACGTGGCCGAGCCGTCGCTCGTCGTGTTCAACGACGACCTCGCCCACTCGCTCGGGCTCGATGCCGCCGGCCTGCGCTCGCCGGAGGGCATCGCTGCGCTGGTGGGCGCCTCCGTTCCCGGCGGTGCGCGCCCGTTGGCCCAGGCGTACGCTGGCCACCAGTTCGGTGGATACTCGCCGCGTCTCGGTGATGGCCGCGCGGTGCTGCTCGGTGAGCTGATCGATCCGACAGGGAGCCGACACGATCTCCATCTCAAGGGTTCGGGACGCACGCCCTTCGCTCGGGGCGGCGATGGCAAGGCGGTGCTCGGCCCGATGCTGCGTGAGTACCTGTTCGGAGAAGCGATGCACGCACTCGGCATCGCAAGCACGCGTGCACTCGCCGTCGTGGCCACCGGCGAGAACGTCGCCCGCGAAACGATGCTCCCCGGAGCAGTGTTGGCGCGCGTTGCGTCGAGCCACCTGCGCGTCGGCACCTTCCAGTACGTGGCGGCAACTGGCGACGTCGAGCTGCTGGCCCGACTCGTCGACTACGCGGTTCGCCGCCACGTCCCGGACGCCGCGGACGAGTCGCCACGTGATCAGGCGCTGGCGCTGTTCGCCGAGGTCATCGAGCGGCAGGCCTCACTGATCGCCGACTGGATGACCGTCGGGTTCATCCACGGGGTGATGAACACCGACAACGTCACGATCTCAGGGGAGACGATCGACTACGGCCCGTGCGCATTCATGGACGCCTATGACCCGGACACGGTGTTCAGTTCGATCGATCACGCTGGCCGATACGCATACGGCAACCAGCCGGCCATCGGCGCATGGAATCTGTCGCGCTTCGCCGAGACACTACTGACGCTCGTCGACGACGACGCCGACACGGCCGTGGAGCAACTCACCGAGTTGCTGCAGACCTACCCGCCGGCCTTTGCGGGTCACTGGCTCGACCGCATGCGCTCCAAGCTCGGAATCGTCGCCGACGGCGCGCACAACGACGACGCCGGGGACCAGGCGTTGGCCGAGGAGTTTCTCGACATCCTCGGCGAGCAGGCCGTCGACTTCACCGGCGCATTCCGCGAGCTGTCGACGGCGCTTCGCCGCAACAGCGCACCGGCACTCACCCCGTCCGACGACGAACGGACGGCTGCCTGGTACCAGCGGTGGAGATCCCGCGTCGCACCGGACGCCGCCGACCGGATGGACGCCGTCAACCCGCTCTACATCGCCCGCAACCACCTGGTCGAGGAGGCGCTCGACGCCGCAACCGCAGGCGACCTGCAGCCGTTCAACACCCTGGTCGAGCTGCTCCGGTCTCCGTTCGCCCACGCCGGCGTCGATGCTCGGTACGAGCAGCAGGCTCCGGCGAACTTCGGCCCGTACCAGACGTTCTGCGGAACCTGACGCTGCGGGTCCGCCTGGTCAGCGCACCGCGTCGACGACCGGCGCGTTGACCATGTGCTTGGTCTCCGCATAGGCCTGCGGCGCGAGCGCTGCGAGGTGGGCGGCGATATCGACTGCGCGGTCGATGACGGTTCCGGCTGCCACCACTTCGCTGGCCAGACCCCACGCCACGGCATCGGTCGGCGCAACGAGCGTCGCGTGTGCCGTCAAGGCCACCACGTGCTGCGGCAGTACCGTGGCCATCGGCGGCGACCACGACCGGTTGCGGCGCCTCGAGGATATGCACGAGCAGCCGGCCCATCGCCCCCATCAGGTTGCTGGCCGCCTCGCCGCCCTTGCCGAGTACCGCAAGATCGAGGCCGCCGGTGAACATTCCCTCGGTGCCCTCGATGACCAGCGCGCCGTCGTCGGTGATCGCGTCGACGTGAGCGACCAGCGTTTCGATCATCGCCAGATCGAGCGCATTCGCCTTTCCATTGTCGAGGGTGGCGATCGACATCCGTGCTGTCGATGACGCGGTTGATTGCGCGGAACGCAGCATGACCGGCATGCTGCGGTTCTAACGTGCAGTGGCCGCCAGCACGGCGTCGGCATGCGCGGCCACGACGGAGCGAGCCTCGACCTGTAGCTGCAGCAGGGTACTCCCGGGGGCTCCGACGATCGCCGCCGTGCCGCCAGCGCGCAGTTCGGTCGCCGTCGACTCAGCGAGCGGTGCGGTCTCGGGGTTGGTCGACGACAGCACGACCGCGTCGACCTCGTTCGATGCGCAGTAGTCGAGCAGCTCCTCGGGCGGCATGTCGGCACCGAGGTGGTCGACGTGCCAGTTGTCGTCGCGCAACCCAACGGCGGCCATCGTGGTCGGCAGCGAGTGCAGGTCGCCACTCACGGCAGCAACGACGACGCGCCCACGGCGACGACCGCGCGGGTTCGGCGCAATCTCACCGAGCACGCGCTCGACGATCGCCGACGCCCGGTGCTCGACCCAGATCGACAGCTCACCGTTGTGCCATGCGGTACCGATCTCGCGTAACGGCGGCACGATCACGCCTTCGATCAGATCGATGATCGGTGTCCCTTCCTCGAGCAGGCGAGACGCAATGCGGCGCACCGATGTCTCATCGCCATCGACCAGTGCGTCGTGCATCCGTCGACTCTGTCGCTCGAGGCGTTCGCCGCTCGGCGGACGGTGCGCCGCTGGCGTGCGGCGCCGTGTCTCGAGCGCGTCAAGTTCGGCCGGATTGATGCGGTAACTGCCGTCGATCAGCTCGGCGGCGAGTTTGCCCGAACGCACCCATCGGTAGGCGGTTTGGTAGTGCACGCCGAGGCGGTCTGCGGCTGCTCGCAGATCGATTTGGTCATCTAACCCAGATTCGGCCACGTATGGATAGTACGGGATCCGGCGAAATTCGCACCTACCCGTGCTAAATAATGCTAATGATTGATAAACTCAACCCCGGAGTTCATCAGATGCACCTTTACGACAACACCACAGCAGATGCGCCGGAGAACAGGTTGAACTGGCGAGAGTTCGCCCGATGCAAAGGCCAGCTGAAACTGTTCTTCGCAAAACGCGCTGAGCGGCCTCAAGCCCGCGAGCGCCGCGAGGCCAAGGCTCTTGCGTTGTGCGGGGAGTGCCCCGTGCGCTCACAGTGCCGTGACCATGCTCGCAACAATCGTGAGTACGGCTTCTGGGCAGGCGAGGCCGAAGAGGATCGGCATTTGCTCGGCTTCACCGTGTCGGCACCGATCGGCGTGCGCGCCAGGCTGGCGCGCGAGACCGCCTGATTGCCGCCGCCGACAACGTCGGGGTGACTCCTGCGGGCGCCGCCGTCAGCGCTGGATCGAGCTCCACTGCCCGCCAACGCCGATGCTCGGCTCGCCCAGGCCGACCGCCACCACCGAATCGTGGTCGATCAGCACGCCGCCGCACTCCGGCAAGCCCCAGAGTTGGGCATCGTCGGGGAGCGCCCACTGCGTCTCGCTGCCCCGTGTCCAATGCGGCACGGCGACCCCCGCGACGACCCCCAATCCCGACGCCAGTCCGGCGCGTCCGGGCACGACGGTCTGCGCACACAGCAACATCGCGCCGGCCGATGCCCCCGACAGCGCTACCCCGGAACGCCAGCGGGCAACGAGACGCTGTCCGATCGCGCCGGCGCCGAGTTCGATGAGCACCTCCCGCAACAGCCCGGGCGATCCGCCCGGCATCACGACAAGATCGATCTGTGCGTCGAGCACAGCGAGCGCGCCTTCGAGGTCGTCGCGCGGATCGGGCACGTGGACCAAGCGCGCCCCGAGTCGCTCGTAGTGGCTCCGGGCCCGGGCCAGCGCTCCGGCGTAGTCGGTGCCCGGGCGCGCCGCCCCCGCAAGCACGGCCACGTCACGACCGCTGCGGTCGAGTACCGCTCGGTCCATGTTCTCGCACAGTGGCGTCAGCTCCACGCCGCCCTGGAGACACACCACCCCGGCCCCGGCGGGCACGCCGACGGTCGGCCCGTCGGAGTCAGTTGAGCCCGTCACCGACAACGCCTGGCGAGGCATGCACGTTGAGGTCCGGAGCGTCGACCGGGACGCCGAATCGCCGCTCGACCGGAACCGTGCCGGCCCAGACCTGCAGACTCAAGTCGGCATCGTGGTCCACAGGCGAGCCGGTGCGCGCTTGACAGACCGCTTCGTCGAAGGCCAGGCGAAACACGCTCGTACGGGCGAGTTCGGCATCGTCGGGCTGGCGAATGGCCTGCCAACGATCGGGATATAGGCGCTCGATGAACCGTTCGAGCGAAGCCATCTTGGCCGCAGCACCGTCGACGGGCTCGGCCGCACCGAAGGCCATCACCGAGCGGTAGTTGACCGAGTGATGAAAGGCGGACCGCGCCAGCACCAAACCGTCGAAAGGCGTCACCGTGACGCACACCGTTGTTCCACCTGCGAGGTGTTTGGCCATCCGCCCTGAGTCGGCTGCGTGCCAGTAGACGTGATCCCTCTCTCCACATTGCGGTGGGCGTGACGTACGGCGTGTCATCGATCGCATAGTCGACGTGGCCGACAACGGCAGCGTCGATCGCTGCATACACCGCCTCGCGGTCATACGACTTGCGCGTCGATGCCCTGTGCAGCTTGGTTCGTGCCGTGCGTGGAATCTGCGTCATCGGTGAACCTCCGTGGACCGACCGTAACCGCTCACCCCCAGTCCGAACGCTGGCGATCTCCCGTTGCCCGGTTCCCCGAACGTGTCGCCACACGAGCGATCACGACCCGCGGTCGGAGGCGGGCACCTGGTTAGCGGGTGAGCGCAGCTGCGACGTCGTCGGCGGCCGAGGCGGCGCGCGTCGAGAGCTCATCGAGCGCCGCGCTACTGATCGGATGATCGATCACCACGAAGGGACATCCGGGCGCACCGAGCACTTCGCTCATGAGCTCAGCGGCACTGACGAAGCGTTCGGTCATCACGCCCACTGAGGGCGCCAAATGCGGTCTTCATTGGTCGGGTCCTTTCGGTTGGCCAGGCGTCTCCCGGCTTCACCAGACCTGACGGGCAATCACCCGCCGCCTTACACCCTCGCCAAGAAATTCTCAGCGGGCGGCCACGACGGTGATCGGCACGACCCTGTCGTCCGCTTTGTCGAACAACAGGGTCACCTCGAACCGGTCGCCGATCTCCAGGTCGCGCGCCAGGTCCTGCAGGACGATCGCACTGGTGCCGAGCGCCAATGGGTAGAACTCGTCCTTCGGTAATTCGATCGAGTCGACCTCGGCGTCGGCCGCATCGAGCATCACCGCAGATGCAGCGAGGTTGGGCGAAACCTCGACACCGGTGATCTCGTCGCCGTTGCTGCTGTAGATGATCATCTCGATGGGGAGGTCGTCGCCGACCGCACCGGGAGCCGCGAGTTCCTCGGCGGTGTTGATTCGTCCCGTGTCTTCGTCACATGCCGCACCGACCAGGACGAGGATTGCGGTGGCGGCAGCCGCGATGAGCTTCACCGCTCCATCATGGCCGCTCGCCGTAGTCCTCCCACGGCGCGTCGCGCTCCCGAATCACCGCTCTGAAGCCTCGGTCGCCGAAGGCTTCAGTCCAGCGGTACGCCTCTTCGGTGTGCCGAGTGATGCCGTCGAAGACGGTGCCCAGCATCTGACTGGTGCGCAAGCCCATGTGCTCGAAGGCCTGATTGATGAGCAGCTTGTTGAGCGCCAACTGGTTGGCGGGGATGTGTGGCCAGCGCCGCGCCTCGGCCCCGATCGACGCTTCGAGTTCGTCGGGTTCACAGACGTAGGCCACGAGCCCGATCCGATGGGCGGTCTCGGCGTCGATCGCCCGGCCGGTGAGGATGAACTGCTTGGCGTGCTCCGAGCCCAACCGGTACACCCACAGGTTGGTGGTCGGCGTACCGAAGATGCGGCTCGGGCGCAGTCGCCCGAACAGCGTCCGGGCGCGTGGGATCCGGTGCGCGACTACCGATTCATGGGCAACAACGTGCGGCAGTCCATGAAGATCTCGGAGTGTCCCAAACCGGCGCTCGGCGAGGTCAAGGGCTGGGCGGTCGGCGGAGCGACCGACATGGTGTTGTGCGCCGACTTGTTGTCCATGGCGTCCGACGCACACATCGGCTATGCCGCGACGACCGCCGACGGCACGGTGTTCAGACGTCGTCCCGGATCGGCCGAAATGCCGTCGGCACGCCGGCCGTTCACCGAGTTGACCGTCGTCGATCCCGTCGCCGCGAGAGTTGGTCCGGCACCGCTCACAGTGCACACCGGCGTGTCGTCGCTCGAGTCGCACGAGACCCCGTACCCCGAGCGTTTCGAGGTGCCCGCCGCGACCGCCTGGCTCGTCAACGACACGCGACGGGTCGGTGGCCGTGTCATCGCCACCGGTACCACCGTGGTCCGGGCGCTGGAGTCGGTCGTCGACGACCGCAGAGACGTGCACCCTGGCGCCGGATGGACCGACGTGATCGTCACGCCCGAGCGCGGTGCTCCGTCCGTCGACGGGCTCCTCACGGGATGGCACGAACCGGAAGCGTCACATCTCCAGATGCTGGCGACGATCGCCGCGCCCGGCGCGCTGCAAGCGGCCTATGACGCCGCCGTCGAGACCCGCTAGCGGTGGCACGAATTCGGCGACGTGCACCTGATCGTGCGCTGACTGAGCTCCACTCGGCTACACCACTCCGAACGCGAGCATGGCGTCGGCGACCTTGACGAACCCGGCGATGTTGGCGCCGCGCACGTAGTTGACGTCGCCGGTGTCGGCGACGCGGCCATGCTCGACACAGCGTTCGTGGATGCCGGCCATGATGTCGACCAGCTGCCGCTCGACCTCATCTTCCTCCCAGGCAAGGCGAGCCGAGTTCTGACTCATCTCCAGTCCGGACACCGCGACTCCGCCCGCGTTGGCCGCCTTGCCCGGGGCGAACCACGTACCTGCTTCGGCGAACACCTCGATGCCATCGGCGTCGGTCGGCATGTTGGCCCCCTCGGCGACGGCAATGCAGCCATTGCCCACGAGTTCGCGGGCATCGTCCCCGCTCAACTCGTTCTGCGTGGCACACGGCAGGGCCACGTCGCACGGCACCGACCACGGACGCTGGTCGGCGTGGAACGTCGCCCCGGGGTACCGATCGGCGTACTCGGCGATCCGGCCGCGCCGCTGCTCCTTCAGTTCCTTGGTCCAGGCCAGCTTTTCCTCGTCGACGCCGTCGGGGTCGAACACGAACCCGCCCGAATCCGAGAACGTGTGCACGCTGCCGCCGAGGTGCAACACCTTCTCGGCCGCGTGCAGCGCCACGTTGCCCGAGCCCGAGATCGCGCAGCGCATCCCCTCCAGCGAACGGTCGCGGTACTCGAACATGTTCGCCAGGAAGTACACGACGCCGTAGCCGGTGGCCTCGGTGCGGATCTCGCTGCCGCCGAACTCCAGCGCCTTGCCGGTGAGCACGCCGGTGAACCGGTTGGTGATCCGCTTGTACTGGCCGAACATGTAGCCGATCTCCCGGGCGCCCACGCCGATGTCGCCGGCGGGGACGTCGACGTCGTCGCCGACGTGGCGGTACAGCTCGGTCATGAACGACTGACAGAAGCGCATCACCTCGTGGTCGGTCTTGCCGCGCGGGTTGAAGTTGGCACCACCCTTGCCGCCGCCCATCGGCAGCCCGGTAAGGCTGTTCTTGAACGTCTGCTCGAAGGCGAGGAACTTGAGCACGCTCTCGGTGACCGTCGGGTGGAACCGCAACCCACCTTTGTACGGTCCGATGGCGTTGTTGTTCTGCACTCGCCAGCCGCGCTGTACGCGGATGTTGTGGTTGTCGTCCTCCCAGCACACGCGGAAGCTGACGACGCGATCGGGCTCAGCGATGCGCCGTAGAATCTGGTACTCCAGATACTCCTCACGATCGTGTTGGATGATCCACGGGAACACGTCGGCGGCCACTTCGTGCACCGCTTGGATGAACTCGATCTGGCCAGGATTGCGTCGCTCGACACCCTCCATGAACCGCGACAGGTCGACGTGATCGGACAGCGCCATGATCGTTCTCTCGTTGCTCAGTCTTCGAACAACGACGGCGGGAATCCGCCCTTGCTCACCGGACTCCAGCGGGTCGGCGTGACGAGGATGAGGCACTTGCCCTGCTCGGCCATCGCCGCTCGATACTCGTCCCAGTCCGGATGTTCGCCCGAGATCGAGCGGTAGTACTCGACGAAGTCGTCGCCGGCCTCGGGGAGATCGCCGACGACGGCGTCGCCGTCGATCTGTACCCACGCGTCGTTGAACTCCGATCCCATCACGGCAACCGACACGAGCGGGTTGCGACGCACGTTGCGCGCTTTGACACGTTCGGGGTAGGTCGACACCGCAAGCCGTCCGTCGGCCAACATGCCTCCTGTGACCAGGCTCATTTGCGGTCTGCCATCGTTGCGCGTCGTCGACAGCACCCATCGATGTTTGCCGTCGAGGAACTCACGCAGTTCGTTCTGATCGACGATGGTGTCGCTGGCCTTGTAGTTCGCCCGCGGATCGTCGGCGGAGATCTTGCCCACGATCAACCCAGCCCCGCTACTCCGCCCAGGCCTTGACCTTCTCGATCGTCGCCAGCGGGTCCGGCCCGTGCGGCTGCACGTTGAGGTACGACACACCCACGTCCTTGAACACCTGGATGCGCTCGCGCACATGACCCTCGTCACCGATCAGCGCCGACAGGTCGAGGTACTCATCGGGTACGGCAGCGATGGCCTCGCCGCGCTTACCGGACAGGAACAGGTCCTGGATCTCCTCGGCCTCCTGCTCCCAGCCGTAACGCTTGAACAGGTCGTTGTAGAAGTTCTTCGACTTGGCGCCCATGCCACCGACGTAGAAGCCGATCAGGCCACGAGCTGCTTCGCGGGCCTCGTCGACGTGCGGGCCCGACCCGAGCGCAACGGTGCCGCCCGCAAGGATCTCCAGCGGGGCCTTGTCGGCGTCGCGCTTGGCTGTGCCGGCCGCCAACGACTCGCCCCACACCTGCTCAAAGCGGTCGGGAACGAAGTGGATGGTCTGCCAGATGTCGGCGACCTCGGCGGTCAACTCGACGTTCTTCGGCCCGATCGTGGCCAGCGCGATGGGGATGTCCTTCTCAGGCGGCCGATTCATGAACTTGATCGGCTTGCCGAGGCCGGTCCCGCCCTCGGGGAGCGGCAGGCTGTACACCCGACCCTCGTGGGCGACCTTCTCGCCGCTCCACACCTTGCGGCAGATGTCGATGGTGTCGCGAGTACGGGCGAGCGGCTTCTCGAAGGGCACCCCGTGCCAGCCTTCGATGACCTGGGGCCCAGACGATCCCAGGCCGAGTACGAAGCGTCCGCCAGACAAGGCGTCGAGCGTCGCTGCGGTCTGCGCGATCAACGACGGGCTGCGCGAGTAGAGGGGGATGATGCCGGTCATCAATTGAACCGTCGATGTCTCGGCGGCGAGGTACGCCAGAGTCGACACGAGGTCGTAGCCGTAGATCTCGGCGCCCCACAACAGGTCGACGCCTGCGGACTCCAGATCCTTTGCTTGTTTGGCCAGTTGTTGGGGGTCGCCGTTGAACCCGATGGTGGTGGAGATCTTCATCGCAATCCTCTCGTCAGTGCTGCGAGCGAACGTACCCACTGCGCGGCGCAGCGGCCGAGTCAGTCGGGTTCGCGGTGCTCAGAATTGCCTGCCGTAGTCCACGCTCAGCCAACGCTGGGGCCACAGTCGCAGTCGCACCTGGCCCTCGATCGATTGTCCGGCGGCGTAACCGGCGCCCAGCTCCTCGCCGAGGTAGCGGATGGCCATCGCCGACAGCTTCTCGAGGTCGGCCTCGACGAGCGGCTCGAGCATGACCGGTCCTTCGACCGTGACGTACTTGTACGGCAACGACTCCGTCTGGGCACAGAGCGACCCGCGGGCGGCCGCTGCGGCGAGGCGCCCCTTGAGCGAGTCGGCACCCGTGTACACCTCGACGTCACCGCCGGCGTTGTAGTCGTACCAGACCGGCACGACCAACGGTGGTCCGTCGGCGCGTTCGATACCGAGCACGCCGACGTGGAGGTCGGCGAGGAACTGCTGTCGTTCGTCATCGGTCATCTGGAGATCAGCCATGCGCCATTGTCGACGATCGGTCGCGCACGGCTGCTACCGGGAAGTGTCCGTCCGAGCTGTTCACGATCACACTGGGCTCGCGCGAGACGCCAGCCGACACGTTGGTCACGCCGGTGCTACCCAGCCGACTACAGAAGGTCGTCAGTTCACCATCGAACACGAACGGGTCGGTGTCTTGGATCAGCTCCCCCCGACCACCGTCGATCAGCGGGAACTCCGTCGCTGGAGTCTCGATCCGACGTTGCACGATGTGGTCACCGTCGAGGGCTCGATCGATCGCCGCCCTCCAGCCGACGCTGTCGGTCTCCCGGCCGAGGACGACGCCGTGCGCCGCCGCATCGTGGGTCGGCTTGATCACGAGCTGCTCACGGTTGGCATCGGTCCATTCGAGGAGGTCGACGTCGCCACCGGTAGGCGCCTTTGTTCGCTGATCGCGCACGATGCGTCCCTACGGAACGTGGGCATCGACCGCCGCCCGCTGTGATGCCGTGAGGCCGAGCTCGAGATCCGGGTCGGTCGGGAGTGCGAACAGCGCCTTGTTCGCCATCAGCTCGGCACGAAACGAGTTCACCATGCACACCGCGTCATGACGGAGCGCAGCGATGAGCGGCTGCGACTCGTCGAGCGCATCGAGCACCCACGGGCGGGAGATGAACACCGGACGGGCCACCGAGCAGAGCGGGTGGCCGTGACTCTGCAGCGACGGGGAGCGTTGGCGGTCGATGAGATAGTCGGTGGTCTGCGGGTGCGCGGCCAAGAGTTCATCCCAACGTCGTGCCGCCGCCCGGCCAGTCGCATCGCTCAAAGACCGAGCGTATGGTCCAAGTGATGGAGTACACACGACTCGGAACGACCGGCCTCGAGGTGTCGCGGATCTGCCTCGGCTGCATGAGCTACGGGCAACCCGATCGCGGGACACATCCGTGGTCGTTGAACGAGGCCGAGAGTCGACCGTTCATCAAACAGGCTCTCGAGGCAGGCATCAACTTCTTCGACACAGCCAACGTGTACTCGCTCGGTTCGAGCGAGGAGATCGTCGGCACGGCGCTGCGCGACATGGCCAAGCGCGAGGAGATCGTGATCGCCACGAAGTTGTGCGGGAACATGCGAGCGGGCGAGCGCACCGCCGCCGGTCTCTCGCGCAAGGCGGTGATGACCGAGATCGATGCCAGCCTGCACCGCCTCGGCACCGACTACGTCGACCTCTATCAGATCCACCGATGGGACCGCCACACGCCGATCGAGGAAACGATGGAGGCACTCCACGACGTGGTGAAGGCGGGGAAGGTTCGTTACATCGGCGCGTCGTCGATGTGGGCGTGGCAGTTCGCGAAGGCACTGTTCGTCGCGGATCAGCACGGTTGGACCCGGTTCGTGTCGATGCAGAACCACTACAACCTCCTGCACCGCGAGGAGGAGCGCGAGATGCTCCCGTTGTGCCGCGACCAAGGTGTCGGGCTGATCCCCTGGAGCCCACTGGCGCGGGGCAAGCTGACGCGCGAGTGGGACGCCACCACCACTCGCTCCGAGACCGATGAGTTCGGCGCGACGTTGTATCTCGACAGCGACCGGGCGATCGTCGACGAGGTCGCCACCATCGCCGACGAGCACGGCGTGAGTCGTGCGCAAGTGGCGCTGGCGTGGGTGCTCGGCACGCCAGGCGTCGACGCGCCCATCATCGGCGCCACCAAACCACACCACATCGACGACGCCGTTGCCGCGCTCGACGTCGAACTCACCGACGACCAGATCACCCGCCTCGAAGCGGGCTACACCACCCGTCAGCCCGTCGGCTTCCGGTGAGCGAAAAGGCCGACAGGGAGCCCATTCGCTCACTGCGGCATGGGCGCGCACGCCACCGGTGAGCGAAGGGGCCGACAGGGGGCGCTTTGGCCCACCGCTCGTTAATCGGCACGCCGCGGGTGGCGGCCTGACACCATCTGTAGGCACGATGTCGATGGGGAGGGCACATGGATCTGGGACTCGCGGGTAAACGGGTGATCGTCACCGGCGCCAGCAAGGGCATCGGTCGGGCGATCGCGGCGAGCATGCTGGGCGAGGGAGCCCGGCTCGCGATCTGCGCACGCAACGAAGGCGTGCTCACGGCAACAGCCTCCGAGCTCGGTGAACTGGGCGAGGTCCACGCGCGGCCGACCGACATGGCGGTCGCCGGCGAACCAGCTGCGTTCGTCGACTGGGCCGCCGATCAACTCGGTGGCGTCGACATCGTCGTGTCGAATGTGAGCGCCCTCGCCACCCCCGACTATCAGGCGCTGCTCGACATCGACATCGTCGGCGCGCAGTCGCTGGTCGACGCCGGCTTGTCCCACATGGACGACCACAGCGACGCCAACGCGATCTACATCGCCTCGCGCGCCGCCAGCAATGGATGGCCGGCGATTGCCGGGTATGCCGCAATGAAGGCGGCCACCGTCAGTTTGGCCAAATCGTTGGCGCTCAAGGTCGCTCGTCGTGGCATCAGGGTCAATGCCGTGTCGCCAGGCGACACCAAGTTTCCCGGCGGATCGTGGGAACAGGTCGAGCAGGAGCACCCGAAGTACTTCGCGTCGGTGATGCGCGAGAACCCGCTCGGTCGCATGGCCCGTCCCGAGGAGATCGCCGATGTGGTCACCTTCGTCGCCAGCCCCCGGGCGAGCTTCGTCACAGGGGCGAACATCTTGGTCGACGGAGGCGCAACGCGCGGCCTCCAGTTGTAGTCCGGCCACAGGGGACCGGCGGCATCGGTGAGCAAAGCGGCCCACAGGGGGCCTGTTCGCTCACCGCAGCGCCAGTCGCGCCCTCTCAGGCAGACGTGCAGTCCGGGCAGGTCGCCGACCACGCGAAGTGGCCATGTCCGAGCGTGAACCCGGTGGCTGATGCCACTTCGTCACTCACGGCGCCGAACGTGTCGGCGGGAACATGGGCGACCGCGCCGCAGTTGCGACACACGAGGTGGGGCCCGCTGTCGTCGACGAAGTGATACACCGACCGGCCGTGATCGAGGTGGACGTGGGTGATCACGTCGAGCTCGGTGAGCGTGTTCAGCGTGCGGTACACGGTGGAGAGATGAATCTCCGGGGCCACTTCGGCGATTCGTTCGGCAACGTCCTCCGCTGACGGATGCGGGTGTGCGTCGATCAGGGCTTCGATCACGATCCGCCGTTGCGGGGTCACCCGCCCACCGACGCGGCGCAGCCGGTTCAGTGCCTCGGCCGACCGGTCATCCATCGCAGAATCGTAGACGTATTGCTCCCAACACGGTGATGCGAGCTAGTCGCAATAGCGGTAGCGTGTGCGCCGTGCATTCTCGCTCCTCCCGCTTGTCACCGTCCCCCCGTTTGTCGCCGACCCGCCGCCGCATCCTGGCCACGGCCGTCACGGTCGGTCTCGTCGCCGCCGCCTGCGGTTCCGACGACGATGACGCCGACTCTGCAGACGACACGTCCGGTGACTCCACCGAAGCCGGCCTCGTCGTCGCAACGACCGTCGCTCCCATCACCTCGCTCGCAGCCAATGTGATCGGCGACAACGCTGCGATCATCGGGATCGTCCCCGAGGGCACCAACTCACACACGTTCGAACCACAGCCGAGCGTTGCCGAGCTGGTCACCGACGCCAACGTGATCTTCATCAACGGCCTCGTGCTCGAAGAGCCCACCAAGGAACTGGCGTTGGCCAACAAGCCCGATGACACACCCCTCATCGAGCTCGGCGACGAGACGATCGACCCCGATGACTACAAGTTCGACTTCTCCTTCCCCGAGGACGAGGGCAAGCCGAACCCGCACCTGTGGACCGACCCCTCGCTCGCACTCAACTACGCAGCGATCATCCGCGACACGATGAGCGAGGTCGACCCCGACAACGCCGACGCCTATGCGGCCAACTACGACACGCTCGCCGAGTGCGTCGACGGGCTCGATGCGGCGATGCGCGAGGCTTTCGACACGATTCCAGAGGAGAACAAGCTGCTCCTCACGTACCACGACGCTTACGCGTACTTCGCGGAGAACTATGGCTTCGAGGTGATCGGTGCCATTCAGCCCGCTGATTTCGGCGATCCGTCACCGCGTGAAGTGGCCGACCTCATCGACCAGGTCAGCGCCACAGGGGTCCCGGCGCTGTTCGGCTCCGAGGTGTTCCCATCACCCGTGCTCGACCAGATCGCCGGCGAGGCCGGCGGCACCTACGTCGACACGTTGCGCGACGACGACCTTCCCGGCAAACCGGGCGACGACGACCACTCGTGGGTCGGGTTGATGCGGTCGAACTACATCACCATGACCGACGCGTTGGGCGGCGACCCGGCGGCGCTCGAAGCCTTCGAGATCTGCGGCGCCGCACCGGACAACGCGGAGTACCCTCAGTAGTCCCGTGCACGCCCAAGGCCCGATCCTCAGCGCCCGAGGGGTGACGTGTTCGTACGACGGTACGCCGGTCCTCGAAGAGGTCGACCTCGACATCTCGCGTGGCGACTTCATCGGAGTCGTCGGCCCGTCGGGATCGGGAAAGTCGACCCTACTGCGAGCAGTCTCGGGCGCGCTCGAACCCGTGCACGGCACCGTCGAGCGCGGCCCTGGCGTGTCGTTCGGATTCGTGCCGCAGCTCGAGAAGGTCGACTGGGACTTCCCGGTCACCGTCACCGAGTGCGTGTTGATGGCACGGACGCGGCCGCTGCGGAAGTTCTGGTCGACTCGGCAGGAACGGCGGATGGAGCGCAACAAGCTCCTCGACGTGCTCGATCGGCTGGGGATCGCCGACCTTGCCGACCGGCACATCCGGGCGCTGTCAGGCGGTCAACAGCAACGAATGTTCCTGGCGCGCGCGCTGATGACCGACGCCGACGTGCTGTTGCTCGACGAGCCCACCAGCGGCCTCGACGTCAAGACCCGCCACGAGGTACTGCACCTGCTCGACGAGCTGCGTCAGTCCGGTATGGCGGTGCTCATCACCACACACGACCTCAACGGGATCGCCGCCCACCTGCCACACGTGGTGTGCCTCAACGGTCGGGTGATCGGTGAGGGCCGACCCACCGAGGTGCTCACACCGGCCAACCTCGAGGCGACCTTCGGATCGCCGATGCAGGTGCTGCAACACGCCGGGATGCCGGTGATCGTCGACGCGCCGACCGACTCGATCGACATCGCATCGTGATCGCCATCTCCATCGACGAACTGCTGCGGCCCTACGAATTCGAGTTCTTCCGCAACGGCCTGATCGTCGCCACCGTGGCCGGTGCATTGTGCGGGCTGATCGGCTGCTACGTCGTGCTGCGATCGATGAGCTACATCGGCCACGGGTTGTCGCACTCGATCTTCGGCGGATTCGCCGCTGCGTCGCTGCTCGGCGTCAACGTGTTCCTCGGCGCAGGCGTGTGGGGGCTGGCCACTGCGCTCATGATCGGTGGCATCACGCGCCGCCGCCCGGTCGGTTCCGATGCCGCGATCGGTGTGGTCACGACCGCTTCGTTCGCTCTTGGGCTCGCGCTCGTCCAGATCTTCGGGACGACCGAACGCAACGCCGAGGCCGCGCTGTTCGGCAACGTCCTCGGCGTCAGCATCGGCGACGTCTGGCTGATTCTCGTCGTTACCGCGATCACGGTCCTCACGATCGTCGTGTCGTACCGACGTCTGTTGTTCGTCACGTTCAATCCCGAAGTCGCAGAGATCTCGGGAGTGCGCGTCACCCTCACCGATGCAGTGCTGATGCTGCTGCTCGCCGCCGCGATCTTGGTCACGATGAACGTGATGGGCGTGACGCTCATCGCGGCGGCCCTGGTCGTGCCGGCGGTGATCGCCCGCCTGCTCACATCGCGATTCTCGACGATGCTGATCATCGCCACCGTGATCGGGGCGCTCACCGGAGCGATCGGCATGAACCTCAGCTACCACCTCGACATCGCATCCGGCCCAACGATCGTCTTGACCGGCGCCGCCCTGTTCATCCTGGCGTTCGCGTTCTCGGGGGTCGCAGGTCGGGCCCGCTTGCGAGGCATGGAACACGCCCACTGAGTGCGCGTGCTCCATCGCGCCCGGGTGACGAGAACTGGTCGGCGTCCGCTGCAGCTGCTGGCCGGTCGCGCAGCAGCGTCACCAGCAAGAAGTACGAACCCGGTACGGCGACGAACAGAATCAAACTGGCCTGGTGCGCAGCGTCGGCGACCGCGATCGCGGCGATGTATAGCACGATCGGCGCAGCCGAGATCAGGGCACCGATGCGGAACGACCGCGGGCTGGCCGGCGCCGACAGCAGATACGGACGGTGGTGGACGTACCAGGAGAGCAACAGCTTGGCGAGGCTCGCGGCGACCGGTACGAGGCCGTACAGCCGCAGCGGGATCGGATCGTCGTGGTCGTCGCCGAGCACGGCTGACGCGAAGGGGATCAGCGACACCGGCACGGGGAACACCAAGTTGAGCCAGACCACATCGCGGTTCACCGAACGCACTCGGTTGAACAGGTCGCGGTGCCAGACCCAATACATGCCGACGAGGAAGAAGCTGATGCGCCAGGCGATCAGCGTCGGACCGATCTCGTCGAGCGCCTCTCGAAACGACTGCTCGTTGAGACTCCTGCGTCTATCGGCGAGGCCGACGGTATCTCAGTGAGCGGGCGCGGGTGGCGTTGGCGTCAGCGCCGCGATCACTTCGCGCACGACGAGGACAACAAAGAACAGCACCACGCTGAACAACGACATCGTGGCTCCACCCGCAGTCGAGTAGTGAAAGCTGACGACGAGACCAGCCACCACCGCGATCGAGCCGAACAACATCGAGAGCAGCATCATCGTCGGCACCCGCCGCACGAGCAGCGCGGCGGTTGCCGGCGGGCCGACCAAGAGACCGAACACGAGCAACGTGCCGACCGTTTGAAAGCTGGCGACGATGCTGACCGCCACCAGGGCCATCAGCACGAGGTGCGCGAGTCCGGGCCGCATCCCGAGCGTGAGCGCCTTGTCACGGTTGAACGTGAGCGCCATGAATGGTCGGAACATCAGCGCGCTCACGACGACGACGACGACAAGCGCCACAAGTTGCAATCGAATGTCAGCCCACGTCACGCCGAGAACATCGCCAAACAACAGCGACGTCACCTCGGTGTTGAACGATCGGACTCGCGACACGATGACGATGCCGAGTGACAACATCCCAACGAACAACAGGCCGATCCCAGTGTCTTCTCGGACCGACGTTTTCGAGGAGACAACGACAACTGCGGCAGCCATCACGACAGCGGCGACAAAGGCGCCGATGACCAAGCTGAAACCCCACAGCACCGCGAGCGCGATGCCCGGAACAACCCCGTGGGCGAGCGCGTCGCCGAGGAAGGCCAACCCACGGAGCACCACCCAGGTGCCGACCAGTGAGGTGATGGCGACGGCCAACAAGCTGCCGATCAATGCACGCTGGGTGAACGACGGCTCGAAGACCTCCGTGAACCAGGTCATCAGCTCCTGCGGGCTAGTCCCACTCGGCGCCGAGCATCAGGCCAGCGCGCCGGAGATGCGTTCCGCGTTGGTCACCACCATGGCGATGTAGGTTTCGCCGTCGCTGCCTGGCTCACCGAGCGACTCGGTGTACAGCTCGACGACCTGCACGTCGCCGCCGACCTCGGCAGCCAACGCTTCGGCGACATCCGTGGGTGCCGACGTGTCGCCGAAGATGGCCGGCACGCCCTCGGCCTCGATGATCTCGACGAGCTCAGCGAGCTCACCGGCGCTGGGGGCGCCACCGGTGCTGCCGCTCGGAATCACTGTGCCGACGACCTCGAACTCGTGGCGGTCGGCGAAGTAGCCGAACGCCTCGTGGTTCGTGACCATGATGCGTCCATCGTCGGGAATCGCAGCGATCAGCGCCTCGACCTCGCCGTCGGCGGTCTCGAGCTCGGCCATGTATGCAGCCGAGCACTCCTCGACCGCAGCCGTGTCTATGCCGTCGATCTCGAGGACCATCGCCGTGATGCCCTCGGCGGCCAGCATCATCTGACCGACATCGGTGAAGAAGTGCGGGTCATCGCCGCTGTGGTCGTGGCCCTCGTGATCGTCGTGGCCTTCGTGATCGTCATGATCGTCGTGGCCCTCGTGATCGTCATGGTCGTCGTCGGAGTGCTCCTCGTCGGAGTGCTCGTCGTCATGATCGTCGGAGTGCTCGTCGCCATGTTCATGGCCACCACCCTCGCCGTACTCGATGGTCTGCACGGTGCTGATCGCCTCGTACACCTGGATGCCGTCGGATTCGGCCGACTCGATTGCCGAGACCAGGCCCTCCTCGAAGTTGGCGCCGTTGACGATGATCACGTCGGCGTCACGGAGCTGGGCCGCTTCCTGGGCCGAGAGCTCGAAGTCGTGCGGGTCGGCACCCACGGGCATCAGCGTGACGACCTCGGCTGCATCGCAGACGAGGTTCGACACGACGTCGCCGAGCACGTTGGTCGTGACAGCGATCGTCGGGACGTCACCGGACGCCTGGCCGGCCGCTTCCGTCGACTCTGACTCAGCGGTGGTTGCAGAACTTTCGCTGTCGTCATCGGACCCGCACGCGGCAGCAACAAGCGCGACCGCAGCGGGAATAGCGATCAGTCGCGCCCGGCGACGTGATCCAAGGGGCAGGCCCTTCGACATTGGTAAGTCCTCCAGTGAGAATAAATGAGAATGATTATCGTTCAGTACGCTAGGCGCGACCGATGGTGACCACAACGTCTGCCCGTCACCGCCGAATGGAAATGATATTCGTTCTTTCCCCTACAAGTGGCGTCGTGCGATGAGCGCGGTGCGTACCGACGACCTCACCGTGACGTACGGCAGCGTGTTGGCGTTGGACAGCGTCACCATCGAGATCCCTTGCGGCTCGTCGGTGGCGATCATCGGTCCGAACGGCTGCGGCAAGTCGACGCTGCTCAAGACGCTTGCTGGGATCATCACACCGGCCTCCGGCACAGTGCAGGTCGACGGCCGCCCGGCCATGGTGCTGCAGTCCACCGACGTCGATCGGAGCGTGCCGATCACCGTGCGTGACGCCGTTGCGATGGGTCGGTACCCGACACTCGGCCCGCTCCGCCGTTTTCGTCCGGCGGATTGGGCGACGGTCCACGAAGCGATGACCCGCCTGGCAATCGACGACCTCGCCAACCGGCCGATTCACTACTTGTCGGGCGGTCAACGCCAGCGCGTCCTGGTCGCCCAGGGGCTGACACAGGAGTCGTCTGTGCTGCTGCTCGACGAGCCGCTCACCGGGCTCGACGTCGCATCGCGGTCGATCATCCTTGACGTGCTCGACGAAGAGAAGCTCGGCGGGCGCACGACGGTCACCAGCACCCACAACTTCCAAGACGCGCAGCGTTCCGACCTCGTGCTTCTGCTCGCCACGCATCTCGTCGCATTCGGTCCCGCAGACGAGGTCCTCATGGAAGATCAACTACACAAAGCGTTCGGTGGCCACTTCATGCGCATCGGGTCGACGCTGCTGCTCAGCGACCCCCACCACGACGAGTCGCACTGACCTGGGCTGATCGGCACGGTCGACGGCCTCGCTCCGGTACTTTGTACGAATCGGATCTTCGACACACTCCACGAGTACTTCGGCGTCGACTCGACTCAGTCACCAGCGCGTCGTCACGGGAGCGATCGAACTCGCCGACTCGATCGGCGTCGACGCCCTGACGATCCGCAAGCTGGCCGACCACCTCGGCACCAAGCCGATGACGATCTACCACCACGTCGCCAACAAAGACGCGATCGTCGACGGCATGGTCGATGCGGTGTTCGCCGAGATCGAACTGCCCGAGCCGGACGACAACTGGCGCACCGGGGTCGAACGGCGAGCCCGCTCGGCGCGCGACACGATGGTTCGCCACCGATGGGCTCCCCCACTCATGGACTCGCGGACTGCGCCGGGTCCGGCGACCCTTCGTCATCACGATGCGATGATCGCGGTGCATCGGCTGAACGGATTCGACCTGGCCGGCACAGCGCACTCGATCGCGCTGACCGACGCCTACGTCTACGGCTTCGCACTGCAGCAAGCCAACCTGCCTGCAACCGGCGGCGATGAGATGGCCGAGCTCGCCGAGGAGATCACCGCGTCGATGCCCGCGGGCGAGTATCCGTACCTCGAGGAGTTCGTCCGCGACCACGCCCTCACACCGGGCTACGAATTTGGTGACGAATTCGAGGCGGGACTCTCGATCGTGCTCGATGGGATCGTCGCTCGGTTCGGCCCTGCACTCGACGGGCAGGTGTAGCGGCACCTCGAGAACAGCGCTACCAGCCTGCGTCGACCACGAGGTCGGCGCGTTGCCGGGATGCACGAACGAGCGCGGCGTTGCGCTCGTCGGACTCAGCGACGAATCGCTCCGCGACGACGCGCGACATCCCGCCCGCGACGTGGCGTTCGACGAGTGCCGACCTGCGGCGGACATCATCGCAGTCGACGTACAGCGTCAGGTCGAACAGGCGCTCCAGGCGCGACCACGGCGGCTCGTCGAGGAGAAGGTAGTTGCCTTCCACGAACACCGGACTCGCTTCCGGCGCCACCGCGATGGCGCCCGGCACCGGATCGTGGGTCACGCGGGAGAAATCGGGCGCAGAGCACGTGGTCTCCAGCGTGCGCAGCTCGGCGACGAACGCGACGAAGCCTGCGGCATCGAAGGTGTCCGGCGCACCGCGGCGATCGGCGCGGCCCACACGTTGTACGTCGGCGAGCGGCAGATGCCAGCCGTCCATCGGGACGACGACGCCACCGAGCCGCGCCGCGAGCGTCCTGGCAGTGGTCGACTTTCCTGCACCCGGCGGGCCGGCGATGCCCACCAGCAGGCGCTCCACGTGTTGTCCGCGTGCGGCGATCAGCGCCGCCGCATCGTCGATCCCACAGCCCACGCCCATGGTCACAGTGACGTCAGCGGGCCGAGCGCGGCGTCGGCGCCGAGCAGCTGGCGAGCCAACAGCAACGCATCGACGAGCACGACGGCGGCCTGCGCCTCGGCGCGCCGATGCGACGCGTCACCGTCGAGAAACGGCTGCAACCACTCGACGAACGCCTGCGCCAGTTGCAACGCGCCCGCGGCGTATGACTCACGACCGGCCGCAGCGAGCCCGCTGAGCTCGCACATGACCGCGAACACCGGGTCCATCTCGTCGCGGGCGAGCATCGGCCATGCTGCGCGTACCAAGGCCCGATGGTCCGCCGCAGGGGTGGAGAAGCTCGCTTCCAACCCAGCCTGGAGCTGGTGCCCGAGCGCCAGCCGCACCTCGGTGACCAGCGCGTCCTTGTTGGGAAGTAAGAGACAATCGTGCGGTCGTTGATGTCGAGACGGGTTGCGAGCCGACCGAACGTGAGCTGGCTGATCCCTTCGTCGAGCACCGCCTCGACAGCTCCTGCGAGGATGTCCTCTCGCCGATGTCGGTACCCCACCGCGACGAGGGTAGCGACGCTCACCTGGCCGCCGGCGACCAGTACGCAGGTCGCGGGAACGCAGCGCGCAGCCACACGGGCGCCTCGAAGGCCCGCCAATCGTCGATCGGTTGGGCCAGTCGATCCGAGATTGCGTACACCACTGCAGGGTTGAAGCCGAGTCCGTAGTGGGCGCCGCGCACTTCGATGTTCTCGCGCTGCTCGCCCGGCGCGTCGATACACGCTCGCCAATCGACGATCCCGTCGGTGCGTGAGTAAATCGCAGTGCTCGGCACCGGTAGCGGCGGCAGATCCTCTTCGGGCACCGTGAGTTCAGCCGGTGACGGGATGTGCAGCTCGCGCAACCGGGCATACAGCGCTGACGCGTTCGAGCCGTCGGTGGGCCGCATCCGAAATGGGCTACCGAGCGTGATCACCGTGCGCACCCGGTCGGGCATCGCACGCGCCAACACCCGGGCGTAGATCCCGCCGAGGCTCCACCCGACGATCGACACGGGACGGTCGTGGCGAGTGGACAGTTCGATGACGCGAGTGCGCAAACCATCGACGATCTCGGGGGTCGGGCCGATGTTCCGACCCAGACGCCACCGATGTGCCCAGTAGCCCTGACTGCGCAGCACGTCGCGCAGCGGACGAGTGCTCGCATCCGAGGCGGTGAACCCGGGAAGCACCAGCACGGGATGCTCGTCGCCACGCCCGATCATTCGCAGCACCGGCGACGAGGCCAAGAAGGCGCCGAACTCGAACGGCGCTCGCTGCTCGAGGGCCAACAAGTCCCACGACGGACGACGAAACGCCGACGGCATCACCGCGATGCTAGGCGTGGCGATCGGACTGCGACAGGTCGTGGCGCGATCCGATCCCGGGCTTGCGATAGGCCGAGCCCAGATGATTGTCGACCGTGCGCGGTGAGACGCCGAGTTCGCGGGCGATGTCCTTCGACGTCCGACCGTCGGCGGCGAGTTCGACGATCTCACGTTCTCGTTCGGTGAGCCCGTCGCCCGGCGGAACGACCGGTTCGCCGAACGTCGGCCACAGGCGCGGCATTTCGGTCGCCACGACACGGGCTCGTTCCAACAGCGGCGTCAAGAGGCGTTGACCGGACGCAGTCGACATCTGCAGTGCCAGCCCCACTGCGTCAGCGCCGTAGACCGCGTAGCCCATTTCCAACAGCGTCGATGCACACTCGTGCACGGCCAAGACATCGCCGTCGAGCGTCGCCTCGCCGACGGCCACCATCGTTTCGGTGAGCGGCCCGCCGACCTCGCTGGCCAGCTTGCGCAGTAGCGCAGTCGATCGGGGGTGCCGGCCAACTCTGCATCCACGAGAGCCGCTGCGTTGAACAGCTCACCGCCACGAATGAGCCGCAGGTGTTCAGTGAGCAACAAACGCTTTCGTGCGACCTGCGCCGTGTGATCGCCTTCGACCCGATCGAGCACGCGTGCTGCGGCCTCGACTGCGGGATCGGCGTCGAGGTCGCCACTCATCACATCGAGGTACAACGCGTTGGACAAGAACCGTGCCCGGGCAATGGCATCGGCCGCCGGCCCGATCTCGGCAACTGCCCGACGCGTTGCCCTCCCAGCAGCAACTCGTCACCGAGGGTTCGTCCGGCGAGCACCTCCCACCGAACGAGTTCGGCCCGATCGACGCTGCACCCACTGCGCTCGACCGCCTCGACAGCGAGCTGCGCAAGCTCCCGGTCGTCGCGTGGCGAGGTGGTTCTGATCAGGTCCAACGGGAATGTGATGCGCTGGGCACGCCGATCGAGCCAGCCGCGCTCGTCGACGTCGACGAGGCCGGCGTTGTCGCACGCATCGAGGGGCAATGCCGTATCGACGAACGCCAGCAGATCGAGGGTTTCGTCGGCGTCAGCATCGAGCAGAGCTCGTTGCCGGCGCACGACGCGTTCCAGCGAGCCCATCTCCGCACCCGACAGATCGGCGACCACAACACCGGATCGCTCGACGAACCGTCCGTCGTCGAGCGCCCCATCGACCAGCTCGCCGGCCGCCGACGGACTCCCTCCCACACGCCCGACGATGGCGCAGCTCGAACGCCGGTCAAGGCGCGCTACCTAGTCGGACTTGCCGATCCCCAGCGGGCCACTGACGAGCATCAGCGGGCGATCCCGACGCAGCGCCGCCCCCAGCCGTCGCTGGGTCTCGCTGCGATCAATCCACGGCCACTCTCCGCCGGCACCAGTGGCACCTCCGCCGCTCACGGCTGCGACAGCAGCCAAGGCCCGTCACCAGGCGTGGGGTGCAGGTGCGAGACAAGACGCACATTGCGCCGTTCGTCAAGCAAGACTCAAGGTGGCGGCCGCAAGGCCGATGAAACGACGATGGCCGCGTCGACGGCTACCCCAACCCCCAGGAGCAACATGCTGAAAACGATCGGCACCGCGGCCGCACGACACAAGTGGTGGTTCTTCGGTGGCTGGATCGCACTCATCGTGGGATTGATCGTGGCGTCATCGGCACTGCCCGGCGAGACCCAGAACGACTTCACCATCCCCGGAACCGAGAGCCAACAGGCCGAGGACCTCCTGACCGAAGAGTTCCCGCAGTTCGTCAACGCCAACGTCAAGGTGGTGTACCAGACGACCGACGGCAGCGAGCTCACCAGTAGCTCGAACGCCTCGGCGATCGAGAGCGCCGTCGACGCCCTCGAGCAGGTCGACGGCGTCTCCACGGTGACCGACCCGACCAAAACGCCTCAAGACCTCATCGCGTTGTCGAGCGACAAGACCATCGGCTTCTCGACGGTCACCTTCGACACTGTGTTGGCCGACGTCTCCGACGACGCCTTCGACAACATCGAGGCCGCTGCGCAACCGGCGGTGACCGCCGGGCTCAACGTCCAGTTCAGCGGGACGCTGATCGACATCCAGGATCCGGTCCCTCCGGGGATCTCGGAATACGCCGACGAGATCGGTCTCGGGCTGGCGGCGATCATTCTGTTGTTGTCGTTCGGCTCGGTCGTTGCGATGGGCCTGCCGCTCGGCACCGCGCTCTTCGCGTTGATCGTCAGCGCGACCACACTGACGATCCTCGAGTACTTCGTGACGATCGGTGGGATCAACGTCACCTTCGGCACGATGATCGGCCTCGGTGTCGGCGTCGACTACTCGCTGCTGATTCTCAACAGATATCTGCAAGACCGCGCCGAAGGTGACGACGTCGTCACGGCTGCGGGCGCGGCGGTGAACACCGCCGGGCGCGCTGTGCTCTTTGCCGGCATCACGATTTCGATTGCGGTGGTCGCACTCACTGTGTTCGGCGTGCCGTACCTGTCGACGCTGGGGTTGACGTCGGCGATGTTCGTGATGTTCACCGTGCTCGCGGCGCTCACGTTGCTCCCGGCGTTCATCGGTATGGCCGGCAAACACATCGAGTCGATCCGCCTGCCGTTCATCAAGAAGCGCAGCGAGGTCGACCCCGCTGATCCCACGGCGTTCTGGGCCCGTTGGTCGCGGTTCAGCGTGCATGCGCGCGTCGCCCTCGTCCCGCTCGGCGTGGTCGTCCTCGGGGCGATCGCCATCCCGGCAACGTCGGCCGACCTCGGGTTCATCGACGATGGTGACAACCCAGAAGAGACGACTGAGCGCCAGGCATACGACCTGATCGCCGAGGGCTTCGGCCCAGGAGCCAACGGGCCACTCCTCGTCGCCATCGACCTCAGCGCGAACACCGCTGGCACTGACGGGTCGACGACGTCGACGACGACTGCGGCGAGCACGACATCGACCACGTCGACAACCACGACGACTACCACGACGACTACCACGACGGCTGCCACTGCCCCGGCCACCGCGTCAACCGATGCCACCGGCACAACGGTCGCTGGCGACCCACTTGCCGGCGAGTCGCTGTCCGACATCGAGAGTCAACTCTCGAGTCTCGATCTCGACCGTGCGACAGTCGAGGCGTTGGCCGAACTCGTGCTCGCAATCAATCGCACCGATGGTGTGGCGAGCGCCCTCGGACCGCTTCCCAACCAACAGCGCAGCGCAGCGGTCATCGAGGTCACGCCGACCGGCGCACCGAGTTCCTCGGTCACTCAGGACCTCACCCGCACGCTCCGCCAGCAGGTCATCCCCGACACGTTGAACGGCACCGCAGTGAACCCCGACGTCGTGTTCGTCGGCGGCGAGACCGCCGTCCTGATCGACCTGACCGACCGCATCAGTCAACGCCTGGTGCTGTTCATCGGTGTCGTTCTGCTCGCCGCGTTCGTGCTGCTGATGACGGTGTTCCGTTCCATTCTCGTACCGCTCAAAGCGGTGCTGCTGAATGTGCTGATGTTCTTCGCCGCCTACGGCATGATGGTGGCGGTGTTCCAGTGGGGCTGGGGCAATGGCCTCGTCGGGGTCCCCGAGACGGTCGTGATCGAGTCGTTCGTGCCCGTCATCGTTTTCGCCGTGCTCTTCGGACTGTCGACCGACTACGAGGTGTTCCTGCTCTCCCGCATCCGCGAGGAGTACGACCGCACCGACGACCCACACGCCGCCGTCGTCACCGGCGCGTCAACGACGGCGCGGGTCATCGCTTCGGCAGCGCTGATCATGACCGCTGTCTTCTTGTCGTTCGTCACCAACCCGTCGGTCGTGGTGAAGATGATCGGTCTTCCGCTGGGGCTCGGCATCCTTCTCGACGCCTTCATCGTGCGACTCACGATCGTGCCGGGCCTGTTGCGCTTCATGGGCCATGCCGCGTGGTGGATGCCTGGATGGCTCGACCGCATCCTGCCGACGATCCACATCGATGACGCCGGCGAGGCGACCGAGCTCTCCAACGAGCCGCAGCCATCGTCGAGCGGCTGAAACCTGCTTTGCGACGTATCTGACCGCGTGCTGGGATGGCGCCATGAGTGTCTGTTGCTGCATGGTGCGCCGCCGTGGTCTCCCCACGGAGACCGTCCGATTCAGCCTCCGCACGGAGGCAGTGGGGCTGGCACCAACTCGATCCAGCGTGGGCTGAACGACTCGTCGAACTCGCCGACCTCGATCCCGGTTCGACCGTTCTCGACGTCGGCGCAGGCGACGGGGTGATCACCGCAGCGTTGCTGCGCCGCGACGTCCGGGTGATCGCCATCGAACTCCACCACGGACGTGCGAAAACGTTGCGCGCCCGTTTCGGCGATCGCGCGACCATCGTGCGCGCCGACGCCACCGACCTTCGGTTGCCGCGGCGCCCATTTCACGTGGTCGCCAATCCGTCATTCGCGCACTCGAGCGCACTGCTCCGGCGACTCGTGTCGAACGGGAGCCGCCTGCGGTCGGCACATCTCATCGTTCCCAGATCAGTCGCTCGACGATGGTCGGGACACGACGCACCCGCCGCCGCTCGATGGCAGCGACAGTGGCACGCAACCACCGGGCCCACCATCCCGCGGCGCGCATTTCGACCCCCGCCACGGGTCGACACGATGGTGCTGGGCATCACCCGGTGATCGACCGTGCGCTAGGCGTACACGTTCAGTGCGTCGCCTCGGGCGAACCCGACCAGGGTCATCCCGCATCGCCGTGCCGTCTCGACGGCCAAGGCCGTCGGAGCGCTCACTGCGATCAGCGTGCCGAATCCGGCCGCCCACGCCTTCTGCACCATCTCGATGCTCGCCCGACCGCTGACGAAGAGGCCCTGCCCGTGCGCCGGCAGGGCGCCATCGAGCAGGAGTCGACCGACGACCTTGTCGACGGCGTTGTGCCGGCCCACGTCCTCGCGCACGACGAGCAGATCGCCCGCTGCGTCGAAGGCAGCGGCGCCGTGCACTGCGCCGGTATCGGCGAACAGCTTCTGACGGGCAACAACCTTCTCAGGGAGTGCGGCGAGCACGTCGAAGTCGATTGGATCGCTGTGTGGGAGCGGATCGATCCGTTCGCACAGTTCGTCGAGATGTGCGCTGCCGCACCAGCCACAACTCGACGACACGTTGCCGAGACGCGCCGTCGGCGCCGGCGCCAGGCCACCGGTCTCGACGCGCACGGTGTGGTAGTCCTTCTCACCCCCATCGTCACATGCCCCGCCGCAGTAACGAATCCGCTCGATGGACGCCCCGCCCAGCAGCCCGTCGGCGAGACAGAAGCCTGCTGCCAACTCGAAGTCGTGTCCCGGCGTCCGCATCGTCGACGTCACGGCGGTGCCGTCGAGTTCGATCGACAACGGTTCCTCGACGATCAGCCGGTCTGGCGTGCGACGTTCGGACCAACCGTCGGCGGTTCGCCGGCGCTTGGAGATGAGCGTTCGCTCGACGCGCGACATCGTCAACGGCTCACATGCGATGTGGTGGGCTGAGCCGCAACCAGTTGGATCACGCTCAAAGCGTAGGGCCCGGCGCAAACGTGCGAAAAGCGCCCGGAATCCCTGGTTTTCTGATGGACGTGTCGCGTTTGGGGCGTGTTGTGCGTCGGGCTGTCATGGACAACAACAACCACGCCACAGACTGCGACCGCGACGACGTGAACATCGACGTCAACATCGTCGGAGCGGGGGCTCGGTGGGCTGACCGCGGCGGCGCTCGCCGAATTGCACGGACTGCGCCGGTCCACATCAGCGACGGCGGGCCGCATCACCGCGCGGCCCGACTGCCCGTGGTCGGCTCCGATCGCATCTCCCGCCTCTTCGTCAACCTCGCCGCCCGCCTGGTCGAGCGGTCGCCGGGATCACTCGAGTTCGACTTCGTCCGGATCAACGAACGAGCCGGTCTGGTCATCGCCATCGACGGCACGCCGTTCCAGGCGTTCTCGATCGAGACCGTCGACGGACGCGTCGATCGGATCTACGCATCATCAACCCAGCCCACCTGGGTGGCCTCTCACCCTCTCGTTGACCCACCGAGCACCCGTTCTGTTCGCTGAAACGTGCGAAAAGCGCACGGAATCCCCGGTTTTTGTGTGGTGCGTCAGAACCGCCAGCGGGGGGCGAGGTCGCGGCCGACGTCGGTGAGCTGGGCGATGAACTCGCTGCGGTGCGGCTCGGCGGCAGCGGCGGCGAGCACGCTCAGCAACCCGTGACGGGTGGCGACGGCAAAACCCTGGTCGTCGAGCAAGCCATGGGCCCACTGGTCCATGGCGCCGATCCATGAGATGTAAATCTGCCGCCCGAGCGGTTCGGGGTCGACGTCGTCGCGAAGCACGCCGAGTGCTTGCGCCTGGCGCAATGCGGCCACCTGCAGTTGGGATGGATCGACCCACTCGGCGCCCACCTGACCATCGACGCTGCGTCCGGCGGCGACCACCTGGCGGTACGCGTCCGAATGCGAGGTGAACGCGGCGACAGAGTGATCGACGATGAGGTGGGCGACGGCGATCGGATTGTCGTCACTCGCCGTCGCCTGGGCCACGGCGTCGACCAAGTCGGTTACAACGCGACGTACGAGCGAACGGAGGAGATCGTCGCGCGTCCCGATGAGGTTGTAGACCGTCGCCGCAGCCACGCCGGCCTTGGCGGCGATGGCTTCGGTGGTGACGACATCGAGACCGGTGTCGTCGAGCAGCTCCACCGCGGCGTCGAGGATCGCATCGACACGCATCGCCTTATTGCGTTCTCGGAGACCGCTCACCGACACCAGTCTGACCGTCGACAACGACGGTTGACAACTCTCTAATTTTGTAGTCGACTCTAAGAATGCGCCATAGTGAACAAGTTCGGCTCGTCAAGGAGCTGCTTGCGCGCCTCGACTCGGGGACCAACGTCGACGCCGGTGGTCTCCGCAAGAACCCCGTGTCGGCCTACACCGACGAAGCGCTGGCCACTCGCGAGTGGGACGAGTTCTTCGCCTCGCGGCCGCAGCTCGTTGGATTGTCCGGCGACCTCCCAGAGCCCGGTTCGTTCATCACCACCAACGACCTCGGACCGCCGGTGATCGCCACACGCGACGCCGACGGCGCGTTCCACGCCTTCGTCAACTCCTGCCGACATCGCGGAGCGGTGCTCGTCGAGGAACCGCGCGGCACGTCGCGGCGGCTGGTGTGCCCGTTCCACGCCTGGACCTACGACAGCGAAGGAACACTCGTCGGACTACCGAAGAAGGACCATTTCGGCGAGGTCGACACCGAGTGCCTGAGCCTGGTCGAGCTCCCTGCGCTCGAGTGGAACGGCCTGCTCTACGTCCATCCCGACGTCGACGGTACGATCGATCCCGGCGCGATGTTCCCCGAGGATCTGGCAGCCGAACTCGCCGAGTGGAACTACGGCGAGCTGACTTACCTCGACAGCGACAGCTACGACGTCGACTGCAACTGGAAGCTGGCCATGGACACCTTCGGCGAGACGTACCACTTCGCCGCGCTCCACAAGGACACGCTCTACAACATGTTCCACGGGAACGTGCAGTGCTACGACACGTTCGGCATCAACCACCGGATGGTCCTCACCAAGCGGGCGATCGACGAGATGCGCCTGCTGCCCGAGTCCGAGTGGGACATCACCGTGGCCGGTCTGCCGGTGTACTGGTTGTTCCCCAACGCGATCCTGATGCCGTTCGAGAATGGCGCCTATCTCGTTCGGGCGATCCCCGACCGCGAGCGTCCCGGACGCCACACGTCGCGCATCGGCTTCTACCTCAGGCCGGGCGTCTCGGCCGAGGAGTACTTCAACGACCCCGAGGAAGCCAAGCGACAGATCGGCCTGGAGAGTGAAGAGGTCGAGCTGCAGCGACTGATCGCGGAAGGGTTCGCCAACATCATCCGCGACGAGGACTACTGGATGTCGGCGAGCCAGCAACGCACCGCCGAGTCGGGGCACATCGAGTTCTCATTGTTCGGCCGCAACGAACCGGCCTTGCACCACTACCACTCGACGTACCGGTCGCTGCTCGGCCTCGAACCGCTGCCGTTGTTGACCGAAGCCGAGGTGTAGCGGCGCCACGCCGTGCGCTCGCCGGAGTCGACCGCCAACGGTCGGGAGCCGATCAGCGTCCGGGGAGGAACACCGCCACCAGCGCGTCGGCATGTTGCTCGACCAACGCTGACGGATCGAGACCCATCAACTCCGCCTCGGGCGCGTTGGCGTACAGCAACGAGGCCGATCCGACGATCGTATGGAACACGGCGTCGACCTCGATCGGCGAAGCGATGCCCGCGCGTCGCAGCGAGGCCCATCCCGACGCGAGGAGTTGCTGACGCGGACTGAGGTGCGAGTCGACCAACCACTTCAGCCGGTCTCCCGGGCTCGTTGCTTCGTGCATCATGATCCGATTCAGCTCCGGTCGCCTCGCCGCCAGGTACACCAAACCCCGGATCGTCGCCTCCATCGCCGCCGCATCCGCCGACGTGCCGGGCTCGGTCACAGTGGCAAGCGCGCCGGCGATCTCTTCGTCGAGTTCGGCGAGCAACTGCTCCATACACCGTTTCCACAGATCGGCCTTCGACGAGAAGTGGTACTTGATCTGCGACTGGTGCGCGCCGGCCGCATCGGCGATCTTCCGCGTCGACGCCCCTGCGAAACCGTGCGCGGCGAACTCGCCGATGGCCGCCTCGACGAGTGCGTCACGAACCACATCAGAACCCCGGTTGCGTCGCGACCGACCCGGCGCCGGTGTGTCGTCGGTCAGCGCCACGTCGGCAACCTAGAAGCCCTTGACGAAGAATTACAACGACTGATATAAGTTTTATCACTCGATACACAAACGATCGATCGCCAGCACATGTCCCCACCCCGCCCCGAGTTCGACGCCGACGTTCTCGTCGTCGGGTGTGGACCCGTCGGCGTGATGACGGCACTGCGTTGCGCCCAACGCGGGTTGTCGGTGATCGCCATCGACCGCAGCGACGAGGTGTACCCGCTGCCCCGGGCGATCGGCATGGACGACGAGATCCAGCAGCTGTTTCACCGGGCCGGCCTCGAAGCGGAACTTGCGGCGTGTTCGGCACCACTGCTGGCCGCCGACTTCGTCGATGCTGCCGGCGCACCCGTCGTTGGTATCGACTTTCCACCCGGCACCGTCGGCGCCCTCGGCCTGCCGCCGGTCGTCACGTTCAACCAGCCTGCGCTGGAGCGCTCGTTGCGCACCGCGGCCGCCGACGCCGGTGTCGACATCAGACTCGGGGTCGCCGCGCTGGCCGTCGCCGATCTCGACGGCGGGGTCCAGGTCGAGCTCGACGCGAGCACACCGCCGCTGGCGGCGCGCTGGCTCGTCGCATCCGACGGTGCCAAGAGCGAGATCCGCGACGCCCGCGACGTGGCCATGATCGATCTAGGTTTCGACCAGACCTGGCTCGTCGTCGATACGACCCTGCTCGATCCGATGGTCAACCTCCCGAACGGCGCGCGCCAGTTCTGCGATGCGGCACGAGTCCACACGTTCGTCCCCGGACCCGGGGCACATCGCCGCTGGGAGTTCCAGCTGCACCCCCACGAGACGCGCGAGCAGATGCTCACCGACGAGCGGATCGTCGAGCTGCTGGCGCCGTGGGCCACACCGGATCAGCTGCGCGTCGACCGGGCTGCGGTGTACCGATTCCACGCAGCCGTCGCCGAACGATTCCGCGACGGCGCGGTGTTCTTCGCCGGCGACTCGGCGCACCAGATGCCCCCCTTCAACGGACAGGGCATGTGCACCGGCATGCGCGACGCCGAGAACCTGAGCTGGAAACTTGCCGCTGTTGCCGCCGGCACAGCACGCGAGTCGCTGCTCGATACCTACGACGCCGAACGTCGGCCCCATGCGACCGGGCAGATCGCACACTCGGTCGACGCGGGCCAACTCATGCAAGCGATCGCCCATGACGGCGTCGCGGCGCTCGACTCCGGCTACGGCCAACGTCCGTTTCCACAGCTGTCCGGGCCCACCTTCGTCGGTACCCATCCCTTGGTGGGCGGCATGTTGCCGGAGCCGCGCACGCCGATCGGGTCGCTGCCCGACACCTGGCTCGTCCTCTACAGCGACCAACGAGGCGACACGCACGAGCCCGCTCGCAGCACTCTGCCGTCGGCCGCCGTCTCGACCGGCGCATTCCCCGGGCTGCTCGACGCCAACACGTTCGTCCTCGTTCGACCCGATCGACGCATCGGCGCCGTCACCGACGACGTCGCCACGATCAACGCTCTACTCGCAGAAACTGGAATCGTGATCACATGAGCTTCCGCCTCGCCAACCTCGACTCACGCGCCGTACTCGTCGACGCCACCGGGTATGCATACGACCTGGAGACGATCTCCGACGGACGTCTCGGCCCAGATCTGATGGCCGCCATCGCTGACATCGATGCGCTCCACGATCTCGACGCAACGCTCGGCGACCGCGACCCGACCGGTCGCCTCGACGACGGCGTACTCGGCCCACCGGTGCCACGACCGCCGAAGATTTTCGCCATCGGGCTGAACTACGCGAGCCACGTGGCCGAGTCACAGATGGAGCCGCCGAAGGTCCCGCTCGTGTTCACCAAATTCATCAACTGCATTACCGGGCCGACCGCCGACGTCGAGCTACGTGGCGAGGCCGTCGACTACGAGGCCGAGCTCGTCGTGGTGATCGGGCGGGACGGTCGCGACATTCCCGCTGCCGAGGCCTGGGACTACGTCGCCGGCGTCACTGCGGGCCAGGACATCTCCGACCGGGCGTTGCAGTTCGCGGCGTCACCGCCGCACTTCGACCTGGGGAAGTCGCGTGACAGCTACGGACCGATCGGGCCGGTGATGGTGTCGCCCGACCTCCTGCCCGACCGGGACGCGGTGGCCATCACCTGCGACGTCAACGATGAGCGTCGACAGGACGGCTCGTCGGCCGATCTCATCTTCGACGTGTCGGCGCTGATCGAGTACATCTCGGCCCACGCCACCCTCGAGCCCGGCGACATCATCTGGACCGGAACGCCCGACGGCGTCGGCGCGGCGAGCGGGAAGTTCCTCGTTACAGGCGACGTGATCACCACGACGATCGAGGGCATCGGCACGATGCGCAACGTCTGCCGCTGATCACCTTCGAGACCAGTCTCGTCGCAGTCCGTTCCACACTGCGCTTCATCCCTGCGAGCATCGGTCGAACGTAACCAGGACCTGCCGGTCAACGATGATCTCGACCCGGCGACACCTCCATACGACGGGTGTTCACGGCCGAACACCCGTCGAGCTGTTTGCGCGATCCCAGCGCCGACGGCGGACAACACCTGAACGACGACGAGCAACGCATCGGTCACGGTGTCGTCGTGGAACGCCGCTGGGTCGGCACTCGAGGCGCCACACCTGCAAAGATCTCAGAGAGGGTTTTCGATGGACCTAAGCGATCTGGCAGATTCCGAGCGTCGTGGCGTCGCCGAAGCCGTCCTCGATGCGGCGCTCGACGCAATCATCGTGATCGACTCCTCCGGATCCGTGATCGAGTGGAACCCTGCAGCGACCGAGCTCTTCCTTTGGGAACGCGAGGAGGCGGTGGGGCGCCCGCTGGCGGACTTGATCGTCCCCGACGAGATGCGGGTCGCCCACCGGCGCGGCCTCGCTCACTACATGGCGACAGGTGAAGGGCCCGCTCTGAACACGCGTCTCACGCTGCCCGGCGTCCGCAGGGACGGCAGCCGCCTCACCGTAGAGCTCACGATCTCGCCGTCGGAGAGTCCGGCGGGCCCCTTGTTCACGGGGTGGTTGCGCGACATCACCGAGCTCGTCGAAGCCCGAGAGGCGGTCGACCGTTCCGAGCAGCGGCTTGCGTCGCTGGTCGCGAACATCTCCGATGTCATCACGGTGATGGGTGCCGACGGCACGTGGATCTCGACCAGCGGTGCTGGAACCCGGCTCATGGGCTACGAGGAAGGTTTCGATCCGGACGGTGGAATTCTCTCGCTCGTTCACCCCGACGACGTCCCACTCGCAGAACGAGCGTTTGCAGAGGTCATCGCCGGTACCCGGTCATCGACCCAACCCATCGACCTGCGGGTGCGTGCGCTGGATGGCACGTGGCGCGTCCTCGAAACCGTCGCCGAGAATCTCGTCGACGACCCGGCCGTGAACGGATTGGTCCTCACGAGCCGTGATGTCACCCAACAGCGCTCTCGGGCCACCGAGCTGCGACGGATGGCCAAACAGCTGTCGTCGCTTGCGAGTTCCCTGACGGACGGCATTCTGTTGGTGGACCATGAGCAGCACATCGTCTTCACCAACCAGGCCTTCTGCGCGATGTTCGGTCTCGACCCGCCGGCAGAGGAGCTCGCCGATCTCCCGGCGACAACGATCCGCACGATCGCCGAGGCGTTGGTGAAGGACTCCGAGGAATTCGCACATGGGATCGAGAACCGACTCGAACAAGGCCGCCCGGTCTTCGGCGACGAGGTTCCACTCAAGGACGGACGGATACTCGAGCGCGACTACACGCCGATCGACATCGAAGGTGAGGGACGGGGACACCTCTGGCTGTACCGCGACATCTCGGAGCGCAAAGCGCTCGATCGAGCCCACAAGCGGGTACTCGATGTCGAGCGGGGGCTGCGCCAACAGGCCGAGGAACAGGCCCGCACGCTCAAGGAGATGTCCGACCTGAAGTCGGAGTTGGTCGCAATGGTGTCGCACGAACTTCGAACTCCCTTGACATCGATCGTCAGTTTCTCGGACCTCTTGTTGAGCGACCTCGACGGCGAACCAACGACCGAAGTGGATCCCATCGGCACCGACGTGCAGGAGTTCGTCACCGTCATCGCTCGAAACGCAAAGCGCCTGGTGCATCTGGTGGACGACTTGTTGCTCCTCGGGCAACTCGAGTCGGGGATCGTCTCGGTCGACAAAGCTCAGACCAGCGTCCCCAACATCGTGGATCGGGCGGTCGCGGCGGCAACACACCGAGCACGTGGAGCCGGGATCGAGCTGCGGTCACACGTCGAACCGGGACCGCCCGGTTTCGCCGACGCACAACGCATCGATCAGGTGCTCGAGAATCTGCTGTCGAACGGTTTGAAGTTCACCGACTCGGGTGGCACCGTCGAGATCGACGCCCATCACGACGGCGGCGCCTGGGTCATTTCGGTTGCCGACGACGGCGTCGGCATCCCAGCCGATGAGCAGGAGCAGCTGTTCGAGTCGTTCTTCCGAGCGAGTACCACCGCCAAGACAACACAGGGAACCGGCCTCGGCCTGGCCATCTCACGCTCGATCGTCGAGCTGCACGGCGGCACGATCGTCGTCGAGAGCGCTCCGGGTCACGGCTCGACGTTCAGGTTCACCATTCCCGATCGGAGCGCACCGTGACGAGCGCGCCGACCGTGTTGATGATCGAGGACGAGGCTGACGTCCGGTTCGCACTCAGCGTGCAGCTGAAGCGAGCCGGCTTGGAGCCGATCGAGGCCGAAGACGGCCGGACGGGACTGCGCTTGCTCCACGAGGAGCGACCGGACTGTGTCGTGCTCGACGTGGGCTTGCCCGATCTCGACGGGTGGCAGGTCCTCGAACGGATCCGCGACCTCAGCGACGTCCCGGTCATGATGCTGACAGCTCGCCACCTGGAGTCCGAGAAAGTCCGGGGGCTGCGGTCGGGGGCCGACGACTATCTCACGAAACCCTTCGGCAACCAGGAGTTCGTCGCGCGAGTCCAGGCGTTGCTCCGCCGAGCACAACCGACTCAGCTCGCGGCGACGTACACCGACGGCCTACTCAGCATCGATCCCGCCGAGCACCGCGTCACCGTCGACGGGACGCACGTCGAGCTGACACCGACCGAGTTCCGTGTGCTTCACACCCTCGTCAGCGCAACGCCGCAGGTGATCGAGCCGGCCCGCTTGCTCGAAATTGCCTGGAGTGACCCGACCGCAACGGCCCCCGAGCGCGTCAAGTACGTGGTGCATCGGCTGCGCGGCAAACTCGCCTTCGACCGCGACGGGCCGATCCAGGCCGTCCGCGGCGTCGGCTATCGGTACCACCGTCCCGACTGAGCCTGCAACCGAACCGCAACCGGACGCGCAACCGGTTGCCAACCCGCCTCCTGCACGATTGTCGGTGACCACTCACCAACGGAGGGCAGATGATGAGCGGGATCTTCCCGAACCCGGATCGGGTCGTGACACGAACAGCGGCCCGGCCCGGCCTGGAACCCCCTCAGTCTCGGCGCGACAATGCCACTGACGGCGGTCGTGGCAACGACTTCGCCCGCCGTTGCCGACCGGGCGCCGACACCGACACTGCCGCTCTCGACCGCAGATCGCCCACCGCAAAGCCCTCCGGCGGACACATCGTCGCCGACCAGGTCCGATTGGTCCCGCTCGACCGGTTCGTCGCCGAGTCCCACCAGGCGAAGTGATCGCCGTGGACCTGAACGTCACTGCGCTGCGGCGCTGCGCCACCATCTTCGTCGTCGAAGATGAACCCGACGCAGCTGCGTTCACCGAGCTGGCCCTCCGGCGTGTTGGACACGACCCCGTGGTCTTCTCGCACCCGACCGCCGCGCTGGACGCGCTTTCGGTGAACGACTGCGATCTTCTGCTCAGTGACGTCCGGCTCCCGGACATGTCCGGTCTCGAGCTGCTCGAACGCGTTCGACAACGCCGGCACGACCTGCCGGTCGTGCTGATGACCGCCTTCGCCACCGTCAACGACGCGATCGTTGCGCTCCGTCACGGCGCGTCCGACTACCTGTTGAAGCCCCTGACCGTTCAGTCCCTTGCGGAAGGAGTCGCGGGCGCGCTGGCCGCTCGCGATACCGACAGTGACCGGATCCTCGCGATCGGCGCTCATCCCGACGACGTCGAAATCGGGGTCGGAGCCACGCTTGCCGGGCACAGCCGCCGTGGCGACCACGTCACCATCCTCACGCTCAGTAACGGCGAGAGCGGCGGTCAACCAGAGGTCAGGCGGACCGAGGCGCAGCTCGCTGCCGAAATGCTCGGCGCCGACCTCGTGCTGGGCTCGCTGCCCGACACCCGGATCTCCGAACACGGTCTCACCGTCAAGCTGATCGAGGACATCGTTTCCTCACTGAACCCGACCACGGTTTACACCCACAGCTCCCACGACGTCCACCAAGACCACCGGGCCACCCACCAGGCCTCGCTGATCTCGTGCCGGTCGGTGTCCCAACTGCTCTGCTACCAGTCGCCGTCGGCAACCGTCGGATTCGCCCCGAACCGATTCGTGACCGTGGACAACACCGTCGATCAGAAGTTGGCTGCCATCGCCGCCTACCAGAGTCAGATCGACAGGAGCGCCTACCTCGCTGAGGACCTCCTCCGAGCAACCACCCGCTACTGGGGTCGGTTCGGCGCCGGCCGGCACGCCGAACCGCTCGAGATCGTGCGCGACCAGGTCGAGCGAACCTCACTGCACGAACACGACGCGCACGACCAACCCGTAGGACGAGACACCACCGAAAGAGAGAGGTTCGACCATGCCATCAACGTCAAGTGAGGCTCGCGTCCTCGTCACCGGCGCCGGCGGCCCTGCTGCGGTCGCAGTGCTGCGTGCGCTTGCACCGCGTGCCGAGCTGTACGCAGTCGACATCGACCCGTGTGCTGCGGGCCTTCACCTCGTTGACGTACACCGCCGCGCCATCGTTCGTCCGGGCGGGCACCCGTTGTTCGTCGACGAGTTGATCGAACACTGCCGGATGTGGGACATCGACGTACTCATCCCAACGGTCGACTGCGAGCTCGTTCCGGTTGCTGCGGCGACCGGCTGCTTCGCAGCGATCGGTACCTCAGCAGTCGTCGGGCCGGCTGAGGCGTTGGCGATCTGTTTGGACAAGTGGCGATTGGCCGGTGCAGCGACCTCGGTCCCTGCACCGTTCACGGTGCTGCTCGATGATCGCTTCGACGACGACTCGTTCCCGTCCTGGCCGGCGATCGTCAAGCCGCGGCTCGGCAGCGGATCGCGTGGCGTCTGCCGCATCGAGCACCCATCGGAACTCGCAGGCGTCCGGCACGACGGGACTCAGATCCTGCAGGAGTACCTGCCGGGTGAGGAACTGTCCGTTGACGTGTACGTCGACGCCGACCAACGTCCGATCGGCGCCGTGCCTCGCCAGCGGCTACGCGTCGACTCCGGCGTGTCAATCGCTGGTCGCACCGTTCACGACCCCGATGCGACCGACCTTGCCTTCGACGTGGTCCAGGCACTCGGTCTGACCGGACCGGCCAACGTCCAGTGCCGGCGCGACCGGAGCGGCCGTCTCGCACTACTCGAAATCAACCCACGTTTTCCGGGAGCTCTGCCGTTGACGATCCGGGCCGGGTTCAACATCGCTGCGATCGCGCTCGACGAGGCACTCGGGACGCCGCCGACCCCGCTGACGTCGTATGACGAGGTCGCGGTCGTCCGCCATCTCGAAGACGTGGTGGTCTCACCCCAGTCATTCGACGAACTCGAACGCAGCAGGCCGCACTCTCCGGAGACGTGGGCGTCGTGATCGACCTCACTCACGACGCGCACGTCCACTCGACGTTCTCCGACGGCAAACACGACGTCGAGACCAACATCGGGGCCGCGCACGCGCACGGCCTTGCATCGATCGGTCTCGTCGACCACGTTCGAAGTGACACCACCTGGGTGCCCGACTACGTGGCGGCCGTGAGGCAATCCGGCAAACGGGCACCAGTGGCAGTCACCTGCGGGGTCGAAGCGAAGATCCTCGATCCGACCGGCGCGCTCGACCTCCCGGCATCGCTACATGGTGTCGACGAGATCTTGGTCGCCGACCACCAAGTGCCGATCGGCGACGGTTGTGACCATCCGAGCCGGATCCGTCGCTTTCTGGAGACCGGGCATCTCGAAGCCGCAGAGGTGATCGGACCGTTGCTCGAGGCCACCGCACGCGCTGCGGAGCGTTATGACGCAGTGATCATCGCCCACCTCTTCTCCGTGCTCCCGAAGATGGGCCTCGACGAGACCGCAGTATGCGACGACGACATCGGTGTACTCGGCCGGCGTCTCGCCGCAGCCGGTGCCCGTGTCGAGATCTCCGAGCGCTGGCAGTGCCCTTCGCCCCGGGTGGCGGCGATCCTGGCTGGCGAGGGTGTCGAGCTCATCGCCTCGACCGACAGCCACCGCAAGGAGACGATCGGGATCTACGACTATGTGGCCGTCGTATCCCGATCGCTGGCGTGAGCCATCTGATCTACTTCGCGGGACTTCCCGGCCTGATCGGCCGGTGGACGTTGGTCGTGCTCGTGCTGCTCGGCGCTCTGCCGCTGGCGGTAGCGACGTATCAGTTCGCGCTCGTCGGGATGCACGCACGGCGCAACCACTACTCAGAGACAGCACCACGCTTGCCTCGCGTCGCCGTCGTGATCCCGGCGTGGAATGAGGCGGCAGTCATCGGCACGTCGATCGATCGGCTCCTCCAACTCGACTACCCGCGCGACCGGTTGCGGCTGTACGTGGTCGACGACGCCAGCACGGACGAGACGCCCGGCATTGTGCGCTCGAAGGCCGCCGAACACCCTGGCCGGGTCGTCCACCTGCGGCGCGAGACCGGTGGTGAGGGCAAAGCGCACACCCTCAATCACGGCCTGAGCGAGATCCTCGAGGAGACGTGGATGGAAGCGGTGCTGATCATGGACGCCGACGTCGTCTACGAGCCAGACTCGTTGCGCAAGATGACCCGACACTTCGCCGATCCCGAAGTCGGCGCAGTGACTGCATACATCAAAGAAGGCAGCCGGCCGAAGAACTGGATGAACCGCTTCATCGCCTACGAGTACATCACCGCCCAAGCCGCCGCTCGGCGAAGCCAGAACGTGCTCGGCGCGCTCGCATGTTTGGCGGGCGGCGCCCAACTCCACACGCGTGCCAACCTCGAGGCCATCGGGGGCCAAATCGACACGACGTCGCTCGCCGAGGACACCTTTACGACGTTCAGGACTCAACTGGTTGGCAACCGGGTGGTCTTCGATGGCAACGCGACGGTGTGGGCCGAGGAGCCGAACGACATCGACGGGCTGTGGAAGCAACGACTGAGGTGGGCGCGAGGCAACGTGCAGGTCTCGTTGCGTTTCAAGCACCTGTGGTTCCGCCCGACCAGCGATCACCACCTCGGTGACGTGCGCTTCGGACTGTTCTGGTTCTGCCTGCTTCTCCTGCCGGTCTTCATGATCGCAGCGTCGGCCAGCTTGGTCGTGCTCTTCTTCGTCGACTTCCCGCTCTCATGGGCGACGTTCCGCGCGCTGTGGATCCTCAACGCGATCAGCTACGTGTTCATCACCAGCTTCGCGCTGATGATCGACCCCCAGACCGCGCGCCGAACCTGGGTGGAGGGCATCCTGTTCCCCGGCTTGATCTCGTTCTCGATCATCCTCTACGCCTGCTTCCCCAAGCTGTTCCGATGGGCCCTGCTCGAGGTGATGGACCTCTTCGACATAACGGCGACCACGCCGGTCACCCGCTCGATCATCCTCTTCAGCTATGCGTGGCTGGCCGGGGCGATGCTCGTTGCGTGGACAGCAAAGCTGCTCGAACCGAAGCGAGGCTGGCGGATCTTGAGCCCACCGCTCGTTTACATCGCCGGCTACGGACCGCTGTTGTGCGCTGTGACCTTCACGTCCTACGTGAAAGAGGCTCGGGGCGCAGAGATGAAGTGGGACAAGACCGAGAAGACCGGAAAGGTGGAAGCGGCGTGAGCCCTGCGCCACAACCCGACGACGACGTCAAACTGGCCGACGGCCGAACTGCGCGCGAAAGCTACGACGAGGAGTTGGCAGCGGACCGGAACGTCGAACACTGGATTCCGCTCAAAGAACTGTTCGCGTGTGCAATCGTGCTCGGAGTTGTGGTGATCCGGCAGCTGTGGTTCGTCTAGAAGAGGTCGGGTCCGAGCGCGTGCTCACGCTGAATCGCATACATCGGCGGTTCGCGGCGCCCGGAGGTCGCGAGGCTCGATGAGTCGCTCCGCACGCTCGGGCCCGGCGATGTGCTCGTCAAGGTCGGCGACGCACCGATCAACCCGTCGGATCTCGGGATGATGTTCGCCGGTTCGCGGCTCGAGCGGGCGACGGGCGGCGACGGATCGGTCCGCACCACCGTGACGGCAGGCCTCGACGCCATGGCCGGCAGGTTCGGCAAGCCCATGCCGTGCGGCAACGAGGGGGGCGGGACGGTGATCGCCACTGGCAGCCGGGCGTTGCAGTTCGCAGCGTCACCGCCGCACTTCGACCTGGGGAAGTCGCGTGACAGCTACGGACCGATCGGGCCGGTGATGGTGCCGGCCGACCTCCTGCCCGACCGGGACGCGGTCCTCGCCGACTACCCGAACATCGCTGACTGGAACAGCGGAGTGGACGCGAGCTGCTCGCTCGGCACTCCCACCGGTGGCGGCGGCGCCAAACGGCGGTGCGAGTTGACGCCGGGGGCAACGCTGCACGCGACGGTCACGCAGTGGGACGAGCAGGAACGAACGGTGATCGACATCGGCGAGATCACCAAGATGCAGATCAAGCACGCCACCATGACGTTCACGCTCGACGGCGGAATGACGACGTCGGCGAGGGACGCGATCAGCGAAGGCTGCCGCGCGAACTAAGTGGATCAGCCCGACTGGAGGAGTTGCATCACGGCCTGGACCGCGCCCATGTCGAAGTAGTCACGCCACAGCGCGATCTCGCCGGCGTCGTTCAGCTCGAACACACCGACCACGGCGATGTCGGCGGTCTGACCGTTCTTGATGAACCGATCGGTGCGCTCGTTCATCACGATCTTCCCGGTGGCCGCTTCGCGGTGCACGATGAACTCGACGTCGTCGAGTCCGCCGAGCATCGGTGCCAGGAAGTCGCGGGTCGCGTCGCGGCCGAGGTTCGCCCCCATCGGCACGTTGTCGTACTCGACGTCGGCGGCACACAGCGCCACCGCGGCATCGAGGTCGCGATCGTTGATCAACCGGATGAATCGATTGACAATGTCGATCGGCGCGTCTGTTGCATCAGGCTGGGACATCGGTGAACTCCTGGTCGATGCTCGTGTCGAGAGCGGCAGTGTCGCTCAGCGATGCCGCCGACCGCAACCGACATATCAACGACGCTCGGGCCGCAACCGCTCGATGAGTCCGGCGAACGGGTGCGAGTGCTCCTGGCGTGGCAACGCCAGGGACCGACACGATCACATGCTCGACGCCGATGTCGGCGAGACGCCGGATCCCGAGTTTCTGATCGTCGCGGCCAGATCGTCGAGCAGTTCCGGATACAGCTGCTCGAGCGAACGTCCCTTTCCCTCGAAAAAGAGACGCTATGTGGACCCAGTACGTCCCTCGACGAGCCCGATCAGCGTGCGTTGCCGGCGCGCGATTGGCATCGCGGGCCCGGACGTGCCGGATCACACTTCGCCACCAAACGCGACGAAGGTCCGGAAACTGTTGTTTCCGGACCTTCTCGTTGGTGGCGGGGGCAGGATTTGAACCTGCGACCTTCGGGTTATGAGCCCGACGAGCTACCGAACTGCTCCACCCCGCGTCGAAGTGGACCTCAAGAATACGCCCGGTGGTCAGCGTTGACAACCGGCGGCCACAGACGCCGGTCGACCGTCGAACGTACAGTTGGCTCGTTACGTCGACGGAGCACAACAGATGGCTGCCGGACGGCGCCCTTCCAGAGCTCGCCTGGCGATCGATTGGGTCAGCCGGTCACGGTTGTACGCAGCAGCACGGTGTTGTCGATCTCCAGGTCGGCGCCGCAGATCAACCGTGCCGTCGCATCCCAATCGATCTCGTCGTAGCCATCCTTCGGCGNTACCACCGACTCGGACCACACCGTTGCGGCCAACCACGCGCCGTCGTCGAACCCGACCGCGGTCCAACCGGTCGGCGCGTCGACGATCGCACTCTCGCAGTCTGCGCCCGGCGACGCCGAACGCACACATTCGGGATTCATCGGAGCCTGATGAATCGCCAGCGCAGCCCAATCACCGTCACTCACAGCAACAACCTCACCAGTCGACGTGTCGGTGATCTGGACGATGATCCCGCCGTCGCCGATCTGCTGGTTTGGCTGGCCGATGTACTCCAGGCCGGTCTCGGCGCTGACAGAGGCCGAGTGATCGGGTTACTCGACCGGTTGCTTCCAGCGGTTGAGGTACGTCACATCGGCGGCGGGGCGACGCGGGGCTGGTGTGAATGTGTCACCGGTGTAGTACGCCACGGGCAACAAACACACCTGCGACACCGTGGGCGGAATCCCGAGCAGCTCGGCGATCTCCGCTTCGTGTTCGAGGTGAAACGTGGTCCATGCCGAACCGATTCCGCGCGCACGCGCCGCCATCTGGAACGACCACACGCCGGGAAGCACCGACCCGTAGAAGCCAGCCGCCTGACCCGGCGAGCCGCCTTCCGGCCGATCGAGACGCAGCGCCAACACCAGCGCGGGAACGTCGGCAAGGTGGTCGACGAGGAAGGTCGCCGAGTCGATCACGCGCTGGCTGCGGTCGTCGCCGCGCGCCTCTGAATTGACCTGCAGGTACGGCCGACCGACGTCGGCGAACCGTCTGGCGATGTGGTCCTTGGAGGATTGATCGTCGATGATCATCCACTTGTTGCGCTCGAGGTTGCCGCCCATCGGTGCGTGATTGGCGAGATCGATGCACTCGAGGATCTCCTCGTTGGGCACCCGCCGTTCGAGGTCGAGACGCTTGCGCACCTGCTTGGTGGTGGTCAGGAGGCGGGCCACCTCATCGAGGTCGAATCCCGTGCGTTCGTTGATCGTCGCCATGGACGAAGCGTACGGCGCGCTAGAGCAGCGACCAGACCCGGACCGGATCTCGAAACCCCTTCACCGCTCGGCGACCAGCCGGCTCGAAGCGGCCCGGGACATCGAGGGCGTCGACGACGGCCTCGTTCACGAGGATCTCGCCCGGGACGGCAGCGTCGACGAGCCGCGACGCGAGGTTGACGATCGGCCCGTAGTAGTCGCCACTGCGCACCAACACCTGGCCGTAGGCCAGCCCACCACGAGGTGACACGTCGGGTGCAGCACCACCGAACAGATCGATCAACGCGCTCGCTGCCGCACACGCCGCGTCGACCTCGGGCGCAACGAACATCACCGCGTCACCGATCAGCTTGACCAGTCGGGCCTCGCACTCGGTCGTGGTGCGATGGGCATCGCGCTCGAACTGCTGAATGAACTGATCGAGTTCGGCAGTTGGCAGCGATCCGGAGTACTCGGTGTAGCCGGCGAGGTCGACGAACCCGACAGCGAACAGAAAGATCGAGTTCGACCCGTCGATCGCGGCCCGGCGGATGCGGTCGGTCGCTTGGTAGATGTGTCGTCTGAGCACCGGGTCGAGCAATGCGGTGAAGCCATCGAGCAGCCCGACGGCATCGTGCGCACTGCGCGCCAACTCCAGCTCGGTCCCATCGAGATCGGAGATCTCGGCCTCGATGTCGGCGAGGTACAGCGTGTTGATCGCCTCGCCGAGCCGAGCGAACGCCGAGCCGTAGACGCGGATCAGGCTCAACGCTTCTTCGGGAGAGAACAGCACCGCCAGAGTGCCGATCGAGGTGACGGCGGCGATGTCGGCGTCGCTGAAGGTGATCTCGCCGTCGTCGAACGGGACGAATCCGAGCGCGATCACGACCTCGTCGAAGACGGCGGGATCGAGGCTCGATCGGGCGATTGCCTCGGCACGCGATCGCCGCTCGCTACCGAGGAGCCGACGATCACCAGCGATCGACAACAACCGGTCGTGCTGGGCGGCAACCACCATCTCCGCGATCGTGAATCCCTCGCGTTCGAGCCAGTCGAGCAATGCCAGACGGTCATCGCTGTGCTCTGCGGGGTCGTACAGTCCCGCCGCCTCGTACTCCTCGACCGAAGCCATCGGGTCGAGCGTACGACGTGGGGAACGGCCGGTCGTTCGTTCCCAGGTGGCCCGCAGTGCCGGCCCAATCGAATCAGCCGATAGATGCACGGGGCGATACGGTGCGCGGGTGACCACGACCGCTGCCGACGCGGGCGCCGACGCCGAACGCCGCGAGCTCAGCCGCGGACTGGTCGGCGCCCTCATCGCCGTGTGCGCATGGTCGACCGGCACCGTTCTCGTCGCCGGCATCGACATGGGCGGCCTCGCAACGGGCTTCTACCGTTTCGCCCTCTTCGCCGTCGGGATCGTCGTCTGGATGCACTTCGCCGGCACTCCGTTTCGACTGCGCCTGCTCCGGGACTCGATGTGGGGCGGGCTCGCGCTGGGCGGCGACATCGCCTTGTTCTTCTCGGCGGTCAAGCTGACGAGCATCGTCAACGCGACGATCATCGGCGCACTCCAGCCGATCGTCGTCGGTGTCGTCGCTGCGAAGTTCTTCGGCGAGCGGGTGCGCAGTCGCGACGTGATGTGGTCACTCATCGCTATCGCCGGCGTGTTCGTCGTCGTGTCGGCCGCTACCGGCGACAACCACAACGACTGGCGCGGCGACCTGCTCGCATTTGGGGCGATGCTCACCTGGAGTGCCTACTTCATCGCCTCGAAGCACTCGAAGAACACGATGACGTCCACCGAGTTCACCGCTGGCACGGCGATCTGGGTATCGATCATCTGCTTGCCGCTTGGCTTCCTACTCGGCCAGGACATGAGCTGGCCGTCGTGGTCGAACTGGGTACTGCTGGGGGCAATGGCCATCAGCGCAGGGGTGATCGGCCACACCCTGATGAACTGGTCGCTCGTGCGCATACCGCTGTGGATCGGGTCGACGTTCACCCTGCTGATTCCCGTGTTCTCCGCACTCCTGGCATGGGCGTTCCTCGACGAGCCGGTCACGTGGATCCAGGCTGGCGCCATGGCCGTGGTGATCGGGGCGCTCACCGCAATCGTGCACGGCCAGCAGACCGCGCCCGACGCCACCGTCGGTGCGGCCGAGGCTCAGTAGCCTTCGGCCGTGTTCGAGTTCAACGCCGCGGAGCTGGTCGGCTACATCGCCTCGATCCTCGTCGTGGTCTCTCTGGCGATGACGTCGATCGTGCGGCTCCGCATCATCTCATTGGTCGGCTCGGAGGCGTTCTTCACCTATGGCGCGCTGATCGGCTCGCTTCCCATCATGGCGACCAACCTGGCGATCGCGGCGATCCACGTATGGCGGCTGCGCGCCGAGTTCGCCACGGACTCGCCCAACGGCATCGACCTGGGCGCGTCGAGAATTCGGCCTGACTCACCGTTCCTCCACGACTTCATCGAATACCACATCGACGACATCCATCGATTCCAGCCCGAGTTCGACACCCCGTCGGGCGATGACGCCATGGCGTTCCTGCTGCTGCGCGACGGACTTCCGGCAGGCCTCGTGATGGGCCGCAGTCCAGACGGTCGGTTGACGATCGACCTGGACTACGTCCTCTCTGCGTACCGCGACTCACGGCTCGGACGCTGGCTCTATGGGCCGGGCGCCGACGTGTTCCGAGATGCCGGGATCGAGGTGCTGCGCAGCGCCGGTGACACCGAAGAACACCGCCACTACCTCTCGCGAATGGGCTTCACCCCGGCCGACGACTCGTCGTTCTACGAACTCGCGCTCTGAGGACGCAAGATCCACACGGCGACCGGGTCGTCGAAGCCCCGTATCGCCGGTCGGCCAGCCACGTCGAACTCGCATGCCGTGGCCGCGCTCGTCACCGCCTCGGTCACCAGCACCTCGCCGAAGGCAACGCCTGCTCTCGGCACGACGTGTTGTGCCCCACCCCGAAGCCCTCCATCAAGGCGGCTGCGGCTTCGCACGCCGCTGCCGCCTCAGGCGATGCGAGCATCACTTCAACGCCGATCACCTTGACCGGACGGGCACCACACCCGGTGGCAACGTCGTGAGCCTGGCCCTCGAAGTCGCGTAGAGGCAGTCAGCGCCGGCGCGTCGAGGTCGGACGAGATCGGCGTGAACCCAACGAGATCAAGAATCTCGAGATCGGCGGCGTCGCGACGAACGCCTACCGGTGGTCGACCGTGGCGGCCTGCGTCGCCGTGTTCGACGCGCTACGCCGCGACCCGATGCCGCGATCGGCGTTGCGGGCGACACCGGTGCCGGGCTGCATTATCGAGTTGAACGTGTCGCTGTTCTTCTCTCGATCGAGCTCAGGCGAGCACGGGCACCGACGCCATTGCGTCGGTGATCGCCGACTCGGGGAGGTCGTAGTCGACCATCTCGTCGCTGAGGTACTTCTCATACGCGGCGAGATCGAGATGCCCGTGTCCGCACAGCGCAGTGAGGATGACCTTCTCCTCGCCGGATTCCTTGCACGCCAATGCCTCGCGGATGGCGGCAGCGATTGCGTGTGTCGGCTCAGGGGCCGGAACGATTCCCTCGGTGCGGGCGAATTGCAGCGCACCGGCGAAGCACTCGCGCTGATGGATGGAGATCGCCTCGACCAGTCCGAGCTCGTAGATATGGGAGACGAGCGGGCTCATGCCGTGATATCGCAATCCCCCTGCATGGATCGGCTCGGGGACGAACGAGTGGCCGAGCGTGTGCATCTTCATCAGCGGCGTCATGCCGGCGGTGTCGCCGAAGTCGTAGCGGTACTCGCCCTTGGTGAGCGTGGGGCACGCCGCGGGCTCGACGCAACGGACCACCGGGTCCATTCGGCCGGCGAGCTTCTCGCGCAGGAACGGGAAGGCCAGCCCGCCGAAATTCGACCCACCGCCAGTACACCCCACCAGCACGTCCGGCGTCTCGCCGACCTTGGCCAGTTGCAGTAACGCCTCCTCACCGATAATCGTCTGGTGCATCAACACGTGGTTGAGCACTGAACCGAGTGCGTACCGAACCGCTGGATCGGCGACACAGGCGGCGACCGCTTCGGAGATGGCGATGCCGAGCGACCCCGGATGATCGGGATCTTCGGCGAGGAGCTGACGCCCGAAATCGGTCACGTCCGACGGGCTGGAGTGCACGGTGGCTCCCCAGATTTCCATCATCGTCCGGCGATAGGGCTTCTGGCGGTACGACGCGGCGACTTGCCACACCTCGCACTCCATGCCGTACTGCGCAGTGGCGAACGCCAGCGCACTCCCCCACTGCCCGGCACCGGTCTCGGTGGTCAGCTTGGCGACACCTTCTTGGTGGTTGTAGTACGCCTGCGGCACCGACGTATTCGGCTTATGCGAGCCGGCTGGGCTCACACCTTCGTACTTGTAGTAGATGCGCGCCGGTGTATCGAGCAGCTCTTCGAGGCGGTGCGCCCGAAACAACGGACTCGGACGCCACAGGCGATAAACGTCGAGGACGCCACCAGGGATGTCAATGAAACGCTCGGCGCTGACCTCCTGCTCGATCAACGCCATCGGAAACAGCGGGGCGAAGTCGTCTGGGCCCGCAGGCTCGTGGGTCCCCGGATGCAGCGGCGGCGGAGGTGGCTCGGGGAGGTCGGCGACGAGGTTGTACCAACGGGTCGGCATCTCCGACTCGTCGAGGTAGATCTTGTGCGGAACGTCGGCAACCATCGAGCGCAGATGGTAGTCAGGTACGGTTCGTCGAGGGCCACGCAGCCATGGGTTGGTTTCGACGCAACGACGAACAGGGAGTGACCGCCGACGAGGTTGTCGCGCTGCGCGCCCGCATCGACGAACTCGAGGCGCTCGTGGTCAGTGAGCAGGAGCGCACGAACGAACCGGAGCCGCCGGCGACTCCGCTACCCGCCCCGCCACTCGGCGCGACCTCACAAGATCGCAGCCAGCTCGCCGACGTCGTCGACCGCCTCGGCGCACTCGACGCTCGGGTCACATCGATCGCTCACGAGTTGACCAACCAGCTCAACGAACTGGCCGGCGAGATCGATGCCACCGACGGCAGCGAGTTCGATACGCGTCTCGACGCGGCAGTCGCTGCGATCCGACAGACCACCGAGGCGCTCGCCGCCGAGCAGACGCGTTACGAGATGCAGTTTCGCGCCGACTTGGCGGAGATCGCCGACCGCGCGATGCGCGGGCGCTGACCGCTCAGCCTGACTCGAGGGTTAGCACCGCCTGACGAATCAGCTCGCGGGCTTCCTCGATCAGGTTTTGGTACTCGCCGAGCTCGCCGGACGCCAACGCCTCGTCGGCTTCGATGAACAGTTGGTCGGCGCGGGCCAACTGATCGAACGGATCGTCGGAGCCGACCGGGATGGTCGTGTCGGTGTCGGCGTCGGTCTCGTCTGGGTCTGTCGTCGCGTCGGGGTCGGTCGTGTCCGAGTCGGTCGCGTCACCGTCGGTGTCGTCGGTCGGTTCGGTCGGTTCGTCGACGACCTCGCCGAGGTCGGCATCGAATCCGGGGAACAACTCTTCGAGGGCTTCGCCGATCGTCGGCCGGATCACGGACTGGTCGTCGTAGGTCACGATCACTTCGCGGAACTCGGTGACCTCGCTGACGTCGGCAGAGTTCTGCGGCACCGACACGTAGTACGGCCGGACGTACACCAGACCGCCCGACACCGGGACGACCTGCATCGTGCCGAAGCGCACCTGCGTCCCGCCGTCACCAACGTTGTCGAGCGAGATACGGCGCGAGATCTCTTCGGTCGACTCTGCGTTGCTGGCGACGCGCAGCGGTCCGTCGGGCAACTCGCCATTGTCGTCTTCGACGATGTAGGTGATCAGCTCGCCGTAGGTCTCTGGATCGCTCGACGCCGTCATGTAGGCGCGCAGCTCGGTGCGTTCGTCACCGGTCGAGAACGGAACGAACGGACGGAAGATGACGAACTCGTCGGCCACTGCTTGCGCGGCGCTGCCGAGCGCCTCACCTGCAGTGTTGAACATCGTGTAGTAGGGAATGAAGCGGGCCGCATCGGACTCGGTGGCGAACGTGTTCTCCGCCGCGGTGCTGGCGCTGTCGGCGACGGGAGCCAGCGCAGCTCCGGCCACGCCAGCCTGGTTCGGCTGGGTTCCCGGTGCCTGCGCAACCGACCAGGCGTTGCCGTCGCGCTGGAAGAACAACTCCGGGGCGAGGCGGTACTTGGAGTACACGTCGGTTTGAATGCGGAACAGATCCTCGGGATACCGAAGGTGCTCGCGCAACTCGTCGGGCATCTCATCGATCGACGTGAACAGATCGGGGAACGCCCCGCGCCAGGCCGACAAGATCGGGTCGTCGTCGTCGACGACGTAGAACGTGACCTCGCCCGTGTACGCATCGACGACTGCTTTGACGCTGTTGCGCACGTAGTTGTCGTCGTCGGAGAGCCCCGAGCGCGGTGAACGTTGCACGTCGCCGATCTGCTGGCCGTAGGGGTAGCGACTGGTCGTCGTGTAGGCGTCGACGACCCACACCGCCTGCCCGTCGATCGCCACCGGGTACGGGTCGGCGTCGTAGGAGAGGAACGGTGCCAGTTTGTTCAAGCGGTCGTTGATCCCGCGGACCCACAACATCTGGCTGTCCTGCGTGATCGCCCCTGACGCCAAGACGTTGTAGTCGAGGAATGACAGCGCAAATGCCCCGCGCCGGAGGAACGAGCTCATCTGCACGCCGCTGGTGCCCTCGTATTGGTGGGGCTCGTCACACACCCGCTCGCTCGACTCGCTGTTGGCGATCGCGTACCCGCTGAGCGTGGGGCTGAAGTACAACTCGGGTCGCTCGAGGTCGACGGTCCGGTAGTCGGGGCGCTGGTTCTCGAGCACTTTGCCCGACGGCGCCATCACCAGTCCGCAGCCGCGGGTGTTGATCAGGTGGATGCCCTGCCAACTGCGGTTGGTGACGCCATCGAGGTCGAGCTCACGCGCAGCGATCAGCACCTGCTGACGTTCGTCGTCGAGCACGTAGCGGTCGACGTCGAGGTCCTGGATGGTCAGACCGGCGTCGCGACCCCGGTCGACGAGGAACCGCTCGCGCATCTCGGTGGGATTGAGCAAGCGCACGTTCTCGAGCGGTTGGAGGTCGGATTCGACGTCGCTGGCCGAGATCGACTGGAAGTCGATCGAGCGCACTTCGACGTCGGTCAGCCCCAGGGCTTGCCGTGTCGCGATCACGTTGCGTTCGATGAACGGCTCTTCCCGCACCTGCTGGTTGGGGTTGACCACGAGCGACTGCACCACGGCGGGGTAAATCACCCCGCCGACAATGGCCACCACGAGCCACAGCGCACTCGCCACGAGCGGCAGACGGAACGATCCGGTGCGCACGACCGACAGGTACAAAGCGGCGGTGAGCAGCGCGATCAGGATCAACAACATCAGCGCCGGCAACTGCGCATTCACCACCGAGTACGTCGCGCCTTGCACGATCCCTCGATTGGAATTGGTGAGGTCGTAACGGTCGAGCCAGTAGTCGCCGGCCTTGAGCACCGCGAGCACCGCCAGCAGGATCGCGATGTGCGCCTTGGTCGCTTGACGGACCGCCGGCACCGGTGACACGAACACGACGCCGCCATTCAGAATGTGTGCCGCCGCGGTGAGCAACAGCGCCACGATGACCGCTGCGAAGAGCCAGTTCAGCACGAACGACAGGAACGGCAACTGGAACACGTAAAAGCCGACGTCGGCACCAAACTGGTCGTCTGAGATCCCGAACTCTTGGGCGTTGCGGAACAACAGCCAACTCTCCCATTGGGAGATGGCTGGGAGGGCGAGGAGCACTGCGAACAACGCGGCCACGCCGTAACGCAACAGCCGCAGCCGCTTACCGAACAGGTCGTGGAAACGTTCGACGTACGGATGCACATTCGCCGGGAACGACGTCGGGGCGGCACGGTCGGCGATGAACAGGTTGATCCCGGCAATCAACACGAACAGGGCGAAGAACGCGGCAAACAACGTGACCTGCGCGGTGATCACACCCCAGAACACGTCGCTGCGGCCGAGCGCCCGATACCACAACAGGTCGATGTAGAAGCGAGCGATCGCCCGCCCGAACACCAAGATGAACAAAAACAACGCTCCGAGAGCGATGAGAGCACCGCGAGCGCTGATTCGGCGACGGGGGCGATCGACCGGCAGGTCCGTGGTTCGCGCCATTGGCGCTTGACGTTACCCGTCAGTCGGAAGCAAGAGGCATCGGCAGCCGCGGTGACTTGGCGCCATCCGGTCGCCGGTCGGGAATGCGTCACCGAGCGCAACGGCTCCGGCGAGGGCGTTGTCGTCGCAGTCGGCCGTGCCGGGATGACCCGGATCGGTGGTCCACACGACCGGCGTACCTTCCGGAAGCGCAGCTACGAGGCCGAACCCGTAGGCGGTGCACAGCACGTCGTCGAGGTGCTCGTCGATGTGTTGGGTCTTCCATTCGCGATACAGCGCACGCACAGCCGTGGTGAGGGCGCGCGCGTCGCCGTCGGCGTCGATCACGGCCCGCTCGATCCGCTCGCGCAGCGGCGCGATGATCGCCGTGCGCAACACCTCGTCGGCCGCACCCACGGCGCTCTCGGGCGTCTCAGCGTCATCGCCGGCGGCGAACACAGCCCCCGCGTGTGCGGCGGCGGTGATCGGCTCGACGAGCGCGACTGCCAGGGCATCGTCGGCTTCGCCGTCGGGAAACACGTCGGCGACCGAGACATCGGCGCCATTGCGACGCAGCGCATCGAGCGCGTCGTTTTGTTCGTCGGCCAGCGCCCGCTTGAGCGACCGCCCGGCAGCGACGATCAGCGGCGTGATCGCAACATCGCGAGCTGCGAACGCGCTCGGCGGAGCGTCGTCGACGACAACATCGTCTCCAACCTCGTCTCCGGCGGTGTCGGCGGCGATGTCGGTGGCCGATGCGCCGTCTGCCGACGTGTCGTCGGTCGTCTCGGCTCGCAGCCTGGCGAACAGATCGACGACGACGTCGTCGTCGCCCTGGTCCTCGTCGTCGACAGGGGTGTCTCCCCCAGCCACGTCGGCGCGATCGGCCGGCTCCGCCACAGCCACCGCGCCGTCATCGGCGTCGATCGCGCCCGACTCGTCGACGGTCTCGATCGCGTCGCCATCGGCATCGTCCGAGCCGCCATCATCGCCCTCGGCCGCCGACGTACTGTCGCCGTCGTCACCGCCAGAGTCGGCATCACTCGACGACACGCCACTCTCAGGATCGTCGTCATCTGCGGGACCGTCGTCGACGCGAGCATGGCCCGTGGCCTCGTCGATCTGCGGCTCAGTTGCGGTGCTGGTCGTGTCGGTGCTGGTGGTGTCGGTGCTGGTGGTGTCGGTGCTGGTGGTGTCAGTGTCGGTGGTGGTGTCGTCGACGGTGTCGCTGGTCGACGGATGATCGGTCGTCGGAGCGCGGTGCCCCGATGTCGCGCTCGGTCGACGGCTCGCCGGCACCGTCAACGGCACCGGACCGGTCGTCGGAGTGAGGTCGACGTACTCGTCGGGCGGACCGAGCGGCTCCAGTTCGGCGACCACATCGACTGCGGCCAGTCGGGCCCGTTCGAAACTCTGCATCAGCCGGTCACGGCCATGGAGTAATTGCTCGATCTGCTCACGCGCCAGCTCGCGGCGGCGCGCCAACTCGCTGAGTACCCGCTCGCGGTACGCCCGCGCCTCGTTCACCATCTCACGGCCTTGCTGCTTGGCCATCGAGAGCTCGGCCTCGGCGTCGGACGCTGCGTCGGCGCGTCGGCGCGATGCCTCGACATCGGCTTCCTGGCGCACACGGACGGCTTCGTCGGCAGCCTCGGCCAGGAGCTGCGCAGCACTCGCTTCGGCCTTGGCCCGAATCTCCGACGAGCTCTCGCGCGCGGCGGCCAGTACTCGGACGGTCTCCTCGCCGAGCAACCGTGTCAGCGTCTGATCGTCGAGCTGCATTCGCTCGAGGTCCGGGTTGCTCTGAGCCTGGCGCAGCTCACGTTCGAGGAATCGCTCACGCTCTTGCAGCCGGCCGAGTTCAGCGGCGACCATCCGGAGGAACTCGCGCACCTCGGTCTGATCGAAACCCCGCCGTCCCGTGGCGAAAGCCGCATCGGCGATCGCCGCCGGCGACGCGGGATCGGGGCGCGAATACGACATGGCCATGTCCCCACGCTACGCAGCCCGGGGTGGACGATCGTGGCAATCAGCCGGTGATCACACCAGAACTAGCGGGCGCCAACTGGCACGACCGGGTCACCGCCGAGTTCGACCAGTGCGGCCAGCGCTTCATCGAGCGTTGCCACCGGGATGATCTGGACCTGGCCCTTGCCCGCGTCGTCCAGGCGTTGGCGCTCGTCCGGCTCGCCGGGCTCGGGTGACTGCAGTTCGGGTTGCGACGCCGGGACGATGAAGACGTCGACACCATTTTGATGCACTGCCGACACCTTCTGGGGCAGGCCACCGATCGCCCCGACGTTGCCTTCGAGGTCGACGGTGCCGGTGACGGCGATGTTCCGACCGCCGGTGAGGTCACCGGGCGACAGCTCGTCGATCAGGGCCAAGGTGAAGGCGAGGCCTGCAGATGGGCCACCGATCTGATTGGTCTCGATGTCGACCTCGAACGGGAGCGTGACGACCTGAGTGTCAAAGGGCCGGAAGCCAACAATGGTGCGGTCGGGGTCCTCAGGCGACGAGGTCAACTCGATCTCGACCGTCATCTCACCCACCTCGGGACGATCGATCAGCAAGTCAACCGTGTCGCCCGGCTGCTTGTCGCTCAGTACCGCCGACAGGTCGGCGACGGAGTCAAGCGCCACGCCGTCGGCTTCGAGAACGGTGTCGGCGGCTTCGATGAACTCCGCTGACGGCGGAAACAGTGCGCACGTGCCGTCGTCGGCGACCTCGAGGCACAACACCTCTTGCACGATCACCTCACCGGGAACGATCTCGGCGTCGTAGCCAAGTGTGGTGAGTGCGAGGAACTGTGCCTCCTGCTCGGCGGTGCGCATCGCCTGCAAATTGATCTCGCGCCGCTGGGTCGGGGTTCGCGAGCCGAACTTGTCCTCTTCGGTGAGGAAGCTCACCGCCGGGTCGTTGCGACCGGCGACCCACGACAGCACCGACTGCGACGGGGCGGTGACGGTGACGAAGTAGAACGAGCTGTCGGTGTCGAAGCGCTCGACATCGTCGGGGACGTCGCCGAACACGACGCGATCGTTGACCGGCTCAGCCGAGGCAGGAACGAGTGCGTACGGCGTCGGCTCCTCGACCCCGGTTCTGGCATTCGGCTTCGTGCCCACCGTGCTGGAAGGCACAAGCGACGCAACAGCGATGGCAACGAGCAACACGATCGCAGCACCGACCGCCACCATCGTCCACCATCGGGTGCGGGGCGCGACGGGCGGCGGTGACGGCGGCGTCGCCAGAACCGTCGGCGATACGCTCGTTGTTGTCGTGTCGGTAACTGAACTCACTACGTATGCCGCGTGGATGCTCGGACTGGCGATCGTCGCCTTGGTATTTGCGGGATGGCGCAAGAATGCCAGAGCCACGGTCCGATCACCACGCGCGGGCCAAGGAGTTCCGACAACGGTTCGTCGCACGGTCGGGCGCGACTGGGCGCCGATTGGTGTGGCGGAGACGACAACTCCGCTCTACAAGCGGCCTGGACCGTTCCGTCGTCTATGGGCGCTCGTCGCCAGTTCTGGGATCGCCCTCGTGATCGGTGCCGTGCTCGCCACGGTGGTTGCGTTCGGTTTGGCGTACCTGGTGATCACGCTCACCGACCTCCTCAAACAGTGACATCTCCGCCGCACGACCCGCCGGAGCCGTCTCGTCGTGCGGCTGCGGTCGCCGGCTACAACAATGATCCAGCGACGGCCCGGCGGGCCCTCGCAGCGGCCGATGGTCGAACGAGGGCGACTGCGTTGGGGGCGCTCCGTCGGCTCGGCGTCCTCGATGCAGCGACGCTGACCGCGGCGCTCGACGACCCCGATTGGCGGGTCCGGCGGCGTGCCGCCGAACTCGCCGCGGACGACGCCACGGTCGACCTCGTGCCGACCCTCGCCGACCACGAAGCGCTGGTTGTCGAGATGGCCGCGTTTGCGTGCGGAGAACGAGAACGAGCCGATGGACCCGTCGTCGACGCGCTGATCGACCTCGCGCGCGCGGCCGACGACCCGCTTGCGCGGGAGGCTGCGGTCGCCGCCCTCGGCGCTATCGGTGACCAGCGGGCGCTCCCGACGATCATCGACGCGTGCGCCGACAAACCCGCGATTCGGCGTCGTGCGGTATTGGCACTTGCCCCGTTCATCGACGACCCCAGCGCCCAGACGGCGCTCCGCTCGGCGCTCGACGACCGCGACTGGCAAGTGCGCCAAGCCGCAGAGGATCTCGAGCGGGCCAGCGCAGACGAACGCTGATCGCCGACGCCGCAAGCTCAGCTGAAGCGGTACCGGTAGATATTCGTTTCGCGAGGTTCGAACCCGAGCCGCTGGTACAGCCGGTTCGCCGCCTGGCGCGACGGCCTGCTGGTGAGACTGACGTCTTTCACCCCTCGCCGACGTGCTTCTGCCAGCGCCGCTTCGTTGAGCTTGGCGCCCACGCCGCGCCCGCGAGCCGTCTCGTCGACGACGACATCTTCGATCCACGCCTTGCGGCCCGTCGGAATTGGATAGAACGCCAAGGTCAGGCTGCCGACGATCACGCCCTCGAGCTTCGCCAGGAACAGGACGGTGTCAGCGCCGTCGACGATCGCAGCCAGCGCAGCCGACGACGGGGTTGGCGACGACGACGACAGCTGCGGAATCAGCCGCTCGAAGGCTGCGACGAGTGCGTCATCGACAACCTCGGCGGTGTCCACGACAACCTCGCCAGCGGGGTCGACGTCGTCCGCCGGAGGTGGTTGGTTGGCCGTCATCGCCGCTCGACGCTACTCACCTCGGCGCTCGTGCGCCGAGCGAACGGCCGGACCGGTAGCGTGGTTCGCCGTGGGAACCGAGCATGTGCGCTGGATCGCCGAGCCGTCGCTCACTCGTCCAGTGATGATCGCCGCGTTCACCGGGTGGAACGATGCCGGCGACGCCGCATCCACCGCGGTGCGCACGATGGTCGAGTCGTGGGGTGCCGACGCACTCGCCGAGATCGACCCCGAGGTGTTCACCGACTTCGCCACCGTTCGCCCCCAGGTGCGCCTCGACGCCCAACGGCAGCGCAGCATCGTGTGGCCCACCGTGGGCGCGTGGTCGGTGTCGCATCCCGGCGGCGACGTCATCTTGGTTCTCGGACCTGAGCCTGCCCTGCGGTGGCGCCTCTTCTCCGACCAGCTCGTCGGGATCGCCGAACGATGCGGTGTCAGCATGGCGGTATCACTCGGCGCATTGTTGGCCGACGTGCCGCACTCCCGTCCGGTACCACTGATCGGCACGGCGTCGGACGAATCGCTGATCGAGCGCTTCGAACTGCGCCGGTCGACCTACGAAGGTCCGACCGGCATCGTGGGCGTGCTTCACGACGCACTCCATCGAGCCGGCTTCGCCACGGCGTCGCTGTGGGCCGCCGTGCCCGGTTACGCCCCGCAGGTACCGTCGCCGAAGGCATCGATGGCATTGGTCGATCGCGTCTGCAACATGATCGGGACCCCTGCGCCGCTGTCGGCCCTGGCGGCGGGTGCCGCCGAGTACGACGCACGAGTGGCCGCACTCATCGAAGAAGACGACGACATGGCCGAGTATCTCGAGCGTCTCGAGCAATACGTCGACGACGATGCCGACGAGAGTGGTCCTGTCGAGCCGACGTCGGCCGACGACACGCCGGTCGACCCCGACGCGCTGATGGAGGAAGTCGAGCAGTTCCTCCGCGACCGCGACGATTAACGACTGGCTCTCTAGCGTTACGTGCGCCAGATGGGGGCGCGCACCGGATCGAACGTCGCCGGTGATTCTTCGCCCCCGATCGCGGCGAACGCCATCGGACCCCACCACTGTGCGCCGGCGGTCGCTTCGGGAAGCGCATCGCTCCCGAACCACCCGACATCGGCGGTCTCCAGCGGGTGCGGACGCAACTCGCCGCCAACGTGGTCGCAGAGGAACAGCAGCATGTACATGCCGAACCGGCTGAATCCCATGCGTTGACCGTCAACGACGCCGAGCAAACGACGCGGTTCACAGTCGATGCCGGTCTCCTCGGCAACTTCCTTCACCGCAACCTCCGACGGCGAGTAGCCCACGTCGGCCCACCCGGTCGGATACAGCCAGATGCCGGAGTCCTTGCGTTGGACGAGCAGGATCTCGTCGTGGTCGTTGCCGACAATCGCGCCGATGGCCACCTTCGGCGTGACGTAGCCGGGAACGCCCTCGCCGATCGACTCCATCCACTCCTGCACGAAGTGATCGGTCTCGCGTTGCGTTGCCGCCGCCTCCCGGGCATCGCTCTCGGCGTCGGCCAACTCCCGTGCGGCGGCCTTGATGTCGCCGGCAACATGCAGCACCTCTTCGTAACGTTCGCGCTCGTAGAGGTTCTCGGTGAATCCCATTCCGGTACGCGCAATCGCGGCCAGGGTCTCGCTCCATCGGGCAAGGTCGCGAGCGTTGGTGGTCACGTCCGCCACGCTACGAGATCGGCTGGGCGACGGCGTGCAAGAGTGCTGCTCGGATCTCGTCGCGATGGAACGGATCGGTGACCAGTCCGCTACGACCGCGCACGTAGAACGTGTCGACGACGTCGACACCAACGGTCTGCGCAGTGGCATGACGGATGTCGAGGCCCAGTTCGGCCAACGCCTTGGCGATGCGGTGCAGGATGCCGACAGACGACTCGGCACGAACCTCGATGATCGTCGCGTCGCTCGACGCGGCGTCGTCAAACGTCACCGACGGCGGCGCGGGCGATTGCGCCTGCTGCGGCGGACGCCGACGGTAGGTGCGGGCATGTTCGGCAATACGCGCTTCCACTGCCAACTCGCGATCGAGCGCCCGATGCAGGTCGGCGCACACCTCGCCCCAGTCACCGTCGTCGCTCCACTCGAAGCCGTCACCAGGAGACCCGATGCGGAACTGTGATGCCGCCATGCCATGGGCATCCGACGAAGCTCGTGACGTGAGTACGTCGAGCCCATGGAGGGCGAGCACTCCCGCCACCTGACTGAGCACGCCGGGATCATCGGGGGTCACGACGGTGATCAGGTCGTCGGCGCCGGTCAGATGACGCTCACCCGACGCCATACGGGCCAACGTGTCGACGTCGGGGAAGAGGCGCCACGACACATCGCCGAGGTCACCGCCACCGAGCGAGTGGCGAACTCGTCCAACGAGTTCGTTGACGAGTTCTTCTTTCCACGAGCCCCACGCCGACGGGCCGGTCGCTTTCGAATCGGCCTCGGTGAGCGCGTGCAGGAGATCGAGTCGCTCGACAGAGCCGACGGCGTCGGCAACCTGGGCGATGGTGCCGGGATCGGTCAGGTCACGGCGCATGGCCACATCGGGCAACAACAGATGGTGTTCGATCATCGCCACCAACGTGTCGACGTCGTCGGAGCCGACGCCGAGTCGCGGACCGATCTCGCGCATCAGCTCCATGCCCACGTCGGTGTGATCGCCCGGATACCCCTTGCCGATGTCGTGGAACAACGCACCGAGAATCAGCAGATCGGGACGCGCCACCCGGTCGACGAGTTCAGCAGCGTTCGTCGCCGCCTCCCACAGGTGCCGATCGACGGTGTAGCGGTGGTAGGCGTTGCGCTGTGGCTTGGACCGCACCGGCTCCCACTCGGGCAACAGCCGCGACAACAGGGCGCGCTGATCGAGCGCCTCGAGAACCGGGATCGCCTGCTTCTTCTGCAACAGCAGGTTGACCAACTCGTCGGTGGCCCCTGTCGGCCACGCTCCGTCCCACGGCGCGGTCTCGTCGCTCAGGCGTTCCAACGCAGGACGAGCGATGCGCGCGTCGTGGCGTGCCGCGGCGACCGCTGCCGAGAGCACCAATGTCGGGTCGTCGCCGGGGTCCGCCCCGTCGGCAAGATCGATCTCGCCGCTGCGAAGCACGACGCCTGGCGCGACGGGCTCTTCGGCCCGGCGACGGCTCGGCGCAAACGCCCGCCCCCAGTTCTCGTCGCACAACCAGGCGACCGTGCGGCCGGCCGCAGCGATGTCGGCCATCATCGCGTCAGCATCACTCCAGCCGCCGCGTGCGGCGGTGTCGTCTTGATTCTCGAGACGCAAGATGTCGCCTGCTCGTCCGGTCGCCTGATGGAGCGCGACTCGAGCGCGCAGCAGGGTGTCGTAACAGTGTTCGAGCTCGGCTTCATCCGAGGCCGGGATCGACAGCCCGGCCACCTGCGCCCACCACAACGATTGCACGTCGCGGATGCCGCCGTGACCGTCTTTCAGGTCTGGCTCGAGGTGATAGGCCACGTCTGCTGAACGCCGCTGGCGCTCGACCGTTCGACGATGCAGCTCGTCGAGGTGGCGCTTGGATCGACCCTCCCACAGTCCCTCGCAGTCGCGGCGCAACTGATCGACGAGGTCCTCGTCGCCCGCGAGCGGTCGAGCGGTCAGCACTGCGGTCGCCGAGTCGAAGTCGTCGCGGGCGAGGGTCACCTGTTCGTCGAAATGACGAACTCCGTGGCCGAGCGTGACCCCGGAGTCCCAGATCGGGTACCAGATGGCACTTGCGACGGGTTCGATGATCTTGGCCACCTTGCGCGCCTTGGCATCGTGAATCAGCACGACGTCGAGATCGCTGAACGGCGCCAGCTCACCACGTCCGTATCCGCCAACGGCGACGAGGGCGACGCGTTCGTTCCCCGGCGGATGGGCCGCGATCGCCGCATCGAACAGGGCGCGCAGCCACTCGTCGGTGAGCTCGGCGAGCGCGTGACAGTAATTTCGGCCACGACGTGCGCCGTCGTCGGCGGCGACGTCGAGCAGGCGCTGTCGATCGGCGGGAGTCATCGTGGGAACAGCGATGTTCCGATCATACGGGCGGTCGACTGACACGGCCCACAGGGTGGTGCCCCGTACGCTGTGGCCATGTTCGGGCGGAGGCAAGTGAGCGCTGTTGCGGTCGGCGCGACCGTCTTCGCTGCCTGCACCGGCGGCGACGCCGCCAGTCCCGTGACGACCGAACCAGCAGTCACCACGACGACCATCGTCAGGGAACGCACCAGCGATGGTCGACTCACGCTCGGAGTCATGCTCCCGCCGGCCGAGACGTCGTTGCGCGAGCCGGTGGAGAACGCCGTCACCGAGGCGGTCGACCGGATCAACGATGCGGGTGGCGTACTCGACCGGCCCGTGAGCGTGGTGTTCCAAGACGAAGGCACCACAGCAGCCACTGCGTCGGCCGCCGTCGATGCGTTGTTGTCGTCCGATGTCGACGCGATCATCGGCCCGACCTCATCGTCGGCCGCGCTCAGCACACTCGCCGCGATCACCACGGCAGACGTGCTGTCGTGCTCACCAACCGCCAGCGCCCTCGCCCTCGACGACTTTCCCGACGAAGAACTGTTCTTCCGCACGATCCCCTCCGACTCGTTGCAAGCCGAAGCGATCGCTGAGTACGCCGCCGAATCCGGGTTTTCCACCGCAGCGATCGTCCACGTCGACGACGCCTACGGGCGGCCGTTCGCCGACGCAGTGCAGTCGGCCCTCGCCAGCCGCACGATCACGGTCACCGAGACGATCTCATTCGACAGTGACGAGGAGCCGCAAGCCGCAGCACAAGCGCTGGCTCGTTCCGACACCCGGGTGGCGATCGTGCTCGCCAACGCCGCTGACGGAGTGAGTTTCCTCGCTGCGCTCGATTCACTGCCCATCGACGCGTCACTCAACACGATCATCGCCAACGACGCATTGCGCGATCCGGGCGGCGCCCAACGCATCGCCGCGCTCGCGCCCGAGCTTCGCGAGAGCATCGTTGGCATCGCCCCTGAGGCAATGCCGGAGAACAACGCCGCACCGTACGATCCGTCGGGGCCGTACGCCGCCAACGCATTCGACTGCGTCAACCTCATCGCGCTGTCCGCAGAGCGCGTGCAATCGGACAATCCCCGAGAGATGGCGGGCCAGATGGCGGCGGTGAGCTCGAGCGGATCGGACTGTCGAACCTTTGCCGAGTGCGCAGATGAGCTCCGAGCGGGGCTGCGCATCGACTACGACGGACCGTCAGGAGTCACCGAGTTGTTCGGACGCGGCGACCCGAGCCGCGCCCGATTCGATGTGTTCGCCTTCGACGACCAGGGTCGTGATGCCGTGATCAGTACGTTGATCGCGGCGAGATAGCCAGCCGACCCGGCTGCCCGCAGCCCTACAGGATGTTCTCGAGGTAGTCGAGGTAGCCGACGTAGAACGCGCCGAACTCTCCGTACAAGGCCGAGCCCTTGTCGTAGCGCAGTGTGTATACGACATCTTTGATCGACTCGGGGCCATCGCCGAACAAGGTGACGCCCCACTCGTAGTCGTCGAGACCGGTGGAACCGGTCACGAGTTGAACGATGCGACCGGCGAACTTGCGGCCGCTGCCGCCGTGTTCACGCATCATGTCGTTGCGCTCATCGAAGGGAGTAGCGAACCAGTTGGCGTGGGCCTCACGCTTCTTGCTCATCGGGTAGAAGCAGAAGGCGCTGAGACCGTCCGGCGGCAGCGCGGGGTAGAGCCGAGCGTTGAGCATGTGTTCCGGCATGCCTTTGGCGTACTCGCTGACCTCGGTGATCGACACGTAGCTGTCGACGATGTCGAGGCCGGCGCGGGAGACACCGGTCTGGAGCGTGCGCAGCGTCCGCCAATCCGGGGCCAACGCCATCAGCGCGACGTCGGCCTTGTGGCCCAGCATCGCCGCCGTGATCACCTGGGCCTCCTCGGCCTCAGCAGCTTTGACTGCGGCGATCACACCTTCCCGGTCGACGCCCGGTGTCGGCTTTCCGAAGAGATGCAGAACTGCCAGCCCGGTCTCAACACGCATGGATTCACCATACGGGCTCGCGATCATGTTCGGGCTCGGTCGAACGCGCTCAGGCAGCTGTGCTGGGCGAGCCGTGCGGCCGCTGCGTCGCCCGCCAGGGCGGTGCAGCTGGCGCGAGGCTGTCCAAACTGGCCGCGCGCAGACGTGCAGCCAGGCCGAGCAGATCGTTAGAAGTCCATGTCGCCCATGTCGGGGGCGGGCGCCTCCGGCTCGGGCTTGTCGACGATGACGACCTCGGTGGTGAGGAACAGCGCAGCGATCGAGCCGGCGTTCTGCAGGGCCGAGCGGGTGACCTTTGCGGCATCGATCACACCGATCGACACGAGGTCCTCGTAGTCGCCGGTGGCTGCGTTGAGGCCCTCGTGGCCGGTGAGCTCCTGCACCTTGGCCAGCACGACGCCGCCTTCCAGGCCGGCGTTCTCAGCGATCTGCTTGAGCGGGCCGACCAACGCTTGGGCCACGGTGGCGGCACCGGTCGCCTCATCACCGTCGAGCTGCTCGACGGCGTCGAGCACGGCCTGTTGCGCGCGCACCAGGGTGACGCCGCCGCCGGCGACCACACCTTCCTCGATGGCGGCCTTGGTCGTCGACACCGCGTCTTCGATGCGGTGCTTCTTCTCTTTCAGCTCCACCTCGGTGGCTGCGCCGACCCTGAGCACGGCGACGCCGCCGGTCAGCTTGGCCAAGCGCTCTTGCAGCTTTTCGCGGTCGTAGTCGGAGTCGGTGTTGTCGATCTCGGCCTTGATCTGATTGATCCGGCCGGTGATGTCCGCTGGGTCGCCGGCACCTTCCACGATGGTGGTCTCGTCTTTGGTGATGATCACTCGCTTGGCCTCGCCGAGCAGGTCGAGCGTCACGTTCTCGAGCTGCAGTCCGACGTCCTCGCTGATCACCTGGCCACCGGTGAGCGTGGCCATGTCCTGGAGCATCGCCTTGCGTCGATCGCCGAACCCTGGCGCCTTGACGGCAGCCGACTTGAACGTGCCGCGGATCGAGTTCACGACCAGCGTCGCCAGGGCTTCGCCTTCGATGTCCTCGGCGACGACGACCAGTGGACGACCGGTTTGCATCACGTTCTCGAGCACCGGCACGAGGTCGCGGATCGCTGTGATCTTCGACGAAACGAACAGCAGGTAGGCGTCCTCGTAGGCGGCTTCCATCCGATCGGTGTCGGTGACCATGTACGGCGACAGGTACCCCTTGTCGAAGCGCATCCCTTCGACCAGATCCATCTCCATACCGAAGGTCTGACCCTCTTCGACGGTGATCACACCGTCTTTGCCGACCTTGTCGATGGCGTCGGAGATCATCGCTCCGATCTCGGGGTCAGCCGACGAAATCGCCGCGACCTGTGCAATCTGTTCTTTGGAGTCGACCTCGATCGAGCTCGCCTCGATGGCGCCGACAGCCGCCGCCACCCCAGCTTCGATGCCGCGCTTCAGACCCATCGGGTTGGCGCCGGCTGCGAGGTTGCGAAGTCCCTCGCGGACCATCGTCCACGCGAGAACGGTGGCGGTGGTGGTGCCATCGCCGGCGACGTCGTCGGTCTTCTTGGCGACTTCTTTGACGAGCTCGGCGCCGAGCCTCTCGTAGGGGTCGGCGAGTTCGATGTCCTTGGCGATCGACACCCCGTCGTTGGTGATCGTCGGGGCGCCCCACTTCTTGTCGAGGACGACGTTGCGCCCCTTTGGGCCGAGGGTGACACGCACGGCGTCGGCCAGCTGATTCATCCCAGCTTCGAGCGAACGACGGGCTTCGGAATCGAACGAGATCATCTTGGCCATCTTGTGTGTCCTCCGTTGGACGTGCTGCATGCGGTTCGGGAGCAAGGCCGGAAATCGGCCTCTGGCACTCTACGCCCGCGACTGCTAACGGACAACCGGCTCGAGCCTCGCAGCGAGGGAAGGCCCACCAGGGCGACCGAGCCCAAAAGACGCGTCAGCCGCCGGCGACGGCGGGGATAATCGACACCGTGATGCCGTCGTCGACCTTGGTGTCGAGACCGTCGAGGTAGCGGACGTCGTCATCGTCGACGAACACGTTGACGAACTTGCGCAGTCCGCCCTCCGGCTCCAGGAGTCGATCCTCCATGCCGGGATGTGCCGACTCCAGCGAAGCGATCACGTCCGACAGCGTGCCGGACTCGACGGCAACCTGCTTGTCGCCGCCGGTCAGCGGGCGCATTGTCGTGGGGATCCGGACGGTCACTGCCATGCGCAAAACGCTACCGCCACAATTCCGACTCCAACGGTCGGGATTTCCGGCCGAGGTATCGTCCGGCTCATGGCCCGAGGGCTGGTGATCGCGGCACCGAACGCGTTCAAGGGAACGGCCACGGCGTCGAAGGCAGCCGCCGCGATCGGCCACGCATGCTGGGAAGTGGGTCTCGACTGCGTCGAGATTCCGATGTCAGACGGCGGTGACGGTCTGATCGAGGTACTCGGAGGGGCGAATCGAACCACCACCGTGACCGGTCCGCTCGGCGACCCGATCGATGCCGCGTGGCAACTTCGGGGTGGGACCGCCGTGATCGAGATGGCCACGGCGAGCGGGCTCGTCGCCGCCGGCGGGACCGAGGCCAACGATCCGATCGGCGCCTCGACGACGGGGACGGGCGAACTCATCGACAAGGCCCTCGACGCGGGAGCCACACGGATCATCGTGGGGCTCGGCGGCTCGGCGACGACCGACGGGGGCCTCGGGGCGATGCGTGCGGTGACCGCGCTGGCTCGGGCGCGCCGGGTCGAGATCATTGCGGCGTGCGACGTCGAGACGACGTTTCTCGATGCCGCAGAGATCTTCGCCCCGCAGAAGGGGGCCACCGCGGCCCACGTGAAGCTGCTCACGCGCCGCCTCGAACGCATCGCTCAGATGTACTCCGAGGAGTTCCAGATCGACGTGCGCAATCTGCCCGGCAGCGGCGCAGCGGGCGGGCTCGGCGGCGCACTGGCGGCGCTCGGCGCACGCCTCACCTCTGGAGTTGAGCTGGTCGCCGACGAACTCGACCTGTTCGATCATCTCGAGGCCGCCGAGCTGATCATCACCGGCGAGGGGCGGCTCGACGCGACGAGCTTTGCTGGCAAGGTCGTCGGCGGCGTCGCCGAAATTGCGCTCGACGCAGGTGTCCGTTGCGTGGCCATCGTCGGAGACGAGGCACCGGGATGGCGCGACGACCTCACCGATCACCAGCGCCGCAGCGCCGCCGATCATCTCGAGGTCATGTCGATGAGCGAGCTCGTCGGAAACGAGCACGCAATCGCGCAGCCCCTCGACGCCATCGAGACAGCGGCGCGTCTGGTGCTGACGGGCAGCTGAGGCTCAGGGCGACGCGAGCCGAGCCCGTCGTCAGCCCGACGCAGTCGTCTCGGTCGCAGCCGTAGTTTCGGTGGCGACAGTCGTCGACGACCCCGACACGTCTGGCGACGTGCCGGTCGCCGTTGTCGTCTCGGTCGTCTCAGCACCTTGCAACTCGGCGAGCGTCTTGTCGGCCTGGTTGGTGCCGAGCAACACGAGCACGCCGGCGTCGCCGAGGTCGCCACCCTCGACCGGCGGCGGCTCCGGCACGTTGGCGACATCGATACCACCCATGACGATCGACACCGAGTTGGCCACCGCTTCAGCTGCGGCGATGCTCGGGTCGAAGTAGATCAACGAGTCCTCGACGCGCTCGGTCGAGTTGGTCGCCTCACTCATCGTGAACCCCGCGGCCTCGAGCGCAGTGGTCATGCGGCCCGCAGATCCGGACACACCGCTGGCGTTGGCCACGATGACGGTGGCGCCTTCCGTCGTCAGCGTCGTGGTCGTCACGGCAGGCTCGGTCGTGGTGGTCGGGCCGGCGAGGGTGGTCGACGTGTCGACGACGACATCATCGCCGTCGCTCGTCGAGCCACCGCCGTCGTCGGTGATGTTGCGCAGGATCAGAAATCCAGCGACAACGGCGATCACGGCCAGCACAATGCTCAGGGTCGATCCGAGCGGAGATCCGCCGACGCCTTGTCGCGGCGATCGCCGTGTGCCGCCGGTGCCGCCTCCGGGCTCTTCGTTGCTCATCCGTGTTCCCTTCCGGTCCCCCCCGACGCTGCGTCGAGACGGGCCTTGCGCGCCCGCAGCCGCATCCGCTTGAGCCGTCGGACCACAAGCGGGTCATGGTCGAGCGCTTGTGGATCGTCGAGCACCATCGTTAGCTCGGCATGATATTCATCCGGCGAGCACTGAAAGCGCGCCCGAATCACCTGCTCGCGTGGTTCGTCGTTGTTCCACCACGCCCGTTCGAAGTCGAGCATCGCCGCGGCACGTTCGCTGAGCACCGGCCAAGGTTGCCCGGCCGAGCACGCCGATACAAGTACCCCTTGTCACCAACCCCGCAACGAGCGGTGCCGGCGCGTCGGCAGACGGCCTACTCTCGGTGCCGTGGAGGAGCGCCCGTTCATCATCGGCGTCGCCGGCGGCAGCAGCTCGGGGAAGACGACGATCGCCGAACGCCTGGTGGATCTGACCGGTCAGGACTACCTGTCGCTGATCGAGCTCGACTCCTACTACCTCGATCGGATCGACCTCCCGATCGAGGAGCGCAAGCTCATCAACTACGACCACCCGGACGCATTCGACTGGCCGCTGCTCAACGATCACCTCGCTGCGCTGGCCAACGGAGCGTCGGTACCGGTGCCGGTGTACGACTACGCCGAGTACCGGCGCAGCGGTGAGGTCCGCACCGTGGCCCCGGCCCGCATCGTCGTGGTCGACGGAATTCTCGTGCTGTGGGATCAAGCGTTGCGCGAGCGGTTCGATCTGAAGATCTTCGTTGATACCGCCGCCGACGTGCGCTTGATCCGCCGGCTGCAACGTGACCAGGCCGAACGCGGGCGAACCGCTGAGTACGTGATCGATCAATACCTCGCCACCGTGAAACCCGCCCACGAGCGATTCATCGAACCGAGCAAACGCCACGCCGACGTGATCATTCCCGAAGGCGGACTCAACCGGCCGGCGCTCGACGTGCTCCTGGCGCGCGTCCGCGAACTGACCCTCGGCGAGGACTAACCCCACCCGAAATTGTTGCCGGAACGTGCGAAATCCGCACGGAATCCCCGGTATTTCGGGTCAGAGGCGACGTTCGATGGTTTCGGCGAGGTGCGCGAGGCGGCGGATGCGGCGCCGTTGGCCGTACGCCGACAGCGGCGACACCACGAGCTGGAGCACGCTCGACAACGGTCCGTCGAGGCCGGCCGAGAACCTGATCAACGAGCCCGTCGGCGTCGGATCGACTCGGTTGCGGTAGCGCAGCTTCCACGGACCAAGTGTCGAATGCCAGTCGTAGCCGCCGTCGGGAAACACCTCGTCGACGACCATCGACGTGCTCATCGGCGCGAAGAACGCACGAGTGCGACCGGCCCACCCGGTCTCGATGCGGTCGGCAGACGAGTCGACCGATGCGATGTGCGGCGACCACAACCGCCACGACGCGACGTCGACCAACAGTTCGTGGACCATCCGCGGTTCGGCGGTGGTCTCGAGATCGCTCTCGATCACGCCGTCAACGCCTGCTCGGCCAGGGTGGTGAGCTCTTCTGGCGGCACTTGGCCACTGCCGCGCGCAACCACGCGGCCGTTCTCATCCAGCAGCACGTAATACGGGTAACCGGGCAAGCCCAGCGCGGTGGCCAGGCTCTGGGCGTCGTCGTCGACGATCACCGGGAATGGAAAGCCCTCGTCGGCGAGCCAGCTCGACGGCGGATAGTTGGGGGCGCCGCTGTCGGCGGCGGTCGCCACACCGATCACCTGGACGCCCTCGGGCACCCCGCCGGCTGCTTCCCATGCGACCAGTTCTGGAACCTCGCGCTGGCACACCGGACACCAGTGAGCGAGGAAGACCAACATCGTCGGTTGCCCCAGCTCGACCCGCAGCGGCGTGCCATCGAAGCTCTGACCCGAAATCGACGGCGCAGGGAGTCCGATTGCCGGATCATCGCCGTCGGTCAGTGGCGGAAGCGCCGCACCGCTGATGTCGACATCTTGGGTCTGCGACAACCCCTCGGTGTCGCTGTCATCGCCCGACGTCGCAGCAATGGCGATGATCGCCGCCACGGCGATCACGATGGCGACGATGATGGCAATCGCGACCACGGGACGCCCACCGCTGGGGTTGTCGCCGCCCCCGGCGGGAGCAAGGTTGGAGCGGGTCGTGGTGCGATTGGCCATCGTGGTTCTGGTCGTTTCTCGTCGAAGCTGAGTTCCCAGTGTGGCGGAGCGTGCGGTGTCCTCCACCCGGACCGACGTCACGAGTGCGTCGCCGCCGCCGGAGTCCCGTAGCGTCGGCCGAGATGAGCACCTCGGCGCTCGCCGCTGACACGGTCGTTGCGCACGCCGCGACGATCGCCGACGACGTGCTGTTTCCCGGTGCCGAGGCACGCGATCGAGCGACAACGCTGCCGCGGGACGGGCTCGACGCCCTCGCCGCTGCCGGACTCTTCGGAATCGCCGGCCCAGCGAGCGCCGGCGGCACCGCGCTCGACCCGATGTCGGCCCGACGCGTCTTCGCCACCGTCGGCGGCGGGTGCGGCGCAACGTTCTTCGTGTGGGCACAACACCACGGCGTGGTGCGCGATGTGGCCGCGTCGGAGAACACTGCTGTCGCCGACGAGCTGCTCGTCCCGATGTGTTCCGGCGAGATCATCTGCGGTACCGCCTTCGCCCACGTTCGGCGCGCTGGCGAGCCGGCCGTGCGGGCGACTCGCGTCGCCGGCGGGTGGCGCCTGAGCGGATTCGCACCGTGGGCGACCTCGTGGGGGATCGCCCCGTGGTTCTCCATCTATGCACTCGCCGACGACGGTTCGCTGGTCAAGACGCTGATCCGCGGTGCCGACGAGCACGGTGACCCCGAGGGCATCACGGCGATCCCACTTCAGCTCCTCCTGTTGGGATCGACAGGGACGGTGGCGTTGCGTTTCGATGAGCACGACGTGAGCGACGACGCAGTGCTCGCCGTCGACGACTTCGCTCGCTGGTCCCGGTTCGATCGAATGCGTTCCTCGATCGGCCAGCCAGCCGCGCTCGGTGTCGCCGAGCGCGCCGTTGCAGTGATGCGTACCGTGTCGAGCGACGACGACGCCACCTCAGCGGCCGCGCAACTCGAGGCGGCAATCGACGCGGCGTGGGCGCGCGACAACGAACTCCTCGCTGCGATCACCGAGCGGCGCTCAGGCGACGACGCCACGTCGTTCGTCGCCACGGCGTCAGACCATCGCGCCCGCTGTCTGCTCCTCGCCCAGAGGGCAGCAACGGCATTGATCGCCGCGAGCGGAGGGCGGGCGATGGATCTCGATCAGCCCGGCCAGCGCCTCGCCCGTGAGGCCACCTTTTACACGATTCAGGCGCAGACCGCCGACGGCCGCGCAGCCACGCTCCGGGCGATCGGCGGCGTCTGATCAGTCCTCGACGGGTTGGTTGAACACCGGCTTGCGTTTCTCGAGAAAGGCCATCATTCCCTCACGTGCATCTGCAGATCCGATCGTGAGGTGCACAGCGGCCCGCTCGGCGGCGAGCAGATCGTCGAGCGGGCGCGATTGCGTGTCGCGCAACATTTCCAGCATGCCCCGAACCGCAAGGCGCGGCTGTCGCGCCAGTTCAACAGCCAGCGCACGGGCACGGTCTTTCAACTCCGCCAACGGCCACACCTCGTGGACGAGGCCGATCGACAATGCCTCGGGTCCGGAGATCCGCTTGGAACGCAGGATCATGTCGAGGGCGTGTTCCCGGCCCACGGTCTTGGCCAGGCGGGCGCTGCCGCCCCATGCCGGCGTCGATCCGAGATCGAGCTCGGGGAGGCCGATCGACGCATCCTCCTGCGCAGCCAACCGGAACGTGCACCCCAAAGGCAGTTCGATGCCTGCCCCGAGACAGTTGCCGAACAGCGTCACCACTGACGGCTTCCCCATCGTCTCGATGCGTGCGATCAAATCGAGACGTTGATCGAAGAAGGCGTCGACCCCACCCGCTCGTTTGATGCCCTCAGGCAGTTGCTTGAGATTCATGCCGACCGAGAAGTTGCTCGTGCCTTCCGCAGTCACGACGAAAGCACGAATCGCATCGTCGGCCGCAATGTCGTCGACGACCTCAGACAGCCGATCGATGTAGTCGAGCGTCATTCGGTTGAGCGGGTCATCGTTGGTTGAGATCACGGCGATGCCGTCGTCGTGTTTGGTGTAGGTCAGCGGCTCGCTGCTCATCGGTGTCCTCACTCCGGATCGTCAGTGGTGTTGATGGCGGTGCACTCGACGCCGCAGTCGAGGCGGGGTCGTGCCTATCGTCTCGCGATGCACGGCGTCAGCTCGGACCGGAGCACGACGAGGGAGCGACGCGATGGACGCTGACGAGTCGATCCCTCTCCTCGATGGGTTGGCGACGACGCGGGCGATCCGCCGGATCGCCCCCGATCCGATTCCCGAGTCCGACCTCTCGACCATTTTGTGGCACGCCACCCGCGCGCCGTCGGGCACCAACCGGCAGCCGGCACGGTTCCTCGTCTTGCGCGCCGACGAACGATCGCGTGCTGCCAAAGCACTCCTCGCCCGAGCATTTCGCGATGGCTGGGCGGACAAGCGCCGAGACGCCAGCTACGACGCAGGGTCGGCGCTCGATCCGACATCGCCGAAGGGCCGGTCGCGGGCCGCGATGGAGTACTTCGTCGAACACTTCGAGCAGATTCCCGTGGTGGTGCTGGCGTGTCTGATCCGACGCCGTAGGCCGCACCCTTTTGAGGGCGCGTCGGTGTATCCGGCGGTGCAGAACCTGTTGCTCGCAGCTCGGGCGCTCGGCTACGGCGGGGTGTTGACGGGCTGGCACGGTTCGGTCGAGTCCGAGTTGCGGACACTGTTGGAGATCCCGGACGAGGCGGCGATTGCCGCAACGGTTCCGCTGGGGCGTCCGTTGGGCCATCACGGTCCGGTTCGCCGGCTCCCGTTGACCGACGTGGTATTCGACGGCGGCTGGGGCGCACACGCCGATTGGGCCGTCGACCCACCGGGCACTCGGTTTGCCGGGCCGCCGCCACCACACTGATCGACCGCGACGTCTGACGCCGGCACTGCGCGCTCGTCACGGTGGTAGACGAGGAGCGGGTTCGTCACCGCTTCGACGAGTGCGGGGCCTCGATGATCGAGCGCCCACTGCCCCATCGCTGCGGGGAAGGCGAATCCGATCGATCCGAGGTGTCCCGACATCACGAGGTCCTGTTGTCCTGAGGCCTCGAAGTACCGGCCGAACGAGTACGTGTTGTTGCCGACGTCGACGGCAATCGCCACCTCGACGGCATGACGAACGGCATCAGCGGAGGGCGCCGACGGGTGCAGCGGCGTCCGCCCCTGCGGTCCGCCCGCAGCGGCCTCGTCGCCCGCAGGGTGCACCTGCACCTCGTCGGGAAGCACGAGGTGGGCGACGTCGCAACCTCTGCGAATCACCGTCGGCGAGGGCGACGAGCGTGGAATTTGTGTCACTGAGCCGGTGACCCTTGACGTTAGTGATCTCGGCGAACTCACGATTGTGGGCGAGTTCAAAGCACCTTTGTGTGGGGCCTCAGGAACGGGCAAGCGCCAGGAGTGAATCGCCCCGGGAATTCGAGAGGCTTTCTTAGTTGAGTCCGGCCTCCATGGCCGGGCTTCTTCTTTGTGCCCGACCAACCTCCCACCTCGACCGAGCCCTTGGGCTTGGTTGGGGTGGGTTGTTCAGTACAGGTTGTCGTCGTACTTGGACTCGGGTGTCTCGGAGATGCGCTCGAAGTCGTCGCCGGCGAAGACCTTGGGGCTCCAGATCTCAGCCCTCCGAAGGGCTCGCACGCACTGGTGAAAGGCTTCGGCCACCTCGACGACAAGGACACTCGTGGGGGCCTTGCCCTGGTGCGCTAGTTCTTTGAGCAAGTCGGGGTCGGCGCTGATACGGGCTCGTCCCATGACGCGAAGGGTCTCGTTAACACCGGGGATGAAGAAGATGAGCGCGACCTCGGGGTTGGCGATGATGTTGGAGAGGGTGTCGATTCTTCGGTTGCCGACGCGGTCCGGGATGGCAAGGGTTCGAGGATCGATGATCTTCACGAAGCCAGGTTGATCGCCGCGAGGAGATACATCGGCTCCCGTGGGTCCGCTACTTCCGATGACAAGGAAAGGCGAGCGTTCGATGAAGCGACGGTGGGCATCTGCCAACTCGGGAACGGCCTTGTCGAGCGCACGTTGGACCGGCTTGCCGTAGAGTTCACGTAGGTCTGCCTCGGTCGAGATCCAGTGCTCCATCAGTGGGCGAAGCTACCCGTCGTCTCCCGGGCGTTCGGGGCCCCACGGCCCGACATAGAGATACGGCTCTGTGGAGAAACCGTCGCCGGGTGATCCTCCGAGATTGATCCCGCGTCCGCCCGGGAGGTGCACCTCGATCGCAACGTCGAAGTGTTCGGGCCACAGCCGCGGGCCCGTGACGTCGAGCCCGCGACCGGCAAGCTCGATCACCGCGTCGTCGAGGGCTGCACCGGCGGCGACGAACCATGAGGCGATCGACACGAGGGCCTCGGGGTCGACGTCGATCGACGCATCGCGATCACCGATTGGCGGTGTGTCGGCACCGGCGTCGTAGGGCGTGTCGAGGTCGACTGCGGCGATCTCGGCAAGCTCGCGCAGGCTCGACCCGACAATCGGCGTCGTCACGACGTGACCGCCAGAAGCGGCCTCGTCCTCGATGACCAACCACGATCCCACGATGCGGACTCGACGGCCCGCGTCAGAAAATGCGGGGGTTCCGATGCCGCCGGGCAAGACCCGCAGCGAGATCCGCTCCGTGGCCGCAGCGCGCTCGCGACACGATGTGAGTAGCCACGCGATGCAGCTCGTTGCGGGCGATCGATTCGCTGGGCATGGGTCCTCCTCTTCGCCCGACGAGGCGAGGCGCCGGACTCTCGGCGTCCGCTCGATTGCGCCAGCTCAGCCGAGCGCCTTCAGCTCGTCGATGCGGTCGCGTTCGTCGGGGTCGATCTCGTCGGTCTCGACGAACGCCCGCACGCACTCCACTGCTTGATCGGCGCTCAGCCGTCGCGAACTCAGCGCCAGCACGTTCGCGTCGTTCCAGCGTCGGGCGTTGGTCGCCACCCATGCGTCATGGGCCTGTGCGGCGCGGATCCCCGCGACCTTGTTCGCTGCGATCGCTGTGCCGGTGCCGGTCCAGCACATCACGACGCCGAGATCTGCGTCGTGTCGCGCGACCGCGGTGGCCAAGCCGTGGGCCATCGACGGCCACTCGGCGGCCGCGTCGACCTCCACCAGTTCGTGGTGTGCCTCGATCCAGGAACGCACCGCAGCAACGACCTCGTTGTCATCGTCGGCACCGAACGCGATCTGCTGGGCCATGCCCTACTCTCTCACGCCCGCGGCGCGCCGACGGTCGGCACACACCGTACGGTGGCGACCATGGAGGCTCCCGAGCGGTATCGCGACCGCACCGTCGAGTACGCCGGCGTGGTCGGTGTTGATCTGGATATCGCCAGCGCGAACCCGGTCAACTTCCACGAAGCCATCACTACGCCGATCGGGTCGACCACCGTGCGGGCGGTCATCGGCGACCTCGACGAATGGTGCTCGGTGCAGCAGGTCCAAGCACAGATTCACGCAATGCAGCTGTCTGGCGGGGCAGCGACGGTACGCGTCGTACCCGGAGCACATCACAGTTTCGACCGACACGAACCCGTCCACACGATCGCCGAGGCCAGCGTTGCGCCGGCCGCGCCGACCACGATGCTCCGCCACGATCGCGCCATGCTCGCGGCCGGCTCCGATCGCCCCGACCCCGATCTCGTCGACGGCGACATCTTTCGCGCTTGCATCACCGCGGGCTTCTACGCCGCCACGATCGGGCGAGCCAGCTGACCGATGGGCGTGCTTGCGCTCTGGGCCACGCCGCGCACGGTGTCGACGGCGTTCGAGCGGATGATGATCGAGCGCGGCGACCACCTCGTCCTCGACGAACCGTGGTCGCGCGTGTACTACCTCGGACCGCAGCGGCGCTCGGCGCGCTACCCGCTGACGTTTCCGGAGTCGACCTACGAAGCGGTTGAGGCCGGCGTGCTCGAGCTCGGCCGCGAACAGCCTGTGTTCGTCAAGGACATGGCGTACCACGCAGCCCCGGGAATCACCGACGCGGCACTGACCTCGATGCGCCACACGTTCCTGATTCGCGACCCACGCGCCGCGCTCGCCTCGTTGCATCGGCAGTGGCCGGACTTCACCGACGACGAAGCGGGGTACCGCGCCCAGCGCCACCTCTTCGAACGCGTCGCCGAGCTGCAGGGCACACCGCCCGCCGTCATCGACAGCGACGTGTTGCGCGCTGATCCGGCCGGGGTCGTGGCCGAGTGGTGTCGCCGCATCGGCATCGAGCACCGGCCCGAGTCGCTCACCTGGTCGAGCGGGATGCGTGCTGAGTGGCCGCTGTGGCACGACTGGTACGAGAACGCCGCCCGCTCCACCGGGTTCGCTCCGCTCACCGACACACCCCGCCCGGCTCTCGAGCCGGCAATGGAGCGAGCGGTGAGCGCGGCGACAGCACACTTCGATGCGCTGCGCGGACAGGCCATCGGGTAGCCGCTGCGCGCCGGCGACACAGCCCGAGCGCCCACACGATCCCGTTCGGTCGTGTCGTGCACCAGCGGGCAGGCGAAGCTGCTCGACGATGAGCGACACCAGCGGAACGATGGCCGCCGACGGCTACTACGCGCACCACAGCGATCCTCAGCACCGGGCCGCGCAACGGGGCCTGGACCTGATCCGTGCCGCAGCAGCCGGGGTATCGCTGCCGTCGGACGGCACTGCGCTGATCGCCGACCTCGGCACAGCCGAAGGGGCCAACTCGATCGAGCCGATCGACGCCGCCCTCGCCGAGCTCTCCCGCCGTGGAGCCACCGACCTGCTCGTCGTGCACAGCGACCTCGCCAGCGGCGACTGGACCACGTTCTTCACGACAGTCGACGCGGGCGACAAAACGTCCAGCGACAACTCGTTCCACGTCGCCTCGGGGCGATCGTTCTACGGGTGTCTGGTGCCGCAAGACTCGTTGGCATTGGCCTAGACGTCGGCCGCGTTGCACTGGCTGAGCAGCGAACGACGGGTGGCGAAGGCGTCTTCGATGCGCCCCACCGATCCGGCGCGTTACGGCCAGCAGCAGACCGAGTTTCTCCGGGCGTTCCTCGAGGCCAGCTTCACTGCACAGCTCACGGCCGCTGACACCGACCCCGTCGCGCTGGCGTCGATTTGGTCGCGTACCGCAGCCATCATCGCCGACGATCCCGCGGGCGCGGCCCCGTCGTGGCGGCGCATCGTCGGCCAGATCACACGCACCTCCTGAGCGTCAGTCGGGCGACACTCGATGTCGCCCACGCCGGGGACCCCACCTAGCCTTGCGTGGCTGTGAGCAACAAGTGGTTCGAGTCAATCGCCATCGCCCAGAAACGCGCCAAGCGTCGGTTGCCGCGATCGGTCTACGGAGCGCTGATCGCTGGGACCGGCCGCGGCGTGACCTCGAACGACAACATGAATGCGTTCGACGAGTTGGTGACGCTCCCGGTCACCGCCGGCCAGCCCGCATGGCGCGACCTGTCGACGATGGTGTTCGGCCAGGAGATGGCGATGCCGGTGATGATCTCGCCCACCGGTGTGCAAGCCGTCCACCCCGACGGCGAGGTCGCCGTGGCCAGGGCTGCGGCCGCACGCGGCGTGACGATGGGCCTGTCGTCGTTCGCCAGCAAGCCGCTGACCGACGTGATCGAAGCGAACCCACAGACCTACTTCCAGATCTATTGGGCGGGCGATCGCGACTCGATCGTGGAGCGCATCGATCGCGCCCACAGCCTGGGCGCGAAGGGGCTCATCGTCACCCTCGACTGGTCGTTCGTGCACAGCCGCGACTGGGGCAGTCCGCCGATCCCCGAGTCGATCGATCTGCGCACGATGGTGCGACACGCTCCTGAAGTGATGGTGCGCCCAGCGTGGCTGGCGACGTGGTTGGCGCGGCGTCAGCTCCCCGAGCTGAGCGTGCCGAACTTCGTGACAGGCGATGAATCGCCTCCCGGATTCTTCGACGCCTACGGGGTATGGGCAGGGACCCCGCCGCCGACGTGGGACGACATCGCCTGGTTGCGCAAGCAGTGGGACGGCCCGTTCATGGTGAAAGGCATCATGCGGCGTTCCGAAGCGCGCCAGGCGGTCGACGCGGGCGCAACGGCGATCTCGGTGTCGAACCACGGCGGCAACAACGTCGATGGCGCGCCGGGCGCGATTCGCGTGCTCCCAGGGGTTGCCGACGAGGTCGGTGGCGAGGTCGATGTGGTGATGGATGGCGGCATCCGGCGCGGCAGCGACATCGTCAAGTGCCTGGCGCTCGGCGCCGACGCGGTGATGATCGGGCGCGCCTACTTGTGGGGCCTCGCCGCCAACGGTCAGGCCGGGGTGGAGAACGTGCTCGACGTGCTGCGAGACGGCATCGACACGACGATGCGCGCGCTCGGCCGTTCGTCGATCGATGAGCTCTGCCGCGACGACGTCGTCGTTCCCGACGGCTTCACCCGCGGCTGACGAATCAACAGTTGGCAACGACCGTGGTCGGCGGTGACGACGGCTCGTCGGTGCCCGCCTCGTCGGTGTCCGGTGCCGTTGATGCCACGGTCGTCGTCGCGTCGTCGCTGGAGTCATCTCCTCCGCACGCAGCGATGACGAGGGCGGCCGAGGCGAGCAGGACGAGCGAGCGGCGCATGCGCTGAGGCTCGCACACATACACCGAGCCCCGTTTCGACACCGTTGCGACTCGACACACCCATCGACCGGCGTGGCCCCGCGGGGACATCAGCCGTCCTCACGGCATGCTGATTGGATGCACGGTTCCCCTCCGCAGGCAGATATCGCTCGAATTGAGGCCGCAGTCCGAGAGATACTCGCAGCGATCGGCGAGGATCCGACCCGCGACGGGTTGCTCGAGACACCTGCGCGTGTCGCCCGGATGTACGCCGAGATCACCGACGGGCTGAGAACAGACCCGGCCGAGCACCTGACCACCACGTTCGAGGCCGACCACGACGAGATCGTGCTCGTGCGCGACATCCCGTTCTCGTCGTTGTGTGAGCACCATCTGATGCCGTTCATCGGTACCGCCCACGTCGGGTACGTCCCGGGGCCGACCGGGCGTATCACCGGCCTGTCGAAACTCGCCCGGGTGGTCGACGGGTTCGCTCGTCGACCACAAGTGCAAGAGCGCCTGACCACCCAGGTGGTCAACGCACTCGAGGAGACGCTCGAGCCGAAGGGCGCGATCGTCGTGCTCGAGGCCGAGCATCTGTGCATGTCGATTCGCGGCGTGCGCAAACCCGGCGCACTCACCGTGACGTCGGCGGTGCGCGGCCTGTTTCGTAGCGACCCACGCTCGCGTGCAGAGGCCATGGCGTTGATCGGAAATCAGCGGTCACGCTGAGCACTGCGGATCGATGCAACCGATCGTGGTCGGGACGACCGTCGAGGAGTTTCCGCCGCATGTTCCTGAGGGAACACCAACCGACGATGCGGTGGCCCACCACGTCGCACTCGCATGGGTGTTCGACCCGACGCACAGGTCGATCCTGCTCGCCCGCCATCGCACGATGGGGTGGTCGTGTCCAGGCGGCCACGTCGAAAGGGGAGAGTCTTTGGTCGCCGCCGCCCGGCGAGAACTGCGCGAAGAGACCGGCCTCGACGTCGCTCCGGCCGACGCAGCCCCGTTCACGCTGATCCGCTCGATCGGGTGCCCGCGGTTTCCGGGAGCCGACACCACACACTGGACGGTGGGATTCCTCTTCCACGTCGATCCGTCGACGGCGATCCGGACCGAAGCGGGGCAGCCGGCGCGCTGGTTCGACTTCGACGCGCTCCCGTCGTTGCGCACAAGCGACATCGACGTCGTGCTCGACGGCGTCAACGACAGCTGATCCCCGTCGCCGGGGGCGCGGTTTTGGGAAACGTTCAGACTCGCCTTGAGGCGGTCGAAGGGTCACGGAGCGAGACTCTGTGTCTACGAAGACACGGGGTTGACGGAAGACACGGGGTTGACGAAGGAGGCGCCCACCACATCACGCACCAGCTGAGATCACGACACCCATCCATGCCACGGCCAACACAAGGAGACCATCACGACATCGGGCTGACAGCGAAACCACATGCGAGTCGACTCATGCCCACTGCGGGGTGACGCACCGAGTCGACGACGGGCCCCAACCACCAAGGTCGCTTCGGTGGGTGGGGCCCAAGGCGCATTCGCCAGACTGGGTGCGATGGACGCTCTCTCCTTGGCGCAGACAATGCGCGGCTCGATCGGCATGCTGGCAATGCACTGGCTCATGGGCCCCGCTACCGACGAGCAGGCGACGGCCGCCGGAATGCCGCCGGGGTTACCCGGCTACGCGATCGGCCGCCTTGGCGTTTTGGGCGACTGCCCAGTCGACAACGTGGTGGGCGCAGCGTTCTTCTGGGAGCCGGACTTCCTCGCGGAACAGGTCCGGCTGGGCCGAGCGGAGATGAGTCCCGCAGAGGGCGCCGCGATCTATGCCACCATCTGTCAGCGATGGGGCGAGACGCATCTCGATGGGTTCGAGGGTGCGGACCGCTTGGGCGAGTTGGCCCAACGCATTGTGGCCGCAGCCAGTCCGCTGGGTGCGCCGACGTTTGTCGGCTGGCGCGCAATGGAGTTGCCCGACGCTGGGCCGGGTCGAACGATGCAGCTGTGTCAGACGCTGCGCGAACTCGGTTTCGGACGATTCTGCGTCGCCGTGCAAGCGGCGCCGATGACACCGCTCGAGGCGATCATGAGCGGACCGACCGGCGCCTGGAATGCGGAGATGTTCGGCTGGCAACCACCGTTTCCCGACGGTGCCCCGCTCGAGGCGCAACGCGCTGAGATCGAAGCTCACGCAAATCGATTGCATGCGGCTGACTTCGAGGTACTCACCGACGATGAGCGCGCCGAGTTTCGCGAGTTGGCCCGCGGCGCACGGAACCATGCGACCGCCAAGATGACCGAACTCGCCGACCGGTGAGGCACACGGCCCACAGAGAGCCACTTCGCTCACCGCAGGAGTCGACACTCCCCCACCGGTGAGGCACACGGCCCACAGAGAGCCCTCTCGCTCACCGCAGGGCGGTCGCGTGGGTGCGGCCGGGTGTGCCGTAGCCGCTCAGGCGTTCTTCCGGACTGGTGCGGGGGAAGACCACACGTGAAGCTGCCGACGGGCGAAGTGGCCTTGTTGTTCACCGACATCGAGGCGTCGGTGAGGCGGCCCACTAGGCGCTGCCTCCCTCACCGTCGCGTCAGGTGTCGGTGGCCAGCGAACCGCCGTAGATCTGCCATGCGAGCAGTGACTTCGCCACCAGGCTGAGCACGAGGTAGCTCTTTTCGCCGAACAGGTAACTCTTCCATGCGCCCACGCGGCGGTACTGCAGCCATTGGTTGAGACCAAAGCTGAAGAACAGCACGGTCTCAGCGATCACGATGCCGTACACGAAGCCGGGCACCTCGTCCGCGGTCAGCGTGTTGAACCAGATCGCAATCCACGGCGCGACGCCGGCCAGGGTGCCGAACCAGAATGGCATCATCACGGTGGAGGTTCGCTCCGGTGGGTTCATGCGTTCCTGTAGCCAGCCGAACAGGATCATCGCCACGTTGGCACCGGCGATCCCAATGATCGCCGTGATCTCGGTGATCCCCGAGTACATCCCGATCAACAGCACCATGACCGTTGCGCTGAGGGAGTACTCGGCCCACCGAAAACGGTTGATCCCACGGCGTAGGTCGGCTTCGTAGACATCGCGCCCGACTGTGGCGGTGATGAGATGATCGATCGCCGCGAGCGCAAGGAACAGGGCAACGGCGGCGCCGATCCGCACGTCGACGAGCGATTCGGCATCGGGCAAACGGGTACCCGGCGGACCAGCCGGGGGCGCTGTGGTGATGGAGATTGCGAAGTCGCTCGCCAACACCACGATCACGACTGCCTGAGCGGCGTGCAGGATCGTCAGCCCGACGTTCCAGCGCCGCAGATCCGCCGCCCGCGTCTCAGTCAACTCGATCATCGAAACCCCCTTGTGAGGTCCCGCACAGTAGTGGCGGCACATCGGGCCGTCGGTTACGTGTCGGTGGCCTGGTTCACCAAACGTCTTCGACACGACGAGGCGCGCCGATTTCGACGACATCGTGGGGATGTTGCCCGACGCACCGAAGAGGCGGGTGTTCTGAGCCGCTGCTGAAGCGAGCGGACCGTCGAGGCCGAGCGTTGCCAACGGCTGGCGGTGTGCAAGGTCGCACAGCCCGCCCCTACGCTGTTGCCGAGATGACTGACACACACCACCACGGCTCTTCGGCCCTCGATCTTCCCGACCCCGATCAACTGATCGCCATCGTGCGGTCCGTGCAGGCCGAGCTCGGCGATGCCGCCAGTGGCGAGGTGTCGACACAACTCGATCAGGTCGCCGACGGAGTTGCCGCCCTGGACCGGGCCCTGGACACCGAGCGCGCCTACTCGGCCCACGTGAAGAAGCACTTCGTGGAGTGCGAAGAGAGTTCTTCGTATCGCATCGGCCACGCCATCGTGCGTGCCGGAAAGGCACCGAAGCAGCTCATCGCTTCGCTGCGCTCGGGCCGCAGCTGATCGTCACATTGCCCGGGGACCGGGCGGATGATCTCGGCCAGAGTGGAGCCGGGTGCGGGAGTCGAACCCGCGACCACATGATTACAAGTCAAGTGCTCTACCAACTGAGCTAACCCGGCGCGGTACCGATGCTAGGGCGCAGCTCGGGGCGCCACACTGACGTTTGACCCCATGAACTGAGACACGCGAGCATTTCCGGCGTGCGGGTCAATCGTCGAATCCGCGTGTGGGGAGGAACTTCCTTCGCCATCGCGCTCGTAGCCACCTCGCTCACCGCGGTTCCGGCGGCACCGCCCGTCGGCGCGCAGGCGGCCGACGATGCAACGATCATCGTCCGCAAGGCCGGTGATCGGACCGGCGAAGCCATCGGCGAAAACACCACCCCGCTGGCCGGCGCGACCTTCGAGGCCTACGCCAAGGGCAACTCGACCAATCAGAACATTCCCCCTGGCGTGCCGGCGGCCACGTGCGTCACCCAAGCCGATGGCACGTGCACCATGACAGTCGACGCAGCTTCGTCTGCGCGCTACCTCGTGCGCGAGCGAAGCGCGCCCGCCGGCTGGTCTGTCATCGAGAACATCGCTCTCGGGGCTTTCAACGCCAGCGGCACGAACCGGCCATACCGCTGGAACGTCGGCGTGCAAGCGGGGCAGACGACCCAGATCCCCGAGACCGACATCATCGATTCGTCGAACCAGACCTGGCCGCGACGCCCGAACCCGAACGGACCGCTCGGCGTCGATGACTACCGGTGGGCCAATGTGCGCGACAACCCGCTGCTCAACGAGGACCAGTGCGGTCTACGGATCGCCTTGATCTTCGACCAGTCGGGCTCGATCGGCAGCAACCAAGACGAGGTGAAAGACGCCGCCAAAGACTTCGTCGACCAGTTGACCGGCACGCCGACCGAGATCGCCACCTTCACGTTCTCGACGAACTCACCGCAGAACAACGGCGGCAGCCAGAACCGACCGGATCTCATCCCGATCTCCGACGTCACCGGTGCAACCGAGGTGATCAACAACATCGACGCGCTCAGCCGCCCCGGTGGTGGCACCAACTGGGACGACGCCTTCCGCCAGGTGGCCAACGCCACCGAGTTCTACGACCTGGCGATCATGTTGACCGACGGGAATCCGACGGCCTGGAAGGGCGAGACATCGTCGACCGCTGACGTCGACGACTACGACGTAGAGGAGGCGGTGCACTCCGCCAACTGGCTGAAGTCGCTCGGCACACGGGTCGTCTCGATCGGCTTCTCGGGCCAGAGCGGCGGGCTCACCGCCACGAACCTGGCACTGATCAGCGGGTTCCAGGAAGGCGACCCGCGCGACCCCGAGGCGACCGACGACTACTTCCTGACCACCTTCGGTGCACTCGCCGACCTCCTGACGCGCATCGCGCTCAACTCGTGCGGCGGCACCATCAACGCAACCAAGAAGATCTCACCGACGTGGAATGGCATCGACACCGTCGACCCCGAGCCGAATTGGCCGTTCGAACGCCCATTCGACCAGACGTTCGTCGATCCGCAGGCGACGCAGACGGATCCCAATGGCCTCTCAGCCGTGTTCACCGTCGAGTTCGGGCGCTTCAACCTCACGCGCGACGTGACCATCTTCGAGCCGACGTTCGGCCCGAATCTCCCGATCCAGAATCCCGATGGCAAGAACGCCCGATGCACGATCACCGGGAGCAACGACCCCAACAGTCGCGTCGACAACGTCGGCGACAACGGTGTGACGATCCGCGAGGTCACCGACAAAGAGATCGTCAGCTGCCTGTTCGTCAACGCGCCGTTGCAACTGCTCGCCGAGAAGTACCTCGACGTCGAAGGCAACGGGCAGAAAGATCCATCCGATCCGCCCCTGAACGGCTGGACGATCTTCATCGACGAGAACGGCAACTCGGTACTCGACGCCGGCGAACTCTCGGGCGAGACGGGCTCGGGCGACAACCCTGACGGCGAGTTCCTCTTCGACCGGCTGCCGGCCGAGGGGACCTACCGAGTGTGCGAGGTGCTGCAGTCCGGCTTCGTCAACACCGACCCGGGCGGCGGCGCGGTCTGCAAGGACCAACTCGTCGAGTTCCCCGACCAGCCGGTCGATCCGATCCTGCCGGCTGGGCCGGTCGTATTCGGCAACGTCGAGGCGGGCAGCTTCACGATCACCAAGAGCGTCGATGACGGGTCCGGACTCGTCCCCGCCGACACCGAGTTCACCGTGCGGGTCGAGTGCGAGCGCAACGGCAACCTGGTCGCAGGCTTCCCCCGCGACTACACACTCCAAGACGGCGAGACGGTCAGCGTCGGTCCGCTGTTCGACGGAACGGAGTGCACGATCACCGAGCCTGGCGATCAAGGCGCCGACGTCACGATCACACCGTCGACTGTTGAGATCCCCGATGACGACGGCACCCAGGTGTCCGTCGACAACGCATACCCGGCTGGCGACATCGAGCTGCGCAAAGTGGTCGACGGCGGCCTCGCCAGCAAGGTCCCGGCCGAGACCGCATTCACCGTCGAGGTCACCTGCCGATTCCCAGCGGGATACCCGGTACAGGGCGGGATCCCCGGCTACGACCCGCTCGAGGTCAAGGTGCTGTCGGGCGCTCTGGGCCAGCCCGGTCCGCCGGTCGACATCGGCCCGCTGCCGGACGGGGCGGAATGTGATTTCGTCGAGACCGACGACAACGGTGCCACCGAGGTCGAATTCTCGCCGAGCGACCAGATCGTCGTCGACGCTTCGAACCAGGGTCCGATCGACGTCGTCGTCACCAACACCTTCGGACCCGCTGCGCTCCGCATCTGGAAGGTGATCGACCCCGACGGCGCACCGGTCCCGCCGGAGACCGAGTTCCGTGCGGAAGTCGTGTGTACCTTCGACGCGGGGCCAACGACCATCACCACCTTCGACGAAACCGTCACCTTCGGGATCGGCGAACCGAATGCCTACATCGTCGACAACCAGCCGGTCGGCGCCGTATGCGCCGTCGACGAAGTCACGACCGGCCTCCCACTCGACGGATCGCCGGTGTACAACCCCGGACAGACAGTGGATCTGATCGGTGATAACCCGGTGTCGGTCGACCTCACGATCACGAACAAGTTCGTAACGGGTTCGCTCGAGGTCGTGAAGGCAATCGACGCCGGCGGGTTCGTCTCGAGCGACGTGGGGTACGTCTTGCGCGTCGATTGCTTCTACGACGGCAGCCGAGTCCCCGCCGACCCGTCGTTCCCGCGCGACATCACCCTCTCCCAAGACACCGGCCTGTCGGCGCAAGTCGACAACCTTCCACTCGATTCAGAGTGCACCGTGCTCGAGGTCGACAGCCAGGGCGCCGACGACATCACGATCGAGCCGGACCAGCCCGTGACGATCGACACCAACGCCACGCCCATCACGGTGACTGTCACGAACTCCTACGACCTCGCATCGTTCGACATCACCAAGCGGGTGGTCGACCCGTCGGGACTCGTGCCGGGCGGGACGCAATTCACCGTGCAGATCGATTGCACGTTCCCGGCCGACTGGCCGGGACTCCCCGTACCGCCGCCGGCCGGAGGCGTGCGGATTCCGGGTTTCAATCCGAAGGAGCTGACCCTCACGTACCCGGGCGCGCCGACCGCTTCGTCCGGTGATCTCCCGGTCGGCTCGACATGCGAGATCGAAGAGACCGACACCGCCGGCGCAGGCTCGGTGGTGGTCACCCCCGACCAAATCGTGGTGGGCGACCCCACCGGGCCTGCCGAGGTCATCGTCGAGAACACCTATCCGGTCGGTGCGCTCAAGTTACAAAAGGCGGTCGACGACGGAGGCTCAGGCCTCATCCCGCCGACCGACTTCGTGCTGAACGTCGCATGCACATATCCGACCGACTGGCCTGGGCTCGCGCAACCGCCGCCGGCCGGTGGCGTGCCAGTTCCCGGGTTCGAAGACCTCGACGTCACGGTCAAGTCCGGCGTGGGTGGCGCTCCCGGCGCGGCGGTCCGCGTCGGCGTGGACGGCCTTCCCGATCCCAACAACGGCATCCCGGCGGGATCGTCGTGCACGATCACAGAACCCGACTCGCAGGGCGCCAGTGTGGTCACCATCGTGCCGGCCCAGCCGGTGATCGTCACCGACGACCTCCAGAATCCGGTGGAGGTGCTCGCCACGAACGTCTACCCAGTCGCTAATGCCGAGATCCGCAAGCTCACCACCGGCGACCTCGCGGAGACGCTCGCCCCCGAAGGCACGCAGTTCCAGGTCGAAATCACGTGCGCATATCCAGCCGGGTTCCCGGTGTCGGGCGACATCCCGGGCTACGACCCCCTCGATCTGATCATCGAGGCCGGTCGGCCGAACGTTCCCGGGCAAGCTGTCGGTTTCGGCCCGCTGCCGGTCGGCTCCGAGTGCGCCATCGTCGAGATCAGCGCGCCTCCCGGCTCCAGTCCAAGCATCGACCCCGATCCGTTGACGATCGGTTCTGACAGCACCAACACCGTCACCGTCACCAACGTCTACAACGGCGTCGGGCTGTTGATCACCAAGACGGTCGACGGCGACGGCGGCGATCTGGTACCGCCGAGCCTCGAATACACCGTGCGCGCTCGGTGCCGCGATGACCAGACGACAACCATCTACTATTACGACGAGACTGTCCCGATCAGTCCGGGCTCACCGGCGCAGCTCCCCGGGCCGGGTGAGATCCCCGGGCTCACCCCTGAGACCTTCTGCGAGGTCACCGAGGAGGAGTCGTACGGCGCCGATGTGACGATCACACCCGATGGCGAGTTCCAGCTGCCCGGCAGCAACGCGCAGCCACCGCTCGTCGTGAACGTGAGCATCGAGAACGAATTCGAAGAGGGCGCCTTGCGCATCATCAAGGACGTCTCCGGCGAGTTGAACGGCCTCGTCCCCGACGACGCCGAGTTCCGCATCGGAGTGAACTGCTCGATCGGCGACGTGCGGCTCGTCGGCTTCCCCGTCGAGGTGGTGCTGACCCCTGCCGTTCCCGACGAGATGCTCACCGACCTGCCGGTCGGTGCGACCTGCTTCGCCACCGAGAGCGACACCAACGGCGCCACATCGCCACCGACGTTCACGCCGCCATACGACCCGGCGCCGCCGGATCCTCTCGATCCGTTCCGCTCCGGCGACGTGGTCGTCACCGATGATCTCGATGATCCGATCTCGATCACCGTGACCAACGAGTACCCCGGCGCGATCGGAGAGATCGTCAAGGTCGTCGACGGACCTCAGGGTGGACTCGTCCCCCCGAACACCGAGTTCGACTTCAAGGTGACCTGCTCGTATCCCGCGAACCATCCGGCCGCTCCTGGCGTCGTCCCTGGATGGGACGAGAAGCCGTTCGGGCTGCTCTCCGGGTCGACGGTCGGACAATCAGGGCGTGCAGTCGAGATCGGCCCCGTACCGCCGGGCTCGTCGTGCCTCTTCGAGGAGACCGGCAACAACGGCGCCACCGATGTCACGATCGAGCCGAACCCGCTGATCGTCACCACCGTCGATGAGCCGTACGTCACGGCCACGGCGACCAACACCTTCAGCGCGGGTGGGCTCACGCTCACCAAGGTCGTCGACGGCGCAGGCGCAGGTTTCATCCCCGCCGACACCATTTATCCGGTGCAGGTGAGGTGTCTGTTCAACGGCAATCCGGTGCTCGCCGAAACGGTCGAGCTCGTCGCTGGGGTTTCTCAGACGATCGAGCCGCTGGAAATCGGCACCGAGTGCACGATCGTCGAGACCGACTCGAACGGCGCCGACGTCGTCACCATCGAGCCGCCGAGTCCGGTGACGGTCACAGCCGGTACGGCGACAGTCGACGTCACGATCACCAACACCTACCTCGGTGGCCAGTTCGACATCGTCAAGGTGGTCGACGGTGATCTCGCCGAGTTGGTCACGCCGGGGACCGAGTTCCCGGTCGAGGTCACTTGCTCGTACCCTGCGCCGCCGTACCCACTGCAGGGCGAGATCGCCGGGTTCGATCCGCTGATGACCACCATCGAGTCCGGCCCCGCTGGCCAGGAAGGCCCGCCGACCGTCATCGGTCCGCTCCCGTCGGGGTCGACCTGCTCGATCGTCGAGACCGACAACGGCGGGGCCAACTCGGTGACGATCGTCCCCGACACCGTGATCGTGCCCAACGAGGGGCAGACACCGGTGAAGGTCGTCGTCACCAACACCTTCGACTCCGCCGCGCTGCGGGTCGTCAAGGTGCTCAACGGTCCAGGGGCCGGCGACCTCCCGGCCGACACTGAGTTCGTCGCTCGCGTCGTGTGTACGCCACCAGCCGAAAGCCCGGCGACCGGGTTCGATGGCGAGGTGACATTCGGGGTCGATGACCCAGCGATCGTCGCCGGCCAGGCGCTCGGCTCGTCGTGCGCGGTCACCGAGACCGAGACCAACGGGGCGACCGACGTGTCGTACGCACCGTCCCAAACCGTCAAGCTCGAAGGTGAGCAGCCGGTGTCGGTCGACGTCACCGTGACCAACACCATCGGCGTCGGTTCACTCGTCGTCACCAAGGCGCTTGCCGGGGGCGGCGGCCAGTTCGTCCCGGATGCAACGGTGTTCCTCATCTCGGTCGACTGCTCGTTCGACGGCGCTCGACTCGCCGGCTTCCCCGAAGAGCTTCGGCTCGCAGCGCCCGACGGCTCCGACACGGTCACCGGCCTACCGATCGGTTCCACCTGCACCGTCTCGGAAACCGAACCACATGGCGCGCAGGAGGTTGCGATCACGCCGGCACAACCGGTCACGATCGACGGCACGACCGCCGTCGAGGTCACGGTCACCAACACCTACGACACCGGCGCGCTGGTGATCAACAAGGAGATCACCGGCCCAGGCGTGCTGTTCGCCAAGGGACCGTTCCTGTTCACCCTCGAGTGCACGTTCCTCGACCAGCCGCTCAATCCTCAGCCGACGGTGCCGCAGATCAACCTGCCAAGTTTGTCGACCACCGTCGACGGGATTCCGATCGGGTCGAGCTGCACCGTGCGCGAAGTGCCACCGTACGGCGGCGCGCTCGGGCCACCGGAGGTCGTGCCGTCGAGCGTGGTGATCGATGGTGAAACCGATGTGTCGTTCACCGTGATCAACACGTTCGGGATCCCCAACCCACTGCCGAACACGGGCAGCAACAACCCGATCCAGCTGGCTGCGATCGCTGCCGCGATTCTGGCGATCGGCGCGGCGCTCGCCATGAGCAGCAACCGTCGACGCACACGCGCTGCCTAGGGCATCCACCAACGGCGTCACGGGCGCTGCAACAATCGAGGGCGTGTCGACGAGTTGGGCGCCTCCCGCAACAGTGCTGGCAGCCGCGCCCTGGCCCGCCCCTGATCCGGCGACGCGCGTCGTCGACCTGCGAGAGCACTGCCCGTGGCCTGCACCGCGCCACCATGCGCTGCAGTGGGGCGCCGAGGCACCAGCGGCAGACGTCGCCACGCCACAGCGCCGCCGCTATCCCTTGGCGATCGCCCTGGGCGCCGCCATGGTGGCGATCGCCGCATTCGGCGCGCTGTTCCTGACCATCTGACCGTCCCGCACTCGCTTCTGTTCGCAGCAACGTGCACATAACGCACGGAATCCCCGGGATTTCAGAACGGCGCTGGTTCTGTTTGCCGGAACGTGCGGATTTCGCACGGAATCCCCGGTTTTTGGGTGGGACGGTGAGCGGCTAGCCGAGGTCTTCCCAGTCGATGAAGCGGAAGGTGGAAATGATCCGCCAACGCAACGACGTGGGCAGCCGGTTGGGCAACGTGCACGCAATGAGCGACATCGTCTCTCGACCACCGATGCGACGAGTGGCCCCGAGGATGTCGTTGGCGAACTCGCTCGTGATGTACTCGGCGATCATCTCGTAGGTGTACAGACGGTTATCCGCGGTGCGCGCCGTCATCCGCTGTCCGGCAGCGAGGAAATGCTGGTTGTAGTACGGGCCACCGGCTTCAGTGCGGTGACCGAACACGGCGATCGGACCACCCTGGCCGACGTTACCGGTACCGGTCCAGTGCCAGGAATCGCCGCGATCAACCGTCGGGATCGGTTCCCCGTCGCGCACCCAACTCACCAGACCCATACCGGGCACATTGATCAGCCACGGTGGGCTGATCGCCGGCGGCGGCGGGTTGTACGGCACGCTCGTGGTGACCGATGAGGCCGATCCCGTGAACCAACCACTGAGGTCGATCACGATGTGCCCACCCTTGTGCGAGTAGCACGACAAGCCCTTGCTGCTGATCGATGCGATCGCATGGTTGGCCAGCGTGTGACCGGGTCGCATCGCGTTGATGTTCGAGACTTCTTGACGGCGAGTCTGCGCCGCCACCAGGGTGAAGAAGCCCTTGTCCATCGTCTGGGTCACCGTCAGGTTGGCCGACACGGCCTGGGCGCGGCTACTGATCGGCGACGGCATCCCGACCGTGCGTGTCCATCCTGGCCACAACCGCTTGCGATCCCTGCGGGTGTCGAGCACGCGCAGCGGCGACATCGGCACGTACAGCCCGACGTCCGACGACGGGTCGTCGGGGCCGGTGATGTAGCCGGCAACGTCGACGATGATGTCGCAGCCCTTCGAGCTGAAGATGTCGATCCCGCGGACTCCGTTGACCGTGTTGAGCTTGGTGATGATGCCGACAGCGCGCGTGTCGCCAGCCGCCGGGTTGAGATTCGAACTGCCGCCCGTCGGCGCGCCAGCGGGCACGGCCTGCACAAATCCCTGCGCATTGGCGTTGACCGCGGTGAGGTTGGCGACGACCGCGACGGCACTCGAAGTGACGAGCCCGTTCAGATTGCAGCGCACTGTGCCGCCAGCGCGAAGACGCTGTCGGGTCAGCCGGGTGTCGAGTGCACGGACGACCGGCGACACGTTCTCGAAACGTCCGGTCGTCACCGCGCTCGAGGTCGGGCGATACACGCCGGCGACGTCGACGACGATGTAGGCCGGGCCGTGGTAGTAGATGTCGACGAAGCCGCCAGCGCCCAGCTTGACCGTGACCAAGTTGGCAGCGCGCTCGTCGAAGAAGCCGCAGTTCAGGTTCGAGGCTTCCGGCCGGCGCTCGCCGCCCGGGTACGCGGTGACGAAGATGGGGCCGTTCTTGCGGTTCACCGCCGTGACGGTGAGGACTGCGGCGATGGCGTCGTCGGGGACGTCAAATGTCCCTGCGACCTTCACACGAATGGTGCGAGTCCCGACGGTCGAGAAGCCGACACCGGTAGAGGGACTGCGCGTATCGCACAGCCGCTGCGGATCGACAGGAGTGAAATAGCTGGCGCCCGGCTCGACGGCAGCGCCGGCAATCCCTTGCGGCATGCCGAGGGTGGAGACTGCCGTTCCGGCGGCCGCCCCCGCAGCGCCGGCGATGAATGCCCGGCGCCCGAATGAAGACCCGCCCAGGTCGTCGACGACCGGTGCATCGAGCACCTCGTCGGCATCGACGGGGGTCGGCGCGCTCATCATTCCCTTGAGCACGCGCACCACTGCAATGTTACGGCAGCTGTTGGCGCGATCTTGAAAGTTCGTACAAAGAAATCGCCGCAGCAGCCGAAACATTCAGTGAACTGACACGTCCTACCATCGGAATCGACGCCAGCACGTCACAACGCTCACGCACCAGCCGCGTCAGACCTGCGCCCTCGGCGCCGAGCACCAAACAGACCGGCTCGACTGCGAGTTCGGCAAGCTCGAACACCGAACGCGGCCCGCGGTCGTCGAGCCCGATTAACCACACTCCGCGCTCGCTGAGTTGACGTAACGCGGTCGGCAAACCGCCGACCAGGGACATCGGCACGTACTCGATCGCGCCCGCCGACGCCTTGGCCACGGTCGGCGTGACGTGCACAGCACGATGTTGCGGCACGACCAACCCGGTGACACCGGCACCGTCTGCGATGCGCACGATCGCACCGAAGTTGCCGGGATCGGTCACGTGATCGAGGGCGACGAGCAGCGGCGGTGTCGGTCCGTCGAGCAACGACTCGAGGTCGACCTCCTGGAGCGGCGCTGCCGTCGCCAGCACCCCCTGCGGCGCTTCACTGCGGGCCTCACGATCGAGGCGCGCCGCGCCGACGTACTCGAGCGGGACACGTTGGGCGGCTGCGATCTCGACGATGTCGGCGACACCGCTGTCGCCCTCCAAGTCGGCGGCGACCCAAATCCGTTCGATCTTTCGATTCCCTGCGATCAACAGCTCGCGCACGGCTTGGCGCCCTTCGACCTGTCGTCCGCCGAGACCCTGCTCGCGTCGGCGCGACGAGTTGCGCTGCTGCGGACCGCGATCGCGACCATTGCGCTGACCGCCCCGACCGCCACTCTTGCGCTGACCACCGCTGCGCATTCCGCCAGGCTTACCACGCCCGCGTTGGCCGCCGCGGTCGCTCATCGTTCGCCCTCGATCAGTGCCACCGCCAAACAGGCGATGCCTTCCCGACGACCGATCGCGCCGAGACCCTCCGCACGGTTGCCCGTCACTGCGACCGGAGCGTCGATACGCGCCGTCAGCGCCGCTTCGATCTCGTTGCGTCGTGGCGCCAACTTGGGGCGTTCGCAGATCACGGACGCATGTACATTGGCCACCGCCCACCCGGCGTCGCGAACCATGCCGGCGACGAGTTGAAGCAGCATCATCGAGTCCGCCCCGGCAAAACGCTCGTCAGTGTCGGGGAAGTGCATCCCGATGTCACCCAGCCCCGCCGCACCGAGCAGCGCGTCGGCGCAGGCGTGCGCGATGACGTCGGCATCGCTGTGACCGACGAGTCCTCGTTCCCCGGCGAACTCGCATCCACCGAGCACGAGGCGGCGCAATGGATCGTCGCTGAAGCGGTGGACGTCGAACCCCTGGCCGACCCGCATGGTCGGACGAGACGCACTCATCGATGCGCACCTTCGGCGACGCGCTGGCGGGCCCAGGCGAGGTCGTCTGGATGGGTGATCTTGCGGGCGTCATCGCTGCCAGGCACCACGCGGACGACGCCCCCGCCTTTTTCGACCAGCGCGGCGTCGTCGCTCGCCGCGTCGATCGCTCCGGCGTACGCCGCACGCAAGACCTCGGCGCGGAACCCCTGTGGCGTCTGCACCGCCACGAGTTGCTCGCGCGCCGGTGTCTCGATGACCCGATCGCCGTCGACGACTTTGATCGTGTCGACCACGGGCACCACCGGCACGACGCCGTCAGCACCGGCGTGCACGCCCGCGATCACCCGGGTGTACACATCGACGTCGACCAAGGGCCGAGCGGCGTCGTGGACACAGATGATCGTGGCGTCGGCAGGCACGGCGGCGAGACCGTTGCGCACCGATGCCGTACGCGTGTCACCGCCAGGAATACCCTGCTCGCGCGCGGCGTCTGCTGCGGGAACCACGACCACGACACCGTCGCTGACGTGTGCTGCCACGCGGCGAGAGCGATCGATCACCCGCTCGTCGCCCAATGCGGCGTACTGCTTGGGAGCGCCGAAGCGCGATCCCGAACCTCCGGCAACCACGATCGTCCACACCCGCTCGGGGCCATTCGGCCCGGCGTTCGACACACCGTCGCAGGGTAGTACCGTGACCGACGTCATGGCTCACGTCGACGATCTCGTTCGCACCGACTTTTTTGCTGACGCCGACCCCGAGGCGCTGCAGAAGGTGGCCGACGCCGGTACCGAACTGCACCTGATCCGCGGGGACGTGCTGTTCAAGGAAGGCGACCCCCCCTCGGCGTTGTATCTCGTCCTCCGCGGACGGGTGGCCATCGCCATCACTAACCCGATCGATCATCGAGAGAGCGTGGTTGCCCTCATGGAGCAAGGCGACCTGTTCGGTGAGATGGGCATGCTCGACGACGGGCCGCGATCGGCGTCGGCACGAGCGCTCGAACCGACCACGATGTTGGCGGTTCCCTACGACGTCGTGTTGTCGATCTTCGACGACAACCCGAAGCTGCTGTGGAACGTCACTCGCTTGCTGGCGCAACGCATCCGGACCACCGACGAAGCGTTGGCCGATTCGGTCTTCCTCGACGTCACCGGCCGGACCGCCAAACGGCTGCTCGAATTGGCCGACGGTGTCGATCGATTCACTCTGCCGGTCACCCAGGAGGAGCTTGCCGGCATGGTCGGGGCCTCACGCGAGCGGGTCAACAAAGCAATCTCCAGCTTCATCCGCCTCGGCTGGTTGGAGCAGAACGATCGCACCTACATCATCGTGCAGCGCGACCGGCTCGAGCTGCGGGCGCGCTGAGCGATCGTCTAGGCGCCCACCGCGCCGAGCAACCATTGCTCGGCACGTGCAAAGGCGTCGGCGGCGTCGTCGGGCCGGTGCGCCGAGCGCAGTGCATCGTGGGCGAACCCGTGATCGGCTTCCGGGTACCGAACCACGGTCGCCGCGGTGGCTTCGAGCGCGGCGACATCGTCGGGCGGTGTGTACGGGTCGAGGTCACCGATGATCGCCAGGACCCGTTCGTCGTGACCTCGGGCGAGGGCGTCGAGCGGTTCGCCATGTCCCTCGCCGTTCCAGTCAGCCGGGACGCGAATCATCCCGTAGAAGCTGGCAATTCGCGCGAAGCGATCGCAGGTCGCAGCCCGGAAGCAGTACATCCCGCCCATGCAGAAGCCGATTAGGCCGATGGTGTCGCAACCGGTGGCCTCGGCCGCTTCTTCCAGGTCGCGTAGATGATCGGCATCACGGAGGTCGGCGACGGCCGCCATGCGCGCTTCGATGTCGTCGCCGAGGTCGAGACCCGGAAACGGCTCGACCGCCACAGTCGACATGTTCCACACCGAACACATCCGGGCGACCATCGAGTCGTAGAGCGGCCGAAGGCCGAAGATGTCCGGGGCGATGACCAGCCCCATCGTCGGCTGCTCAGCCGGACGTTCGAACTCGGCTTCGGTCCCCGACGGCAACGTGATCCGCATGGCCGCGACGTTACGACGGAGGCACGCAACCGCGAGCACCGGACCGCGTTGGGACAGTTGGTGCCAGGCACCAGATGTCGCAGGCACGCGCCTGGCGCGTTACTGGCGGGCGAAGACGTCGATCATCAAACGAACGTCGCTGCCGAGCGGGTACAGGATCGGGCACGTCGCGCCGGCGTCGAGGTACTCCGCGACCTTGGATTGCACCTCGTCGGGGGTGCCCGATGCGGTGATCATCTGCACGACATCGTCGGGGACGAGCTTGCTCGCCGCACGTACTTCCTCGTTGGTCGCCGGCCAGGTGAGCACCCTGCCGATCTCGTCGAGCAGCGATTGCGGCACGCCCGACGCGGCCATGATGTGCGGCTGCTGACCGAGGTACTGGGTCACAAGCAGTCGCGCCGCATCGAGGGCGGCGGAGCGATCGCTGTCGACCGAGCACACGACGAGTTGTGGCCGGTCGAGTGCATCGACGGTGCGGTCGGCGCGCGCCGCGCCAACGGCCAGTGCGTCGAGCGCTCGGCGGTTGTAGTCAGGTGACACCAAGTAGTTGAGTACAACGCCATCGGCGATCTCGCCGGTGAGCTCCATCATCTGCATTCCCGTGGCCCCGATGTAGATCGGCACATCTTTGGGTCGCCGGGGCTGGTGCACGTAGTCGAGTTCGACACCGTCGAGATGGACGTAGGCGCCGTCGATCGTGACCGTTTCGTTGTTCAGCAGGCCGCGAACAGCGGTGACCACCTCGCGCATCACGCGCAGCGGACGCGATCGCTCGACGCCGACCTTGGCGGCGAGTGGGTCCCACCATGCACCGATGCCGCAGATCACGCGGCCCGGTGCCAGATCGTCGAGCGTCGAAAACGTCGACGCCAACCGAGCGGGGTTGCGGGTCCAACAGTCGACGACACCCGAGCCGATGCGGATCGAGTCGGTGGTTGCCGCGAACGCCGCCATCGGCACCACCGCATCACGCACGAGCCGGCTATCGGCCTGCCAGACAGCATCGAAACCACGCTGCTCGGCGTACTGCACGAGATCGATGCTTTCGCGGATCGAGTGGGCATCTTGGAGGTACAGCGCAACCGGCGACGACATCGCTCCACTCTGGCACCATTCGAGTGGCTGCGCACATATCGAAGAACGTCGATATTTTGCCCCTGTTATATTTACGTTTGTCGATATCGCAGGTACGGTGCTCGCATGCGTCTGCAACTCGCGCTCAACGTCCGCAACCTCGACGAGGCGATCGACTTCTACTCCAAGATGTTCGATGCCGAACCGGCCCGACTGCGCCCCGGCTACGCCAACTTCGCAATCGCCGAGCCGCCACTGAAACTCGTGTTGTTCGAGCAGCCCGACGGAGCATCGAGCGACGACTTCGCCCACCTGAACCACCTCGGCGTCGAGGTCGAGCGCGGCGAGCAGGTGCTCGATGCCGAACGCCGCCTCAGCGAGTCGGGGCTCGACACCACCGGCGTCGATGACACGGCGTGCTGCTACGCCGAGAAGACCGAGACCTGGGTGACCTCGCCCGAAGGCGCCCGCTGGGAGTGGTACGTGCGCACCGGGGACTCCGAGCAACTGCAGAACGTGTCGGTCGGCGAGGCCGCCGGCACCTGCTGTTCGTAACACGCGAGCGCGAACATCGCGCACCCACTTGCCATGATGCAGTCCATGGAGGCTGCAATCACCGCCAACGCGCTGCGCAAAACCTTCGGCGACAACGAAGCGGTCGCCGGTATTGATCTCGACATTCGAGCCGGAGAGATCTACGGGTTCCTCGGGCCGAACGGTGCGGGCAAATCGACCACGGCAAAGATGCTGTGCACCCTGTTGACACCAACTGCGGGCAGCGCAACCGTCGCCGGATTCGATGTCACTGCGCAACCCGGAGCGGTGCGCCTACGCATCGGGGTCGCGCTCCAGGACGCGTCGATCGACGGCAAGCAAACCGGCCGAGAACTACTGGAGTTGCAGGGTCAGTTGTACGGACTGACAGCAGCAGACATCGCCCGCCGGCTCGACGATGTCATCGGTCTCGTCGACATCGGCACGGCGATCGACGACCGCGCCGAGTCGTACTCAGGTGGGATGCGCCGCCGCCTCGACCTGGCGATGTCGCTGATCCACCGCCCGCAGATCCTGTTCCTCGACGAGCCGACGACCGGACTCGACCCGGCAAGTCGTTCGGCGGTGTGGAACGAAGTTCGTCGGCTCAACGAGGTATTCGGAATGACGATCTTCCTCACCACCCAGTACCTCGAGGAAGCTGACGAACTCGCCCACCGCGTCGGCATCATCTCGTCGGGGCGCATCGAAGCCGAAGGCACCCCGACGGAGTTGAAGCGGATGATCGGCAACGACGTGATCGTTGCCGAAGTCGATGGCGACCCAGCCACGGCTGCCGCGGCCCTCACCGCACTCGAACAGGTCGACACCGTCGACATCCACGATCAGGAGATCGCATTGGCGACGTCGGACGGCGCGGCGGTGATCGCCGATGTGGCGGTCGCGCTGAACGGCTGCGGCGTTCCAGTGCGCGCCCTCACCCTGCGCACGCCCACGCTCGACGACGTCTTCCTGCAGGTGACCGGCAGCCACCTCAGCGGCGATCAACGCGGCGGAAACCACTCCGAGGAGGCACCGGCATGACCACCGAGACGAACGTCGAACAGGTCGGGGGGCGACTCGGCGACGAGCCGCTCGCCCGCCGAGCCTCATTCGCCCACGACCTCGCGACCGTGGCCCGGCGTGCCATCCGCGGCGTGTTTCGCGAGCCGGAGTTCTTCATCCCAGCCCTGATCACCCCGGTGTTCTTCTACATCGTCAACGTCGGCGCGCTCCAAGACCTCGCCCAGGCATCGGGAACGGTCGACGATTTCAAGGCGTTCCAACTCCCGGTGGCGATCATCTTCGCCGTCACCGGAGTGTCGCGCGCCGGTGCCCTGGTCACCGATATTCAAAGCGGTTACTTCGACCGCCTGCTGCTCACCCCGATCCGTCGCCCTGCGCTCCTTCTCGGCCTGATGGCTGCCGACTTCCTCTCGGTGATCCTGCTGACGATCCCGGTGTTGTTGCTCGGTCTCGTGTTGGGTGTGTCGTTCACCACAGGGCTCGCAGGAATGGTCGTGTTCATGCTGTACGGCGCGCTGTGGGGGCTGGCCTTTGCGGGGTTCCCCTACGCCATCGCGCTCAAGACCGGTAACCCAGCGGCGGTCAACTCGAGCTTCATCCTGTTCTTCCCCTTCGCCTTCTTGACCACCACGTTCCTGCCAGAAGAAGCACTGACCGGATGGCTGGCGACGATTGCGACCTATAACCCGGTGACCTACGTGTTGGCCGGACTTCGCGCGCTGATCAGCGATGGATGGGAGTGGGACACGTTGGCCGCCGGCGTCGGCGCCATCGTGGCCGTCGTGGCGGTGAGCTTCGGGTTGGCCAGCGCGGCAATGCGCGGCCGTATTGCCCGTGGATAAACACGACGAAGAAATCCTGAGCGTAACGTTGTCAGTTTTTCTGTTGTGTTGTTAGCGTGTTCCTCGCACATTTACTCCATCACCTTCAACTTCGTGCGAGGTCCCCACATGCTCCTGCAAAACTCCCCCTTCCGTGAACTCGATGCGCTGTTCAACCAGCGTGACCCGCGCAGCTGGGACACCGGCCGCCCGATGCCGATGGACGCCTATCGCCGTGGCGACGACGTCTGGGTCCACCTCGATCTGCCCGGCGTGGCCGCCGACTCGATCGACATCTCCGTCGAGCGCAACGTGCTCACCGTGTCGGCCGAGCGCTCCACGGCCCGCGAAGACGGCGACCGCGTGTACTTCGCCGAGCGCCATCGCGGCAGTTTCCGACGACAGGTCAGCCTGGGCGAAGGCCTCGACGCCGAGGCCATCGAGGCCGACTACCACGACGGCGTGCTCACCCTGCGCATTCCCGTCGCCCAAGTCGCCAAGCCGCGCAAGATCACGGTCCGCGCCAACCAGCCAGCCATCGACACCGTGGCTGACACGGTGTCGGACACCGCGTCCGACGGCGGGTCCGAGACGGTGAACGACTGACCGAAATCCTGGGGACTTCCGACGCTGCGCGCCGGATATTCTCCACAGAACCGGAATGCGGCGGGGGCTGCGTCGGTTCTACTTGGTGCATCCCCTGAACAACCCCCATACGACGCCCGACCGACACCCCCCGACGGTCGGGCGTCGTCGCGTCTTGAGCCAGAACTGCCAGCGAGCATCGGAGCGCGAACGATCGAAATAGTTCGATCGTTGGCAGCGACGCTCGATCGACCGAAGTCGAGTGTGGCCTACCACGTCGACACGCTCGTCGATGCCGGCCTGCTGGCAGTGGTCCGCACACGAGGTGCGACAACACGGTGGCGGCACGATCCCAACCGATCATGTCCAACGGCTCAAAGGCCTTCTGGCTGTAAATCGCTCCGTGCCCGCACGACAGGTGATGATCGGCGACGAGGGCGGTGAACCACGACCGCAGCGACTGCGCATCGTCCCCTCGCTCGATCGCCGCCACGAGCGCAGCCCGGGCGACCCCGCTCACTTTCAGAGATGCCGACGATGCACGATCGGCAGTGCTCGCTGGCGTGGAGCAGCCGAACCACATTGTGCGCCACTTGCCCGCGGTAATCGCGTTCGATGGCGAGGTCGTTCAGATGGGCGATCGGCGCACCGGTCGCAGCAGTCGTGGCGGTGTCATCGGAGATCGTCATGCCGCAGGCGGGTACGACTTCAACAAGGCTTGAAGTCAAGGACGATGGCAGGATCGCCTTGTGCAATCGCCGCGCCAGATCGAACTCGACGGCGAGGCGCGCCTGGCGCTCGGACAGATCCTGGCGATCATGACCGACCATGCAATGTCGGGCGGCGCCGCCCGCTGGGATCTCGAACGCGTCCTCGAGCTCGAACACCGCCTCGACGTGCCGAGCGAGGTCGCCACCGACGCCGAGCTGGCGTCGGTCCGCACCGTCACGATCGGTATCGACGATGCGGCGTTGCTCTTGGACGGCATGGCCTTCACCGAGGTGGCCTCAGCCGAACTGCCATGGGTCGAAATGGTGCGCTGGACCTCGGACTTCATCACCGCCGAGCTGCGGCAGCATTGGACCGACGACGAGTGGCGCGCACTCGCCGGTTCGTGAACCCAATCGTGCCTCGATCGCGTTGATGTCGACCGTTTTGGTACGCATCGGTACGTGGATTGCACTGACGTCGTCGAGGTGAAACCGCAATGACAGCCGACGCGCCGGCCGCCACGGCGCCGCCGTGGTCGCTGCCGCCTGTCGAGGTGGCCGCAGAGCAGCAGGTCGACACCGACGCCGGGCTCGGGAGCGCACAGGTCGAGGAGCGCCGCGCCACATTCGGTCTAAACGAGATCCCTACCAAGCCTCCGCCGAGCTATTGGCACATGGTGCGTGGGGCCCTGCGCGACCCCATGAACCTGATGTTGATCGCCGTCGCCGTTGCCAGCTTCGTCATCGGCCAGACCTCGACGGGCATCCTGGTGGCCGTCCTGGTCGCGTTCAACGTGATCACCGCGGCCAATCAGGAAGCCAAAGCACTGGCGACGTGGCAGTTGAGTTCTCCGTGCTGCAGCGGTGGCTCTTGACCACCTCGCTGACCGGGTCGCAGTGGTTGGCCGTGATCGGCCTCTCACTCGTACCGGCAATCGTCGCCGAGATCGACAAAGCCGCACGACGCCATGCCTGACCACACGGGCTCGACGGCGCCTGACAGACTTCAATGATGGTTGAAGTCCGCCGCTGGACGATCGGTCAGGTGGCCGAGCGGGCGGGCGTGGCAACGTCGGCCTTGCGCTTCTACGAAGAGCACGGCCTGATCACCAGCGAACGCAACAACGCCGGCCATCGCCGCTACCGACCCGACGTGGCCCGGCGCGTGGGCTTCATCCAGGTCGCACAGCGCGTTGGGTTGCGCCTCGAAGAGGTGCGCCAGGTCCTCGACACGCTGCCGAAGTCGCGAACTCCGAGCCGCAAGGACTGGGAACGGCTGGCAGCGTCGTGCCGCCCGCTGCTCGATGCCCGCATCGCCATAATCACTGCGTTGCGCGATCAGCTCGACAGCTGCATCGGGTGCGGTTGCCTGAGTCTCGATACGTGCGGCTTGTACAACGCCGACGATCGCGCCGCGCGCTTCGGCGCGGGCCCGCGCTACCTCCTCGGCGACTCGTCCGACGCGTGAGCACATCGCGGGGACGGTTGGTCCGGTCGTCCCGCTACCGATCGATCGGAGCGAGCGGGAGCGCGCTGCGGCGCACACCGTCGACGGCGTGGAGTGCCGCAGCGACCGCCGGCGCCGTTGGCACCAGGCCGATCTCACCGACGCCTTTGATGCCGAACGGCGAACGTGGCTGGGGCACTTCGACGAGCTCGACGTCGATCGCCGGAACGTCTTTGGCGCGCAAGATGCGCAGCGACCGCAACGTCATGTTGGTCGGGTGACCGGTTGTCGGGTCGGTCGGAAAGTCCTCGCTCAAGGCGTAGCCGAGGCCCATGTGCACGCTGCCTTCGATTTGCCCTTCGACCAGTAGCGGGTTGACCGCCCGACCGACGTCGTGCACGGCGACGACGCGCTCGATGTCGCCGGTGTCGGGGTCGGCGACCACGAGCTGTGCGGCGTAGCTAAAGCACGAGTGGATCGTCGGGTGCTCCACGTCGGGATCATCGAGCCGATTGGTCCAGTCGACGACGTACTCACCTTCGTAGTCGACCTCGCTGACACAGCCAGCAGCACGCGCCGTCGCGCACGCGTCGGCCACCGAGCCGGCGGCCATCAAGGTGCCGCGCGAACCGGTGGTCTGCCCGAAGCCCAGTTCGCGCGTGGTGTCGACGAGCACGTCGATCCGCTCGGGGTCGACATCGAGTTCTTGTGCGGCGACCTGCAGGGCGACGGTGTGCACGCCCTGGCCCATCTCGGTCCACCCGTGACGCACCTCGATACGGCCGTCGTCGCCGAACCGCACGACGGCCTTCGACACCTCGCGAAATCCGTTGCCGAGTCCCGAGTTCTTCAAGCCCAGACCCAGTCCGACGACCTTGCCGGCAGCATGTGCGGCGTCGATGTGCGGGTCGATTCGGTCGAGGCACGCGGCGGCGCCGGCCGCTCCGTCATCCATCATTTGGCCGGGGCCCCACACGTCACCGGGGCGGATCACGTTGCGCTGGCGGATCTCCAACGGCGTCAATCCGGCACGCTCGGCCAGCCGATCGATTACTCCTTCCATTGCGAACTGCGCCTGGTTGGCGCCGAAACCACGGAACGCTCCACACACCAGGTTGTTCGTACGCACAGCGATCGTCTCCACGTCGATCGCTGGCCAGCGATACGGCCCGCACGCATGCCCGGCCGCCCGTTCGAGCACCTTCATACCGACACTGGCGTAGGCCCCCGAGTCGCCGACCCCGCGAACATGCAGCGCGGTGAGTTGGCCCTCGGCGTCGCAGCCGGCGCGGTACTCGAGCCGGATCGGATGCCGTTTGGCGTGCATCCGCATGCTCTCCTCGCGCGACAGGGTGCACTTCACGGGGCGATCGAGCAACCACGCTGCAAGCGCGGTTTGTGCCTGGTTGCTCATGTCTTCCTTGCCGCCAAACGCGCCGCCGTTCGACACCAGCTCGACCGTGATCGAGTTGCGATCGACGTCGAGCACCGAAGCGATGTCGTTGCGGTCGTCCCATACTCCCTGGCCGCCCGAGTACACATGCAGCGATCGGTTGTCGCCCGCGCCTGCGGGCACGGCCAGCGTCGACTCCGGTTCGAGGAAGGCGTGCTCGATGCGTTGGGTTTCGAACACCTCGTGCACCACGTGGGCGCTGCGATTCAACAGATCGTCGACGTCGTCGCCGCGCTGATACGCGCTGGTGGAGAGCACGTTGGAGTCGGTCCCCCATACCGATGTGGGCGCAGCGGGGCTGAGCGCCTCGAGCATGTCGGTGTTGGGCGCGAGGACCGTGTAGTCGACGTGCACGACGTCGGCCGCCGCCCTCGCCGCCTCACGCGACTCGGCGACGACCACCGCCAGCACGTCACCGACATACGACGTGCGGCCGCCGACCGGGATCATGATCGGCCAGTCCTTGTGGATCAGACCCACGCGCAGCTCACCGGGGATGTCGGCGGCGGTGAACACGGCGACCACGCCAGGCATCGCTGCGGCAGCAGCGACATCGATCGCATTGACGTCGGCACGGGCGTGGTCGGACAAGTGCAGTGCCGCATGCAACATGCCGGGCACCCGGATGTCGTCGATGTAGTCCCGTTCACCAAGGGTCAGTTCGGCCGCTTCGTACTTTGCGCCCGACGTTCCCACCTCTGCGCCGAGTGCCGGTGCGGCCTTCTCGCCCTGGGCGACCTGCTCGATCGCATCGAGAATCTTCACGTAGCCGGTGCAGCGACAGAGGTGCGCACCCAGGTGCGGCGCCATCGCCTCGCGGGTCAGTGCGTCGCCCTTCTTGTCGATCTGCGCCTTGGCCCGCATGACGATCCCGGGGATACAGAATCCGCATTGCAGGCCGCCACACGCAGCGAAGGCATCGGCGAACTGTTGACGTTCGTCGGCGTCGACGCCTTCGAGGGTGACCACCGATCGACCGTCGAGTTTGTCGAGGTCGTATTGGCAGGCGACGCTCGCCTTGCCGTCGATCAAGACGGTGCAACAGCCACATTGCCCCGACGGCGAGCAGCCATCTTTGGGCGACGTGATGTCGAGTTCCTCGCGCAATGCGGCGAGCAGGTGCGGATGGTCGCGACGGACACGCACCGGCGTGCCGTTGAGCTCGAACCCAACGTCTGACATCTTGACATTCTGTCAAAGCCCAGCCGAGCCCGCATCTCGCTACGCACCCTTCGCGTCGGGGCGATCGCGGTCGCGTGGGAGGCCGAACGAGACCAGAAGGCCCAACGCGACAAACGCTGCGGCGGCCCAAGAGGCGCTGCGCGCGGCGTCGGTGTAGGCGACCCTGGCGTCCTGCGCCTCCGGGGCCAATCCCTCCACCTGGTCGAGTTGCTGGATCGCTTGGCCCGCAGTTCCCCGGACCTCATCGACGATCTGCGTGCGCTGCGCGTCGGTGAGGCCCGGCTCGTCGGCCAGCGCCGCGTCGAGGTTGCTCCCCAGCAGGCCGAACAGAATCGCACCAAGCGCAGCAGCACCGAGTGCCGAGCCGACCTGACGGAATGTGGAGGTCATCGCCGACGCTTCACCGGACAGGGCTGGTTCGACATCGTCGAGCACCACGTTGGTGAGCTGCGCAGTGGAGAAGCCGACGCCGAGGCCGTACACCACCAACGGGATCGTCAGCCACCACGGGCTGCGATCGACGCCGAGGGTGAGCCCGATGCCGACGATGCCGACCACCTCGAGCGTCATACCGAGCCGGACAACGTTGGTCGCCCCGAGTGCAGCGGCAACGTGGCGCGCAGCGCCGCCTGCTCCAAGCGTGCCGACAGCGAGCGCAGTGAGGATCGCGCCTGTGGTCAACGGGTCGTAGCCGTGCACCGACTGGATCCACAGGGGGATGGTGAACAAGATCCCGAACTCGCCGAGGCTGACCACCAGTGCCACCACGTTGCCGTAGGCGTAGCGACGCACGCGGAACAACGACAACTCGATCAGGGTCGAGCGTCCGCGATGTGCCCGCCATACCTGCCAGACGACCAGGGCAACGAGCGACGCCACCCCGAGCGCAAGCGCAATCGGAATGATCGACAGCCCGCCGGTATCGAGGCTGATCGGGCCGACATCGAAGTTGTCGATCGCCGTCCACCAGCCATAGGTCTGGCCCTCGATCAGCGCGAACACGATCAGGCCGAGCCCACTGATCGACAGCACCACACCCAACGGGTCGGACCCGCGCCCAGGCGGTCCCGTACTTTCGGGCACGAAGCGCCACACCATCAGGCCCGCAACGAGCCCAACCGGCAGATTGATGAGGAACGCCCACCGCCACGAATAGTCCTCGGCGAGAAACCCTCCGAGCAGCGGCCCCAGCGCCGCGGCGCCCCCGAACACCGCGCCCCAAAGGCCGAACGCGGCCGCCCGCTTGGGACCGGTGAACAACACGTTGATGACCGCGATCGACGACGGCAGCATCATCGATCCACCGATCGCCTGCACGGCGCGGGCAGCGATCAGTAACTCAGCACCCTGGGCCAAGGCACTGCCCAGCGACCCGACGACGAACACCACGATGCCGAGGAGAAACAGCCGTCGCCGGCCGTAGCGATCGGCGAACAGACCGACCGTGATCAACAACGCTGCGAACACCAGCGAGTAGATGCTGTTGACCCATTGGGCATCGGTTTGGGTGAGCCCGAGGTCGGTCACCATGTCGGGCAGCAACACGTTGACGACGCTGGCGTCGATGATGATGATGCTCAGCCCCAGGAGCAGCGCTCCGAGTGCGGCCCACGGCCGCTCGACCTGCATCTTTGCGGCTGCTGTGCCCGCCTCGGCGGACGGATCGGTCGTGCTCACGTCGCATGTGTAGCACGCCACAAGATACGTTCGCGGCCCGTGTCTGGCCGGGGGACGGCGCAGTGGTTCTTTGTGACGGTCGCTGCGGTCGCCTTCGTCGGGCTCGGCATGGAGACCGTGCTGACGATCGTCGCGGAGGAAAGCCCCTTCGACAACACGGGTCGTCGACTGGTGACGATGTTCTCCTACTTCACCATTCTGTCGAACCTGACGGTGGCAATCACCCACGCCATGCTCGCCCGCAACCCCGACCGGTCCGCGGAGGTGTTCTGGGTGTTCCGACTCACGGGCGTCGTCTGCATCGCGGTGACTGGCGTGGTGTATCACCTGGCGCTGGCGCAGCTCGCCGACCTACGCGGGTGGGACCTGGTTGCCAACTTCTTCGTCCACACGCTCTCGCCCACGTTGACCGTGATCGGCTGGCTGGCATTCGGGCCGCGCCGTCACATCCGGACCAGCACGGCGTTGTGGTCGCTGCTTCCACCGATCGCCTGGCTTGGGTACACCTTGATTCGCGGTGCCATCGTCACCGACAACACCGGCGTGCACTGGTACCCGTACCCCTTTCTCGACGTCAACGATCTCGGATACGGGCGGACGCTGCTCAACTGCCTGCTCGTGACCGTGTTCTACATTGCGCTTGCGTTCGGTGCCCGGTGGCTCGATGGGCGTCTGGCGCGGCTCACCGAACACGCCACGTGCGACTCCACCTGACCGCGCCGACGTTCAGGTGCGATACACGTCGGGGCGGCGGTAGCGCTCGAAGTCGAACAGCGTGTCCTTGTAGCGAGCGCACCAGTCGAGGTCGCAGTCGGCCACGACCAGCTCGTCGCCGGCGGTTGTCGCCGTCGCCAACACCTCACCGGAGGGCGCAAAGATCGTCGACTCGGCGAGCGAGTCGACTCCCTCCTCCACACCGCCCTTGGCCACACCGACCACGAACGTGCCGTTCTGATAGGCGCCCGCCGACATCACCAGCTGGTTGTGAAACCCCTGCAGTGGGTCCTGGCTGGGGTCGGGGGCGTAGTGCAGCGGCGTGTTGTAGCCGCACAGAATCAGCTCCACGCCCTGCAGGCCCATCGACCGGTACGACTCGGGCCACCGGCGGTCGTTGCAGATCATCATGCCGACCCGTCCGCCGAACGCATCCCACACCCCAAAGCCATCGGGCGACGGTTCGAAGTAGTAGCGCTCGAGATGCTGGAACGGGCGATCGGGCTCATTGCTCTCGTGACCCGGGATGTGCACCTTCTTGAACGTGGCCACCTCGCGGCCGTCGCGATCCCACAGCGTCTGCACGTTCCATCGACGCGCGGTGCCGTCGGGGTCGGTGCCGAAGAGTGCATAGCCGAGCGCCAGACCGATGCGGCAACGACGAGCCTCGGCGAACAACGGTGCCGTGGCGTCGTTGGGCATCGCCCGCTCGTAGAAGTGGTCGGCGGCGGCGATGTCGTCGACGTACCAGCGGGGGAAGAACGTGGTGAGCGCCAACTCGGGGAACACGACAAGGTCGCACGATCGAGCGGCCGCTGCGCGCAACAACACGAGCATCCGCTCGACCACGTCGGCGCGGCTGTCGGTGCGCTGCACCGGCCCGAGTTGGGCGGCGGCAACGGTGACGACGCGGCTCACGGAGTCAGTCTGGCAGCGATCTGGACAAGGCGTTGTCCCCGACGGTCGACGATCCAGCCCAGTCCGGGGCGTGGCGCGACGATGGCGTTGCGCGGCAGGGTGCACCCGAACAGGTCGCCGTCGATCTCGCCAGGCGCGGTCATGATCACGCCGCAGCGACTGCGCGCCACCTCGCGGGTCCAGTGCCCGAAGGCCGCGCGCACGGCGTCGAGACGCGCCGCCGCCACGATGGTCACATCACCTGCGCCACGGCCGTTGGCGATCGCCGCCAGCTCGCCTCGCGGATCGTCGACCCGCTGGGCATCGTCGATCACCAGCAGTACCGGCTCGTGGCGACTGGCTGCCGCGGCTGCGTCGACCTCCCCGCTGGGATCGCGTCCAGCGACGTCGATCACCCGGCCGCCCGTCGTGTGCAGCCATCGATGCGCGATCGTCCGGAGCGTCGACGTCCGTCCACCGCCGGCACCGCCGACCACCAGGGCGTGGTCTCCGGGCGGCAGCACCAACGCCGTCGGCTCCAGCGTCTCGGCCTCAATACCAATGAACAGCTCGAGGTCGCAGCCGTCGCACTCCCGCTGTGCGGCGTCGGGTCCGAGGTCGACATGCGGGGGAAGGACCTCGATGGGTGACGGCCCGCCCATGCGCGACACGCCGGTCGCACTGATCCCCTCCGGTGGCGAGTGATCGACCGCCAGCGCTACCTGGGCCAACAGTCCGCACGACTCAACGCGCAGACGACCGGGCAGTCCTGCCGGCACCGGCTGACCGCGCATGCGATCGGCAACCGCAGCGTCGAGGTGAAAGATCCAGCGATCGGCAACCGGCACGCTGTGTACCGCCAGCGAGGCACCGTCGTCGCCGACCAGCAACACCACACCCACGGCCGGTCCGTCCTCGGCGATCGCCGCCATGTCGGCGGTGAGCTGCGGTTCGTCGGCGAGCAGCCGCCGCAACGCTCCATAGCCGTCGATGGCGCAGATGATCTGCGCGCCACGATCGGTGTGCCCCGCCCCACGCCGGTCGACTTCGCGGCGCAGACGGGCGAGCGTACGGGCGAGGCGTTCGCGCTCGTTGCGGCGCACCACGGCAGCGCAATGCGGCAGGTACGCGAGCGCCGTCAGCACCGCGTCGCCAAGCGCGTCGATCACGTAGATGTGGAGGTCTGCCGGGCTCGATCGTGCGGCGGCGGCGCGCAGCAGCGTCGCCATCGTCGTCGACACGCCCGCACCAGGCGACCCGAGGAGCGTCAAGCCGCCGTTCGCTGGTTCCCACCGCAAGCGAAGCCGTCGACATTGAGCAGGGTCGTCGATCACGCCGACGTCACCGAGGGTGGAACGCGTCGGAGATCCCAACTGCGCGCCGATGTCAGCTGCAGTGAAACTCGCCGGCAACGGCGCGATCCACAGCGGCGCCACTCGGGCGCGCTCGTCGCGCTCCATCACCCTCCCGGTGGCAGCGACGAGGTCGTCGATCAGACGCGCTTCATCGACAGCAGTCGCGCCGTCGGTCGGGGCGACACCCGGCGCGTCGAGCGTCTGGACACGTAGCTCCGACGACGGTCGCCGCGGCGGTCCGGTGCACCGTGCCGTCTGCACCTCCACCAGATCGTCGTGACCGAGACGCACCAACGCCCGCCCGGGCGCGTGCCGCGACAGCGCCGACGCGCGTCGGTCGTCGATGATGTCGGTCGAGTCCGCCGGCGTCTGCGTGCGCAGCGCGATGCGAATGTCGGTGTTGGCGCGAACATCGTCGCTGATCGCACCGGCTGGACGCTGGGTGGCCAGGATCAGGTGCACGCCGAGGCTGCGGCCACGTTGCGCGATGGCGACCATGGCATCGAGCAGGTGCGGCCGGGCGGCGGCGAGCGTTGCGAACTCGTCGACCACGACCACCAAGTCGGGCATCGGACCGTCGGGCGCCCCGAGTCGGCGATACGTCATGGCATCGCTGACTCCGGCGCGCCGGAGGCGTGCTTCGCGGCGACGCAGGTCGTGGGCCAGCGCGGCGAGCGCACGATCGATCATCCCGTCGTCGAGATCGGTCACCAGGCCGACCACGTGGGGGAACGCTGCGCAGGCGTCGAACGCTGCGCCGCCCTTGTAGTCGACGAGCACGAACGCCACGTCGGTCGGCGGATGACGGGTTGCGAGGCTGGTCACCAGCGTGCGCAGCAGTTCGCTCTTGCCCGACCCGGTCGTGCCCCCGACCAGGGCATGCGGTCCGTCGCGATCGAAGCACACGTCGACGACACCGCTGGAGGCAAGACCGAGGACGGCGGTGATCGGCGCCCGCTCGGCCCAGCGGCTGCCGATGGCGTCGGCGAGCGTGCTGCGATCGGTCGCCGAGCCGACCAATCGGTCGTCGATCTCGTCGAGGTCGACCACGTTGGGCGTCGCCGCCGCGACGGCGACATCTTCTGGATCGACGAGCGCAGCCAACGCACGCGCAGCCGACGTGGCCGAGTCGAGCGACAGCCCACCCATCACCGCGCGGCGCACGTCGCCGCGTGCCCCGGTCAGCGAGACGGCTCCAAGCGCTCCGATGGTCACCGTGGAGGCACAGCGGCTGGGCACGGCCCGCTCAGCGGGCACGACGACGAGGACTGCGACCTCGCACGCATCGAGTGACCGTCGCAGCTCCCCACTGCGCGCCGCCAACAGGTCGGGATCGTCCACGACAACGATTCGAGTCGGCTCGTCGCTGACCGATGCGCTTCGGGCGCCGACATGGTGCGGAAGCCACCGGGCCCACGCCCAATCTGGGCCACAGGTGGTCACGTCGATCAGGACATCGGCCGGTCCACGCCACGTCGCCAGATCGACCAACGTCGCACGCACGAGACTGCTCGCCATCTCGCACGGGCCGTGCACCGCCAGCGCCTCGCCGGCTCGTAGCGGGGCGTCGATGGGCACATCGATCGCCGCGGTCGAGCCAACAACGCGCGACACGACGTGGTCGGCGACGCCGTCGAGCGGGCCGACCGCCACGCTCACGTCACCGCGACCGACAAGCAGCGACCACGAACCGATTGCGCCGGTGCCGTCGCGACCAGCTGCGCCTGGTGTGCCAGCAACGCCGCGCCTCGGCGCCGACCACACCGCCGACCGAGCTGTACCGCGACGCAGCTCATCAACCACCGCCAAGGTGTCGGCGAGCGGCGGCTGACAGATGCTGAGCTGCTCGGAAACGCCATGCACATGGCGCTCGATGGCGGCCAGATACTCCGCTTCGGCGACGCCGACGGCGCAACGTCGACGTCGGTGTTCGCGCACGGCGCCGACCGCGCTGACCGACCAGGTCGCGATCGATGCCACCGCGGCAAGTCCGGCGAACACGGCGAACAAGAACGACCCGAAGATCACCACGCCCGCCGCCGCGCCGACCAGAGACACACCTGCGGCAATCAGTCCAGTTGCCGGAACCTTGCGCCGCGCATCCAGCAGGGGTGGAGGGTCGGGGATCGGCGGCACCTGCGATGCGGCCGCCGCCGTCGACCGTCGGACGACGCGCCGCCAGCTGCCGACCGCATCGTCGATCTCCCCCACCGCCCCTGCGACTCGACCACCCTCCGCGCGCAGCGGTCGGATGTGGACGGTCGTCGCACCCACGGTGATCACCTGCGTGTCGGCTGCGGTCTCGTGGGAGCGCAGTTCGACAGGCGTGCGGCCGCTGAGTTGAAGGAAGCTGACAGCCCCGTCGGGCGCAATGTCGAGCAGTCCGCTGTACAACTCCACCGTCGGATCGGCGATCGTTACTGTCGCCTGGTCTGCTCGACCGAGGGAGTGTCGCCCAACCGTCAGCTGCTGCCATCGTCCGCAGTCGGGACCGGAGACCGCGGCGACTTCCGCGACGGCATCGTCGACGACGGCGGGACCGGAGGGCGTGACGTCGGCGGGCTCGACTTGCGATCCGGTACGCAACCGCTGGGCGTCGAGGAGACGTGTCGCCGCCGGCACGATGACCCCATCGATCGACAGTGCACCGTGCGGAAGGGCGAGGGCGACCGCCAGAGCGCCGACCGTGTCGTCATCGCCACTCAAGTGGACGCGCCGCACCCGGCCGCGCTGGTCGACGATGTCGAGTGGACCATTGCTGCAGGCGCTCACGCAGCGACGTGGGCAAGCTCGCTGGCTGAGCGGAAGGCACGAGCCCGGCCTGTCGGCTCACAGCACTGCTGAGCAGGGGTTGTGAGCCGAGACACGCCGCTCACCGACCGCGCCCGACGGTACCCGGAGAAGGCTCGCCGCAAGAACTCGCCCGGTCGGGCGCGTCAGTTGGCACGACCTGTGAGGGACGATCGTCACGGTGCGGCCATGCACTCACGCGCCGAACTCGATCACTGCCACATGCCCACGCAACGGAGCGCACTCATGCGTTCGCTCGGGCGGGAATGGCAGCGTCTACGCCGAGACCCGCCGGCGCGCTGGCGTCCCGTGGTGTGGTGGGGTTTGAGGTGAGCTGAGGGGGTCCGCCCGCGGGTGGGCCATCGGCGTGATTCTCGGTGTGTTCGACCAAAGAGCACACCTCTACCTCGACGCCACCGACCTCCACGTCCGCAACCAGGCCTCCCAGATCACCTCGATGACCGTCGTGATCGCCACCGGCATCACCGCCGAGGGCAACCGGGAGATCCTCGGCGGCGACATCAGCGACAGCGAGGTGTTCTGGCGCAGCTTTCTGCGCACGTTGAAAGCCCGGGGGCTCGCTGGGGTGCGCCTGGTGATCTCCGACCGACACGCCGGGCTCGTCGCCGGTCTCACCAAGAGCTTCCAGAAAGCAAGCCATCAACGCTGCCGGGTCCACTCCGCCCGCAACCTCCTCGCGCTCGTTCCGCGCTCGCACACCGACATGGTCGCCGCGTTCCACCGCACGATCTTCGTCCAGCCCGACGCCGCCGAGTAGTCGGGACCTTCCCGAACAAGCGGCAGTGATCCGCCTCGTCGGCACCGTCCTCGCGGACATACATGACGAGAGGGCCGCCCCAGAACGCCGCCACCTCTCCGACGGCTCCATGGCCAAGCTCCACCCCGAGCGCGATACCGACCCCACCGCCGCGCCCAACAGCGGCGACTGACACCGAGGATCAACCTCCAAACCCCACCACCTCAAGAGGCACTGCCTCTGACCAGGCGTTGTGAGCCGTTGCGAGCGCGCTGAACCGTGCGGATCACCGGTGCCGGGACCGGCTCACACAGCACAACCTGAGTCGATTCGTCGGGTGCGGAGACCGCCGGTGAGCCACCCTGTGAGGGCATGTCGCGACGGTGCCGACATGCAACCACCAGACAACCGTGCCGACCGCGAACACCCCACCCCGCGCAGCGCGCTGATGCGCTCGCTCTCACGTGAATGGCAGCGCCTGCGTCACGACCCTGACGCACTGGCCATCGCCCGCCGCTGGCCGGCTGAGAACCCTCGTCTCCAACAGATGCTCGCCGAACTCACCGACCTCGACGAGCTCGTGAATGACACCGCGTGGTCACGGCCCGACAGCGACGCTCTCCTGCGTGTGTTGCTGGCGGCAGCCGCCCGCGATGGATTGGCGGCACGAGTCGTGTTGACCCGTGTCGCTCCCCTCGCGATCGCCCGAGCCGCACGGTTCGGATGTAGCGACGACCGCGGCGGCGTGGTCGACCTCGTGGTTCCAGCCTTGTGGTTGGCGATCTGCCAGTTCGACCCGGCCCGCCGACCGAGCTCCCTGGCCAATGCCCTCGCCGCGGACGCCGTCTACTTCGCGTTTCGCCGCGAACACCGCCGGGACGGTGGCCGCGAGCGTCCGGCATCACTCTCCGTGCTCGCCGAGCCGGCTGCTCCTCCACTGGACCCGACCGCTGGCGACGACCTGAACTCAGTGCTCGCTGATGCCCGCGTTGGCGGCGTCGCCCGCGAGCACCTCGATCTGCTCGACGCCGTGGCGGCCGCCGAGTCGATCAAGAAGCTGGCACAAGCTGAGCAGGTCACCACCCGCACGATCCGCAATCGCCGACGCCGCGCCGTCGAGGAAGTCCGCGCAGCAATCGCCGCCTAGCCTTGCGGTGTGCCCGCCCGGGTGGCGGAACTGGCAGACGCGGGGGGCTTAAACCCCCCTTCTCCTTCGGGAGAGTGTGGGTTCAAATCCCACCCCGGGCACATCTAGCAGGTGTTATGCGAGACAAGCGTCATTGCGCACGCAACGACGGGCCGAAAAGTGCACAGAGTGGTACGGATCGACCGTGGCTCGAGGTTCGATCTACAAGAGAGCCGGACGCTGGGCCTACCGCGTTGACGCCGGGACGGACCCCAAGACCGGCAAGCGCCGCCAAGTGCTCCGACAGGGCCTCAAGACGCGCCGCGAAGCTTTACGCGAACGTTGGGGGTCGGCCGTACACGCAGCATGCGGTGGATCGGATGCAGCCGAGTGGACTCGGCGCTCCGGCGGGCGCGCCGGGTGCCGGTCGGAGTATCGCGCCGCAGTACGTCGATGATGTGTTGACGAGTCCTCAGACTGTTCGGCAGCCGGTGACGGGGCCGAACGGCGAGGCGAGGATGTCGCATGTGAGCGGCACGCGTCGAGGTGATCAACCAGGGCGACATCGTGATCACGGTGATCACGAGGTAATGGCTGCGATGGGTGTGCCCGGGCCGCTGCTGGCGTTGGGTCGAGCTGTTCGCAGCTTCGAGCTGGGGGAGATCGCGATCGTTGATCTCCAGAGTTCGATCGTGGCGAATGGCTCGGCGCTCGACGGGGCGCCGCCGGAGTTGCTCGACGCGCTCCGGGGTGTGGGGGCCGACTCTCAGGTCGATACGGCCTATCTCTACTTGAGCGATGCGGTCCCGCACGGAACGGTGGTGCGTGCGGTCGAGTGCGGTCCGGTCGTTCTCGATTTCGACCGTCCGGATCGGCTGGTCGGGATCGAAGCCCGCTCGGCGAGCGAGAACCTAGCGCTGCCGGACGAGGACTGACCCGGCCCGCGCTCGGCCACGAGTTCGGCGGTGGCGGCGCGCAGCGTGTCTGGCAGGTCGTCGGTACGTGTGCTGGTTGGCACACCAGCATCGTGAAGGAATCGCTTGACAGTGCCAAGTGCGGTTCGCTGAAGATTGACAGGTGTCAACTAGACACTGTCAAGCCGAAGATGCGGCCGCCTCGGGTGGAGTACTCGTTGACCGATCTCGGCGAGACGATCACCGACCCCCTCGAAGCGATCCGTATCCGGACCGAGCAGCTCCTCCCCGACGTCCGCCGGGCGAGAACCCGATTCGCAGAGAACGACGGCGCTGCTGATCGATAGTCGCTCGTCGATCGGCTGATGCTGCCGAGAACTACGACGACGCCGCCGCCGGATCGGCGCTCGTCGGCTCGGCGTTGATCTCGTTCACAAGGTCCATCACCTGGCCCAGTCCAGCGATCTGGGTATCGAGGTCGTCACCCATCGGCCCGATGCGCAGCGTGGTCACGCCGCAGTCTCGGTACTCGCGCAGTCGCACACGAACGTCGTCGACCGAACCGATCAGGTTGGTACGGAGACCGATCTCGGCGGGCACGCGCTCACGTGCCGCTTGCCGGTCACCGCTCATCCACAGCCGTTGCACTTCGGCGACGTCGTCGCCCCAGCCCTGCCGCGTGAACGCGTTGTTATAGAAGTTCGACGACGCCGACCCCATTGCGCCGAAGGTGAACGCAAAGCCGGCGGCGTGGCGCTTGGCGGCCTCGTCGACGTCGTCGGTGATCTCCACCGACGCTGACACGGTGAGATCCAGGTCCGACAGTGACCGCCCAGCGGCGACAGCGCCGCTGCGCAGCTCGTCGAAGAACACATCGGACGTCTCGGTGAAGAACGAGTTGCCGATCCAACCGTCGGCCAACGCACCGGTCAATCGGAGGTTCGCCGGGCCCAGCGAGGCAACGTAGATCGGCACCTCGGTTGGCGGCGCGGCAGCGCGCAGCGCTTTGCCCTCGCCGCCGGGAAGTGGGAGTTCGTACACCGACCCGGCGTACTCCAGGCGGTCGCCGCGAGTGACCGTGCGGATGATCTCGATGGTCTCGCGAGTGCGCGTCACCGGGCGGGAGAAGGGCACTCCGTGCCACCCCTCCATCACCTGGGGGCCACTGGTCCCCAGACCGAGAACGAACCGACCGTCAGAGAGGTGCTGCAGCGTCATTGCCGACATTGCCAGCATCGCCGGAGTACGTGTCCCGAGTTGGACGATGCCCGTCGCCAAACGGATGCGGTCGGTTGCGACCGCAGCGGCAGCGAGCGGAGTGAGCGCATCGAATCCCCAGTACTCCGGAACCCACGCCGATTCGACTCCGAGCCGGTCTGCTTCACGAACGAAGTCGAGCCCGGCATCGTCAACGGGCATCGCCCACGTCCCCACGCTCAACATCGGAGTCGCCGGTCTGTCGTGGTTCGAGCGCTGTGCATCGGTGCGGATCCCCCTCGTGCGGGCGTCAGACTAGAACGCTAGTGAGTCGCTCCCCGCCGCCACGCGGTCGAGTGCCCGCCGCGCCGGCGTCAGTCGGCCGAACGCGTTGCGTGCGACACTCGGCGAGCGACGTTGTCCGGGTCGGCGCCGGGTCCGGGGATCACGCGCAGCGAATGGGCATCGACCGAGTCGCCGCAGTGTGTGCACGTCATCTGGGGGTGCGCCGGTTGGCCGCAGCCTTCGTGGATGTACACCAGCGGCGCGCCGTGGCCGTTGTCGAGGAATTCGTCGCCCCAATTCGAGAGTGCGATCAACACCGGTTGCAGCGCACGACCCATCGGCGTGAGCCGGTATTCGTTGCGCGGTGGATGGTCTTGATACTGCGACGAGCGCAACACGCCGGCCGCCACGAGCCGCTTGAGCCGGTCGGACACCACGCTCGGTTGTGCGCCGGTGAACTCGACGAAGTCGGAGAACCGGCGATTGCCGGCCAGCGCTTCGCGGATGATGAGCAACGACCACGGGTCGCCGATCAGCGAAGCAGATCTCGCCACCGAGCACGCCTGCTCGGTCAGCTTCTCGTTTGCCACAGCCTCACGCTATCCGCCCGACCCGCGCTGAGTACCGAGTGCGCATCCCGCCGAAATACCGGGGATTCCGTGCGCTTAGCGCACGTCTCCGCAAACAGAAACGGGGGGGGGTGACGGCGTTCCCCCGCCGCCGGCCACGGCCTACTGGACAGAGATCGGCTCGAGACGTGCCGGGACGTGCTTATGCCACGGAGTTCCCGCAATTTCGTCTTCCCATCCGAGATGAGTGAGTTCGTTCGGAGCGATCCCCACACGGCCGTGTTCGCCGTTTTCGTCCGGGTAGTCGACGCCGTACCCATTCGGGATGCTGATGTGTCCTGCCTGCATCGCATCGTCCACCTCCACCGGTGACTCGGTGACGCCGCCCTGAGTCACGAGTCGAGCGCGGTCGCCGTCGACCAGACCCAGGTCGAGGGCGTCGTGCGGACTCACCCGGATCGCGCCGTCGCGACCGTTCTTGCGCCACCCCGGATCACGGAAGATCGCGTTGGCGGTAAACGACCGGCGCTCACCCGCCGAGAGCACCATGGGGAACTCGTCGCTGGTGTACGTCCGTGGTGCGTCCGGCAACGCTGTGAGGAGCTCGAGGAGCCGCGGGATATTGAGACGAATCTTCTGATCCTCACGGACCCCGAGCAGATCCCAGGCTTCTTCCCACACGTGCTTGGTGAAGACCACACCGTCGTCGCTCCCGATGATCGCATCGAAGAGCGCGTCGCCGGCGTTGCCATCGTCGCCCGCCACGAAACCGGCACGTTCGACCGCAATGGGATGGTTGATTGCGCACATCTGCGCCAAGAACCACACCGCCGCCCCCTCGGCCATGCCGTCGGGGAGCGTTGGGCCGAGCGTGCGATACAGAATGCTCGCACCGGAGCTGGTGAGCTCCGGTTTCGCAGCCATCAGCTCCATGAATGCCGCGCCGAACGCCGAGCGGCTCTCGGCCGCGGCCGCATGCAGTGGAGCCAGGTCGTCGTCGGTGTACGCGCCGAGCTCCTCGAGTATCCGCGAGTGGATCTCGGGCTCCGCCAGCGTGCCCGCAAGTGGCGGAACGATCGGCTTGCGGAGCGTGTACACGTTGTTCGGGAACTCGTGGGTGAAGAACACCGACTCGGGCTTTTCGTACTGGCTCGACGCCGGCAGCACGTAGTCGGCCTGCCGCGCCGTCTCGGTCATGGCGACGTCGATCACCACCGACACCTCGAGCGACCGCATGGCCTCGCGGAACCGATCCGACTCGGTCAGCGAGTGCACCGGGTTCGCGCTCTCGATGATCATCGCCCGAATGCGATCCGGATGGTCGGTGAGCACCTCGTTGGCGATCGAGTTACAGGGGGTGAGACCCGAAATGATCTCGGCACCGGTCACCGGCGTGTACTTCTGCCGGTTGGCCCCACCGCCGCCCGACCCGAGCTGCGACAGATTGGTGTGGGGAAACATGCCGCCGGGCTTGCCGAAGCTGCCGGTGAGAATCCACAACATGCGCTGCAAATAGGAGACCAACGTCGAATGCGGTGCCTGCTCGATGCCGAGATCCTCGAACACCGTGCAGCTGTCGGCGGTGGCGATGCGGCGGGCCACCGCTTCGAGATCCTCGAGCGGGATCCCGCACCGATCGGCGTAGTCCTCGATCGGTACATGCGCAAGCGCGTCGAGCACGGGCTCGGCGTCGGTCACATGCGCGGCCATGAACTCGTCGTCGAGCAACCCGTCGCGAACCAAGATGGCCACGAGCGCGGCAACACAGAATGCGTCGGTTCCAGGCTTCACCTGCAAGAAGTAGTCGGCCATCTCCGCCGACTTCGTGCGCCGAGGGTCGATGATCACCATCGAGCGATCCGGATCCTTGGCGATCTCTTTCATCACGCGACGGGCTTCGGGGAAGCCGTGGCTCATCCAGGGGTTCTTGCCGACGAACACGGCGACCTCGGTGTGTTCGACATCGCCGCGTGTGTGGGCGTAGTACAGGCGGGCCTCGACGTAGGCCTCGCCCGTCTTCTCCTGCGCCAGCGCGTTGGAACGGAACTTCACTCCGAGCGTCGACTGCACGCCCCGTCCGTACGCACCACCGAGATGGTTGCCCTGACCGCCTCCGCCGTAGTGGAAGATCTTGTCGCCACCATGGGTGTCACGGACCGCTGCGAACTTGGCCGCGACCTCCGCAATCGCGGTGTCCCAATCGATCTCCTCGTACGTGCCGTCGGCACGACGGCGCAGCGGTGAGTCAAGCCGTGTCCGGTGATTCTGGTAGTGGTCGAGCCGCAGCGCCTTCTCACAGGTGTAGCCCTTCGAGCCGACGTGGGCCTTGTTGCCCTTGATCCGCGTGAACCGTCCATCTTCGACCCGCACCTCGATGCCACAGTTCGATTCGCACAGGATGCAGGTGGTTTTGGCGAACGGGGGAGCGGTGTCAGTGGCCATACACGAGACACTAGTGAATCGCTAGTTTGTCTGTGCAGGCGGCGGCAGTCGTAGAACGCGTTGTCGAAACCTCGGGCGAAACTCCGTCGACATCATCACGACCACGCGCGGCGACGCGCTCGACGCCGAATCGCTCAGTTCGTGTCGATCAGTAGATCTCGATGAGGCCAGCCGCGCCCTGACCGCCGCCAACACACATGGTGACGACACCCCACTTGGCGCCGCGCCGCTTGCCCTCTTGGAGGAGGTGACCCGCGCATCGGGTGCCCGTCATACCGAACGGATGCCCGATCGCGATCGAGCCACCGTTGACGTTGTACTTCTCGGGATCGATGCCCAGCGTGTCTCGGCTGTAGAGGCACTGGCTGGCGAAGGCTTCATTGAGTTCCCACAGATCGATGTCGTCGACGGTGAGGCCGTGCCGCTTCAACAACTTCGGCACCGCATAAATCGGACCGATGCCCATTTCGTCGGGTTCACACCCCGCAACTGCCCAGCCCTTGAAGGCACCCATCGGCTCGATGTCGCGCGTGGCCGCTTCCTCGTCGGACATCAACACGACAGCCGCGCCGCCATCGGAGAGTTGGCTGGCATTGCCGGCGGTGATGTAGTTGCCTTCACCGCGCACCGGGGCCAGCTTGGCCAGCCCCTCGAGCGTCGTCTGCGGGCGATTGCACTCGTCGCGATCGACGGTGTAGTCGACGATGGTCTCCTCTTTGGTTTCGCGATCGACGAGCTTCATCTGCGTTTCCATCGGGACGATCTCGTCCTCGAACAGCCCGTTCTCCTGCGCTCGGGCCATACGCATCTGCGACTCGTAGGAGTACTCATCCTGATACTCGCGGCTCACGTTGTAGCGGTCGGCGACGATGTCGGCGGTTTCGATCATCGCCATGTAGATCGCCGGGTACTGCTCTTGGAGCGCTGGATCCATGTTGGCGCTACCACCCATCCCCGGATTCGGCATTGAGATCGACTCGACACCACCAGCCACGACGACGTCGGCACCATCCATCTTGATGTAGTTCGCAGCGACGGCGATGGAGTTCAGACCCGACGAGCAGTGTCGCTGGATGGTGTTGCCACCGGTGGTCACCGGCAGTCCACCGAGCAAGCCGGCCAGCCGACCGAGGTTCCCGGCGCCGTGTGCGCCGTTGCCCAGGGCCACGTCTTCGACGGCCTCGGGCTCGACGCCCGACTTGTCGACGGCGTGTTTGATGGCGTGAGCGGCCATCGACATGGCCGGCGTCATGTTGAAACCACCACGGGTGGCCTTGGCCATTCCGGTCCGGGCATAAGAGACAAAGACTGCTTCGCGCATGGGCCGACTCTAGGTCTCGCGCCGGGCACTCTCCCGAGGCGTAGGGCGCCGTCGGCGCTCCGGCTCGCCCGACAGCTCGGCCGGCTCGCGCCCCGCTGCCGGCGAGGACGACGATGGCGTCTCGCCGTCACCACCCGTGAAGCGGCGAAGAAATCGTGTTTCCCCTCGATCCGCGCCCGCGCGGCCGAATGTGACGTTTACCCGTTACGGCTCGACACCGGTGGGGGCGGCCACTTCGACGAGAAGCGAGGAACCATGGAGAAGGACGGACGACCGCCGACGCGCGCCACTGTGCTGCGCAGAGTCGGAGCGGCGCTCGTCGCCGGCGGGCTCGTGGCGACAGGACTCGCTGACAGCACCGAGGCGTTCTCCTCGTGCAGCGACGTCACCCTCGAGCCGCTGACCGGGCCACCTCCGACGACACCACCACCGACGACACCGTCCACGACCACACCACCACCGATCACACCGTCCACGACCACACCGTCCACGGCGCCGTCGCCGGGCAACGGCACGTGGCGCAACGATGTGGCATACCTGGCAGGCGACCGCGTCACCCTCGACGGCATCGACTACGTCGCCAAGTGGTGGACCCGTGGCTTCTCGCCCGACACCGCCGTCACCAACGAGTGGGAGACGCCCTGGCGCAAGCTCTGACTCGCGACTGCTCCGTTGCCGGCAGATATGGGTGCGACCGGTCGCCCCACGTCTGCCAGCACACGACTAGAGGGTGCGCAGGTGGTATTCGCCGGCGGGGCCGACGAGCGTGGCTCGCAGCACCACACGTCCGCCGTCGACGACGTCGATCGGAAATTCGCCGAGCGCTCCGAGTGTCTGGCGACACCGTGCGGCCTCAGGATGCTCGATCGTGAATCCACGCAGTGCCAGACCCGTCGGCGTGTGCGTCGACGGGTGAACGCTGTCGAGCCAGTCGATCACGAACGGCGTCGCACTATCGGAATCGACCGGGAACGCCAGCTCCCACTGCAGCAGACCCTCCGGAGCTTGACGCTCCATCGGCATCAGATCGGTGAACTCATCGCCCAACGCTGCGAGATCGTCGGCTCGAGCGCACCACCACGCCAACGATGGACCATCGAGATCGTCGAGGCCGAACGGCCGCGGTGATGCGGGTTCGGGCTGTTCGGGGTCGGGTCCGATGATCTCGAGATACGTCTGGTCCTGCGGATCCTCGGTCGCGAGCGCCACCAACCAATTGCGCGTCCCCATGCCAGGGTGTGCTCCGCCAGGAACGGGGGTCACACCGGTCGCGCCCGCCAGATCGGCGATCGTCCCCTGCGGGTCGGAGGTAGCCAGGACGAGATGATCGACACGCATCAGGGCTGCTGCGTGAACGTCGGCTTGCGCTTGTCGAGGAATGCAGAGAACCCCTCTTGCGCGTCCTCGGTCATCGCTGCTGACGCCATCAGCTCGATGGCGTAGTCGTAGGCCTTGCCTTGATCCATATCGATCTGCGCGTAGAAACCGCGCTTGCCCATCGCTTTCGACAGCGCGCTGCCACGCGTGGCCCGCACGAGCAGTTCGAACACGGCCTCGTCGAGACGGTCGTCGGGGACCACCCGATTCACCAGCCCCCACTCAGCGGCGGTCACAGCATCGATCGAGTCTCCAGTGAGTGCCATCTCCAGAGCGCGCTTGCGCCCGACGTTGCGGGCAACCGCCACGAGCGGCGTGTGACAGAACAGCCCACCCTTTCCTCCCGGAATGGCGAAGCTCGCCGACTCGGCGGCGATGGCCAGATCGCAGCTGGCCACGAGCTGGCACCCCGCCGCCGTCGCCAGCGCGTGCACGCTCGCGATCACCGGCTGCGGGATCGCCTGGATCGTGTTCATCATTGCGGTGCACACCTCGAACAACCGTCGGGCGTCGGCAAGCCCTGCGTCCACCATGTCGCCGAAGTTGTGACCGGCGCTGAACACGGGACCGTTCGCTGCGAGCACGACACCGAGCGCGTCGGAGGCACCGACCGTCTGCAACGCCACGGTCAGTTCGCCCATCACTTCGAGGGCCAGGGCGTTGCGCTTCTCCGGGCGATCGAGCGTGATCGTGACGAACGAGTCGTTGGCTTCCAAGCCGAGGTATTCGAACTCCATTCATGCAGTGTCGCACCTCACGAGCACGCGCGAACAGGCGCGGGCCGATACGTTCCGGACCCATGTCCGACCCGATTCCCGCCCAACGCGAGCGACAAGCGCTGTGCGATCTGTTCGAGCAGGTCGGCCCCGATGCGCCAACACTGTCCGGAGACTGGACCACGCGCGATCTCGCCGCCCACCTCATCGTGCGCGAGCGGCGACCCGACGCCGCTGGCGGCATCCTGATCGCAGCGCTGGCCGGGCGTACGGAGCGGGTGCAAGCAGACATCGCCGAACGCCCATGGACCGAGCTGGTCGCCGAGGTGCGCAACGGTCCGCCACGGTGGTCGCCGATGCGGTTCGAGCCTGCCGACCGTGCGGCCAACACCATCGAGTTCTTCGTCCACCACGAAGACGTACGCCGCGCCCGTGACGAATGGACCGTCCGCGACCTCGATCCCGACACCCGCAACGATCTCCACAGAGCGTTGAAACGGATGGCCAGGCCTCTCGCCAGAAGCGCCGAGGTAGGCATCGTGCTCGACGCGACCGACACCGGCGGTACGGATCCGATCGTCGCCAAGCGGGCCGAGCCATCAGGAACGATCTGCGGGCCGGTCGGCGAGATCGTCCTCTACATCTATGGACGACGCGATCAGGCCGAGATCGAACTCGACGGCGCCGACGACACCGTGGCCGCCATCGAATCCGCAACGTTCGGGATCTGACCAGTGCCCGCTCCTCGATCACTAGATGGCGCGGTCGTCGCCGTCGTCGGCGTGCACGGCGGACTCGGCGCGGCGATCGCCGAAGAACTCCGCAGTCGGGGCGCCCGTGTCGTCGGCGCCGGCCGCAATAACACCGACGTCATCGTCGACCTCCGCGATGCTGCCGCCGGCAACGTGCTGGTCGATGCCGTCCACTCCAGCCACGGGCGCCTCGACGGCGTGGTCAACGCCGCGGGCATCGTCGGTTTCGGCAACCTCGCCGACACCGACGATGTCGTTGTCGAAGAACTCCTCCTGACCAACGCGCTCGGCCCGATGTGGCTCGCCAAAGCGGTCACCCCGGCGCTCGCTGCCACCAAGGGCTTCTTCGTGAACATCTCGGGCGTCGTCGCCGAGCAACCGATGCCGGGCATGGCCGCCTACAGCGCGTCGAAAGCGGCGGCGGCAGCAGCGCTGACGGCGTGGCGGCGCGAGGTCCGGCGCGACCGCATCGACGTGATCGACGTGCAGCCGCCGCACACGGAGACCGGACTGGCCACCCGGCCGTTGGCCGGTACGGCACCCGCACTCCCAACCGGCGCTGCACCAACCGCCGTTGCCCGCCGCATCGTCGATGCGATCATCGATCGCGAGCAGCTCGTGACCGCCGATCTTTTCGACTGAGCGCGGTGGAACCGTGCACGGCGGTGCCGTGCGAGGCTCGAACGCGCGCCAGTGCCGACGTCGCTGCCAGCTGACAGCGAACACCGCTCGCGGTAGCGTTGAGCTGGCAACTCACGTCACGGGAGGGTGATCGATGAATGCGCCACTGGCCGACCTGTTCGAGCCGCTGTTGACGAAGGTCTTCGGCGGCCCACCACCGATCGTGTTCGAGTTCTGGGACGACAGCTCTCTCGGAAGCGATGGCCCGGGACGTCTGCGCTTCAACGGTCCCGACGCAATCCGTCGGATCATGTGGTCACCCGACGAACTGGGCCTGGCTCGCGCCTACATCAGCGGAGCCGTCGACATCGAGGGCGAGATGGCGGTCGTGCTGCGCACGCTGCAGCGATCCGTCGGTCGCGATGTGCGTATCGCCCGCGAAACGATCCCCGAGGTGATCGCGGTCAACCGTGCACTCGGCACGTTCGGTCGCCCACTACCGCCGCCGGAAGAGGAGGTCGTGCCCCGGGGCATGTTGCATTCGTTGCAGCGCGACCGACAGGCCGTCTCGCACCACTACGACGTCGGCAACGACTTCTACCGCCTCGTGCTAGGCCCGTCGATGACGTACTCGTGCGCACGCTTCGTCGATGCCGACACCACGCTCGACGACGCGCAGGCAGCAAAGCACGAACTCATCTGCCGCAAGCTCGGCCTCGACGATTGGTCCCAGCGCCAGCCACCGAGCGGCGAGCGGCCCCGCCTGCTCGACGTCGGATGCGGATGGGGTTCGATGGCCATCCATGCCGCGTCGAACTTCGACGTCGACGTCGTTGGTATCACGATCAGCCAGGAACAGGCCGAACTCGCCCGCCAGCGCGTGAAAGAGGCCGAGGTCGACCACCGTGTGGAGATCCGCTTACAGGACTACCGCGAGGTCGCCGACGGGCCGTACGACGCGATCTCCTCGGTCGGGATGGCCGAACACGTCGGCAGCAAGCGAATGGGCGAGTATTTCGCCGGGCTCTATGGGCTGCTCCCGGCGGGCGGCCGAATGCTCAACCACGCGATTGCTTCGGTCGGCGGATCGAAGCTCGGGCGGCGCAGCTTCGTCAATCGCTACGTGTTCCCCGACGGCGAGCTCCTCGACATCGGGCACACGATCGGCGAGATGCAAGGTACCGGCTTCGAGGTGCGCGACGTCGAGAACTTGCGCGAGCACTACGCGCAGACGTTGCGCTGCTGGGTCGGCAATCTCGAGGACGCGTGGGACGAGGCCGTCGACCTCGTCGGCGAGCCCCGAGCGCGCGTGTGGCTGTTGTACATGTCGGGCTCGGTGAACGGTTTCGACGACTTCGGCCTGCAGCTGTACCAGACGCTCGGCGTCAAGCTCCACGACGGCGGCGCCAGCGACATGCCGCGCACGCGCATCGCCTGGAATTGAGCACCGCTCGCGGTGCCTCCCCAGGGGCTCGAACCCTGAACCAATGGATTAAAAGTCCACTGCTCTACCATTGAGCTAGAGAGGCGGGGCCGGCAATTCCGCATCGAGCGGGGGCCGGTTGTGCGGCGATCTAGCGTAGAGGCTCCTTCGCTGCACAGGCATGTGTTGGCCGATTTGCAGCATCCCGCCGCGCACCGCACCACCGGCAAGCGGTCAATGGGCGAATAGGGCTGAGCGGCCTCAAGATCCGAATATCGAGTCGGAGCGCGGGACCACCAGCGCCGCCGGGGCATGCATCGTCGGCGGCTCGCCAGGCTCGAAGCGGATGGTCTCTCCCGGCGAGGCCAACGGAATCGTTGTCGGGAAACGGAACGACCAGTCCGCTTCGTGTTCCAGCACACTCATGGCCATCGTTGGATCGAGCGGGGTCGGGTCGGCGATGACGAGCTTCGATCCGATCCGGGCGACCTGGTTGATCCGCCACCGATGCTCGTAGAAGCCGGCGAGGTCATCGGCGGATGAGACATCGAATCCCGAATCTCCGTCGAACGCACCCGCCACTGCCTTGGCGCACAACGCCGCGACACCACCAAAGAGGAGTTGCGCCGGCCCGTCGCCGGCATTGGTCAGTACCACGATGGCGAGACCGTGCTCCTGCTCGAGCCCGGAGTACGTGATGAACCCCGGATAACCACCACCATGCGATACGAAACGCATGCCGGCGACCTCGTCGATCGAGAATCCGAGGCCCCAACGAGTGGATTCGCCCTCGAACTGGAGCCGCTGCATCTCGCGCTTGTTGCGATCGTGGAGGAGCTCGCCGTTGCCGAAGCGATGGGCCTGGTACCACCGCAACAGGTCGGGCGCTGTCGACGAGAAGCCCGTGGCGCTGTTCATCACACGCGCATGCACATGATCGAACGGCGGTCGCGCCCGCTCCGGAAGCCAGCGTGGATACCCGAGGGCGTGCTCGCTCATGTCGTCGGGAAGGTCGGGCGTCGTCGACGTGAGACCCAACGGCACGAGGATCGACTCGGTCACGTGGTCCTCGTACGACCGACCGGTGACCGACTCGATCACCTGGCCGGCGATCGTGAATGCGACGTTGGAGTACTTGAGATGCTCGGCGGTGGCATACACCGGCATCGACCCGACCTGGTCGACGATCGCATCGAGCGAGGGGAACTGGTCGTCGTGCCAGTGTGTGGTGACGCCGTCGCGAGTCAATCCCGACGAGTGCGAGAGCAACTGCCGAATGGTGACGTGTGCCAGCTCGCTGTCGGGATCGTCGGCGGCGAACCAATCGAGGTGGTCGGCGACGCGATCGTCGAGACGGAGCCGCCGCTGCTCGACCAGCTGCATGATCGCAGTGGCCGTGAACAGTTTGGAGTGCGAGGCCACACGAAAGCGCGTCGCCGTGGTGGCCGGAACCCGACCATCGACATCCATCAGGCCCGACGCCGATGTGAACACCACCTCGTCGCCGACCGAGACGCCGACCGACAGCGCCGGCACTTGCCGGTACCACCGTTGAAACGCCAACCAGTCGGTGAGGAACCTGGTCAGTGAGCGAACAGCAGCAGCGGGGTCTGCGGTGGTCATCGCAGCACAGTGTTGCGGTCGAGTCAGCCCAGCTCGTGGTCGAGCATCGCCTTGATGCGTTCGTACGAACGATCGGCGGCCGCCTCGTGATAGCCGCCGCCGTACACACCGAAGCCGTGGTTGGCACCATCGTGGATCTCGGCTTCGCCCTTGTCGAGCGCGTTGGTGAACTCGATGAGCGCCCCATTGGCAGACGCCGGCTGCATCTGATCTTCCGAGCCGAAGCCGATGTACAGCGAGCCGGTGTAGCTCGGGACGCCGAGATGTGGTGAGTCGGGCGCGTCGGTGGTGCAGAACGACGGATGGAGCCCGACACCGACGCGGAATCGTTCGCCGTGTTCGGCGATCGTGACCAGCGCGGATCGAGCACCGATGCAATAGCCGACACATCCCATTGGCCCGTCGCTCGCGGTCGGGTCGGTGGCCAACCAGTCGAGCACCGCTCCGAGGTCTTCGCCCACCATGTCCTCGCTGGTGTTCGTGATCAACCCGAACATCTTCTGGACCTCTTCGTCTGTCCGTTCCCCCATCACGTACCAGTCGGCGTCGCGGTGATAGCGATCATGACTGATGACGTAGTAGCCCCACTGCGCAATGCGCGCCATCGTGTCCTTGGCGCCGTCGTCAAGACCCGGACCGTGGTGGAACGACACTACGACCGGGAACGGTCCATCACCGTCGGGGCGAACGAGGTAGATCCCCATCGGCCCGCTCGGGGAATCAATCGTCTCGGTCTGGATGTGCATCGGTGCCTCCACTCGCATCGTTTTGCTCGGCGAGGCTAAGCGCCCGGGTTGGCGGCCATCGCCCCGAAGGCGGGCCGGCCAACGCGGTACCGGGATGCCCGACGCCACGCCAAACGATGGAGCCGTGCGTAGCGTGTCTCAAACGCATCACCCGAGGAGAGGCCGTGACCGACCGAAGAACCCACGCATTGGAGTGCCTTGCGGCCGACCGCATCATGGCGGTGCTCCGTCAGATCCCTGAGACGCATCTGGTGCCGTTGGCCGATCGTCTCGTCGAGGGCGGGGTCCGGTCGTTGGAGATCACCTACGACTACGACCGCGCCGTCGACGACGTGGCGCTGCTGGTCGACCGCTTCGGCGACGATGCCTCGGTCGGCGTCGGGACGACCTGGACAGTCGAACAGGCCGAGTCGGCCGCAGCCGCCGGAGCGACGTTCTGCGTCCTCCCGGGCATCGACGTCGACACTGCGGCACGCAGCGCCGAGCTCGGCATGCTGACACTCCCCGGAGTGCAGACACCTGCAGAGATCCAGCTGGCCCTGCGATCGGGAGCCGACGTATTGAAGTTCTTTCCCGCCGACCCTCCGGGTCCGACGTGGTTGGCACAGGTGGCGCCGGCGTACCGCCAGCGACCCTTCATGGCCACCGGTGGTGTGACCATCGGCAACATGGCCGAGTTCTTCGCTGCGGGAGCGATTGCGGTGGGCATGGGCGACACACTGTTCGGCGACTTCGCCGACCCCGATGGTGCGGTCGATCACATCGCCGCTGCCGTCGGCGTCGCCCGGACCAGCCCGCGCTGACCGCCGACCGCCAGCTGCAGGGCGGCGCAGGCCGCCGCCGTCATCAACGAGGTGCCGACCGGCAGTCGACCGACGCGTGCGACAACGAGCGCCAGGGCGAGCAACAACATCACCGCAACCACCAGTTCGGGCCCGGGTGTTGGCGTCACAGACGTAGCGCCGACACCACGGAACGAGCGCGCTGCGCGTACTGGTGCGACGGCCTACTCGTCGTGGCGCGGGCGGCGGCGGTCGGCCTTCGTCTGCGAACGTCGCCGTTTGGCGTTGAGCCGCCGCTCTTTCGAACCGCGAGTGGGCTGCGTCGTACGCCGCGGCCGCTGCACTCGCAGCGCGTCGCGGAGTCGATCGGCCAATCGTTGCTCGGCGATCGCCAGGTTGCGGGTTCGGCTCCGTTCGTCGCCAGCGGCGACGCGCATCTCGGCGCCCACACGATTGAGCACGCGCTGGCGTTGCTCGGCGGACAACGCGCTCGTGGTCGTGATATCGAGGCGCAGCTCGACTCGGGTTGCCGACCGATTGGCGTGCTGGCCACCCGGCCCACCCGACGTCGTCGACGTCACATCGAGCTCGCTCCGCGGCACGCGCACCGAATCGGTGACGTAGATCGAGTCGTCGGGCACGCACCGGATCGTGTCACGTCGCGCAACATCGTGGAATGATCGGTTCCGGCACTCACCGCCATTCGACCCCATGCCACCGACAGCCGACGACCGACCAGACGCCGTTCCCCCCGATCGAGCCGACGACACAGCAACGATCGTCGTCTCGGGTTTGGTCGTCGACGCCTACATCGGCGTTCTCGACTTCGAGCACGGCGTCCGTCAGCGGGTGCGCTTCGATGTCGACGTCGACACCGCGCCCGGATACCTCGACACCGTCGAGGCGACCGGCGAGTACGTGTCGTATGCCGACATCGTCGAGCACATTCAGTCGCGGGCGAGTAGCAACGAGCACGTCGAGTTGGTGGAGACCTGGGCCGACGACATCGCCACGTTCGTGCTCGACCACCCGCTGGCGGCTGCGGTTCGTGTGCGGGTCAGCAAGCTCGACATCTTCGACGCCGCAGACGGGGTGGGAATCGTGCTCGAACGACGTCGCCCGAACCGATGACCCCGTCGATGACCAGCGTCGCTGCGCTGATCGCGCTCGGGTCGAACATCGGCGACCGCCTCGCTCACCTGCGTGGGGCGGTTGCCGCAATCGACGCTCTCGACGGCACCAGGGTCGAGCAGGTGTCGGCGCTCTACGAGTCCGCACCCATCGGTGGACCCGACGGGCAAGCACCGTTTCTCAACGCTGCGCTGCGCGCAACGACCACGCTCGCTGCCCCCGAGCTCCTCGCAGCACTGCACACGATCGAGGCAGCACACGATCGAGAGCGTGTGGTGCATTGGGGCCCGCGCACACTCGATCTCGACCTGTTGGAGTACGGCAACTCGCTCAGCGACGATCCAGCGTTGCTGCTCCCGCACCCCCGTCTACACGAGCGCAGATTCGTGCTCGTCCCGGTGTGTGACGTCGCTCCCAACCGACGCCACAGTCGACTCGGCGCAACAATGGAGGAGTTGCTCGCCGCGCTGCCGGTCGAGCCCGGTGATCTGACGCCGCTCGACGGGCGTTGGCTCGACCCCGCCTGGCAACTTCCAACCACGAGCGACGAATATCGCGGCCGATGACTGAGTCGGCCTGGCTTCCGGACTGGGTACGCGATCAGTGGACCAACCACGCCGCCGCCTTCGACCACCCGATCCGCACGTTCGCGTTCCCTCACACGGGCCAGGTGTTCGACGACCGCCCGTACCAGCTCGGTGTGGTCAACCTGTCGACCGATTCGGCGTACCGCTCGAGCATCGTCGAGGGTGTCGCCTCGGCCCGGTCGCTGGCGGGCGAGTTGATCGCTGCCGGTGCGGCGATGATCGATGTCGGCGCTGAGTCGACGGTACGAGGCACCGCCGCAGTCGAGGCGCACGCCCAAGCCGACGCCCTCGTCCCGGTCGTGCGCGGACTCGTCGGCGACGGCGTGCTCGTGTCGGTCGAGTCGTACCACCGCAGCGTGATCTCTGCAGTGCTGTCGGCCGGCGCAGCGGTGATCAACCTCACCGGCCGGATCGACGACCCCGACTTCTACGCTGAGGTCGCGGCGCACGACGCCGGACTGATCATCTGCTACACGCCTGGCGAGAACGCCCGCTCGCAGTTCGAGGGCCCGCCGCTCGACGAGCTGTTCGACCGCATGCTCGACTTCTTCCGCGAGCGCATCGAACTCGCGACGGCGGCGGGCGTGGAGCGGATCTGGATCGATCCCGGCATCGGGTTCGACATCATCTTGCCGGAGGGCGAGAAGCGCATCCGGATGCAGAACGCGATCATGCTCGCCGCATTCCGCTTCCGCGCACTCGGCTGGCCCGTGTGCATCTCGTTGCCGACCATGACGTACCTGTTCGGCGACGAGTTCCGCGTGGCCGAGACGGGGGTCGCCGGTGTGGCGCTGATGGGCAAGGCAACGCTGCTGCGCAGCCACGAAGTCGCCCGCGTGCAACCGATGATCGAGCTGTTCAACACCGGAGCACACCTGTAACCCCCCCCCGAAATCCCGGGGAATCCGTGCGAAAAGCGCACGTCCCCGCAACAATTCGGGCTGATCGCCGTGATCGAGCAGTGCCCGTCCGGGGCCCTCGCCCAGGTGCTCGCCGGTGAAGTTACGGCAACGCTGTGTGGGGACCGCCATTCGAGTTCTTCGAGTTCAACGACGCGTCGCAGCCCGAACTCGACCTTCGTGCGCTCGCGACGGAACTGGCTGGCGCTCACGCCGGCTTGCGGTCCTCGCTGCGCCACGTCGATCGTCTCTGATGTGCACATCGACCGCGCTCCGATGACCTCGTGACTCGACAGCGCACTGTGCGAACATCGCACGCGTGACGTCGACGACCGCCACGGGCCAGGTCGCCCACGAGGTGGCGGAGGATCGCGTGCTCCGCCGATCGATGCACCTCCTGCGACCACATCGTCGACTGGCGGGAGCGGTGGTCGCCATTACCTTGGCGTTGACCGTGGCTGCGCTCGTCACGCCATTGCTCTTCGGCCGGGCAGTCGACGCCGTCGAGGCCACCGACGAAGACTTGATCATCGTGCTCGGATTGGCGACCATTGCGGCGGGAGCCGCGGCAGCACTGCTCACCGGGCTTCGGAGCGTGTTGTCGGGCCGGCTCGCATTGGCGGTCGAAGTTCGGCTGCGCAACGACCTCTTCGCCCACTACCTCGAACTCGATCGACAGTTCTTCCAACGCCGCAAGGTCGGCCAGCTCGTGTCGTTGATGGTCGTGACGAGCACCCCGATTCGGAACTTTGTGGCCGTCGCCCTCCCCAAGCTGCTCGGCGATCTCGGGACGTTCGTGTTTGCGGGCATCGCCATGGCAGTCATCGACTGGAGGCTCGCTGCGCTCACCCTGTGGCCGCTGGCGATCGTGCTGTACCTGGTCTGGCGCATGAATCGAGTCGTCGCGCCCGCGATGGTGCAGCGCCAGGAATACACCGCGACCGCAACCGCAACCGCCGACGAGACGCTGCGCTCGATGCTGCCGGTCGAGATCCTCAACGCACAGCAAGAGCGCGCCGATCGTTTCGACGAACAGGTCGGCGGGTGGCACCGGGCAGCGGTCTTCTTGGCCACACGCGGATCGGTCTACGACTCGGCGATCGAGACGATTCCCTTCTTCGCGTGGGCCCCGCTGTACGTCGTCGGCGCCAATCGAGTGATCGACGGTGACCTCTCGCTGGGCACCTTCGTCACGTTCACCGGCTACGTCACGATCATGCTCGTGCCGCTCACCAAGCTCGGCTATCGACTGTGGACCACCGAGCGTGCAACGGCGAGTGCCCAACGGGCGTTCGGCGCACTCGACCGTGCGCCGCTCATCGCCGACCAGCCCGACGCCCGAGACCAACTCGCAGGATTAGCGCAGGTCGACCTCGAGGGGGTCTCAGCGAGTTTCGGCGGATTGACGAAGGCGCTCGACGACGTCGAACTCGACATCGCCGCGGGGCGCAACGTGGCCATCGTCGGCCCGACGGGTTCCGGAAAGACCTCGTTGCTCGACCTCATCTCACGCATCCACGATCCCGACGCCGGCGACATCTTGATCTACGGCGCTCCCGTCAGCGATGTCACGTTGGCCGCATTGCGCTCATTGGTGCGGCGAGTCGGCAGCACCCCGCACCTCTTTCCGACGTCGGTGCTGGACAACATGCGCTACGGAACGGACGCAGCGAACTGCGACGACGTCGAGGCCGTGGCGCGCACACTCGGTATCCACGACGAGATCGTTGCGTTGCCGGATGGATACGACACACGCGTCGGCTCGAGCGGGGTCGACGTGTCCGCATCGATGGCGCAAGGGATCTCGATCGCCCGGGCGTTCGTCGGTCGACCACAGATCCTTCTCCTCGACGACGTGACCGCCCCGTTCCCACCGTCGATCGAACGGCAGATCGCGGCCGGCATCACCGAGCTCGCCAGGGACATCACGGTCGTGGTGGCCGCAGCGCGGCCGGCGCTGTTGGCGCTGGCCGACGACATCGTCGTGCTCGACGACGGTGCGGTCGTCGGCCATGGGACCTTCGACGAGCTGGCCCGGGACTCCCGCCACTTCCGCACCCTCTTGGAACAGTGGCGCCTCGACCGCGCGATCACGCCACCGTCGGCAGGACGAGGGCAGCCGTGATGCGGTCCCGCAGCGATCACCTCCATTTGCCACGACATCGGCGGATGCGTACGAGCGGCGAGCTCAGCGAGATTCGAACGCTTGTGCACCTTCTCCGGCCGTATCGCACAACGGCGCTCACTGGCATTGCTGCCACGCTCATCGGATCGTTGCTCCTCCTGCTGCCGTCATACCTGATGAAAGTGGTCGTCGATGACGGAATCACGGCGGGCAATCGCGACGTGGTGTGGCTCGCGGCCGCGGCCTCGTTGGCGTTGGTGTTCGCTACCGGCACGGCGACCTACATCAGGCAGCGAAACCTCTATCTGGTCAGCGCCCGGTCGACGCGCTCGATTCAGCAGCTGGCGTTCGAGCGCACCATGCAGCTGCCCGCGGAATACCACGAGAAGACACCGGTCGGCGACACGGTGTCGCGCCTGACCAACGACGCGCTGCAAACCCGGCAGCTCATCAGCACAGGCTTGCCTTCGCTGATCGACAGCCTTGCGACCGTGATCGGATCGCTGTTCGTGATGCTCGTGCTCGACTGGCTCCTTGCGCTGGTCACGCTCTCGGTCATTCCCTTGTTGTTCATCGTGAGCGCCGTCTACCGCCGCTACGTGACCCCGCTGTACCGCGACTGGCGCCACTCGGTCGGCGTGATCACCGACACCGCCACCGAGTCGCTCGCCGCGGTCGATCTGGTGCAGGGCTATAGCCAAGAAAGCCGCCACCGCTCCGACTTCAACGACGCCAACATGGCGAGCCGAGATGCCGAGTACCGCACGATCGTTGCCGGGGCGGTGTACTCCCCGACGATCTCGATCATCGCCGCCGGGGCGTACGGCATCTTGGTCATCTTCGGTGGTACTCAGGTGGTGCGCGGGAACTCCGAGCTCGGCACGATGGTCGCCTTCTTCGGCTTCGTCACCATGTTCTTGGCGCCGCTGTCGACGCTGTCTTCCACGTTTCGGACCTACGAGCAAGGAATCGCCGCACTCGACCGGGTCTTCGGCTTGATCGATCACGCCGCCGGCGACGACGCACCCGCCACGACCGTGCCAGCGCCCGACGGACCGGGCACCGTGAGGGTCGACAACCTGCAGTTCGCGCTCGCGGACGGCTCACTGAGCGAGGAGATCAACCTCGAAGTCTCAGGGGGCACGACGGTGGCCATCGTCGGCGACTCCGATGGCGGCCAATCCGAACTCGCTCGGGTCCTCGTCGGACTCCACACACCGGTGCACGGGACGGTGAGCTACGACGGCGTCGACACGTCCGCCATGGCCGGGCGTGACCTGTACGAGCTCGTCGGCTACGTGTCTCCGCGCACCGGGCTCTTCGACGGAACGGTGCGTGAGAATCTCACGCTCGGCTTGCAGGCAACGCCATCCGACGCGGACCTGCTGGCAACGCTCGATGACCTCTTCGGTGAGGGTTTCGCCCACCGACTCGCCGACGGACTCGAGACGAACGTCGGACGGGACGGTCAGGATCTGCCCGCAGGCATCCGCCAGGCGCTCATCATCGCCCGCGCCGCTCTGCGTCGACCGCGCATCGTTGTCCTCGACGCGGCCACCGACTCGCTCGATGCGGGCGGCCTGTCGCACCTCGCTGCTGCCCGCCTGCGAACACTTTCCGGGATGACCCTGATCGCAGCCACGAGCCAGCCGCTCATCGCGGACTACGCCGACTACGTGGTGGTCCTCGATCGGGGACGCATCGTCGAACAAGGCGCGCCCGACGAGCTCCTCGCCGCAGGCGGCGCATTCGCCGAAGTCACCAGCGACTGGCGCGCCGGCCTGCGGGCCTAGCCGCTCGATCGAGCGGCGACCCCACCACCGGTGAGCGAAACGGCCCACAGGGAGCCCTCTGACTCACCGACGTTGCGAACGTCCCGACATCGGTGAGCGAAACGGCCTACAGGGGGCGCGTTCGCTCAGCGCACGTGAGGCATGGGGCTGCTACGCCGCGCCGGTCACGAGCACCGTGTTGAAGATCTCGTCGGCGGCCACCAGATCCGCCTCGGAGACCACCACGATCTGCACGAGCATGGTGAACGATGCGTCATCGGGTTGTGCGCCGACCACGATGAACCCGCTGTTTTCTTCGCCGCAGCCGGTCCAGAAGTCGAACGCCCCCGTGTACACCCCGTCGTCGTAGGGGAAGCGCTCGACGCCGTCGCAGTCGAGGGAGAAGTCGTTCAACGCCAGCATCCCGTCGACATCGACGCCGAGGCTCGAGCTCGCGGCGGCGAAGACGCCGGGTGTGTCCCAGCCGCTCAGCCACGCATCGACGTCGGGAGCAGCGCGCACCGCTGGACCGACCTGCGTTCCCTCGAAGTCCCACGGCGCACCGCGCACGTCGACCCATTCGACCGGCACCGACACCTCGATCGAACCCGAGTCGTCGGTGATGAACGTGTACTCGGTGTACCCCGATGTCGGCTCCCCGCCCTGGTCGGCCTCGGCGACCTCATTTCCGAGATCAGCGGCGAACGATGTGATCGGCTCCAGTGCCCGGCCGTTGATCTGCCCGGAGTAGGCCTGGCCTTCTGCGGGGCGGATCAACTCGATGTTCAACGTGTCGTCGGGGTTGTTCGAGCGCAGGACGTCGCAGTAGTCGGTCATGACACCATCGATGCCCATGATCAAGCCCTCGAGCGTGGTGATCAGGTCACCCGGCTGAATCCCGGCCTGGTCAGCGGGCGAACCCGAATCGACCGAGTACACGAAGATGCCGGAGTTGACGCCGTCGGTGAACGCCTCGCCGTTGATGCCGATCGAATCGACGTTGTTCCCACCCTGGAGTTCGGCGATCACTTCGTTGGCGACGTCGAGCCCGATGGCGAATGACTGGCCGGAGTCGTTGCCGGCGTAGTTCACCGCCACGACCGCTCCGTCGGGATCGACGATCGGCCCACCGGAGTTCCCCGGCAAGGTGTCGGCGCTGTGCTCGATGACGGCATCGACCGATGCCCAGGAGCTCTCGCCGCCGGCATCCTCTTTCGACACGACACCATCGAGCACCGTGTACTCCGGATCGCCGAGCGGATACCCGAGGGCGAAGATCTCCTGGCCTGCGGACAGCGGCTCGTCGTTGAACTCCAGATATGGGTAGTCGTCGCCGTCGAGTTCAATCACCGCAAGGTCGGAACACTCCGACACACCGAGGACACGCGCATTCACCGAGTCGTCGGCGCCTTCGACGAATACCTCCAACGTCGCCGCGCCGGTCACGACGTGGTTGTTCGTCACCGCGATACCGCTGGGATCGATGATGAACCCCGAGCCCGAGCCCGGCACGTTCGACTGCGTCCCCTCGGCGGGGTCCTCGAACGTTCCCGTGGCGACGATTTGCACGATCGCCCCACGGGCGTCTTCGAGGCTGGTCGCGGCACCACCCGAAGCGGGAGCGCTGGTCTCGGGCAGCGTCGATTCGACGGCGGCCGTCGTCGGAGCGGCGGTGTCCGCTGGCGCTTCCGTCGCCGGCGGTGCCGCTGTGGTCGCAGCGGAGGAATCGTCATCACTGCTGCCTCCCCCGCAACTGGCGGCGACGAGGGCGGTGACAGCCGCCGTGGCCATGACGCGGGACGAGGAGAGAGCACGACGACGAGACAACACGTTGGAAGTTTGGCACCGTGTCGTCAACCACGCGTGAACTCCACCGGTGCCCGAGGACACAGGCACGGATGAGGCCCGTAGCATCGTGGCGTGCACGTTCGTCGCCGCAGAGTGCTCGGCGCCGCCATCGTTTCAACGCTCGCCGCATTCGCGCTCGCGCCCAACGTCACTGGCGGGTTGTCGTTTGCCGGTGCATCACTGTCGGTCAGCGAGGTCAACTCGGGCGCCGCGGTCAGCGAGCTCGCCGATCGACGGATCACCAGCCCCACCCCGCCGGCAACCGGCGCGCACGCCTTCCTCTACGCCAACGGACCCGGGTACGCCCGGTGGGATCCGTGCACGCCGATCAAGTTCAAGATCAACTCCGAGTTGGCCACACCACCACAGGAGCAGGCCGCATTCGATGCGATCTACGAGATCGAACGACAGACCGGGCTCGACTTCGCCTTCGTCGGACGGACGAACGACGGATACGACCGCACGGTCCCCGACGACATCGACGCAATCATCGTGTTCGGTGATCCCGTCACAATGCCGTTGTTCGGCGCGAACGTGCTCGGTATCGGCGGTGGCACCTTCGACCCGGCGACGTCGCGGGTCACCACTGGCTACGTCGCGGTGAACACCGCGAACTTGATTTCACCGGCCGTGACCGCGACAACGCTGCAACACGAGATCGGTCACCTCGTCGGACTCGCGCATGTCAACGATCCGAACGAGCTGATGTTCCCTCAAGAGGTCGGCAACACCGGGTTCGGGCCAGGTGACGAGGAAGGGTTGTGGCGCCTCGGCGCCGCCCAGGGCTGCTTCCCACCATCAGCGTTCGACGCGTTGCGTACCGGTCCATCTGCCAGCGACGAAATCACCGTCTTGGCAACGACGACCACAGCCGGCGACGCGCACCATCACGGCCATCACCATCACGGTGACGATCATCACGGCCATTATCACAGCGAACACGACCACACAGCGCTCGTTCGCACGCGCGTCGATTGAGCGAAGCAGCCTGCCTTCGGCGCCCGCAACGACGCCGTGCGTGCGAGGGCTAGGCGGGACGGTATGCGCCGTCGAGGCGCGGCCGTTCGTGATCGGTCGTCACACGACCCTCGGCGACGAGTGCAACAAGATGCGCCAGCACGCTCGATGCGGCCGGCTTGTGGAGTCGCGGATGCACGTCTCGATAGAGATCGACGACGATGTCGGGAATCGTGGTCTGGCCGCCCACCACCGCGGCCAGCACTTGGGCATGCCGATCGCGGCGATGAGCGATCAGCTCGGCGGCGAAGGCCGCCGGAGTCCGAACCGGTGGGCCATGCGTCGGATAGGCGACCGAGTCGGCCCGAGCGACGACGACATCGAGCGAGGTCATGTAGGTGGCCATGTCGCCGTCCGGCGGGCCGATCACCGTCGTACTCCAGCCCATGAGATGATCGCCGGTGAACAGACTGGACTCGTCGCCGTCGTCGAGCGCGAAACAGCAGTGGTTCGATGTGTGACCAGGCGTCGGCACGGCTCGCATCGTCCAATGTGGCCCACCGCCCGAATCGGCTGACGACGCGACAACGTCGCCCTCGCCAACAACGACATCAGGGCGAAACGACCGATCGATCGACTCCTCGACGACCGAGCCCGACGGGCGATCGTCGTCGTCATCGTCGACGTACTCGAGCGCGCCGTCGGGGAGCGAGCCAATGTCCCAGGCGTCGTCGCCGTGGGGACCGGTCGCAATGGTCGGAGCGCCGGTGTATTCGCGCAACCAGGTCGCCAACGGTGAATGATCACTGTGGCAGTGGGTAATGAGAATCGCCTGCACCCGTTCGCCCTCGAGCGCCCGCACAAGCGCATCTCGATGAGCGTCGAGCTGCGGACCAGGATCGATGACGACGACATCACCATGACCCACGATGTAGGTGCCGGTGCCGTGGTACGTGAACTTCGACGGGTTCTCCGCAGTCACGCGCCGCACGGTCGGTGTCTTCGTCTCGACCACACCGTACGGCGGCGTGTCCTGGGTGAGCAACGTCAGGCTCATCGCGCCACCTGGGTCCACGGCATGGCGCGGACGCTACCGACACGCACGCCGTGACCGACGACCGGGACGTCGCCGATGACCGCGGCGTCCGGCGAGTCGATCCCGATCCGACGCATCGCCTCGCCACCGACGGCGCGGCGCGCGGTCTCGGAACCATCGGCGATCTTGAAAGCGAACGCGGCGCCATCAGAACTCGCTCCGATCATCAACCCGGCGGCGCCATCCTTGGTCACCACGCCCGGAACGGCGCGCATCCACCGCGTCACGTCGCGCTCTGGGCCGGCAACCAGGTCCGGAAACGCTTTCATCGCCTCGATGGGAGCCGCACCGGATACGCGCAATGCTCCGAACGCCGTCGCCAACGACCGTAGCCCGACGACGTGATTCGGGGCCCCGCAACCGTCGACGCCGACGTGCTGCGAGACACAGCCGAGCGTCGCGAGAAAGTCAGCAATCGCGACCTGCAGGGGATGCTGCGGGTCGAGGTACTTCTCGATCGGCCAACCGTTGATCACGCAGGTGGCCAACATGCCGGCGTGTTTTCCGGAGCAATTCTGTTGCAGCGACGAAGGGCCGGTGTTGTCGCGGATCGCTGCGGTGCGAGCGGCCTCGCCATAGGGCAAGGTCGGCGTGTTCTGGAGGTCATCGATCGACAGATCGAAGCGCATCAACAACCGACGAACAGCGTCGCGATGGATGGGCGCGCCGTCGTGGCTGGCGCACACCACCGCCAGCTCGTCGGTCGGGATCGACAAGCCGTTGGCCACCATCGCCGCCGCCTGCAACGGCTTCAGCGTTGATCGGGCGTACATCGGCAGGTCGGGATCGCCGATCGACGCCGTGACGTTCCCGCGCGCATCGACGGCGACGGCAGCACCCTGATGCCAACACTCATCGAAGCCGCTGCGTTCGGCGACAGCCAGCAGGCCGACGGTCACGACGGTTCCGCGCTGATCCCGTCGTCGGGGCGACCGGGATCCGCCTCGTCATCTGAGCGCTTCTTCGGTAGCGACATCGACGTGAGGTGGTTATCGACGACGTTGTACCGCTTGCCCCACTCGCTGGCCAGTGCTTGTGCCATCGCAGCGCCGGGCAAGGCCAGCACCGCCCCGACCGCCCCCAGCAGCGATGCGCCACCGAGCGCTGCGCCGAAGGCCACTGCCGGATGCAACTCCATCGTCCGCGCGGTGATGCGCGGCGCGAAGAAGTAGTTCTCTATCTGCTGATAGATCACGATGAAGCCGACAACGATGGCTGCTTGCAGAGGCGACTCGAGGAAGGTCAGCAAGGCAGGCAGAATCCCGGCGAGATACGTGCCGACCACCGGGAGGAACTGGCTGACGAGACCGACCCACAATGCGAGCGCGATCGGAGCCGGCGTACCGATCGCCTGGAACACGATCCAGTGGAAGAACGCGGAGATGGCGGCGAGCAGTGCTCGTGAGTACAGGTAGCCGCCGGTCTTCGTGATCGCCAGCTCCCACGCATGCAACACCCGTTCCTGGCGGTTCGGGGTCAGGCGGGCGCAGATCACACGTCGGAGTCGTGGTCCGTCGGCCACCAGGTAGTAGGTGAAGAGCACCACGGACAACGCCTGAAAGATCACGTTGACCGCGGTGAGGGAGAGACGAACTGCCTCGTCGCTCTGGCTCTGGATGAACTGTTGCACTCGCCCGTCGGGATCGTTGAACTCGTTGATCACGTCCTCGGGGTCGATCTGTGTGCCGAACGTGTCGTTCAAGAAGTTGACGGTGTCGGTGATGTACAGGTCGGACTCGGACAACAGCTCAGCGACCTGCGTGCCGACGAGGGTGCCCACCGCGACGGCGAACACGAGAAAGCCCAGTACGACGCTGAACACGATCAGCAGCGTGGCCCGGCTCCGTTTCCACCCGCGGGCCGCCAAACGATTGACGCCCGGCTCGATCGCGAGCGCGAGGAACAGCGAGACGAGCAACAAGATGAGCAGTGTCGACAACCGGCTGAACACGTGGCGGACGGCGAACGTGAGCACGAACCCGGTCCAGAACAGTGCGATCGCCGGGATGGCCCACCGCGGCAGGGTGCGGTCGGTCTGGCGCCGGTCGTACCGACGACCGCTGGGATCGGTCGCGCCGACCGTGGAACCGCCGTCGTCGGCGCGTTCTTCTGGCACGTTCGGAGCGTACTCACGGACCCATGGCACGATTGGGACATGTCGGACCCGGTGCGCGACTGGCTCGGGGAGCAGGTGCGGATGCGCGTGGTCGGTCCGGACGCCGAGCGACGCCGAGTGGAGCTGTTCGACACCGACGAGCCGTCGTGGTTCGACGACGACGCACCGATACGGCGCGTGCATGCAGACGCATCGATGTTCATCGGCGGGCTGCGTGCTCTGCTGTTGCAATCGCTGCATCCGTTGGCGATGGCCGGCGTGGCGCAGCACTCCGACTATCGCCACGACCCGTGGGGCCGACTGCAGCGCACGGCCGACTTCCTTGCAGCGACCACGTTCGGCCCGGCGACCGAGGCCGAGCGTGCGGTCGACGTCGTCCACCGTGTGCACGAACGAGTGGTCGGCCACGCTGCCGACGGGCGTTCGTACGCAGCGAACGACCCGCACCTGCTGCACTGGGTGCACGTCGCCGAGGTCGACAGCTTCCTCGCGGCGCACGACCGCTACGGCGCCGAGGAGCTCAGCGCAACCGACCGCGACGGCTACGTCGCCGACACCGCTGTGGTGGCACGGGCCCTCGGTGTACTCGACCCGCCGACCTCGGTCGCCGAACTGCGTGGCCACCTGCGCGCGTTCCGACCCGAGCTGCAGAGCACGCCCGAAGCGCGAGACGCTGCGAGTTACCTCATCCTGCGGCCGCCGCTGCCGGGCCCGGCGCGCCCGGCCTACGGTCTGGTCGTGGCGGCCGCAGTGGCACTGCTGCCGCGTTGGACGCGCTGGCCGCTGCGACTCCCGTGGCTGCCGGTCACCGAGACCGTGGCGCTCCGTCCGGCCGGCGAGCTCATCACCCGCACGCTGCGTTGGGCGATCACCCCGACGCAGTAGACGCAACGCGCTTGCGGTCGCGGCTCGCAGGCACCCCGCTGTTCAGTTCCCGAGCGCGGCGGCGAGCCGACACACGTGCTCGAGGTCTGCGCGAGCTCCACCGTGGGCCCTGGGAAGAACGCCACGTCGTCGGCACCCGCGTCGACGAGCTGCTCCACCAGGGGCACCGGCAGGGACCGATCGAAACACATCCCGACGTTCATGGCCGCCACTCCACACCACCGTCCAAACCGAGCCAGGTCGACATCGCTTCGAGTTCCGGCTCGATCGCGGCACGCACTGCGGCGCGATCGGCATGGTCCTCGGCGAACAGACCGAGCACGCGCAACACGCCCTCGGCGCGATCGGCCTTGAGGTCGACCCGACCGGCGAGACCGTCGCCGATGAGGATCGGCAACACGTAGTAGCCGTACTTGCGCTTGGCCTTGGGGACGTAGATCTCGATGCGGTAGCGGAAACCGAAGAGCCGTTCGGTGCGATCGCGATTCCACACCACCGGGTCGAACGGCGACAGCAGGGCGGTCGCCTCGACCCGCCGAGGGATCACGGCGTCGGGATGCATGTACGCCGGCTTGTCCCACCCTTCGACCTGTGCTTCGACCAGACGTCCGTCTTCGACGAGTTCGGGCACGAGTGGGCGACACGGCGGGTTGCGCTGACGGTGGTAGTCCGTGAGGTCCTCGAGCGTGCCCACGCCATGGTGGCGGGCGGCCCGCACCAAGAGCTCTTTGCGCGCCTCGACCTCCGGAACGTCGGGCACGGCGAGCACGTCGGCGGGCAGCACTCGATCTGCGAGGTCGTAGACACGGGCGAAGTCGTTGGGCCGACGCACGGCGGCGAGCTGCCCTCGGTGAAACAGGTACTCGAGGGCGATCTTGCCGTCGTCCCAATCCCACCAGGTGCCCTTCGGCCCCCGGCGTTGCTTGAGGTCGCCCGCGACGATCGGGCCCTCGCGATCGATGCGCTGGAGGACCTCGTCGACGAACCCGTGACGGGACTCGAAGAGCCGGTTGACGCCACCCCAGCGGTGGTCGCGGTTCATGTGCCAGCGCAGGTACGGGTGCAGCTCGACCGGAACATGGCTGGCCTCGTGCACCCAGTACTCGAACAGTTCGCCATCGGCGGTGGCGTCGGGGATCAGCGACCGCGGGTGTGTGCCGAGCCGGGCATACAGCGGCAGCTCCTGGCTGCGCACCAGCACGTTCACCGAGTCGATTTGGATGAGCCCCATCCGATCGACGACGCGCCGCAGGTGGCGTCGGTCGACGCGGCCCGTCGGGCGCGAGTCGGTAAAACCTTGGGCGCCGAGTGCGAGCCGTCGAGCCTGGGCCAGCGACAGCTGGCGCGGGCGCTCAGTCGTCGGCAACGGTGACGGCGACGGAGTTGATCACCACATCGGTCTTCGGCTTGTCGCCACCGCCGGTGGGCACACGCTGCATCTCGTCGATGACCTCGAGACCCTTCACGACTTGTCCGAACAAGCTGTACTGCGGAGGCAGCCCAACTCCCGACGGACCTGACACGATGAAGAACTGGCTGCCGTTGGTGTGCGGCCCCGCATTGGCCATCGCCACCGAACCGATCTGATACTCACGGGGCTGCGGCAGCTCGTCCTCGAACCGATAGCCGGGGCCGCCCCGGCCAGTGCCGGTCGGATCGCCGCCCTGACACATGAACCCGTTGATGATGCGGTGGAAGATAACGCCGTCGTAGTAGTGGTGCAGCGCCAAGAACACGAAGTTGTTCACGGTCTTGGGCGCCTTCACAGCGTCGAGGGCGATCACGAGTTCGCCGAGCGACGTGTCGAGCGTGGCGGTGTAGCGCTTGGCCGGATCGATCCCCATCTCCGGCGGCTCAGCAAACTGCTGCGTCTTGGGAGCGGAACCGTCGAACGGAGGGAACGTCGTTGCCATGAGCCCGACCCTACCGAGTGCGTGCCGCACCCACCCCGGGTGACACTGCTTCCGTGCCGTGCGCGGCGACGCCGACGAGGCGTGTTACACGTAGAGCCCATGACGGGGGTCGCGCCGAGCAGCGCCGATGGCGAGCAGGCCACCTCCGACCGCACCGGGCACGGTGCCACCGAAGAGGCCACTGCCGGGTACGTGCGGTCGCCGAGCGACGTGCTGCGATTGATCGTGTTCGCCACGATCACGACGGTGGCGATCACGCTCACCGCAGCGTTCCAGTCCGATGTGCTCGCGGCCGAGGAACGGGTCATCGAGGCGTTCACGATCCTCACCCCGACCGTCGAGCGAGTGATCGAAGGCGTCATCGTCTGGCTGTCGCTGATCACCGGACTGGCGTTGCTGATCATTCCGCTGCGGCGCAAGCGATATCGACTCTTCGGGTACTCCTTCGCCGCCTCGGCGACCGCCTACGTTGCGATGGCGGGCGCGCTCGCCCTGCTCGACCGTCCCGAGTCCGAGGTGCTGACCCGCGAGCTCGACGATCGAGCCGGCGTGACGACGCTCAACGACGCCACTCTGCAGAGCTTCGCCCAGCTCACCGCCGTGTTCATCGTCTTCGGACCATTCGTCACCCGGCCCTGGCGCCGAGCAGGCGCCATCGCGCTGGCGATCACGATCCTGCTGCGCTTCGCTGTCGCGGCCCGCCTGCCCGCCGACCTCATCATCACCGTGCCGCTCGGCGCCACCGTCGGTGTGGCGGTACTCCTCGCGTTCGGCCGGCCGGATCGACGACCGACGATGGCCGCCATCGCCGCTGCGCTCACCGACAACGGACTCGCGGTCGGTGCCATGCAGCGAGCGTCAGCCGGCGCACGCTCGACGGCGTTCCTCGCGACTGACCAGAACGGACGCAGCGTGTTCGTCAAGGTGTTGGGCTTGGGCGACCGAGCCGCCGACCTGCTGTACCGCGGATATCGATACGTCAAACTGCGTCACGCCGGAGACCTTCGTCCGTTCTCCTCTCTGCGACGCGGCGCAGAGCACGAGGCGTTCGTCGCTCTGTACGCCGCCGGTGGCGGGGCTCGAGTCGCGACCGTCCGAGTAGTCGCACTGGTCGGGTCGGATGCGGTCGCCATCGCCAGCGACCGGATCGAGGGGCGACCACTCACCGAGATCGACGACGTCGACGACGAACTCCTGCACGCCGTCTGGGAGCAGCTCGCCGCGCTGCGCGCGCAACGCATCGCTCATCGCGATCTGGTGGGTGTCAACATCGTGGTCGACGACCAGGGTCACCCGTGGTTGACAGATTTCGGCCTCGCCGAGCTATCGGTTCCCGACCGCCTGCTCGACGCCGACGTCGCCCAACTGCTGGCAACCACGGCATTGGCAGGTGGCGTCGACCGGGCCGTCGCCGCGGCGATCGAGGCGCTCGGACCGAACCCCGTCGCCCGCGCCCTCCCGAAGCTGCAACCGAGCGCGCTCGACGGCACCACTCGTGCCGCGCTCAAGGTGCACGACGACTTGCTCGAAGCCCTGCAGTCCGCAGTAGCAACGGCATGCGGCATCGAGGAAGTGCACTTCGAACGGATCGAACGAATCAGCCGTCGCACGCTCATCACCGCGATGTTCCTGGCGCTTGCGACGTACTTCCTGATCCCGCAGTTCACCGATCTTCCCGGCGTGTTCGAACGCATCGAAACGGCGAACTGGGCGTGGTTTCCGCTGTTGGTGTTGTTGACGATCGTGAACTACATCGGGTTGACGGTCGCCCTCGCCGGCTCGGTTCCCGATCGCGTGGCCGTCCTGCCGACATTCGGTGCACAGGTCGCCACCTCGTTCGCCGGGCCATTGGCGCCAGCGGGCGTCGGCAGCTTGGCGCTCAACGTGCGGTTCCTGCAGAAGCAGGGTGTGGACCAGCCGGTCGCCGCCAGCGGTGTCGGACTCAATGCCATCGCCGCGATCGCCACGCACCTCAGCCTTGTTGTCGTGTTCGTGGTGTGGGCCGGCCAGAGCGCATTCGGCAGCATCGACCTGCCGAATCTGACCGCCCTCGCAGTCGGGGTTGGCGTCGTTGCACTCCTCGCGGCCATCGCCCTTGCGTTGCCCTACACGCGACGAGCGATCGTCGAGCGGCTCATTCCCGTGGCGCGTCGAGCTATCTCGGGCCTGTCGGATGTGCTCACCAACCCGGCAAAGCTGGCCGAACTCTTCGGTGGGTCTTCGCTGGTCACCGTGGCCAACATGCTCGCACTGTTCGTAGCCACGCAGGCCTTCGGCGGGGGCCTCGCATTCGCGACGGTCGGGGCGGTTTACGTGGTCGGTCGCACCATCGCCACGTTTGCGCCGACTCCAGGAGGTATCGGCGCCATCGAGGCGGCCCTCATCGGTGGCCTCGTCGCAGCCGGAATGGACAACGACACGGCGGTGCCGTCGGTGTTCCTGTTTCGCTTCGCAACGTTCTGGATCCCGATCCTGCCCGGGTACCTCAGCCTCCTGTGGCTCCAGCGCCGCGAGTACATCTGAGCCACATCGGGCATCGGCATCTGGACGCTCGCTACGCTCGTTGCATGACCGAGCCCGACGTCGATCTCGACGCCATCGCTGCCGACCTCGACGACGTCGAACGGGCGCTCCAGCGCCTGGACGACGGCACCTATTGGACCGACGAGGTCACCGGCGAACCGCTCGACGACGAACTCCTCGCTCGATCGCCGATCAGCCGTACCGTTCCTCCACCTCCGGTCGCCGGCGACGTCGACAACTCCGGGTTCTGATGCGTACCAAAGCCGTCGCGGGCATCGCCTCGATTGCGGCGCTTGCAGCTGGACTCGCGGCCGCCGCCCAGCGGGCCAAGGCGTCACCACTCACCGATCGATTCACCCGATCTGCCCGTGTGTGGAAGTTGTCGGCACGGAACTCGACGCGCTTCGCCGTGTCCCGGTTGAAGGGGATCGGCAGCGCCGAACAGCGCCGCGCTGAACTCGACGAACAGTTCGCCATCCGTACAGCAGAAGATGTCGCCAAGGAGCTCGGCGAAATGAAGGGCGTGCTGATGAAGGCCGGCCAGCTCGTCAGCTTCATCTTCGAGGCGCTGCCCGACGAAGCTCAAGAAGCGCTCGCCACGCTCCAAGCCGACGCCGCGCCGATGGCACCAAGCCTTGCCGCCGGTGTCGTGCGCGCCGACTTTGGCACACCACCCGAGCGCCTGTTCCTCGACTGGGGCGATCTCCCAGTTGCCGCCGCATCGATCGGACAGGTACATCGAGCCATCACTCCCGATGGTCGCGACGTTGCGGTCAAGGTGCAGTACCCGGGTGTGCACGAGGCAATCGAAACCGACCTCGATGCGGCCGAGGTCATGTACTCGATGTTCTCGACGATGATGCTCAAGGGCCTCGACGCCAAAGGGCTCGTCGACGAACTCCGCGACCGCATGCGTGAGGAACTCGACTACGCGATCGAGGCTGGCAACCTCGCCGAGTTCGAAGCCCGGTTCCAAGGGCATCCGTGGGTGCGCATCCCCAAGCTCGTCCCCGAGTTGTGTTCAGCGCATGTGCTGACCACCGAATGGGTCGACGGGATGACATTCGACGAGTTCCGCCGGTCGGAACCCGACGCGACAAAACAGCACGCTGCCGAAGTCATCTGGCGGTTCGCGCAAAACGCCATCATGCGCCACGGCATCTTCAACGGTGATCCCCATCCGGGTAACTACAAGTTCCACCACGACGGGAGCGTGACGTTTCTCGACTACGGGTTGGTCAAACGGTGGTCGCCCGGCGAATGGGAGACGCTCAAGCCGTCGATGGATGCGATCATCATCGATCGCGATCCCGACCGCCTCGTGGCCGAGATGGTGGCGGCGAGATTCCTCCCGTTGGACCACGGCCTCGACCCGGCGCTGGTGTACAGCTACGTGTCGAGCCCGTACGTGCCGTACCTGACCGACGAATTCACTTTCACCCGCGACTGGATGCGCGACACCATCGGCACGATCTTCGACGTGCAGGGTCCCCATGCCGAGGTCATCGAGCGTCTGAACATGCCGCCGAGTTTCGTGATCCTCGATCGAGTCGTATGGGGCGTGAGCGCCATCTTGGGCAAGCTCCAAGCCCACGGCCCGTGGCGGGCGATGCTGATGGAGTACATCGCCGACGGCGAGCCGGCCACAGAACTCGGCGCCGCCGAGGCAGCGTGGGCAGCGACTCACGAAGCACGCTAGGTCGCACCGAAGGGCGCGTCCGTCTCCGCGTTCCAGCCGAAGCGCTCGTCGAAGGTGATCAGTCCTCGTCGAGCAAGACGCCGAAGGGCGGCATCGACCTCCTCGTCGGGCAGCGGTAAGCAGCGGAGTTCATCGGCGCGAGCGTTGCGATCGATGCGCACCGCCAACCAGGTGAGCAACTCCGCCTGCGACTCCGCATCGGCATGTGGGTGCCGCTCGACCTCGGCGTTCACGGCGGCGAGTCGAGCAATCGACGTCTCCCGCCCCGTGATCGCAGCGGCCAGCGCGTCGTCAACGAACGCTGTCGCGTCCAGTGCTCCGCCGCCGTATCCGTCGCCCACCTGCACTGCTTTGATCGCTGCGATTGACGATCTTGTCGGCGATCGGCACCAGCTGCGCGTCGTGGGTCGACACCACGATCACTCGACCGACATCGCGCAGCTCGCGCAACAGCCGAGTGATCCCCTCTGCCTGAATGTGGTCAGGGCTGGCGGTCGGCTCGTCCGCGAGCAGCCACGGCGGGTGCTGACCCAGACCACGCACGACCGCAACGCGCTCCTGCTGGCCTCCCGAGAGCATCCCGGGCCGATGTCGTGCCCGCTCGGCGAGACCGACGTTGGTCAGCAACTCGTCGGCGCGGGCGAACGCATCCTTGCGAGCGACACCGTTGAGCAGCATCGGCATCGCCACGTTCTCGCGGGCGTCCAACGAGGCGATGAGATCACGGTGGAGTGGGCGAATCGGTGGCGACATTCGACGTCGCCGCAACGCGTGTTGCCAAGTCAACCCGGTAGGGGTCTGTGACGCCACCACCGGACCGCTGTCGATTTCGATGCATCCATCACCGAGATCCACCCGGTGCGGCAGGTGGGCGAATTGCCTAGTGTCTCGATCGTGGTCCACCGGACGACGACGCGGGGTCTCGATCGGCTCGTGAACTTCAGCGACGCTGTCGTTGCGGTGGCGGTCACGCTGCTGGCCCTTCCGCTCATCGACTTGGTCGAGGAGGGGGACACCGTGAGCGACTTGTTCAGAACGAGGCGCGTGGAGTTCGTCACCTACGTGCTCGTGTTCCTGCTCATGATCTTGTTCTGGATCGGTCACCACAGGTTCTGGGAGAAGGTGTCGGACTATGACGTGACCCTGATCTGGTTGAACGCTCTGTGGCTCTTGTCGATGAGTCTGTTCCCGGTTTTTGCCGGGTTCGATATCGAACGTGGGCCCGAAGACGGCCAGGCGGTTGCGTACACGGCGTTGCTGGGGGCGCTGTTCTTTGTTCGCCTTTTGATGATGGTTCACCTGTATCGGCACCGGGATCTGAGGGCGGCCGACGTCGATGATGACGACCTGTGGGTCGCCGGTGAGGTCTTTCTCGTCGTGTCGACGGCGGTGGTCGCCGGCCTCATCGCGACGTGGCCTGCTCAGACGAAGATTTTGGCCCTGTTTGGCCCGATCTTGGGCGCCTATCACGTCCTCAGGCGACGCCGCCTACAAACACCGTAGGTCGTCGCCGTCACGGTGAACGGCGAATGATGCCCGTGCCAGCGTGTGGCTCGGGGTACGTCCACGGACGACGATGTGGCCGGCCGAAACCACGTTGACCGTCCGAGCGCCTCCATCATCGTGGTTGCGCCGACCTCAGCTGGTCCGGCTCCCGGCGGGGCATGCAACCGCACTGCTGTCCTCGTAACCGCTGGCGGCTGTGATGCTCGGGGCGTGCAGCAGATGCGGCAAGTTCACTCGCATCACCGCCGACACCGGCAACCGCAGATCAATCACCGACCGACGCGCCGTGAGCGACCCCGCCACCATCCGAGCGAGCACCGAGAGTGTCACCATCGCGCGATCCCACCACCGCAGGATCAGCACCCGCCACCACGGCGCGCGACGGATAACCAGGGAATCGTTGCGTCGTGGCCCCGAGAAGAAGTCGTAACCACTCGATGAATCCAATCAGCACCACGAATGACGACAGGGTCAGGACAGCGCCGAACCAGCCACGCGAGAACGTGTAGAGGTCGTAGAACACCCGTGCCGTGAAGTCACCAGGAGTAATTCCGACGACGTCATCCCCCGGACCGATGAAGATCCAACTCGTCGCAGTCAGCGCGGGAGCGTGGAAGACGTAGAACGCCAGGATGATGCCCGAACTGTATGCCAGCAGTTTGCTCGGCTGGTTCCAGAACCGCTGACCAACCGCCATCACCACCATCGCAGCACTCCAGAACGCCGCGCAGAGCCAGGCTTGCCCGGCGAGCGCGTTCGGAAGTCCGGGGTCGAACCACCAGTCGATCTCGACAGCCGCGAGG